>NZ_CP058986.1:1460000-2073750 GCF_019278525.1 Polaribacter sp. HaHaR_3_91
CTGGACACTGTCTCAGCCATGAGCTCGGTGAAATTGTAGTATCGGTGAAGATGCCGATTACCCGCAGCGGGACGAAAAGACCCCGTGAACCTTTACTATAGCTTAGTATTGGCTTTGGATAAGTAATGTGTAGGATAGGTGGGAGACATTGAAGCGGCGTCGCTAGGCGTTGTGGAGTCGTCCTTGAAATACCACCCTTTGCTTATCTAGAGTCTAACTCAGAGATGAGGACAGTGCTTGGTGGGTAGTTTGACTGGGGTGGTCGCCTCCAAAAGAGTAACGGAGGCTTCTAAAGGTACCCTCAGTACGCTTGGTAACCGTACGTAGAGTGCAATGGCATAAGGGTGCTTGACTGAGAGACATACAGGTCGATCAGGTTGGAAACAAGAGCATAGTGATCCGGTGGTTCCGCATGGAAGGGCCATCGCTCAAAGGATAAAAGGTACTCCGGGGATAACAGGCTGATCTCCCCCAAGAGCTCATATCGACGGGGGGGTTTGGCACCTCGATGTCGGCTCGTCACATCCTGGGGCTGGAGAAGGTCCCAAGGGTTGGGCTGTTCGCCCATTAAAGTGGCACGCGAGCTGGGTTCAGAACGTCGTGAGACAGTTCGGTCTCTATCTGCTGTGGGCGTTAGAAATTTGCGTGGATCTGACTCTAGTACGAGAGGACCGAGTTGGACTGACCTCTAGTGTACCTGTTGTTTCGCCAGAAGCATAGCAGGGTAGCTACGTCGGGAAGGGATAAGCGCTGAAAGCATATAAGCGCGAAACCCACCACAAGATGAGATTTCTTTAAAGGGTCGTTGGAGATTACAACGTTGATAGGTCATAGGTGTAAAGGCAGTAATGTCATAGCCAAGTGATACTAATAACCCATAGACTTATGTACGCTTCCCGCCGAAAGGCGGGAGCAGAACCTCTTTATTTATTAGACGATTTAGATATTATTTTACCATATGTTAACTTATACAGTTAAAATTATTTAGCTGAAAATTTTAGGGTGGTTATAGCATTGGGGCTCACCTCTTCCCATCTCGAACAGAGAAGTTAAGCCCAATCGCGCCGATGGTACTGCATTTATGTGGGAGAGTAGGTCGCCGCCTTTCTTTAATCTTGAATATTCAAGATACTAAACCTCAATTCTTATGAATTGAGGTTTTTTTTGTCCTCAACTGAAAACATAGTCATTTTTTTGTAATCAATGTATTAGATAAAATCATCTAACTTATCATTTGATGGTAGGAAAAATCTCATACTCTTGATCATACACTACTTTATATTGTTAGGTGATCCTGGAAATACTTATTGTTATCTTATCAATCTGAATTTACTTCAATTTCTTTGTTGCGTTAAGTCTATGCAATTTGAGATGCTCAATCAAGTTCAGCATGACAATGTTTTATTCTTTCTTGATAATTTTTTATGACTTTCTGTGGTTTATTCTGCTAATCTGTGTCGATACTGTTACAAACAATGGGAGCCTTTAATTAGTAATTGTTATTTTATCAACCGGAATTTTTTTCAGAGTTTTATGAGTGTAGGCATTAAGCAAGTACAGATGCTCATATAAGTTGAGTTTTACAAGGTATCGTTTTTTAGTTCCCCTTTGCTTTGATTTAGTATTGATATCTATCTTCGTTTAAAGTCTCTTATTGAAGTTAATTCAAATTAGATTATCCTTTTATGATTTTCGGATTTTTTTAAAAAGGTACAACTGACAAATTATTTTAAACAAACGTGTAATTTCTAAATAATAATAAGTCTTTTGATATTTATAAGACGTTAGTCAGAAATGTTCATTAATTACTATCTATTTTTTTTATATAACTGAATGTTTTTGCGTGAAGGATAGTAACAAAAAGCCCACAGTGAGGTACGAGCGAGGACTTGTAGTGTATAGCCTGACCATGCTTTTTTCATGGGCACGCCCTTAATTAGATTCACTTTTGCTTATATTGTCTTAAATAATTTATATAGGCATAAAAAGAATAAAGCCAGTTCTAAAGTAAATTAGAACTGGCTTTAATTTATACAAATTTGAAATTATTTACAATGCAGTATATTGATATACTCTACCGTAATAAGATGAGTTACCTACGCGGTATCTAGAAAGAATATGTTGTCTATAACTACCAACATAACCTGTCCAATAATCACTGTAATCATTCAAACTCCATCTAAAAACTTGTAGGCTACCTTGATCAGATCCATCATCTCCAATTACTCTAATACGGTAATAATTATATCCATAACCAGAAGATATTTCTATTCGTTTATTTACTGTTACTGGTTCCCATCCCGTTGCTTCTCCAAATAAAACTGGTTCTCCAACATTAAACCATTCACTTCTTTCTCCGGTATCATTATCTATTATATATTGATACTGGTATTGAAGTCTTAGAGTAGTAGGTACTCCTGGTGTTTCATAAAGGGAATTATGAAATTTAATCCATGTTGTTTCACCTGTGTTTTCTGTTGTTATTTTTGGATATTCTCCATAATCTACTATAGTTGGATCTTTATCAAAATCATGCACAATTAGAGTCGTTTTTCCTGCAGGCATTTCAATATTCTTGTCATAAACTAATGTTAAATCATCTACAGCTCCTATATATAGTTTTAGATTTATTAATCCAGATTCTGTAGTATAAAATTTACCACCCGTAGCAGATCTAGGTATAAAGCTATTAATAGGTAATGAATAAGTTTCATTGCTTAATAACTCATCATTTAATTCTATCCTATTTATGGTGCTAGCGGTTCCACTTGCAAGGGGAACTACATAATGTATTTGGAATTGTGCTGTTGTTTCTGTATCAATTTCTGTTGTGTCATATTCTACAACGTGTTCTTCACAAGCTGTAATTAAAAATGCACAAACTAGAAAGAGTCCTATTTTAGCTATATTTTTCATGTTTTTTAGATTTCTTAAGTTGAACATATACTTTATTGAGGTAAATCTCCTGGATAGACAAACCACGGAATAGACGTGTGATAATTCTCTGCTGTTCCCGATATAGGTTTAAGTATCTCTAAAGAAGGTATATTCCACATATATTCTGAATTAAATCGAGGTCTTATTCGGTAACTTGGTGAACCTTCATTTTGTGTATAATAAGATCCTTTTCTACCTTCCACTTGCGCAGGTGCTAAATAAAAACCTTTGTATACTTTAGTATCGTCTGTGTCTTTTTTCTGATCTACTAGTCCGTGTATAAAACCATTACCTGTGCTAGGAACATCTCCTGTATAGTCAATATCATAATTATATTTACGCATATCAACCCAAGCTTCTGAAGCTCCCCATGGATATAAAGAAACCCATTTTTGCATCATAATATGTGACAATGTAAATTCGTTTAATGGTAGTGCTCCTGCATAAGGTCCGTTTAAGTATTCTGATGCAAGTGAATTAAAAACACTTGTTGTAATTTTGTCACCTCCACTAGCACTTCCTTCACTTCCTGTACTTATATAACGAGCTGTTGTTTGCATATCTGCACTTACCCCTCTTTTGAAGGCTTCAAAAGCATCTGTTTTTTGACCCAACTTCCAATAGGTTTCTGCTAAACAAAATTGAATTTCAGAGTACGTGGTTAATATATATGGTGCATCATCTCTATAAATCCATCTACCAGTACCATCATGAACTGTACCTTGGTATTGAGAAGATAAGGTTCTACCGTAAAATGATGGAGCTTGTCCTATAGGTCCTGTACTACCCGTAAAAGAACCTCCATAATATTGATACGCTTTTATACTGTCTGTATTATTTAAATTTAAATATGTTGGGTTACTTTCTGTAGCCAATTTAACTGCAACTCTAGGATCATAATGGCCTAATTCATTTGTTAACGTATCAGTTATAATTTGTTTATCCGCAAGTTCAACCGGATGATAATAGTTTGTCGTATTTATAATATGAATTTTATCTCCTGTTGCATCCTCATATTTAGGAACTGTACCTGTAAATACTTGTACTGCATAATCATGTTGAAAATAGCTGTAACTTAAATTACCTCTTGCCGTTCCCCAAAAATTATTATAGCTACTGTATGGTGCAGATTGTGATCCACCACCTACAGAAACAGTAGCGTCATCACTAGGACTTTGGAAAGATTTACCAGCTGCATCAATTAATTCTTGAGCGTATGTTCCTGAAAAGTCTGATTTATTACTTAAAGAAGCTAAGTTACGGACAATAATGGCGTATGAAAATTTCTTCCACATTTCTTTATCACCACCATAAATAAAATCATTATTAGTTAATTTATCACCATACGATTGATCGTCAGTTTTTTCTAACATTTCAATTGCTTCATAAGCCCATTCACGAACTTGGGTGTAGACATCTTTTTGATAATCATAATCATGCTGTAGTAAACTAGGTACAAATGCATCATTCATTGGTACTTCTCCATGAACTTTTGTCAATAAATCCCAACTGTAAGCTTTCATTGCTAAACCAATTCCAGCTAAAGTCCAATCTTCTGCTTCTATAGATTGATTGATTAAGTTTTCTAGATTTTGACCTTGACTCCAATAAGTCATTCTCCAAATTTCTCCTCCAGCATCGCTCCCTAAATTATAGTAATTGCTAGCAAAACTAGTGTAACTACTTGTACCCATCATTTGTGTCATAGGAGCAATTGCTCTTAGATCATAATAAATACCTTGATATTGTTGGGTAATTCCTGCTAGGTATAAATACCCTTCTACTTCAGCAGGTGCATCTATATTATTATTTACATCAAGATATTCTTCACAGCTAGTAAAACTGAAAAAAGCTATTAGTATGTATATTAATTTATTTTTCATGATTTTTTAATTTAAGGTTAAACTGATTCCTACTGAATAGCTGCGTGGATTTGGAATAGACCAAATATCAATACCTTCACCACCCGTACCTCCTGCAGCTGCTGAAACTGAGTTCCCCACAGCATCAATACCAGAATAATTTGTCCAAGTAAATAAGTCGTTTGCTACAAAATATAGGTTTACTTGAGAAAAAAGTTTAGATTTATTAAGTAAATCTTCATCTAGACGGTAAGAAAAACGTAATTCTTGCATACGTAAATAGTTTACATCTTTTTCTAGCCAATCTTCGTCTCCTCCTGTAAATATAGAAGAACCATACATACTATAATCTACTGCTATTGTATTTTGAGTTGGGTTAGCTGAATTCTCATTACCATCTTGAATAACACCATTAAATATTTGTGGACCACTTTCTCTTAAATCTACTGATTCCCAACTATTCCCTCTATACATCATATCTCGTTTTGTTCCATTTACAACAGTAGCTCCTAGGCGTCCAGCAAATAAACTAGATAATCTAAAGTTTTTATATTTAAAACTAGTACTCATTCCAAAACGTAATTTTGGTTCTCTGTCTCCAATAATAGACCATTCACTAGCGGTGATAGGTAATCCTGTAGTTGGACTAATTAAGATATCACCATTATCATTACGTTCGTATGCTCTACCTGTTATAGTTGAAATTGATTCACCTTGCATAATACCATTTCGTATGTTTCCAGAAGTCCAAGTATAGGCATTATAGTATTCCGTTACATTTTCTGGCAGAGAAACAACTTCTGAAGTTCCTTGAGATCCATTGATACCAAAATTCCAAGTAAAGTCATTATTTCTTATAATATCAACATCAATATTTGCTTCCCATCCTTTTGTTTTAAATGTACCTACATTTAATGTGTTTAATACAAATCCTGTTGCATAACTTAATCTAAAACCTCTTACTATCTGATCTGAATTTTCCGTTGTAAAATAGGTAAAACTTGTTTTTACTCTATTTTTAAACAAACCTAAGTCTATACCAATTTCATTTGCAGTTGTAATTTCTGGTTTAAGTTCTGGGTTAGGACCTGTATAACCATATTTGAACCCCCCACCTGTTAAATTAGTTTTTTCTAATTGTGGGTCTATTTGTAAAGGACTTGCATCTTTACCAACTTGAGCCCATGAACCACGTAGCTTAAAATGATTTATAGTTTCATTATCCTTTAAGAAATCTAAATCAGATACAATTAAAGCTCCTTCTACAGCAGGATAGAAATAACTGTTGTTTTCTACAGGCAATGTAGATGACCAGTCATTTCTAGCTCTTAATGTTATAAAAGCTAAATTATTATATCCAAATTCAAACGAACCAGAAATTCCTTGTACTCGTCTTTTGGTATTTCTTTGGCTAGATGTTTGTGTTAAAGGGTCTGTGTTGTTGATAGATTGAAAATCTGTTGCAATAAAATTACTACCATAACTACTAGTTCTTGTTACTCCATTCTCTACTTGGTGATATCCTAATTGACCTGAAAATGAAAATTTGTCGTCAAAATATGTATTACTATAACCACCAAGTATATTAATGGTTGGATCAGAAAAATTTGACTGAGTTATGTTATAACTACCTTCACCAGCATTATCATACGCATAATAAGGATGTGTAGATGTTACATAGGTTTGCATACCTACATCCCATCCAACTTGTGCCCTAACAAAAGTGTTTTTCATTGGCGTCATATTCAAAGAAATATTACTGATAAATCTATCTGATTCATCATAATACTTATTATTATTCATTCCAAAAAGAGGATTTAATAAATCTACATCAAGGTAATAATCAGGTGTTCTCATATGGCTACCGTCTTCAGCAAGATAATTGCTCATATCATCTACTCTAGGCCATAACATAGCACGATATAACGGACCTGAAGTACCTGTTCTAACCTTGTTGTTTTCAGTATTAGTATATTGCAAAGCTCCTTCAAAAGTTAACCAATCTGTAACTTCTGCTTTACCAGATAAACTTAAATTAGTTCTTTTGTATTTAGTAGTTTTTACAACACCAGTTTCGTTTAATTGAGAAAAACTACCACGAATAGTTGCTTTATCAGATCCTCCATCTACAGAAACATTGTATCGTTGTTGAACGCCTGTTTGAAGTATTGCATCAAGATTATCATAGATTTTTGTATCTTCTGGATACAACCCTCCAAATTTACTTGTGTAATAGTAGTTTGTTGTCCCTTTAGCTCCGTTAGAATATTTGTCTTGCATTTCTGGATAACCATAAGCATTACTAAATTTTAGAAAATTACTAAATCGAACAGTTCCTTTACCAGAAGTACCTTTTTTAGTGGTAATAATAATTGCTCCGTTAGATGCATCTGAACCGTATAATGCCGCAGCACCAGCTCCTTTTAAAATTGTTATAGATTCAACATCATCAGGGTTAAAATCGTTACCTCTAGAAGAAAAGTCCATGTCACGTACAGAAAATTCTCCACCAGCCATTCCGCTCGGATCAAAAGTAGAATTGTTCATAGGAATACCATCCACAACATAAAGCGGTTGATTATTACCCGATATAGAGGTAATGTTTCTAAGAACCACATTGGTAGAGGCACCAGGATTTCCACTTGTAGACCCTACATTAAGACCAGCAACTCGACCTGCTAATGCGGTAATAAAATTTTCTCTACCAGAATCTTCAATAGTTTTTCCTTCAATATGCTGTACTGAAGAACCGATACTACGCTTTACACGTTTTAAACCGAATTCTGCAGTGATAACAACTTCACCAAGAACAGAAGTGTCTTCTTCTAAAACGATCTTGGCAGTTGTGCTATTTACAATAACTTCTTTTTTTTGAAAACCAATAGAAGAGAAAACTAGTGTTTTACCTTTTGCAACTGATATGTTATAATTTCCATTAAAATCAGTAGACGTTCCTTTATTACTTCCTTTAATTACAATAGTTACACCTGGTAAAGGCGTATCAATTTTATCAACAACAGTACCTTTCACAATTATGTTTTGTGAAAATAGTACGGAAAATGAAGTTGTAAAAAAAACCAGAAGTGTTACTTTAATTTTTTTAGTCATAGTTATTATTATTGATTAGTTAAGACAAACTTAACAATTTATTACAATAATCTTGCATTTTATTTATTTTTTTTGCGTCATTTTTGCGTTTTTACTGCATTTTTATAGTTAGTAAGTGTTGCTTTATTGCAGTATTTTATTTTTATTATATCTAAATATAAAGTATTGTTAATTTTACATACTTGTTTTTGTGAATAATATTCATGATTGTTTATAATTGCATTTAGATAAAAAAATATTTTTTTTCTCTTTTCTTAAATATTCAATTTGATGGGGAAGAAGTATATTATTTTTTTACTATTTCAAGTTTTTCGAAATAAGTAGAATATCATATAGTAAATATTTCTTTTAGAAGGTGGTGATTGTTAAAGCGGAAAATTGATGTCGTTAATAAACATTTTAAAAATGGAGTTTTTTATTATTTTCTAGTAAACAGAATATTCCTTTTTTACTTATAACAGCAAATATGTTACTTAACATTGTTATTACTTAGATAAAATTACTGTTAAATAAGATTATATTTTAAATACTCAGCTATTATACCGAGGTCTTAGAATAAAAAAAAGTATTTCTAAAGCTAGGTTACCTTACTGACTTAAATTTACAGTAATCGAACACATATAGAGAATTTTCTGGAAAAATATCAAATTTAAATATTTATCAAATAACTCTTAATGAGGTTTATATGACTATTATTTACAAAACCTTTGAATGGTTTCGTAAGTAGTAGTCATTGTTATGTTGATATTATTGTTTTGACTTCGTTTTTTAGAGAGATGTATTTGTTTTAAAGGATGAACATCTTACTGATTTATTTTTTATTTGCATTACTACTAATAAACATTTCGTTTTTTTCTTCGGAAATAATAGCTAAAAGCCTTTCGTAATGTTTGAGGACATCAGAAATTAGTTCATCTTTAGTAAAAAGACGTACGTCATATCCTTTTCTGTAATCACCAAAATAAGTTATAGGAAGGTACGAACAATCTTCTTCAAATCCTCCAAGGTTGTCTTCATCAATTAAGTATTGAGAAACTAATTTTGATTGATTTTTTACGCCATATACAAAATTATTAACGACATCATACTTAATTTCAATTTCTACGCTTTTGGGTTTTTCGGAAAAATGAACAGTTGCTTCAATTCCATTATTTACAAATTCTTGGTGTAGTTCTTTAAAGGCAGGTTTAACCGTGTTTTCAATAAATTCATCAACAGATTTTTGGTCATCGTATGAAATAATTTGTTTTAAACGTTCTTTCCAAAATAAACCAGACCAAGGGGTTACTTGAAAATCACGTTTGTAATAATCATTATCTATAGCGAGTGCTTTTACAAGACTCACAACAAATAAAAGAATAATTATAGAAAACGGTAGTGCTGTAATAAGTGTCATGCTTTGTAAGGCTTCAAGCCCTCCAGCGTTTAATAAAAATAGGGCTAGAATAGCAAGTAGAATTCCCCATCCTGCAGTTTGCCATTTAGGAGAATTTTGTGAGTTCTTACTAGAGATACTATTCATTACAAACATACCTGAGTCTGCAGATGTTACAAAGAAAATAAGAATGATAGAAATAGCTAATAAACTAATTACTTTAGTGAATGGTAGGTATTCTAAAAAATTAAACATCAAGGCATCAGGATTACTAGATAATTCACTAAGTAGTCCATTTGCGACATTAATATCAAACCAAATAGCGCTATTTCCGAATACAGACATCCAAATAAAATTGAATAATGTTGGTATGATTAATACTGCCGAAATAAATTCTCGTATAGTTCTTCCTTTTGATATTTTAGCAATAAAAAGTCCAACATAAGGAGACCAAGAAATCCACCACGCCCAGTAAAGTATGGTCCAATCGTAAAACCAAGGCAGTGTTTCTTCTTCATAAATATGTGTATTAAATGTTAGTTTAAAAAAGTTATGAATGTAACTTCCCATTCCTTCGGTAAAACTGCTTATTATATAAACAGTTGGTCCAAGAAATAAAACAAATAATAATAAAATAACAACACTAATAATATTAATATTACTTAGTATTTTAACACCTTTATCTACGCCGGTTACAGCAGAAAAAATGGAAATAGAAACCAATACACCTACTATTATAATTTGATAGATAAAACTACTCTCGGGTACTATATTTAGGGTTTCTAATCCAGAATTGATTTGAACAACACCAAAACCAAGTGTGGTTGTTATTCCAAAAAAGGTACTGCAAAGAGCGAATACATCAATTGCGTTTCCCCATTTTCCTTTAACCTTATCTTTTAGTATTGGGTATAAACAGCTTCGTAATGAAAGTGGAAGTTTGTATCGGTATGCAAAGTAGGATAATGATAGTCCTACAGTACCATAAATAGCCCAAGCATGAATTCCCCAATGGAAAAAAGTATATAATTGAGCATTTTTTGCAGGACTAATGGTACTGTTGCCCATTAATACTTCATTGGAGTAATGTTGCATAGGTTCTGCTACACTAAAATACATCAACCCAATTCCCATACCAGCGGAAAATAGCATTGAAACCCATGAAAAGAAAGAATAGTCTGGCTTGCTATCGTTACTTCCTAGCTTAATATTTCCGTACTTACTAAACATTAAATAAACCAAGAAAATAACAAATATTGTAACACACCAAACGTATACCCAATTAAAGTTAACAAATATGAAGTTTTTAACCTTATTCAGGAGGGTTTCTGTAAATTCAGGAAAAATAGCAGAAATTAGACAAATGGAGATTATAAAAATTAGACTAGGTATAGTTACGCCTTTATCTAAAGTGGTTTTGGTTCTAAAAGAATTACTCATATTGTAGTTTTCGTAAAATATTTAGGTTGATTAATTTAGTGTTCTATTTAATACTGTTTTCAAAAGGTAAAATTTAATGTGCAGTGAAGATAAAGCTTAAAGACCAAGCTTATAAGAAAAAATAAAAGCAGAAAAACAGTTGCATCGACAAAATTACAATAAAAATAATCAATAGAAAGGATTTCGATAGCCAATGGCCTTTGTAGCTAATAAAGTGTAGTTAATTTTCTTAGCCTTAAACCTTTAATTTAATATGTATTCAGAACAAGTAGAAGATTCAATTTTATACTTTTTGAAGTACCTTTTTAAGAAAAAACCATGTATAATTGTATTCTTAGTAAATAGAGGGTAGGAACTTAATAGATTTTATATGTCTGTTGAGTATCAATATTAATTATTCAGAAAATATAAATATATTTCATGAATAATATTCAGGGTTATCTTATAATGACATTTAAATGAAAATATTTTATAGTTTTAAATAGTAATTTTTATGATGCTACTACGTTATAAAGTATATTTGTAAATTGAAACTAAATTAGTTAATGATAAAATTATTTTTTATTTCTATTTTATTTTTTTCTATCTCCTTAACTGCTCAAGTTGGAGGAGGAGAAGTGTATCAGTTTTTAAATATTTCTACTTCTGCGAGACAAGTAGCTTTAGGTGGTGAGGTTTTAACGCTTTTAGATGATGTAAACCAGCCAATTTGGAATCCTTCTGTGATAAGTGTTGAAATTGATAATAAATTATCTGCAAATTACACGAGTTACTTAGCCGGTATAAACATTGGTTCTTTAGCATTTGCAAAAACGATTTCTAGAAGGTTTGGAACGATACATGGAAGTATTAAATATATAGATTATGGTTCTTTAATAGGAGCTGATGAGGAAGGAAATGAAACAGGTAATTTTAATGCAAGTGATATTGCCGTTTCAGCTGGGTATGCTCTAAATATACCAAGATCAAATTTTTTTATTGGAGCCAACATAAGGTTTATCAACTCTAATATTGATAGTTATAGCTCTGTTGGTGTTTCTGCAGATTTAGCAATTTTATATAATAGCCCTTATAAACCATATACATTTACTTTAGTTGCCAGAAATATTGGTACTCAAATACAAACATATAATGGTGTAAAAGAAAAAATGCCCTTTAAAGTAGCTTTAGGAGGTTCTTATAAATTAGAACACGTACCTTTAAAATGGTATGCGACTATAGATAATTTACAAAAATGGGATATCTCTGTAGCTAATCCGTCTGATCAAACAACCGATTTAGAAGGTAATATTACTAATGAAGACGTAGGTTTTTTAGGAAATACTTTTAGACATTTTGTTATAGGTGGTGAATTGTTTCCAGAGAGTTTGATTAATCTAAGATTGGGTTATAATTTTAGAAGAGCAGCTGAATTAAAATTACAAAACGCTAGAACTTTTAGTGGTTTCTCTTATGGATTTGGAATTCAAATGAACAGATTAAAGTTCAATTATGCGTATTCTAAATTTCATTCTGCAGCAAATGCAAGTACTTTTAGTTTATTAATAGATTTAGATAGTAGAAGGTAATATGAATAAAAAAATTATAATAGCTATTGATGGTTTTTCATCAACAGGAAAAAGTACCATTGCTAAATTAGTAGCAAAAAAGTACAATTATATTTATGTAGATACAGGTGCAATGTATAGAGCAGTTACCTTATTTGCTATGAACAATAATTTTGTGAGTAAAACTCATTTAGATGAGAAAGGACTTATTTTAAATTTAAAACATATTTCTCTTACATTTAAATTCAATGAAGATTTAGGTTTTGCTGAAATGTTTTTAAACGCTAATAATGTAGAAAAAGAGATTAGAACTTTAGCAGTCTCTCAATTAGTTAGTAAAGTTGCAGCGATTTCTGAAGTAAGAAAAAAGTTAGTAGCAGAACAGCAACTAATGGGAAAAAACAGCGGTATTGTTATGGACGGTAGAGATATTGGTACAGTTGTTTTTCCGGATGCCGAATTAAAGTTATTTATGACCGCTTCTGCAGATAAGAGAGCTAATAGACGCTATAAAGAATTGATTGATAGAGGTGATAAAGTAGATTTTAAAGACATACTTTTTAATGTAGAAGAAAGAGATAGAATAGATTCTACCAGAAAAGATTCTCCTTTAATGAAAGCAAAAGACGCTATTGAGTTTGATAATTCTGATATGGGAATTAACGAACAGTTTGATCGTATTTGTTCTATAGTAGATAGAAGAATCGAGGATTAGTTTAAAGCTTACAAATAGTCTAGGCCCCCTGATTGAAGCATATGTTTGAATTCTTTTTAACTGTCAGTTAGATTGAATTTCTAAAGAATGAACAAATTGTGTAGAGAACTAGCAACAAAAAAAGCGAGTGTCTTTCGACTACGCTTAAGATAAACTCCTCGCAGGAAGCAGTTCCTAATAAAAGTATAAAATACCTGAATATTATGGAATATTCAGGTATTTATGTGTTTGTAAAGAAATTTTCCACTTTGGATTTTTCATAACATAATCTACAATTTCTGCAGTCATCTTTTCTTTTTTACTCCATTCTGGCTGTAAATAAAGTTGACATTTAGCACCAACCTTAGCGGCTTCTTGCTCAGCAAAATCAAAATCAGATTTGTTATGAATAATCATTTTTAATTCATCTGCTTCAGGATAACATTCGGCTAAAGGCATTTTTGTTTTCTTAGGCGAAAGGCAAAACCAATTCCATTTTCCCGAAAAAGAATACGCTCCAGAAGTTTCTATATGCGTTCTAATATTGTTTTTCTGAAGGTTTTCTGTAATATAATCCATAGACCACATTAAAGGCTCACCACCAGTTATAACAACGGTATTCGCATATTTTTTAACGTTGTCTACAATAGTATCTGCTAAAGTAGGTGGGTGCAATTCTGCGTTCCAACTTTCTTTAACATCACACCAATGGCAACCCACATCGCAACCACCAACTCTAATAAAATAAGCGGCAGTACCTGTATGAGCACCTTCTCCTTGTATGGTATAGAACTCTTCCATTAACGGAAGCATTATTCCTTTATCTACTAAATCTTTTGTATTTTTATCCATCTTCATTAAAATCTACCTAAAAGGTTTTAAGGGTGCAAAGGTAGTTTTTTGTATATCAACAATAAAAGGAATAATAAATTAATTGTAAAGTGTTATAAATCAAAACATTTTTGTAAATTTGCACTCCTTTTTACGAGAACAGATTTATAAAAGGAATATTTAAAACAATTTATAAAAACAACTCTTTGCGTTTATATCGTTAAAATCTGATAAACAATAAGATACAAAATTATTATTCAGAAATGTCTGAAGAAACAAAAAACACTGAAGAGCAGGTAGCTGCTACTGAAGTACAAGCAACAGCAACTCCAGCTGTAGATCCAACACAATTTTTAGCTGATTTTAACTGGCACAAATACGAACAAGGTATTGAAGCTGTTGATGAAGAAAAATTACAAGCATTTGAAAAAGCGTTAGAAGGAACTGTAGGTTTTGTAAACGAGCGTGACGTAATTGAAGGAACTGTAATCAGAATTACTGATAGAGATGCAATCATCGATATCAACTCTAAATCTGAAGGAGTTATTTCTTTAAACGAATTTCGTTACAACCAAGGTTTAAAAGAAGGAGATACTGTAGAAGTATTAGTTGACAAAAGAGAAGATTCTTCTGGTCAATTAGTATTATCTCACAAAAAAGCAAGAGTAATTAAAGCATGGGAACGTGTTAACAATGCTCATGAAACTGGTGAAGTAGTTAACGGTTTCGTTAAATGTAGAACTAGAGGTGGTATGATTGTAGATGTTTTCGGAATCGAAGCATTCTTACCAGGATCTCAAATTGACGTTAAGCCAATTAGAGATTACGATCAGTATGTTGAGAAAACAATGGAATTTAAAGTTGTTAAAATCAACCACGAATTTAAAAACGTTGTTGTATCTCATAAAGCTCTTATTGAAGCTGATATTGAATTACAGAAAAAAGAAATTATTGGTCAATTAGAAAAAGGACAAGTATTAGAAGGTATTGTTAAAAATATTACTTCTTATGGTGTCTTTGTTGATTTAGGTGGTGTAGACGGATTAGTACATATTACTGATTTATCTTGGTCTAGAATCAATCATCCAAATGAGGTTGTTGAATTAGATCAAAAATTAAACGTTGTAATTTTAGACTTTGATGATAACAAATCTAGAATTCAATTAGGATTAAAACAATTATCTGCTCATCCTTGGGAAGCTTTAAACAACGAATTAAAAGTTGGTGATAAAGTAAATGGTGAAGTTGTTGTTTTAGCTGATTATGGTGCGTTTGTAGAAGTAGAACAAGGAGTAGAAGGGTTAATTCACGTTTCTGAAATGTCTTGGTCAACTCACTTACGTTCTGCACAAGATTTCGTAAAAGTTGGAGATAAAGTTGAAGCTCAAATTTTAACTTTAGACCGTGAAGACCGTAAAATGTCTTTAGGTATCAAACAATTACATCCAGATCCTTGGACAGATATTACTACTAAATATCCTGTAGGTTCTACACACACTGGTACAGTTCGTAACTATACTAACTTTGGTGTATTCGTTGAACTAGAAGAAGGTATTGATGGTTTAGTTTATATCTCAGACTTATCTTGGACTAAGAAAGTGAAGCATCCTTCAGATTTTGTAACTGTTGGTGATAAACTAGAAGTACAAGTATTAGAATTAGATGTAGAGAACAGAAAGTTAAACTTAGGTCATAAGCAAACACAAGATAACCCTTGGGATGCACATGAAGCTACGTATGCAATCGGTTCTAAACATGAAGGAACAATCAAAGAAAAGAATGATAAAGGAGCAGTTGTAATTTTCGCTGATGGCGTAGAAGGATTTGCACCTACAAGATTCTTAGAAAAAGAAGATGGTTCTAAATTAGAAAAAGGAGACAAAATCGAATTTGTAGTTTTAGAATTCTCTAAAGAATACAGAAGAGTTGTTGTTTCTCATACATCTTTATTTAAAGAGCAAGAGAAAAGAAATGTGAAAGTTGCCGTTAAGAAAGCAGCAGAAGCAGAAAAAACTACCTTAGGAGATATTGGTGGTCTTGCAGCATTAAAGAAAAAAATGGAAGAAGGTAAATAATCATTTACATTTCTAATATATTTTAAAAGTCGATACAATTTGTATCGGCTTTTTTTGTGCTTTAGATTTTTAGTATTTAAAAATTTTAATTTTTGAATACTGAAAACTTTTTTTAGGGGCGTTCCTAAAAAGGTCGGGCTTTCCACACTCGCTTTTTTTAAGAAAAATAAAAAAGAGCTCAAACAAATACTTCAATCCCTAACGCACATTTTTGCTAACAAATAGCTTACATAAAATTTACAGCTCACTAATTTATTTAATCATTTAATAGAATTATATTTGTTCCGCTTAAAAAGACAAGTATATATTATGACATTAATAAAATCAATTTCAGGAATTAGAGGAACCATTGGCGGAAAAACGGCTGATAATTTAACCCCAATAGACGCTGTAAAGTTTGCCTCTGCATACGGAGCTTTTATTAAAGCAAGAAATGCAGATAAGAAAAAAATTAAAGTAGTAGTTGGTAGAGATGCTCGTATTTCTGGTAAAATGATTTCTAGTTTAGTTGCTAATACTCTAGTTGGTTTAGGAATAGATGTAATCGATTTAGGTTTATCTACAACACCAACTGTAGAAGTTGCTGTACCTTTAGAGAAAGCAGATGGAGGAATCATCTTAACCGCTTCTCACAACCCAAAGCAATGGAATGCTTTAAAACTTTTAAATGAAAAAGGAGAATTTTTAAATGGAGAAGAAGGAGAGCAGATTTTAGCTTTAGCAGAAAGTGAAGACTTTTCATTTGCAGAAGTAGATGATTTAGGTTCTTATAAAAAGAATAAAAAATACTTAAAAAAGCATATTAAAGAAGTTTTAAATCTTGACTTAGTAGATGTAAAAGCCATTAAAAAAGCAAAATTTAAAGTAGTTGTAGATGGAGTAAATTCTACAGGAGGAATTTTTATTCCTGCTTTATTAAAAAAATTAGGTGTTAAATGTGTAGAGTTATATTGTACACCAAATGGTGAGTTTCCTCACAATCCAGAACCTTTAAAAGAACACTTAACAGATATTTCTGAATTGGTGGTTAAAGAAAAAGCAGATTTCGGAATTGTAGTAGATCCAGATGTAGATCGTTTGGCTTTAATTTCTGAAGACGGTTCTATGTTTGGCGAAGAGTATACATTAGTTGCTTGTGCAGATTACGTTTTAGGAAAATTAGGTGGCGGAAACACCGTTTCTAACTTATCTTCTTCTAGAGCATTAAGAGATGTAACAGAAAAGCATGGTGGAACGTATACAGCTTCAGCAGTTGGAGAAGTAAATGTGGTTATCAAAATGAAAGAAACCAATACAGTAATTGGTGGAGAAGGAAACGGAGGAATTATTTACCCTGCTTCTCATTATGGTAGAGATTCTCTAGTTGGTGTCGCTTTGTTTTTATCTCATTTAGCAAATAAAAAAATATCTTGTAAAGAATTAAGAGATTCGTATCCAAGTTATTTTATGAGTAAAAATAAAATTCAGTTAACACCAGAAATAGATGTTGACAAAATTTTAGAAACCATGGCGTCTACCTATTCTAACGAAGATGTAAATACTATAGATGGTGTAAAAATTGATTTTGCAGACGAGTGGATTCACTTAAGAAAATCGAATACAGAGCCAATTATTAGAATCTATACAGAAGCAAAATCACAGCAAGCTGCAGATGATTTAGCCGTAAGATTTATCAATGAAATTAAAGCAATAATAGCATAGTATTTTGAAAACAAAAGTAATAATAGGTTCATTTTTATTAATGAGCATCTGTTCTTTTTCACAAGAAAATAGTACAGAAAATACTGACAATTTTAAAAATGTAGAGAAAATAACCAATAAAGGAAAATTCTTTTTTTATTGGGGGTGGAACAGGGCTAATTACTCTGATTCAGATATTCACTTTACTGGAGATAATGGTAGTTATGATTTTACTTTACGTAATGTAAAAGCAAAAGACAGACAAACTCCATTTAGTTTCAACGATTATTTAAATCCGGGTAGAATTACCATTCCTCAAAACAATTATAGAATAGGATATTTTTTAAAAGAAAATTATACGATTTCTATAGGTGTAGACCACATGAAATATGTAATGGTTGCAGACCAAACGGTAAAAATTGACGGAGAGATAAATGCAGGAACTCCATTTGATGGTGTTTATAATAATGATAATCAAATATTATCTGAAGATTTTTTACAGCTAGAACATACCGATGGTTTAAATTATGTAAATGTTGAGTTTAGAAGATTTGATGAAATTGGTCATTTAATAGGTTTAAATCATAAGAATTTTCAAATAAACCTTACGGAAGGTTTAGGAGCTGGAATTTTGTATCCAAGAACAGATGTTAAGTTATTTGATCAAGAAAGACATGATGAGTTTCATATTGCAGGTTACGGTACTTCAGCTGTTATTGGACTAGATTTTACATTCTTTAAATATTTCTATATCCAATCAGATTTAAAGTTTGGTTATATCTATATGCCAGATGTTAAAACGACTTATAATCCAAATGATGGAGCTTCTCAAAGTTTTACTTTTTTCCAAAGAAATATACTTATTGGAGGAAGGTTTAATTTGTAAAATAAATAATTTGTAAAAGAAATAAAAATCTACTAAAAGTGCCAAAAGGATTATAAAAATTCTTTTGGCACTTTGTCTTTATGTTTAAAACGTTTGTGAGACCATAAATATAATTCTGGTTGTAGCCTTATATTTTCTTCGGTTACTTTTGTGTATTTATCCGTAATTTGATAATCATTAAAATCTCTAGGAGTTTCTGTTATTAGTTGAAATTCAACTTCATAATACCCTCTTTTTACTTTTCTTGCCACATAGTTAATTACAACAAAGTCGAACTTTTTTGCAAGCATTTCTGCACCAGTATGTATCGGTACTTTTACACCAAAAAACTCACTCCAATAATACGTTTTATTAGGTTGTGGAGACTGGTCGCTTAGTAAAATATAGGCAGCTTGAAGCTTGTTATCAATATTTTTTTGAATGTTTACAATGGTTTCAGATGTTTTATACCCATCAATACCAAACCGTTTTCTACTCTTTTTGATAGCTTTTTCGTAATATTTATTTTGTATTTTAGTATATGCGCCTAAAATTGTTGTTTCTAAAGCAAGTGGCATACTTGTAGACCATTCCCAGTTTGCTTGATGCGCTCCAACAATTATAATACCTTTCTTCTTTTTACTATAGTTATCTACTAATTCTGGATTTAGAAATTTGTAACGTTTATTTATCTCTTTCTCACTAATAGAAAAGTATTTGACACTTTCTACAACCAAGTCTGTAAAATGTTTAAAGAATTTTTTAGAAATTAATGCAATTTCATCTTCAGATTTTTCAGGGAAAGCAAGATGTAAGTTTGCTAAAACGACTTCTTTTCTGTAGCGGAAAACATAATATACTAGAAAGAAAAAAAAGTCCGAAATAATATATAAAACTCTCATTGGTAATATAGAGAGCAGTAAAATTAATGGATATGTAAGTACAAAACTTAATAATTGCATATAGTTGTTATTTATGATGGTAATATCGGAACTTTATCTCTATGTTTAAAACGTTTGTGAGACCATAAATAAACTTCAGGTTGATTTCTAATATTTCTTTCAGTTATTTCGATAAATTTATCTGTAAGTTGGTAATTTTTATACTCTTTTGGATTTTCTGTAATCAATTCAAATTCAACTTCATAATAACCTCTTTTAATTTTTCTGGTCGTCCAGTATACAAAAGACATATCGTATCTTTTAGCTAGAGTTTCTGCACCTATATGAATTGGTACTTTTATTCCCATAAATTCAGCCCAATAATGAGTGTTCTTTAGTTGTGGAGATTGATCGCTTAACAAAATATAAATACCTTGTTTTTTATTTACAAAATTTCGATGAAGGTTTCTAATTGTGTCTGAGGTTCTATATAAGGTTCCGCCAAACTTAGAACGAGACATTTTAATTACTTTTTCGAAGTGCTTGTTTTGTACTTTGGTATACGCAGCATAAAAATCTGGTTTTTTAATTTGTAAAGGTAAGCCTGTCAACCATTCCCAATTTGCTTGATGTATTCCTACTAAAGAAATACTTTTTCCGTTTTTAGCAACCTCTTTTAGTAAATCAATGTTTTTATATTTAATTCTTTTAGAAATTTCTTTTTCAGAAATTGTAAAAGTCTTTATACTTTCTACAATAAAATCAGTTAAATGTTTAAGAAAACCTTTACTAATTTTTATAATTTCTTCCTCACTTTTTTCAGGAAAAGCTAAATGTAAATTCTCTAAAACTACTTTTTTTCTATAGCCAATAATGTAATAGTTTAAGAGATATAGTCCATCCGAAATTATGTACAATATCTTCATAGGAAGTTTAGATATTAACCAAATAAACGGGTATATAAGACTAAAAACAATTAAATGCATGGAGTATTATTTTAAGTATGCAAATATCGGATATAAATTTAAAATGGAGTAGCATTAGTAAATCAGATTTCAGTAATTTTGCTTTATGATGAACAATATAAATCAAGCAGTATTAATACTGATTATTGCCAATGTTTTGGTTTCTATGAAAGGGTTTAATGATTACTCTTTTTTAGATAAATATAAGTTTCAAGTAGGTAAAGTTTTATCTGGTGAAAAAATAAGAACCTTAACTTCGGGTTTTTTACATGTAGACTGGCTGCATTTAGGTTTTAATATGTATGCTCTATATCTTTTTGGAGATATTGTTGCTCAGATTTTAGGGATTCCTGGTTTTTTAGTAATCTATTTTGGAAGTTTATTATCAGGTAGTTTGTACTCACTTAAATATCACAAAAATGAACCTTATTATAGTGCTGTAGGAGCTTCTGGAGCGGTTTCTGGTATTGTGTATGCTTCCATACTTTTATACCCTGCAATGGAATTGTATTTGTTTTTTATTCCAATACCAATTCCTGGTTATATTTTTGGGGTTGGGTATTTATTATATTCAATTTACGGAATGAAAAAGCAATTGGGTAACGTTGGGCATTCTGCACATTTAGGTGGAGCAATTGGTGGTTTTGCTATTACACTTTTATTAAATCCGTCTTTATTTGAGACAAATAAGATTTTAGTAATCTCATTAGGGATTCCTATTATATTGTTACTCCTTTTTGGTGATAAATTAAAAAGTTTATAAAAAAGAACCGATTGTTTAATAGGATTAACTCCTTATATACTGTACTTCTTTCAGTATCTTAACGTGTTAAGTAATCAGAATTTATACTTATTTTAGAGAGAAACCTTTTTAGCTTGTTACTTTTGTAATAAATTTACTTTCTAAAAATAACTGATAATAAAATTAAGTCAAGATAAAGAATGAGTTTAAAAATTGGAAATAAAGTAGCTGTTTTAGATGATGTTCTAAAAGGAAATGTCATCGGTATTAATGGTACTGAAATTTCTGTAGAAACTACCGATGGTATGATTTTTAAATTCAATGCATCAGAATTAGTTCGAATTGATGTAGAGCAACATGAGTTGTCTAAGTTTAGTGATATTAATAATTCACTATTAAAAGATAAAATTGCACAGAATAAACCAAAGAAAAGTTTATTTAAAAAAGAAAAGAAAGAAGTGATTTTAGAAGTCGATTTGCATATAAGTAAACTGACGAAGTCTACAAGAAACATGGATAATTACGATATGTTAAACCTACAATTAGACACTGCAAAAAGTAAAATTGAGTTTGCCATAGCTAAAAGAATCGCTAAAGTAGTTTTTATACATGGAGTTGGAGAAGGTGTTTTAAGATCTGAACTTTTAAGATTATTAAATAAATATCCAGTAAAATTTTATGATGCTTCTTATAAGAAATATGGCTTAGGAGCTACAGAAGTTTATATTTTTCAAAACCCTATTTAATTTTAAGTTATGAAAACCGTTTATTTAGATAACGCAGCAACCACTCAAATAGATGACCAAGTTATAGAGGTAATGCATACGTCTATGAAGAGTAATTATGGAAATCCATCATCTATTCATCAATTTGGTAGAAAAGCAAAATCTGCGGTAGAAACTGCTAGAAAGAATATTGCAAAGCATTTTAATGTAACGGCCAGCGAAATTATTTTTACTGCTGGTGGCACAGAAGCAGATAATTTAATATTGCACAATGCTGTTTTTAACCTTGGAGTTAAAAGAATTATTACGACTAAAATAGAGCATCATGCCGTTTTACATACGTGTTTTCATTTAGAAAAAAATCATAACATACTTGTAGATTATGTAAATCTTGATGAATTTGGAACTGTGGATACTGTTCATCTAGAACAGCTTTTATCAGCATCAGAAGATAAAACGTTGGTAAGTTTAATGTTGATTAACAATGAAATAGGTAATATTTTAGATATTGATGAAGTTACCGAGATTTGTATAAAGAATAATGCCTTATTTCATTCGGATACCGTACAAGCGATAGGTCACTATAATATTGATTTACAGAAAATATCGTTAGATTTTATGGTATCGAGTGCACATAAGTTTCATGGCCCAAAAGGAGTAGGTTTTGCCTTTTTTAGAAAAGGATTTGGAATTTTACCAATGCTTCATGGTGGCGAACAAGAGATGGGTGCAAGGTCTAGTACAGAAAATGTACATGCTATTTTAGGGATGGAAAAAGCATTGGAAATTGCTGTTTCTAGTTTAGAGGAAGATAAAAATTACATTGAGAATTTAAAAAAGTATTTTATTTTTGAATTAAAGAGTATTTCAAAAGACATTCAATTTAACGGACTTTCTTCAGATATTGAAAATAGCAGTTATACCATTTTAAATGTGCGTTTTCCTTTTACCAATGATATGCTTTTATTTAGTTTAGACATGGCTGGAATAGCTATTTCTGGAGGAAGTGCCTGCCAAAGTGGAAGTAATAAAGGTTCTCACGTATTACAAGAAATATTAAATGATACTGATGCAAATAAAACCTCAGTTCGTTTTTCTTTTTCTAAATATACAACCAAAGAAGAAATTGATTTTGTTGTTAAATATTTAGAAACTGCGATATAAGTAAAATACATTAAATCTATTAAAGATATCAATAGCACTACTTAAATACATAGTTTAAGTAGCGCTATTTTTTTTTCATTATTTCAATTTTAAAAAAGAGATGTTATACTTTAAACCAAGGTTGATAAATGGGCTGCTTAGTTCGCCTCCTCTTGCTTTTACATAACCTGCAGCTGCTCTTAAATTTAAGGTTTTAGAAAGCTCATAATCGAATCCTAAACTTGGTTTTATAATTAAACCTTGTCCTGTGGCAATACCACCACCACCTGCAGCACCACCTAATAGTTGTGCAAATAAAGAAGTAGAATCATTAAATAAAGGATTCGTTTTTAAACCTGCACCAACCAAACCTTCACCATAAGCACCTGCATTACCAAAATTGGCAAAAGAAGTTTGACCAGCAACATATACATTTTTATTTAAATCTAAATTTACTTGTAAAGAAATTTGATGCATGTGTTCTGTAGGGGCATCCATTCTTTTTGCATTAAAGTACATGTCTTGCTTTACAATGACTTCAAAGCCTTTAAATTTCCCTTTTGTAAAGGTTGCGTTGTCGGTATTTATTCCATTTCTCTCTATATAATATTTAATTCCGACACCAAAAGAAGAAGTGTAAAAATCTTTATTCGGAGTTAAGAGATAGCCCTTATTAACAGAGACATAAATGTCTTTAAATAATTGTTGTTCTATAGATAAATCAGGATAAAATAAGAAACCACCTTTACTATCTACACCACCACCACCACCAGCACCAATACCAAATTTTGCTAAAATATTGGTTCTATTTCTGTTCATTGATAAATGATAACCTCCACCAAGTAAAACATCCATATAACCTGCTCTAATACCATCGTAAGCACCATCTACTTTTAAAAATGTAAACCAATTTTTGTTTAAGTAAGAAGTATATTCAAATCCGGCTAATTTTATGGTTTTACCTTCTAAAACTTGATCATCTGTAGATTTAGCCTTGCTTAAAACCTTTAAATTGTTAAAGTGAACCATTAAAGAATTTCTTTTTGGATTTTGATTCCAACTAGTATTATTAAAATGATCTAAATCTATTTCTTTTTCTGCTGATTTATAATCTGAATATTCAAAATCTAAAGGAATTTCTAAAGCTACATTTAGTTGATGCCCTTTAATTTTTCCACCATCAAAAAAGTTAACATAACTCCAACCTCCGTTTATTGAAAAGTTTTTAAAGTCATAACCTAAATTAAAATGAGGTAATATAAAAGCGCCACCGCCATCAAGAGCACCTGCGCCACCACCGCCACCAAAGTGAAAACCGGTATCCACATATAATTTATTAGAAAAATATTTTTTAAGACCTGCGTTTACTCCCAAAGTAAAAAAACCACCTCGTATTCCTGCAAATGAACCATAGAGCCCAACACCTGTATAGAATTCATCACCTAAAAATAGATTATAATTGATCCCTGTTAGTCCCATATTGGGTTCTTTGGAAGTTTCTATAATAGGCATATCAATAGAAAGGAAATCTATTTTAGCAAACCCTTTTTGAGTAAGTTTCTTCGGAGTATTTTCTGTTTGAGAAAATAATAGTTGGTTAGAAATTAGAACTACAAGTAAAAAAATAATCTTTTTCATAAGGTGATTTTTATCTTTTTTTAATGGTGATAATTACTGTTTTGGAAGCTGGAGTATTGCTAATATCTGCTTTTCTGTTTTTAGACATAGCTTTTCGTTTTTTCAACAAATGAAGGATTTGAATAAATGGTCATTTTTTGTTCTCTTGTAAAACCGATTAAGCAAATACCAAATTCTTTTGCAAAATCTACAGCTAAAGAAGAGCAGGCAGAGACTGCTACAATAATTGGAATTTTTGCAATAAATGCTTTCGAAACAATTTCGTAAGAAACGCGTCCGCTTACCAATAAATATTTAGCATGCTTTAAATAGTCTTTTATCAATAAATCTCCAATTACTTTATCTACAGCATTATGTCTTCCAATATCTTCTTTAACGGTTAAAAACTCATGGTTTCTATTAAAAATTGCTGCTGCATGACTACCACCAGAGTTTTTAAAAGTATGCTGAAAACTATTCATTTTTAAAAACATTTCATGTAAAACAGTACTAGAAAAAGTAGTTGTTTTAGTTCGTTTTTCTCCTTCAACATTATTGTCTTTTAGCTCATTTTTTTCACAAATTCCGCAAGAAGAAACAGAGAGCAATGTTCTTTTATTTAAATATCCTTTACCTAATACTTCTTTAGAAATAGTAACATTTATAATCGTCGGAATTTCATTTTCTTCCTTAACTATGTTAAAAATTAAAGTTTTGTCACTTTTATAAATATCTTCAGCAAAAAGCAATCCTCTTATTAATGCTTTGTCATTATCTGGTGTTCTCATAACTACAGTATAAGGCTCATCATTAATGTTAATTTGTAAAGCAGCTTCTACAACCAAAACATCCTGAATTGAAGTCTGTGCGTTTTGATTAATTTTTAGTGCTTTATAGGTGCTTGTTTGCATGTTTAGAAAGGTTAAGCCTTCCATACAAAATTACTGAAAAAAGTAGTGTAAAAAAACAAAAGTCTCGAAAGTGAATTCGAGACTTTTTATTTAAGTGTTTTAAGCCCCTAATCAAAAAACACTTAAAGTGTTTGTAAACTTAGTAATAAAACTTAATAAAATGTTGAAAAATGAATTTAATTTATTAACATTTAGTTGTTTAGGATCTGTTTGTGTTGTTCTTTCTTACAAAGAATAACAATATACTCAGTAGTATTAAGTGTTGTAAAGAATAAATATGTATTTCCACCGTCTTTAATTTTGGTTTCTTTTCTAATTTGAGCGACCGTTTTTGGGAAATTTCTTGTGGTAATATTTGCTTTGTTTTCTACAACTAATTTTTTAAGTTTCTTTTTATCGTAACTTAAAACGTTTTCTATTTTAAAGACCCTTCCAGGAAAATCAATGATTTCATCAGAGGTATATAAATGAGAATGTTGTTGTAATTTAAAAACTTTCAATTGTTGTGAAACTTCATGAAAACCTCCAGATTTTAAAATAGCAGCATTGGGTTCATATAAATAGGAGCGTGGTTTAGAATATTCAGAATTTACTGCTTCTTTATAATTAAAGTTAAAAGTTTGTATCTCTTTTTTACCAATATTTACGGTTTTGATTTTTATTGGATCACTATACTCTTTTTCTAATAAAAATAACAATTCTTTCACCTCATTATTAAAGGCAATAATATGAATTTCTTTTACAAATTTTAATTCATTTATTGTACTTGTAATGTCTAAAATAGGTGAATTTTTAATGAGTATTTGATTGGTTTTAGTAAAAAGGAAATCGATGTTTTCTGGAACATTCGGTAAACAATCATTTAGTAAGAACACCTTTCCTTTTAGATCATTTCTTCTTGAGGGATCTATGTAAATACAATCAAGATTTGCTTTGTAATTTTTTAGATATTCAAGACCATCACCAGAAAAAGTAGTGATGTTTTTTACCTTTAATTGCAGGTAGTTATGTTTTACAATTTTAGATAAATCTTCATTAATTTCACAATGAATAACTTCTTTAAATTGTTTTGAAAAATAAAAACAATCTACTCCAAAACCTCCTGTAATATCTATAATTGAACTTCCTGAAACCAAGTTACTTTTATAAGCAGCCGTAATTTCTGAAGAGGTTTGCTCTATGCTTATTTTAGGAGGATAATATATGTTTTCTGAAGAAAACCAGCTAGCAAGTTTGTGTTCAGATTTTTGTTTAGCCACAATTTGGTTGGCTAATTCTTGTACAGAAACATCTTTAAATGGACTTCCTTTTAAAATCAGTTTTGTAATGTTTGATTTTAAATTATCAGTAATAAATTGCTGAATTTCTGGACTTAAAATGGTTTTGTTCAAAAGAAATTAGAGGTCTTTAGTTAATGATTTTACTATTTTATTATCAGCCAAAAACTCTTTTAAAATTACTTTTAACGCAGTGTATAAAGGTACAGCAGTAATCATACCTACAACACCAAAAAGTAGGCCTCCAATAATGATTATTAAGAAAATTTCTAACGGATGAGATTTTGTTGTCTTAGAAAATATAATTGGCTGACTCGCAAAATTATCAATTAATTGTGCAATTAGATAACCAGTCATTACATACATGGTTGTTGGTAAAATTTCTGATTGAAAATCTAATCCAATATTACTTGTCATTGATAAAATAAACATAATTACAGCGCCAATTAAGGGACCAACATACGGAATTAGGTTTAACAAAGCACATAAAAAAGCAATGACGACGGCGTTATTAATTCCAAAAATTAGTAAGATAATAGTGTATATGATAAATAGGATTGTAATTTGAGAAATTAGTCCAATAAAATATCTAGACAGTAAATTATTAATGGTATCTAAAGATTTAGAAAACCTGCTTTCATTGCCTTCTGGTACTATTGCCATCACGCCATTTTTAAGCAAGTGACTATCTTTCATAAAAAAGAAAGATATAAATAATACTGAAAATAAACCAACACTTATAGTACCTACAGCACCTAAAACAGCATTTAAGAAATCAGGAATTTCTTTAAATTGAGAAATAAAATCTACATTTTTTAATTCACCCAAAACATCTATTCCTCTAGAAGAAAAATAGCCTGTAATTTGGTTAAAAATTTCTTGAATATTTGCTTCTAGTTTATCCACCTCAAGCAAAGATAAATTTTGGCCTTGCTCAGTAATTAAAGGGATAAACATTAAAATTAAACCTGTTAATAGGCTTAACATAAAAATCATGGTAAATACAACAGCAAGCGTGTTTGGAAACTTTAATTTTGCTCTTAGAAAAATAATGATAGGTCTGGCAACCAACGATAAAATACTTGCAATTATAATATAGATAATTACAGATTGAATGGTGTATAAGAAATAACCAAGAAGAAAAATTCCTAAAAGTATTCCTATAGCCCTTAAAATTCCGCTGGCAATTGTTTTAGATTTCATTAATTATATCCTTTTACTGTACCCATACTTAAAATATTACCATTACCAAAAGTATGATTAGTTGGTAACAAAGTACCACTTTCTGTAGTGATCCAATCTTGCCAAGTAGCAGAAACACCATCCATTTTCATGCTTGGTACAAACATTTTATAGCTTTTAGGTACAAAATTAGAATCTAAAATCCACAAATAAGAATCACCAGGAGTAGAACCTCCTGTTGTATATTTTACTAACAGCGCGTCTTTATGATCTACTTGCTGTATGCTTCTTATAATTCCGTTTTCAAATAATTTATGCGGTGCAACTAACCAAAAAGAATCATTATTAAAAATATCCCAAGCTTTTTTTACAATAGTTGTATCTGCTTTTTCTTGTTTTTTGTTGTTGATAAACACACTGCTATTTTCTCTATTTCTAGGATATAAATGTACACGAATGCTATCCCAAGAAACGTCTACAATATGTTTTTCTTTGTCCCATTTAAAATGTCTTTTTTCTCCAAAGCTCCATTCTATAAAACGAGTGTTTTTGTATGCTTCATGTTTTATCGCTTTTAAAATATTATTAGCAAGAATATCTGCTTTACTATTTTCCGACGTTACTTCTCCCATACTTATTTCTAAACCAAATATAGATAGTTCATGTTTAGTTGGTAATTTGATACCCGTTTTGGTGTCTTTTAAATCAGACCAAGTTGCAGAAACGCCACCAATAGGTATTATTGAAGTCCACATTTTGAAAGAAGTTGGTAAATAGTTTTCATCTAAAAACCATAGATAAGAATCTCCAGGAGTAGAACCTCCAGAAGTGTAGGTAATTAATAAGGCATCTTTATCATTGTATTTTACAAGGCGCCTTTCTGTTCCAGCATCAAAAACTTTATAAGGAGCTACTAACCAAAAAGAATCGTTATTAAAATAGTCTTGTGCTTGTTTTATAATTTTTGGATCTGGATTTTCAACAGCAATTCCTTTAAAGTCTACAAGGCTTTTTTGCGGTTCATTTAAAAATAAATGAACGGTATTTTCGTTCCATTTTACAATAACAACATTTGTTCTTTTAATCCATCTATAATGATGTTCATTTCTAAAACTCCATTCTAGTATTTCTGTGTTTTTGTAGGCATCAATATTTAATGCATTTAACATTTTTTCTGCTAAAGCATCGGCTTCTTTACCTTGTTTTCCTTCTGGTAAAGGTTCGTTTGTAGCAAAATAATAGATTCCTGCAGAAACAATTATTAGTAATAAAATAATTCCAATAATTTTAAAAAGCTTCTTCATTTTGTGATTTTATAATAAGTGGCTAAATTAATCTTTTTAGAATGAAGAAACTATGTGTTGGCTTTATTAAAAGTTAATAAGGTTTTTAAAAAGATAGTTCATTAAATATTTTATTAAATTTCTTTGGAAGTTCTTTTGATATAGAAATAGTTTTTTTTGTAAAAGGATGTACAAAATCTAAAGTTGCTGCATGTAAATACAAGCCTTTTCCATTTAAAACTTTACCTTCTAAAAAGTACTCTTTGTCACCTAAAATAGGATTTCCTAAAGAAAATAAATGTTTTCTAAGTTGGTGTTTTCTTCCTGTTTTTGGTGATAATTTCACCAAGTTTAAAAACTCAAAACGTTCTGAAATTACAGTATGTAAAACTTTAAAATTTGTTTTAGATTCTTTTTTATCAATAGGAAGTTTTATCGTTCCTTCTGAGTTCATTTTGCCAATAGTAACAGCAAAATAGGTTTTCTGAATTTCTTTCTCTTTAAATAATTTCCCTAATGCTGTAATTGCTGTGCTTGTTTTACCTATTAATAAAAGTCCGCTTGTAGGATAATCTAACCGATGAATTGGTTGTGGTTTTACTGCATCAGCTAAAGTACTTTTTTTAAGGTTTTGTGCCAATCCGTTGGCAATGGTTACAAACTTATTACCACTCACTAATATACCTGCAGGTTTGTAAACAACGGCTAAAGTTTCGTCTTCAAATAAAACCTCAATATTTAGTTTTAGTCTTTCAAATGTTGATGAGTTTTCAGATTCAAAAAGTTCTATTTTTTCTCCTCCACAAATGTATTTAGATGTGGTTGCTAAACTTCCTTCAATAAAAATAAGTCCTTTTTTAATAGCTTTTTTAATACCAGATTTTGTGGGGATTGTGTTAAAAATACCAACGCTATATTCTTGAAAACGAATTGGTTTTTCTAACTTTTCAACAATATGAGTTTCTATTAATTGCATTATTTAGCAAATAATTGATTCATATCTTGAAAAGCTTTAAACTCTAAAGCATTATTTTCTGGATCTTTAAAAAACATGGTTGCTTGTTCACCTACTTTTCCTTTAAAACGAATACAAGGTTCAATTTCAAATTTTGTGTTAACAGACATTAAACGCTCTGCTAAAGAATGCCAATCTTCCCAAGTTAAAACAACTCCAAAATGCGGAACCGGAACATCATGACCATCAACAGGATTTGTAACAGCTTTTGTTGGTACATATTCTTCTTTTTGGTGAATTACCAATTGATGTCCGAAGAAATTAAAATCTACCCATTGTTCTGTACTTCTGCCTTCTTCGCAGTTTAAAATATCTCTGTAAAAGGTTCTGCATTTTTCTAAGTCTTGTACTGGAATGGCTAAGTGAAATGGTTGTACTTGCATACGTTTTATAGTTTATTTTTATTAAAATTCATTAAAACCCTACGGCTGTATCATCTCCACGTTTATCTGCTCCACCTTCTAAACTTGTGTCGGGTAAAACTAAAATTGCAGAAACTTTACCAATAATTCTAGAAGTAGTTTCATCAATGGTATATCCAAGGTCTTTTAATTCTGAGATTACTTGTTTGTCAAAACTATTCGGCTCCATTTTAACTACATCTGGCAGCCATTGGTGATGAAATCTCGCAGCATTTACCGCTTCTTGCATTCCCATTTTATATTCATGAACATTTAGGATAGTTTGTAAAACAGATGTTATTATGGTAGATCCACCAGGAGTTCCGACTACCATAAAAAGTTTGCCGTTTTTTTCAACAATAGTTGGTGTCATAGAACTCAACATTCTTTTTTCTGGATGAATTTCATTGGCTTTTGCACCAATTAAACCAAACATGTTTGGCACACCAGGTTTGCTGCTAAAATCGTCCATTTCATTATTGAAAAAGAAACCTAATTCAGGTGAATATAATTTAGAACCATAAGCACCGTTTAAAGTTGTGGTTACAGAAACGGCATTTCCAAATTGATCTACAATTGAATAATGGGTAGTTTCATTACTTTCTATAACTTCTATATTTCCATGAGAAACATCGGCTGATTTTGTTGCTCTTTCAAAAGAAAAATCTGCCATTCTTTCTTTAGCATATGCTTTAGAAATTAGTTTTTGTTGTGGTACGGTAACAAAATCTGGATCTCCTAAAAAGAAACTTCTATCTGCATACGCACGTCTTTCTGCTTCTGTAATAACTTGAATAGATTTTGTTGTATTATGCCCAAATTTATCTACATCAAAAGGCTCAATCGCTTTCATTATTTGTGCCAAAGCAACACCTCCACTAGATGGGGGAGACATCGAAATTACTTTTAAGTCATCATAGGTAAAAGTAACAGGAGTTCTCCATTTAGCTTCGTATTTTGCTAAATCTTCTAAAGTGATGATTCCTCCATTTGCTTGAATAAAATTGACTATTTTTTTAGCTGTTTCTCCTTTGTAAAATTCATCTAATCCATTTTGTTGAATACGGATTAATGTTTCTGCTAACGCAGGATATTTAATGGTGTCATTTTCTTTCCAGTTTTTATTAAAAGGAATGGAATCTTTATTTGCTTTTAAAAATAAAGATTGATAATTTTTAATTCTATTTTCTTGCTTTTTAGTTACTACAACTCCTCGTTTAGCTAAAGCGATAACAGGCTTTAAAATTTCTGACATCGGCATTGTTCCAAATTTTTTATGAGTAGTAAAAATACCTGCTAATGTTCCTGGAACTCCAACTGCCATTGCTCCTAAAGTACTTTTTTCTTTTACAACATTGCCTTCATTGTCTAAATACATGTCTCTGCTAGCGGCTAATGGTGCTTTTTCTCTATAATCTAACGCGCCAATTTCTCCATCTGCTTTTCGGTAGACCATAAAACCACCACCACCAAGGTTTCCTGCAAATGGGTATGCAACTGCCAAAGCTAAATCTGTAGCAGCCATTGCATCAAAAGCATTTCCACCTTTTTTAAGAATGTCAGAGCCAATTTTAGATGCTTCAATTCTTGCAGAAACAACCATAGCCTTTTGAGTGATTAGACCTGTAGTATTTTCTTTTTGTTCTGCAGTCTTACAGTTTATCATTAAAAGTGAAAGACTAAAAAGTAAAATTATTTTTTTCATAAGGTTGGTGTTAAGTTCTTTAATTTGTTTAGAAGGAGTAATACTTCAATTTAAAACTTCTTCCTATTAGTTATGCAAAATATATTCAACAAAAATTACTCTTGAATTTCATTTGTGTTAGAAGCGCTAGTTAGTTCTTTAAACTTTTGATTTGTATGTGCTATTAAATCTTTAAAAAATAAGGTAAAATCTTCTTGAAGCTCATCTTCTAAAAGACGTAAATCCTCAATAGCTAAATTCATTTGAGATTTTCCTTTTGTTCTAGTATTCATTCCGTTTAAAACCTTTGCAATTCCGTCTTTATATTGATAATTGAACAAAATATTATATTCAATCATATATTTAATGAAGTTTTGAGATTTTACAGGTAAATCGGAAGATATGCTACTAAATAAATCATAAACATCTTTGGTATAGGTTTCTAGCGGAACGTCTGAATAATCTGCCCAATTCTTAGCTAAGAAATAATCATAAAAAATATCAATAATTACGCCATCGTAATGTCTGTAACGTTCGTGCAAACGTCTTTTACTTTTTCGTACAACTTCGTGAGCATCTGTAAACGTGTCAATTTCTCTGTGTAAGAAAATTCCTTGCTGAATTTCTTTAGAAAAGCTCAAATAATTATTACCTCTAATATGGTCGGCAATAAAATTACCAATCATAATATTGGTATTGTTTTGTGATAAATATAAATGGGCTAGGAAATTCATGAAGGTAAATGTAAAGAAAAAACCACAATTAATTTTTAATCAATTGTGGTTTTTAATATTATAATTTCCTGTTTTTACAGGAATGATACATCATTTTAATGCAATAAATAAAGTGTATTAGCTATTTAACATTACTGGCATTACTAACATGGTAACTTGTTCACCTTCGTCAGTACCATCAATAGGAGTTAAAATTCCTGCTCTGTTTGGTAAAGACATTTCAATTAAAACATCGTTAGAGCTTAAATTGTTTAACATTTCGCTTAAAAAACGAGAGTTAAATCCAATTTGCATATCATCACCTTGGTAATCACAACTTAAACGTTCGTCTGCTTTGTTTGAGAAATCTAAATCTTCGGCAGAAATATTTAATTCCGTCCCCGCCATTTTTAAACGGATTTGGTGTGTTGTTTTACTAGAGAAAATAGAAACACGTCTTACAGAGTTTAAGAAAGAAGCTCTGTCTACCGTTAATTTATTTGGATTCTCTTTTGGAATTACTGCTTCGTAATTTGGATATTTACCATCAATTAAACGACATACTAAAACTACGTTATCAAACGTAAATTTTGCATTTGCATCGTTATATTCAATAGTAACATCACTATCAGAACCACCTAAAATACCTTTTAATAAGTTTAAAGGTTTTTTTGGCATAATAAATTCTGCAGTTTGATCTGCAGTAACATCCGTTCTTGTATATTTCACTAATTTGTGAGCATCTGTTGCAACAAAAGTCAAACTTTGCGAGCTAAACTGAAAAAATACACCACTCATTACTGGGCGTAAATCATCATTTCCTGCAGCAAATATTGTTTTAGAAATTGCAGTTCCCAAAATACTTGCAGGTACTACTGTTTTACTTGGTGATGGTAAAGAAACCGCTTTAGGGAATTCATCTCCACCAAAATAAGCCATGTCATATTTACCTTGATCAGAACTAATTTCAATTGCATTGTCACCTTCCGTTTTAAACGTTAAAGGTTGGTCCGGAAACGTCTTTAAGGTATCTAATAATAAACGTGCAGAAACAGCTATAGAACCAGAACTATCACTTTCTACATCTATTACAGAACTCATTGTTGTTTCTAAATCTGATGCAGAAACTTTTAATTGGTTTTCAGATAATTCAAACAAAAAGTTATCTAAAATTGGTAAGGTATTGTTGCTATTTATAACGCCGCCTAAAACTTGTAATTGTTTTAATAATTGCGAACTCGATACAATAAATTTCATTGATTTTTTATCTTTATTAGTCTTACAAATATAACCTTAATAAGTGATTCTGAAAATTAATTTATTAACAGGTTATGAGCATTTTGTTAATGAAATTTGAAACGTTATAATTATGTTAACAAATTTCAAGACCCCTCATAAAAAACTACATTTGTTTTTATAACAATCTGTAATTTTTTAAAGATTGTTAGACTAAGCATTGCAATGAGGTTTCTATAATTTTTTTTAACCTCACTAAGACTTAAAAGAATAGACCAATTTTATACATATGAAGAAATTTTTACTTTCTACACTAGCATTTTTACTGATTTCTGTTTCAGTATTCGCTCAAAAACCTCAAAAATTAACCTCGAATCAGATTTACGAGAAAATTCAAAAACTGAATTTCTTAGGAACTGCGCTTTATATTGCTGCGCATCCAGATGATGAAAATACGCGCTTAATATCTTATTTATCTAACAATGTGAAAGCAAGAACTGCTTATTTGTCTTTAACAAGAGGAGATGGAGGTCAGAATTTAATAGGTTCGGAACTTAGAGAGTTATTAGGTGTTATTAGAACTCAAGAATTATTAGCCGCAAGAAGTGTTGATGGTGGTGAACAAATGTTTACAAGAGCGAATGATTTTGGATATTCTAAACATCCAGATGAAACGTTAGACATTTGGAATGAAGAAGCTGTTTTAAGTGATGTTGTTTGGGCAATAAGAAATTTTAAGCCAGATGTTATTATCAATAGGTTCGATCATAGAACTCCTGGCACAACGCATGGTCATCATACAGCTTCTGCTATTTTAAGTGTGGCAGCTTTTGATATTGCCAATGATTCTACAAAATATTCTGATCAACTTAAATATACCAAAACTTGGCAACCAAAACGTTTGTTTCATAATATTTCTTCTCGTTCCTTTAAAAGTCAAGAAGCATTTAACGAAGCTGCAAAAGATTTAATTTCTTTTGATATTGGAGCGTATTATGCTTTAAAAGGTTTGTCTAATAATGAGATTGCGTCTATAGCAAGTAGCCAACATTTGAGTCAAGGTTTTGGTCGTTTGAGTACAAGAGGATCTCAAAAAGAATATGTAGAGTTTTTAAAAGGAGATTCTTTAATAGTAGAAAACGATGTTTTTTCTGGAATTAATACTACTTGGAGTCGTTTAAAAAATGGAGCTTCAATAGGAAAAATTTTAAAGGATGTTGAAGATAATTTTGATTTTGTAAATCCGTCTAAACACTTATCTAAATTAATGTTAGCGTATAGCATGATGAGCGATTTAGAAGACAACCACTGGAAAACAATTAAAGAAAAGCAGATTAAAGAAATTATTGAAGCTTGTGCAGGTTTGTATATAGAGGCTTCTGCAAACAGTTCTTCTGGAACACCTAATTCTAAAATTGATATAAATTTTGAAGTATTAAATAGAAGTGATGTAAATATGCAGCTAACTTCTATTGTTTCTGAATTAGATAGCATTGAAATTTTTAAAGGATTTAATTTAACAAAGAATGAGAAATTTACATTTAAAGAAACATTTGCTTTAAAAACAAATTCTTATACAGATCCTTATTGGTTGCGTAAAGAGGCTAGTTTAGGAATGTATACTGTAGATGATCAAGCATTAATTGGGTTGCCAGAAACACCTAGTATTTCTAAAATAACGTATAAATTAATCATAGATTTTATTCCGATTACCATAACAAAGAATATTGTTAGACGATATGCTGAAAGAGATAAAGGAGAAATTTATGAACCTTATGAGGTTTTACCAGAAGTAACCACAAAAATTAAAAACAAAGTACTTATTTTTTCTGATAGCATTTCTAAGAATATCAATGTAGCAATTAGAGCCGGTATTCCTTTTGTGCAAGGAAAGGTAAGTTTAAAAGTTCCTGAAGGTTGGCGAGTAACTCCTGCAGAAATTAATTTTAATATTGAACAAAAGGAAGACGTACAAAATGTTTCGTTTTTAGTAACACCACCTAAAGATCCGTCTGAAGGAAAATTAGAAGTTATTGCCGTTTCTAAAGGAGAAAGTTATACAAAAGAATTGGTTGAGATTAATTACAATCATATTCCTAAACAAAGTGTTTTGTTAAATTCTGAAGCAAAAGTTGTTCGTTTAGATATTCAAAAAGTAGGAAATACAATTGGTTATATAAAAGGAGCAGGCGATGCTGTTCCAGAAAGTTTACGTCAGATTGGTTATCGCGTAGAAATTATAGAACCTATAAATATTAATGGAGAAAACTTGTTAAAGTATGATGCAATCGTTTTAGGTATTAGAGCTTATAATGTTGTTGATGAGCTAAAATTCAAACAAAAATTCTTGTTAGAATATGTAGCAAAAGGAGGAAACATGATTGTGCAATATAACACGAATAGAAATGTAGATGTTGCAGCACCTTTTCCTTTAAAGTTATCTAGAGATAGAGTAACAGATGAGTCTGCAGATGTTTTAATATTAGCAGAAGACAATCCGTTAATGAATTTTCCTAATAAAATTACCAACGAAGATTTTAATGGTTGGGTGCAAGAACGTGGTTTGTATTTTCCTAATATTTGGCATGAATCTTACACACCTGTTTTATCTATGAATGACAAAGGAGAACACATGAAATTGGGTAGTTTGTTAATAGCTAAATATGGTAAAGGAAATTATATCTATACAGGTTTAAGTTTCTTTAGAGAATTGCCTGCAGGTGTTTCTGGTGCGTATAGATTATTTGCAAATATGTTGTCTGTAGGGAAAGAAGTTTCAAAGTAAGGTTCAGGGTTTAAGGTTTCAAGTTTGAGGTTTCAAGTTGGAATATTAAAGTGAAGTTTAAAAAGGACAAAAGTGGCAAACAAGTTTAGCCCTGATTGAGTTAGTTGTTTGAGCTCTTTTTTACTGTCAGTTCGAGTGAATTTGAGAAGAATGAGCAAATTTGTATCGAGAACAGAAGTAAAAAAAGCGAGTAACGAAAGCAGGAAATAGCTTCTAATAAAAATAGAATGAAAGAAGAAAAATATACTTGGAAAAAAGAATATTCATTGGTTTTAATAGCGAATGTAATTTATATTATTGCGTTTTATTTAATTACAAATTATTTTACAGTTTAGTTTATGGAAATTGAAAGTAAATTACATGCAATAGATTGGATTATTCTTTCTGTAACCTTAATTTTTATAGTAGCGTATGGTACATATGTAACTAGAAAAAATAAGAATGTAACCGATTATATTAAGGGTGGGAGCGACTCTAAATGGTGGACAATCGGTCTGTCTGTAATGGCGACACAAGCGAGTGCAATTACGTTTTTATCTACACCAGGACAAGCGTTTCATAGCGGTATGGGCTTTGTACAGTTTTACTTCGGATTGCCTATTGCAATGATTATAATTTGTGTAGTTTTTATACCGATTTATCATAAATTAAAAGTCTACACAGCTTACGAATTTTTAGAAGGAAGATTCGATTTAAAAACGAGGAGTTTAGCGGCAATTTTGTTTTTAATTCAACGTGGATTGGCTGCCGGAATTACCATTTTTGCACCTGCCATTATTTTAAGTGCCGTATTAGATTGGGATTTATTAACATTGAATATTATCATCGGTTTTTTAGTGATTATTTACACGGTTTCTGGAGGTACAAAAGCAGTAAATGTAACGCAAAAACAACAGATGATTATCATTTTTATTGGAATGCTAATTGCATTTTTTATGATTATGAGTCAGCTTCCTGAGAACATTACATTCAGCAATGCATTAGAAATTGCAGGGGCAAGTAATAAAATGGAAGTGTTAGATTTTTCTTTCGATTTAAGTAATAGGTACACAGTTTGGACTGGGATTTTAGGGGGAACATTTTTAATGTTATCATATTTTGGAACAGACCAAAGTCAGGTGCAACGTTATTTGTCAGGAAAATCGGTTAGAGAAAGTCAGTTAGGTTTAATTTTTAACGGATTGTTAAAAGTGCCAATGCAGTTTTTTATTCTGCTAATTGGTGTTATGGTTTTTGTTTTTTATCAATTTAATGCATCGCCTTTAAACTTTAATCCTACAGCAAATGACGCGGTTCAGAACTCTGAATTTGTTGGTGAATATCAGAAATTAGAAGCAGAACATACCATTATAGAAAATGATAAAAGATTGTTGTTTTCTGATGGTTTTCAGAAGGAAGAAGCTACTCGAATTCAAGAATTAAATGAAAGAGATTTAGCCTTAAAGGAATCAGCTAAAGAAATTATTAAAAAAGTAAATGAAAAATCCATTAAAAAAATAGAATCAAACGACAAGGATTATGTGTTTATTCATTTTATTTTAAACAATTTACCAAGAGGATTAATCGGACTTTTATTAGCTGTTATTTTATCTGCAGCAATGTCTTCTACTGCATCGGAATTAAACGCATTGGCAAGTACAACTGCTATAGATTTGTACAAGCGAAATGTAAGAGAAGATAAAGATGAAGAGCACTATGTAAAGGCTTCTAAATGGTTTACATTGCTTTGGGGAATCATAGCCATTTCCGTCGCGTGTGTGGCCAATTTATTTGATAATTTAATTCAGCTTGTAAATATTATTGGGTCTATTTTCTACGGAAACGTCTTGGGTATTTTCTTGTTGGCATTTTTCTTTAAAAAGGTAAATGGAAATGCAGTGTTTAGAGCAGCTTTAATTACGCAAATATTAATTTGTTCTATTTATTATTTCGGAATTTACAACTTAGAATCACAAGGTTTAGAACCGATAATTAGTTATTTATGGCTGAATTTTATTGGATGTGTTTTAGTGATATTTTTCTCACTATTATTCGTTTTTAAAGCGATAAATAGGCAAAGTAAAATAGCGTTAGTAATTAGTTTATTGGCTATTTTAAAAATTACATACGATGTGTTGAACGATGTTTCATTAAACATAACTCATGTTGTTTCTCTAATTGTGCTATTTTCTTTTTTAGGGTTCTTTAATATTGATAAAACAATTTTAAATGAAAAAGAAAATTAATTGAGAATACTTTAGATAAATAAGTGTAGACAGTATTTGATACCTTTTTAGATTCTATCTTTAAATAATTAAAAAAGTTACTATGGAAAATAAAATAATAAAATGGGGAATTATTGGCCTTGGAAAAATAGCTACAAAATTTGCTACTGATTTAGCAACTGTAGAAAATGCAGAATTAGTTGCTGTTGCTTCTAGAAGTGAGGGGAGAGCAACTGATTTTGGAAAGAAATTTGGTGCTAAAAAGGCATATAAATCATACGAAGATTTGGCTAAAGATGCTGAGGTAGATGCAGTATATGTGGCTACTCCGCATAGTTTTCATAAAGAACACGCTATACTTTGTTTAGAAAATAAAAAAGCAGTTTTATGTGAAAAGCCTTTTGCAATGAATTTGCAAGAAGTAGAAGAAATGATTGCGGTAGCAAAAGAAAATAATGTTTTGTTGATGGAAGCATTATGGACGTATTTTTTACCACATTTTACGTATGTTTTAGATCTTGTTAAGAACAGGGAGTATGGAGAACTAAAAAAACTAGAAGCAGATTTTGGTTTTTATAATAAGTATGATACAGATCGAAGATTATTTAAAAAAGAAGTGGGAGGAGGAAGTTTATTAGATATTGGTATTTATCCAATTTTTGCAGCTTTATCTACTTTGGGAACTCCAGTTACTATTGAAGCCGATGCTACTTTCTTTAAAAATGGTGCAGATGCAGAATGCAATATGCTTTTTAATTATAAAAATGCGACTGCTAATTTAAAAAGTACCTTGTTAGAGAATACTCCTACGGAAGCTGTTTTTACGTTTGACACTGCAATTGTAAAAATAAACACACAATTTCATGCGCCTTCTTCTGTAACAATTTTAAAAAATGATACAGAAGAAACCATTAGTTTCGATTATAAAACCATTGGTTATAGTTTCGAAACAGAACATTTTAATAGTCTTTTAAGAGAAAATAAAAAAGAAAGTACTATTATGACCTATGATTTTTCTCGAAGTCTAATTCGTGTTTTAGACACCGTTAGAGAAAGTATCAATCTAACGTATTAAAGATGCTTTTTTGAGTATATGGAATTTTAAATAAGAAAAATGCTATTATGAATTTAGCAAGTCTTTCACGGTTAAATCGTTGTTTTTATCTAAACGAGCTATTATTTTTAAAAACAATATAGCTGTAATAAGAGCATCTCCACTTGCGGTATGTCTATCACTTTTAGATACATTTAGTTCATCACATAATTGATCTAAAGTATAACGTTCTTTTGGCAATGTGTTTTGATATACAGTATGTTTAGAGGTTCTATATAAATGTTCTGTATCTAAGGTCTTATTTTTAATTTCTGGTAGTTGGTTTCTTACTAAAATTTGGTTCATCATCATAATGTCAAAGTTTATATGATGCCCAACTAAAATTGAATTACCGATGTATTTTAAAAAACTTTTTAGCGCTTCTAATTCAGAGATTTTTGTTATGCTACCTTCTTTTAAAATTCCGTGAATGTGTACCGTTTCTGGATTAAATATTTCTTGTTTTAAATAGACTTCAAAACTATCATTTACATTTAAAGTGTTGTCGATTAAAGAAACAGCACCAATAGACAATACACGATCTCTCATTCTATTAAATCCCGTAGTTTCTGTGTCAAAAACAACAAATCGAGTTTCATTTATAGCGAGTTTTGGTGCGTTTAAAAAACTATCTTCATACTCTAAAAAGTAATCCGGAAGTACCTTATTTTCCTTCTTATTAAACCAGTTAAACTTCATAATTATCTCATGTTTGATAAGTTAAATTTAATAGTAAGCACTTCTTGAATTTCTCTAATAGGTTTAAAACACCTTTTAAGTTTTAACTTTTCTTCTTTTGTTAAAGATTCTAATTTAATAAATTTACCAGAATCGTTGTGTAATATGCCTTGTTTGGTTTTAAACTTTAACAATGCTTTAAAAGCATAAGAGCAAGATTGGTACAGTTCTTTATTTTGAGGTTCTATTTCTGCTAATCTTTCAAAACGGTGTGCAGTATTGTTAATTTCAAAGATATTATTAGAGAGTGTTAAAAGTCTTGCTGCATTAATTAAGGGCATTAAAGCTCTTTGTTTTATGTTAAAAGAATCTTTATGGTCACCATTATTCTCTACTAGAAATTGTTTAAAAAATCCTAGAGGAGATGGACTTGCAATGGCTTCTTTTGCTAAAAAAGTAAATAAAAGAGTCCTTTCATTAAGTGTTTTAAAAATGCTTTTGGTTAGCTCTCTTGCCATGGAAACTTCACCATAAATTGCGTTAAAATCAAAGAAAATAGACGATAATAAAATGGCTTCTCCATCAACATTAAAAATCCACTCGTTAAATTGATCTTTCCATTCAGATAAAGATAAACACCATTTAGGATTGCTTGCCATCATTTCTGCAGGGCAATATTCATAACCAATTTTATGTAGCGATTTTGTAATATGACCTGCTAATTGTAAAAAATATTCTTTCGTTTCTGTATATTGTTCTTTGCTAACATCCTCGAAAATGATAGCATTGTCTTGGTCTGTATATAAAAGTTGTTCTTTTCTACCCTGACTTCCTAATGCTAACCAAGTAAATTTAGCAGGCGGTGGCGTAGCCATTTTTTTTAAAGAAATCTCAATAACTCTTATGGTTACACTATCATTTATTTCGGATATAATTTTAGAAATATGCGATAATGGAATGTTTTGTTCTAAATAAGATTTTAAAAGTTGATTGGCCTTGATTCTAATTTCTCTTATCTCTCTTGTTTTTTTAGCTCGTTTAATCTCTTTTAAAATTACTGTTGGGTTGTTTCCTAGTGAAGCTAAAACATCATGATTAGTTAAAATTCCTATCAACTTAGAATTACTAGTTCCATCTACAGTAATACACAAATGACCTACTTTTTGCTTTATCATTTGTAACTGTGCGTCTAAAACAGTAAGGTTTTTAGATTGTGTAATTACTGGGGAAGACATGATTTCTGTTACAGAGATGTCTATAGAAAATAGACCTGTAGCTATTTTGTTTTTAAGATCGCTATTTGTAATAATTCCTAAAGGAACGCAGGCATCATCTACCACTATAATACAGCCAACTTTTTGATTGCTCATTTTTATAGCGGCTTCTTTAGCTGTAGAATTAGCTGTACAGGTTAATGGCTTTTTAGTGTAATTTACAGAGTGTAAATTAGAATAAGCTAAATTATCATTTTCTATATAATCTGTAAAAACATTGCTGTTTTGCTCGTTTGTATAAGGATCAAAAGAGTTAGAAGCAAAAGAAGTTAATAGATATTTATTAATTTTTAAACTTCTTTCTGATACTGCTTCAAAAATTTCAATAGGAATCGCATAGACAATAGATTCTTCATTGGCGATGGCGTCTAATAAATAGTTTTCTTTACTAATTAACGGTCTTAAACCAAAAATATCACCACCATCACAAATGTCTATCAGCGCTTTTTTGTCATTAGAATTTTTATACAAACTAATTCCTCCATTTCTTACAATGTAAAATTGTTTGTGAATTTCATCATTCTCGTTAAAAATAACTTTTCCTTTTTCTAAATAGATAATGGAAACTTGAGAGGCTATTTCTAATATTTTTTTAGTAGCTAATAAGTTGAAAGGCGGATAGTTTTTTAAAAAATCGTAAACGCGTTCTGCAATTGAATTTTTCATCTTTTATGTATTTGTTGATGAATCTTGTTATAAACCGAACAGTAATACTCATGAAATCTAGGAAGTAAAACATTCTTCAGGTTTTCTGTGCTTTTTAAAGTTGATAAATCAAATAATTCGATGGCATCAACTTCTTCTTCTTGAATGGTTAATGTTGACAACGGAACTTTTAATTCAGCGATAAAAACATGATGATGCTCGTTATCTTGAATTCCGTTTGCATGAGAAACTTGATGAATCCTTGTGCCTATTTTGATGAGGTCTTTTTCTTCTATTTTAAGTCCGATTTCTTCAAAGACTTCTCTTTTTGCTGAGGTAATAATAGTTTCTCCGGCTGCAATATGTCCTGCAACAGAAATATCCCACAAACCAGGAAATACTTTTTTGGTTAATGCTCTTTTTTGAAGTAATATTTTTTCATCCGAAGTAAAAAGCCAAATATGAACAGTTGCATGAAACCAACCATTTTTATGAGCTTCAGATTTTAAAGCAGTTTTTCCTGTAAGTTTTCCATCAGGAGTTAAAATGTCTATGAGTTCGTCCATAATTAAAAGACACGAATTTCACTAATTACCACTAAATAATATTTTTTAGTTAGTTTGTCATTTCGACGATAGGAGAAATCTCATAATATAGATTACAAAATCATGAGATTTCTCAATCGCTTAAAAAAGCTCATTTCAAAATGATATAAAAGTCAAAATAATTAGCATAATCCGTGAAATTCGTGTCTGTATTTTATTTATTCAAAATAAGAAAAAGTTTCTCCTCCTTTAATATTCAATAATGTTTCATAAATCATTTTAATCACATTTTCTACATCATCTCTGTGTACCATTTCTACAGTGGTGTGCATGTATCTTAACGGTAAAGAAATTAGAGCAGAAGCAACGCCACCATTACTATAAGCAAAAGCATCTGTATCAGTTCCTGTTGCTCTAGAAAGTGCAGAACGCTGAAAAGGAATTTCTTTTGCTTCGGCAGTTTCTGTAATTAAATCACGTAATTTTTGTTGAACAGCTGGTGCATAAGCAATAACCGGACCTTTACCTAATTCTAAAAGACCAGCAGTTTTTTGCTCGATCATTGGTGTAGTTGTATCGTGTGTTACATCAGTAACAATTGCCACATTTGGTTTAATGGTTTGTGTAATCATTTCTGCACCACGCAAACCAATTTCTTCTTGTACTGAGTTTGTAATGTACAATCCGAAAGGCAATTCTTTTTTGTTTTCTTTTAATAAACGAGCTACTTCGGCAATCATAAAACCACCCATTCTGTTGTCTAAAGCTCTACAAACAAATTTATCTCCGTTTAAGATATGAAATTCATCTGGATATGTAATTACACAACCAACATGAACACCTAAATCTTCTACTTCTTTCTTGGTAGCACAACCTGTATCTATAAAAATGTTGTCTGGTTTTGGAGCTTGCTCATTTGATTTGTCTCTTGTATGAATTGCAGGCCATCCAAAAACACCTTTTACAATTCCGTTTTTAGTGTGAATGTTTACAATTTTACTTGGTGCAATTTGATGATCTGATCCTCCGTTTCTAATCACGTAAATCAATCCGTTATCAGAAATATAATTTACATACCAAGAAATTTCATCTGCATGCCCTTCAATAACTACTTTGTATTTTGCATCTGGGTTTATAACTCCTACTGCAGAACCATAGGTATCTGTAATAAATGTGTCTACATACGGTTTTAGGTAGTCCATCCAAATTTTCTGACCTTCCCATTCGTATCCGGTTGGTGCAGCATTATTTAAGTATTTTTCTAAAAATGTAAGTGACGCTTTATTTAAAATTGATTTTTTTGCCATTATAAAAGTTTATAAAGTTTTAATATGAAAAGTTCTAAAGTTAAATGTTAGTTCGGTTGTTTTTTCTATTGTAAAAGTAATCAGAAAAAATATCGAGTACATTTTATACTTCCAATGGTAAAAATAATACGATTTTTTAGGAACTCCATTAAAAAAATCACAAAAAAGTGTAACAAAAGTGCTTACTTTTACACTAATCACCAAAGTAATATCACTAAAACCAACAATATGAAGTTAGTAATTGAAAATTTAACCAAAACATACAAAAACGGCGTAAAACCTATTGATAATTTAAGTATTGAAATAGGTACAGGAATGTTTGGTTTGTTAGGACCAAATGGTGCAGGGAAATCTTCTTTAATGAGAACCATTGCAACATTACAGAGTCCAGATTCTGGTTCAATTACTTTTGGTGATATTAATGTTTTAGAAGACAATATGTCTTTACGTAAAGTGTTAGGGTATTTGCCACAATCTTTTGGTGTGTATCCTAAAATGTCTGCCGAAGATTTGTTAGATTATTTTGCTACTTTAAAAGGAATATCAGAAAAATCTGAAAGAAAAGCCATTGTAAAAGAGGTTTTAAATATTACTAATTTATATGAAGTAAGACATAAATATGTTGCGGGTTATTCTGGCGGAATGAAACAACGTTTTGGTATTGCGCAATTGCTTTTAAACAATCCAAAACTAATTATTGTTGATGAACCTACTGCTGGTTTAGATCCTGCAGAGAGACATCGTTTTTTAAATGTTTTAAGAGAAGTTGGAAGTAATTGTACGGTTATTTTTTCTACACATATTGTAGAAGATGTTAAAGAATTGTGTAATGAAATGGCTATTTTAAACGGAGGTAGAATTTTAAAACATTCTACACCACAAAAAGCAACAGAAGAATTAGAAAACACCATTTGGACAAAAATTGTAGAAAAAGACGATTTAGAGGAAAATATGAAATTGTACAATGTGTTGTCTAGAAATTTTAATACAGACAATACGTTAAATATAAGAGTACATGCAGAAGAAAAACCTTCGGATGATTTTGTGGCGGCAACTCCGCAATTAGACGATGTGTATTTTATTGCATTAAAACAAGATGAACCAGTTTTAACAAGTTAAGAGTTATTAGTTAAAAGTTAAGAGTACTAACATGCTCTAGCCAAAAAATTTTATAAAGAGAATCTAACTCACCACTCAAAACTCATCACTCATAACTTTGTAATTATGTTTTCAACTATTTTTAAACACGAATTAAAATACTGGTTTAACAAACCTGTTTTTTATATTTATATTTCAATATTTTTATTAATCTCTTTCTTCTTATCTGCAACATCTGCGGGTATTTGGGATGGCGTTTCTGGTACCACTGGTTCTTCCAGAATTGTAAATTCGCCAATTGGTGTTACAGGTATCTTTAATGCATTTACTATTTTAATCTTCTTTTTATTTCCATCAATTATTGGAGTTTCTATTTACAGAGATTTTAAAAGTGAAATGCACTCCATTTTATTTTCGTATCCGTTTACAAAAGCCAATTATTTATTTGCAAAGTTCTTTAGCGGAATTGTAGTGGTTTCTGCTATTGTTTTGGTTGTTGCTTTAGGAATGGTTATTGGGTTTCGTTTTCCAGGAACCAATTCAGATATTGTTGGCGATTTTAATGTTATGACTTATTTAACAACGTATTTGGTTTATATTTTACCAAATGTATTGTTTTTTGGAGCTGTTGTTTTTGCTATTGTTACATTTTCTAGAAGTGTTGCAGCTGGTTTTATTACGGTAATTATTTTAATGTTTGTTCAGGGAGCTATTTCTAGTATTTTATCAGAACCAGAACAAGCAACTTTGTTAGCTATTTTAGATCCTTATGGTTCTTCCGCGTCTTCTTATTATACAAAATATTGGACCGTTTCTGAACAAAATGAAATGCAAATTCCAATAGGTGAATTGGTAATTTATAACCGTTTATTGTGGTTGGTAGTTTCCTCTTTAATTTTTGGGTTGGTTTATAAATATTTTAAATTTACACAAAATGCAATTACACTTTCTTTTAGAAAAGTAAAAGCAGAAAGAATTACAAAATCTAATTTTAGCGGAGTTACAAGAATAACGTTACCAAAAGTGTCTCACGATTATTCTTTTATTCAGAATTTAAAAGTTATGTGGCACTTGTCTAACATCGATTTTAAATACATTTTTAAAAGTTTACCTTTTATCTGCATTCTTATCGTTGGACTTTTAATGTTGTTTGGAACTTTATTTATTTCTAGTGAAATTTTTGGAACAGATACATTACCAGTAACTTGGCAAATGTTAGGTGGTGGAAATATTTTTAGTTTGTTTGTTATTAATATTTGTACTTTTTTATACGCTGGTATGTTAGTGCAAAGAGCAAGAACTGCAAAAATTAGTCATTTAGTTGATAGTACACCAATACCAAACTGGACATTATTATTCTCTAAATTGATTGCTATTTTAAAAATGCAATTGGTTTTACTGGCAGTAATTATGGTTTCTGGTATGTTTTTTCAAGCGTATCAAGGATATTATAATTTCGAAATTGGTCATTATATAAAAGAGTTGTTTGGGTTAAAATTTTTAAACTATGCAATTTGGGCTTTCTTAGCAATATTTGTACAAACGTTGTTTAAAAATCAATATTTAGGTTTATTAGTTTTGTTAATCGTTGCTATGGGGATTCCGTTTTTAGACTTAATAGGAATTGAGTTAGCCATTTTTAAATATAACGAAGGCCCAGGTTTTAGTTATTCGGATATGAATGGGTATGGCTCTGCGTTGTCTCGTTATTTATGGTATAAAATCTATTGGATTTTAGGAGGAACAGTATTACTTCTTGTAAGTGTTTTATTTTGGGTTAGAGGATTACCAAATTCTTTTTCTGAAAGAATGGATATTGCTGTCTCAAGATTTAAAACACCTCAAAAAATTGGTTTAGCGGTTGTTTTGGTTGCTTTTTTAACTTTAGGGTTTACGATCTATCAAGAAACAAAATCAGAAGAAGAAAACTCAGCTTCTAAACAAGCTGAATTAAATGCCGTTAAATGGGAAAAAAGTTATAAAAAATACGAAGATTATAAGCAACCAAGAATTGTAGCTGTAAATGCAGATGTAGCTATTTATCCGAAGAAAAGAACGTACAAAGCAAGTGCTGTTTTTACAATGATAAATAAAACGGATAAAGCAATTGATAGTATTTTCTTAAATCATAACTCATTAGAAAACACCTTCGAATTTAATAAACCAAATAATTTGGTCTTAGAGGACACGGTTTTTAATTTTGATATTTATAAGTTCGATAAAAAAATACTACCTGGCGATTCTTTACAACTTACAATGCATGTAAAAAGTAAAGAAAATACCATGTTTCAAAGAAAATCACCTGTTTTAGCAAACGGAACATTTTTAAATAATTTCTCTATGTTTCCTAGTTTAGGATATTCTTCTGCAGGAGAATTGACTGACAATAAAATTAGAGAAAAGTACAGTTTACCTCCAAATAATTTACAATCTGAACCTACAGATTCTACCGCTTTAGGAAATACATATATTTCTAAAGATTCTGATTGGATAGATTTTGAAGCAACCGTTTCTACATCCGAAGACCAAATTGCAATTGCACCGGGTTATTTACAGAAAGAATGGACAGAAGCTGGACGTAAATATTTCCATTATAAAATGGATAGTAAAATGTTGAATTTCTATGCGTTTAATTCCGCAAGATATCAAGTTAAAAAAGAAATGTGGAATGGTATTAGTTTAGAAATTTACTATCACAAACCACACAATTATAATTTAGATAGAATGCTAAAAGGGATGAAAGCATCTGTTACGTATAACGAGAAAAACTTTAGCCCTTATCAACATAAACAGTTAAGAATTGTAGAGTTTCCGAGAACACAAGGTACTTTTGCGCAATCTTTTGCAAATACAATTCCGTTTTCTGAAGGCTTTGGTTTTATTGCTGCTGTAGATGATACAAATGATGATGGAGTAGATTATCCTTTTGCAGTTACTGTACACGAGGTTGCACATCAATGGTGGGCACATCAAGTTATTGGTGCAGACGTTTTGGGTGCTACCATGTTGTCAGAAAGTTTGTCGGAATATGTTTCTTTAAAAGTATTAGAGCATCAAAATGGAAAACCGAAGATGCGTACCTTTTTAAAGAAAGCTTTAGATGATTATTTAATGCAAAGAACCATGGAAAGAAAGCGTGAAAATGCATTGATGTATAACGACGGACAAGGGTATATCCGTTATCAGAAAGGGTCTTTAGTTTTTTATGCTTTAAGTGATTATATTGGTGAAGAGAGATTAAATGGCGCTTTAAAAAAGTATGTAGAAAAAGTAAAGTTTCAAGAAGCTCCATATACAACTTCCGTAGAAATGGTGAATTATATTAGAGAAGTAACACCAGATTCCTTACAATATGTAATTAAAGATATGTTTGAAACCATTACGTTGTACAGAAACCAAATTTTAGAAGTAAAATCTACAGAATTAGACAACGGGAAATACGAAGTAGAAATAGAATTTGAAGTTTCTAAATATAGAAATGATGAAAAGGGAAAACGGTATTATGGTGAAAAAGTGGGAGATACTTTAACGTATCAAACGGATGAAATGAAAAAACCTATTTTATCAGTTCCATTGGCAGATTATATTGATATTGGTATTTTTGCGCAGGAAGAAGTTGATGGGGAAAAGAAAGAAAAAGAGCTGTATTTAAAGAAGCATAAGATTACAGAGATCAATAATAAAATTACAATTATTGTTGATGAAAAACCGGTTGAAGTAGGAGTAGATCCTTACAATAAATTAATAGACACGAAGTCTGAAGATAATAGAAGAAAGTTGTAGTGTTTTATGATAATTGATCTTTCATTTTTTTAATTTGAAAGATCTTTTTTTCAAAATAAAAATTATGAAAAGTATTGTTTTAGGTATTTTAGGTTGTCTTGTTTTTTGTTCTTGTAAACAAGAAAAAGCAATAGAATTAAATTTTCTTGATGAATTTGTTTTAGCAGATTCCATAGCATTTCAAAACTCAATTATTGGAGGATTGTCTGGTATAGATTATGCAAACGATGCTTATTATTTTGTGGTGGATGATGCGAAAAACCCTCGTTTTTTAAAAGCAGCAATAAACATCGAACAAAATAAAATTAAGGCTGTAGATTTTAAAAAGGTTGTTTTATTAAATGATACGACAACTTCTTATTATAAAGAAAACGCTTTAGATTTAGAATCCATTTTTGTAGAAGCAGAAACCGAAGAGGTTTATTTTGTTGGTGAAGGATCTATTAATAAAGGTAAAAGTCCTACTGTTTTTAAAACAGGTTTAAACGGAAATTTTATAGAAGCTTATGAGCTTCCTAAAAACTTAAGTGATATTAAAAATATAAAACACAATGCTGTTTTTGAAGGTTCTTCTAAAAGTATTGATGGAAAAGGTTTTTGGGTAGCAATGGAAGGTCCTTTAAAAACGGATGGGGAAGATCCTTCTTTTACAAAAGCATCATCACCAATTAGAATCACGTATTTTGATAAAACATCTAAAAAAGTAACAAAGCAGTTTGCGTATCAATTAGAACATATTTCAAAACCATCCAAAGGGAATATTAATTTAAACGGATTAACATCGATCTTAGAGTATAAAGAAAATCACTTTTTTATTATTGAAAGGACGTATCAAAGCGGTTATGGTTCTTATGGGAATATTGTCAGAATTTTTGATGCAGTTATCGATAAAAAAACTACTAATGTTTTAAATATAGATGCTTTAAAAGAGTCTGATTTTATTCCGCTTGAAAAGCGTTTATTATTAAATTTTGAAGAGGTTAAAGGTCAATTAACAGAAGGAATTATAGATAACATAGAAGGTATTACATTGGGGCCAAAATTAGCCAATGGAAACCAATCTTTGCTTCTAGTTGCTGATGATAATTTTCAAGTCTATGGAAAACAATTAAATCAATTTATTTTATTAGAAATTACTGATTAATAATTTCTGTTTTTATCAAGTTAACGTATTTTAAGTAATGAATTTTTTAAAGTTAAAAGAAACCAGAATCAAAAAAAAGTTTGATAAAAACATCAAGCAAGTATCGGAAAGTAGAATTGTTTCTCAAAAGGAAATTAAATCTGTGGGTATTTTAACTACGGCAAGTATTTCTTTAGAGGTAGATTTGCAAGCAAAAATAGAAACTGTTCTAGGTCTTAAAAATGTTAAAATATATAGTTTTAAGAAAAGTGATGCTACAAAAGACACTTCCTTTAAATACTTTACACAAAAAGATATTAATTGGAAAGGGGTGTATATTGAACCTAGTTTTAAAAGTTTTTTAGAAGAACCCTTCGATTTGTTAATAGGTTATTTTAGTGAGGCTAATTTGTATTTAGAAACAGCTGTTTTACAATCTAATGCTACCTTTAAAGCTGGTTTTTCTGGAGTAAATTCTAAATTGTACGAATTAGAAGTTTCCGAGGATACAGCGCATGTAGAAGCATTTTCATCAGAACTAAAGAAATACCTTCAAATTCTTAAAAAACTAAAAAATTAAACTTTAATAATAAAGTTGTTTATTCTTGGTAAGAATTGTTTTTTTAGTGATGAAGTTCAGCATTAAATTGTAATTTTACGCCTTATAAAATACATAATAATGCAGAGATTTATTGGAACTGGAGTTGCGTTGATAACACCTTTTAAAGAAGATTTAAGTGTAGATTTTGATGCACTTGTAAAATTGGTGAATTTTAACATCGAGAACGGAACAGATTATTTAGTAATTAATGGTACAACAGCAGAAAGTGCAACTATTACTAAAGAAGAAAAACAAGAAATAATTAACGTTATTATTAAGACAAACAATAAGCGTTTGCCTTTAGTTTTAGGGGTTGGAGGTAATAATACCGCTTTAGTTATAGAAGAATTACAAACAAGAGATTTTACAGGTTTAGACGGTATACTATCTGTTGCGCCTTATTATAGTAAGCCAACACAAGAGGGTTTTTATCAGCACTTTAAAGCAATTGCTCAAGCTACAGATTTACCAATTATTTTGTATAATGTTCCTGGTAGAACTGCAAAAAATATGGAGCCTGCAACTACAATACGCTTGGCTAATGAATTTGAAAATATAGTGGGTATTAAAGAAGCAGGAAATAACCAACAACAGTATTATACGTTGTTAAAAGATAAACCAGCAGATTTTTTAATCATTTCTGGAGATGATGATATGGCTTTAGGAGTTGCCTTGGCAGGTGGTTCTGGTGTGATTTCTGTAATTGGACAAGCCTTTCCTAAAGAATTTTCTACAATGATAAATCATGGTTTACAAGGTAATAATAAAGAAGGATATGCTATTCATTATAAAATGATGGATGTTGTAGATTATATTTTTGAAGAGAATAATCCTGCAGGTATAAAAACAGTTTTACAGGAGTTAGGTCTTTGTAAAAACGATGTTCGTTTGCCTTTAGTGCAAGCAAGTGCAGAACTTCAATCTAAAATTGCTAAATTTGTAGCGAACTTTAAATAGAAAATATGTTATCACCAGTTATTGAAAAAGCATTAAACGAACAAATTAGAGTAGAAGCACAGTCTTCTCAAATATATTTGTCAATGGCTTCTTGGGCAGAAGTTTTAGGTTTTGAAGGCGTTGCACAGTTTATGTACGCACATTCAGACGAAGAAAGAATGCACATGTTAAAGTTGGTGAAATTTATAAATGAACGTGGTGGGCATGCAATAGTATCAGCATTAGATGCACCTCCGGTGGAATTTGGTGAATTTAAAGAAATGTTTCAAGAATTATTTAATCATGAAGTTCATGTTTCTGCATGTATAAATGATTTAGTAGATATTTGCCTACAAGAAAAAGATTATGCTACTCATAATTTCTTACAATGGTATGTTTCTGAACAAATAGAAGAAGAAGCATTGGCTAGAAATATCTTAGATAAAATAAAGTTAATTGGTGATGATAAAGGTGGTTTTTATCTGTTTGATAATGATATTAAACAATTAATTACTGCAGTACCACCTGTGCAACAATAATATTAACAAACTTTTAGTAACAACTAATCGCTTTTTTTGCGTCTTTTGTGTCGTTATTATATGACATAATTTATTGTCAAAAAAAGCGTTTTAGTTTCATATGTTATTCTTGATACTGTGTATTTAGAAATTTCATTGAAACAGTTATCCTAAAGTTGTTTTGGGAGCTAAAAGGGAAGAATTATTTCAGAAAAAATAAATTCTTTTATTATCCATATTTAATCACTAATTTTGCACGATGCAAAAAATTAAAAATTTAGCGTGTTTATTGATGTTCTCACTTGTATTATTTTCATGTGGAGAATATCAAAAAGTTTTAAACAAAGGTACTACGGAAGAGCAGTATAAAATGGCTGTAAAATTGTACGAAAGCAATAAGTTTAGTAAAGCTTTGCGTTTGTTTGAGAAAATAACACCAACTTATAGAGGGAAACCACAAATGGAGCGTATCCAATTTATGGTAGCACAATCTAATTTTAACGAGAAGAATTATAGTATGTCTGGTTATTATTTTGATCGTTTTGCAAAGAATTATCCGAAAAGTTCTAAGCTTGAGGAAGCAGCTTTTTTATCAGCTTATAGCTATAAATTGGCTTCTCCTAGTTTTAGTTTAGACCCAACGGATACAAATAAAGCATTGGATGCTTTTCAAAGTTTTATAAATACGTATCCAGATTCAGATAAAATAGAAGAAGCGAACCAACATTATAAAGAATTAAGGTATAAGCTTCAGAAAAAATATTTCGAAATTGCTAAAACGTATTATAGAACAGCTGAATACGATTTAAGAAATTATAAAGCGGCAATACAGGCTTTTGATAATTTATTAGCAGATTATTTAGGTTCTGAGTTTAAAGAAGAGGCATTATATTACAGGTTAAAAGCTGCACATGACTTTGTGTTAAAAAGTTATGACAGGAGAAAACTAGAACGTATAAAAGATGCAATAGATGCATACGATAAGTTAAAAAGAAATTACCCAGAATCTCAGTTTATGGAAGATTCAAATATAATGTTAGCGACCTTACAAAAAGAACAAGTAAGAATTGATGCATTGATAGCAAAACAGGTTGAAGTTCAAAATTCAAAAAAGAAATAATAATTAATTATGGATTATAAAGATACAAAGGCACCTTTAAGTACTATTACTTATAATAAGAATGAAGTAGAAGCTCCTACAGAAAATATTTATGAAGCTATTTCTATTATTGCCAAAAGAGCAAATCAAATCAACGGTGATTTAAAGAAAGAATTGGTTGATAAATTAGAAGAGTTTGCTACTTATAACGATAGTTTAGAAGAAGTTTTTGAAAATAAAGAGCAAATAGAAGTTTCTAAATTTTACGAAAGATTACCAAAACCAACAGCTATGGCTATGGAAGAATGGTTAAACGGTAAAGTTTATTTTAGAACTCCAGAAGCAGAATAATGTCTGTTTTAAGTGGTAAAAAAATTTTATTAGGAATTACTGCTGGAATTGCTGCATACAAAACGGCTGGTTTAGTCCGTTTATTTATAAAATTAGGCGCAGAGGTCAAAGTTATTATGACTCCTGCGTCTAAAGATTTTATAACACCTCTTACACTTTCCACACTTTCTAAGAACCCTGTTTATTCTACTTTTTATAATAAGGAGGATGAAGAAAATGAGCTTTGGAATAATCATGTAGATTTAGGTCTTTGGGCAGATTATATGTTAGTTGCTCCGGCAACAGCAAATACCATGTCTAAAATGACAAATGGCACTTGCGATAATTTATTATTGGCTGTCTATTTATCTGCAAAATGTCCAATCTACTTTGCACCTGCAATGGATTTAGATATGTACATCCATCCATCAACCAAAGAAAGTTTACAAAAATTAAAATCTTTTGGAAATACAATTATCCCTGCAACCTCTGGTGAGTTGGCAAGTGGTTTAGTTGGTGAAGGAAGAATGGCTGAGCCTGAAGATATTGTATCATTTATAGAAAAAGATATTTTATCTAAATTACCTTTAAAAGGTAAAAAAGTATTACTTACTGCAGGTCCAACGTATGAAGCTATAGATCCTGTTCGTTTTATAGGCAATCACTCTTCTGGTAAAATGGGGTTTGCAATTGCAGAGGCGGCAGCTAATTTAGGTGCTGAGGTTTTTTTAGTTTCTGGTCCAAGTCATCAAAAAATACAACATTCTCTAGTACATAGAGTAAATGTTATTTCTGCTGATGAAATGTACAACGCAGCTCACAAATATTTTAAAGAAGTAGATGTTGCTATTCTTTCTGCTGCAGTTGCAGATTATAGGCCAAAAAATGTAGCAACTCAAAAAATAAAAAAGACAACTTCTGCGTTAGAGATTGAGTTAGAACCAACAAAAGATATTTTAGCTTCTTTAGGTGAAATTAAAGAAAATCAATATTTAGTTGGTTTTGCATTAGAAACCAATAATGAGCTAGAAAATGCAAAAGGGAAACTAAAACGTAAGAATTTAGATGCTATCGTTTTAAATTCTTTGCAAGATAAAGGTGCCGGTTTTGCTACAGACACAAATAAAATTACTATTATTGATAAAGATTTGACTGAAAAATCATTCGAATTAAAATCTAAAGTAGAAGTAGCTAAAGATATTATGAATGAAATTGTAAAAAATATTTCTTAATATTTTTTGTCTCCTCGAGCGCAGTCGAGAGGTTTTGGTTTAGGTCCCGACTGCGCTCGACCAGACAGTAAAAAACAAAATAAATGCGTAAACTTATATTTTTTTTTCTGTTAATATTTTCAGTTTCTGTGTTAAAAGCACAAGAATTAAATTGCTTGGTTACTGTAAACTACAACCAGGTTCAAGGTTCAAATACGCAGGTTTTTAAAACACTAGAAAAATCTTTGTCAGAGTTTGTAAATCAAACTAAATGGACAAATAACGAGGTAAAACCAGAAGAGAGAATAGATTGTGCTTTTACAATAATAATTACTTCTAGAGATGAAAATAATTTTAATGCAACGATACAAGTTCAGTCTACAAGACCCGTTTTTGGATCTACCTACGCTTCACCTGTATTAAATTTAAAGGACAACGATTTCAATTTTAAATACAATGAGTTCGACCCATTAGTTTACAATAAAAACTCTTATGATAGTAATTTAATTTCTACCATTGTTTTTTATGCAAACATTGTTTTAGGAGCAGATTCAGATACTTTTAAAAGAAATGGTGGAGAATCGTCTTTTAGAGTTGCAGAGAATGTAATGTTACAAGCGCAGCAAAGTGGAATTGCTTCTTGGCAAAATGTAGTAGGAAAACAAAATAGGTTTTTATTGATTGATAGTTTTTTATCTCCAAAACTTTCTGCATACAGAACAGCTACTTATACGTATCATAGAAGAGGATTAGATGAGTTTTCTTTAAACAAAGGTATTGCCAAACAAAATATGGAAGAGGCGGTAATCTCTTTAGAAAGTATCTATAATAAAACAGTTGGTAATTATTTAATTCGTGTATTTTTTGATGCAAAATCAGATGAAATTGTAAATATGTATACAGATGATGCTACTTCTAGAAATAAAAATAGACTTGTTGAAATAGTGAAAAAAATATCTCCGAATAACAATGCTAAGTGGAAAAATATTAAGTAAAACATTCCTTATAATTATTGTTTATTCTTGATACAATTTTCCTTAATTTTAGCTTCTAAAATTTCGAGCATTTGTTAACACAACTTTCCATTAATAACTACGCATTAATCAATCACTTATCTATTGATTTTTCTTCAGGTTTATCTATTATTACAGGTGAAACAGGAGCCGGTAAATCCATACTTTTAGGTGCATTAGGTTTAGTTTTAGGTAACCGCGCAGATTTATCATCATTAAAAGATACAAGCACAAAATGTGTTGTAGAAGCTAAGGTTGCTATTGCGAATTACAATTTAGAAGATTTTTTTAACGAAGTAGACTTAGATTACGAAGCAGAAACTATTATTAGAAGAGAGATTTTACCATCTGGTAAGTCGAGAGCTTTTGTAAATGATACACCAGTGACGTTGTCTGTTTTGAATAAGTTAAGAACAAAATTGATCGATGTGCATTCTCAGCATCAAACTATAGAATTGTCTGATAACCTTTTTCAGTTTTCAATTTTAGATGCCTTAGCTCAGAATACAGCAAAAATAGCCTCTTACAAACGCGGTTTTTCTCAGTTAAGTAAATTAAAAAGAGAATTTTCTAAATTAAAAGAAGAACAGAAAGAAGCGAATCAGCAATACGAATATAACCTACATCTTTTTAAAGAATTAGAAGAAGCTAAAATTAAGGCAGAAGAACAAGATGATTTAGAGGAACGTTTAGAAAAGCTGAATAATATTGAAGATATTAAAGGTAATTTATCGGAATCGTTAGAAATTACGGTGAATGAAGAAATTGGAATTCAGAATTTGCTAAATACTTTAGAGAATCGGTTGTCTAAAATAGCAATATTCTCTAAAGAATATCAAGTATTATCAGAAAGAGTTACTTCTGTAAAGATTGAAATCGATGATATTGTTTCTGAGTTAGAAGATGCGAATGAAAATGTAGATTTTAATCCGAATGAAGCCGAAGAAATTAATGACAGATTACAATTACTATATAATTTACAGAAGAAACATACAGTAAGTAATAATGTGGAGTTACTTAAAGTTTTCGAAGAACTTTCAGAAAAAGTGGCGCAAGTAGAATCTGCAGACGAAGTAATTATTGAGAAGCAAAAGGAGATCGATGAAATTTCGATAAAACTAGATAAAGTAGCCGATTTAATTTCGAATGCAAGAACAAAGTCAATTCCTAAATTAAATAAAGAATTACAAGCTTTATTAACCGATTTAGGTATGGAAAACGCTCGTTTTTCAATTAAAATAAAGCAAACTAAAAATTATTTTGCAAACGGAAAAGATGAATTAGAATTTCTTTTTTCAGCAAACAAAGGAGGTAGTTTTGGTGAATTAAAAAAAGTAGCTTCTGGTGGAGAATTATCTAGAATTATGTTGTCTGTAAAAACAATTTTATCAGAAAACACACAATTACCAACCATAATTTTTGATGAAATTGATACTGGAGTTTCTGGTGAAGTTTCAAATAAAATAGCCGCAATTATGCAAAAAATGAGTGCTAATATGCAAGTAATTGCCATTACGCATTTACCACAAATTGCTGCAAAAGGAGCGAATCATTACAAAGTGTATAAACAGGAAGTAAAAGGAGTAACCACAACTAATTTAAAACTTTTATCTACTGATGAAAGAGTTAAAGAAATTGCAGAAATGCTAAGTGGTAAAGATATTTCCGACTCGGCTCTTACCCACGCAAAAGAATTATTGAATTAGTTTATTTAAAACTTAAAAGTTAGAGTGTCATTTTAGAATGAGTTTTTTAACCATTCAGAAATTTCATAAAACAAAAATATAATAGCATGTACAATTTACTAAAAGGAAAAAAAGGAATCATTTTTGGTGCTTTAAACGAAAATTCTATCGCTTGGAAAACAGCACAAAGAGCACATGAAGAAGGAGCAGAATTTGTGTTAACGAACGCACCTGCTTCTATTAGAATGGGTGAATTAGATGTTTTAGCAAAGAACACAAATTCTCAAATTATTCCTGCAGATGCAACTTCAATTGAAGATTTAGAAAACTTGATAGAAAAATCTATGGAGATTCTAGGCGGTAAAATAGACTTTGTTTTGCACTCTATTGGTATGTCTGTAAATGTTAGAAAAAAGAAAGCGTACACAGATCCAAATTACGATTTCACTCAAAAAGGGTGGGATGTTTCTGCGGTTTCGTTTCACAAAGTTTTAAATGTTTTGTATCATAAAAAAGCCATGAAAGAATGGGGTTCTATCGTTGCCTTAACCTATATGGCAGCGCAAAGAGTCTTTCCAGATTATAATGATATGGCAGATAATAAAGCTTATTTAGAGTCTATTGCACGTAGTTTTGGCTACTATTTCGGTCGTGATTTTAAAGTTCGAGTAAACACCATTTCTCAATCTCCAACACCAACAACTGCCGGAAATGGCGTAAAAGGTTTCGACGGATTTATCAATTTTTCAGAAAAAATGAGTCCGTTAGGAAATGCTTCTGCAGCCGATTGTGCAGATTATACCATTTCGCTATTTTCAGATTTAACAAAGAAAGTAACGTTGCAAAATTTATTTCACGATGGTGGATTTTCTAACATGGGGGTAAGTGATGCTGTTATGGACAAATTTGAGTAAACATATTGTCAATCTAAATGTACTCTAGATTGACAGTATATAAAGTGTTTTTATTTGAAGCTATTTCCTGCTTTCCGCACTCGCTTTTTTTAGTTTGTTCTCGATGCAAATTTTTCATTCTTCAAAATTCACTCGATTCCAAACTAAAAAAGAGCTCAAACAATTGCTACAATCAGGGCTAAACTTGTTTGACAATACATAGAAAACGTAGTGTTAAATAGTCTTTTTTTTGAGCGAATCGTTTTTATCTATTTCCTCTTTTGCTCATTTCATCTTCAGTAAGATAACCATCGTTGTTTTTATCCCTTTGATCAAAATTTTCTTTCAATTTCCCTTTAACTTCAGACCTACTTAGTTTATGATCTTTATTCGAATCCATTTTTGTTAACAGTTCAGAAAAAGATGGAGGTGTATTGTTGCTGTTATTGTTTCTTTGAGTAGGTTTTTGTCTATTTTGTGTGGTAGTTTTTTTTGTTTGTGGCGTTGTAATTTTGGTATTTATTTTAGTGGTAGGTGTTATATCTCTAACGGCTCTTACGTAATTATAAACGTATCTTACATCACCTTGAGGACCAAAATATTCAGGGTAATTTTCTTTAAAACCGCTCTTAGGATCACTTCTTTGTGCACCTGCACCGTGTACATCCATTATTTCATTTCTCATTTTTCCTTGAGATTCTCCAAAAGCAATATACACAGCTCCTGCATTGGGGTTTTTACCATCTAAATGTGTGGTGCTTGTCCAAAAATAAGGATATTGTTTTTTACCATTTGGGTCTTTAATTTCGGTAGTTTCAAAAAGAGGGTTAATAGCCGCAGAATTGGTAGTTTGTGGTGAACGATTATAATCTACAATACTTTGTAATTCTTTAGCATTGGGCAAACGCCAATCAGCATAATTAGTGAGGTTTAAATTTTCCGCATAACTTAAAGCATCTTCCCAATTTCTATCAATACCATCATCGGCTTTTTGCCACATTAAACCCGTAGCATAATCACTTACAGTACCATCTTTATTGTCTATAAAATTATTTTTTCCATAATCGGTATTTCCACGTACCAAACGAAAATACATTTTGTTATCAGTACCCGTTCTAGGTTGGTCTTTCGGATAGCCTTTTATTCTACCATCAACAAAATTAACACCAAATATAGTTTCATTATTTTTCATGGTGCGTCCAACATATTCAGTAGATGACCAAGTTTGTGCATCAATTTCTCGCTCGTTATTTTGAGTGTTTCCTAAAGGCTGTTTAAAATAATTGGTGTCTATAAATAGTTCTATAGCAGTAGCTCCTTTTACTTTTCCTGTAAATAATATCAACGAATACAACTCTTTAAGAGTAGGAACTCTCCAATCATTATAACCACCCAATTTAGAGTTCTTCGCTTTTAAAACAGCTTCGTTAAGCGTCATTTTAGTTCCCATATCTTGTTCCCAAACTAATCCTGTAACAGTATCTGTTATCGTACCATCTCCGTTATTAATATATGAAGGCTGATTGCCGTTATAGTTGGCATCTTGTCCGTAGAAAGAAACTCCTTTTGTAGGTGTAGTAATTTCGGCACTGTCAGAATAAGAATCCTTTATACCGGTGTCTACAATTGGGTAGCTTACTTTTAAATTAGAAGGCTGGTTTACAGTACTGTTTTCTGTGTAAGGTAAAACCATCAAGTCTTTTCCGTAGAGCACGTTGCCCGAATAGTTTTCACGTATGGCTGCCGTTGTAGCTTCTTCATCTACATCTGTAAAGTTAAAATGGGTCAAGACTAAATTTTTTACGTTCGCTTCTTTTGCCATTTGTGAGCTTTCAGACAAGTTAACGTGTGCGTGTTCTTTTGTATTATTGGTTTTACGGTTTCTGTTGTTGTTACTTTTACCCGTTTTTCTTTTTGAACCTAAGGCAATGGCTCCACCAGAATCCATTATTAAATAATCGGCATTTTTAGCCAAAATAGGTAAGGTTTTAGAATAGGTTAAATCTCCAGAAATTACAATGGATTCGTTGCCAACATCAAAACGATAGGCGAGTGTAGCAATGGCATGTTTTACTGGTGTGTAAGAAATTTTAATATCTCCAATAGTAAAAGTGTTGTTTCCTGTTAAGTTTTTAGCGGTGTAATTCGCAGTGGCATCACTTAGAATTCTTCCAGATTTTGATAATCGATACGCAATATCTTCTTCATAACTTTCTAAGATATTATCAATAGTTAAAGTGGTTTGTTTTGGACCAGCAATAATGGTTTTATTTCGTCCAAGAAGCGATTGTATAAAAATAGGGGTAAATTCCTCATTATGGTCTAAATGATGATGTGTGAAAAGTAAGCCATCTAAGTCCTTAATTTTTGTATTTATCTTGTTTAGATTGGCTTGGGTTCCATTTCCCATATCTACCAAGATCTGTGTGTTTTTGTAGCTGATTAATACTGAAGGACCAGAGCGTTCTGTATTAAATTTTGGCGATCCAGAGCCAATAATTGTTGCCGTTAAATGGTCATTGTTTTCTTGAGCGAATAGTTGTATTCCTATAAAAAATAGCAGGAAAGCGAAGTGTCTTTTCATTGTATACCTTTTGTTTCTTTGACACGTACTTTTCTTAATGGTTTAATTGAAAGTAATAAAAATAGGGATATTTAAAATGATTCGGAGGTTTTACGGTCTGAACATGATAATGGAATAAAAAGTAGCTTTATAGAAGAATAAAATAAGCCTAGATTTTTTTGTTTATTTTTTCATCAATGGAATAAAGAAAATAGTAAAAGAGAAGATTTCTCGTCATTCATACGTTGTTCTATCGAAATGACAATAGGTCTTATTTTACGCGTAGTTTGTTATGCTGAAAGAGTCATGAGTAGAGGTTTATTTTAAGATTTTAATAAACATTTTAGCACTTTTATAGAATTAAAATTAAAGAGTTTTTATAAAAAATGAATACCCTATAAAATAAATAGACATCGTATTTTTAAATAGGTTAATTGATTGTTTATCAGTGATGTGAGAAAAGGTTTAACAGTTGGGTATAATGTTTGAAAATATTAACAAGAGCTTAAAGCAGAATATATTCTTATTTTTGGTAGCTGATTATCATTTAAATAATTAAAGAACAAACAAATGGCAAATACATTATTTGACAAAGTATGGGATTCACACGTTGTTCGTCAAGTTAAAGACGGACCAGATGTGTTTTTTATAGATCGTCATTTTATTCACGAAGTTACTAGTCCTGTAGCTTTCTTAGGATTAGAAAGTAGAGGAAACAGTGTTGTATATCCTGAGCGTACATTCGCAACGGCAGATCACAACACCCCAACCATAAATCAACATTTACCTGTAGAAGATCCTTTATCTGCAAATCAGTTAGATGCTTTAGAAAGAAATGCAAAAAAGCATGGTATTTCTCACTGGGGATTAGGAGATCTTAATAACGGAATTGTACACGTTGTAGGTCCTGAAAACGGAATTACGTTACCTGGAGCAACTATTGTTTGTGGAGACTCTCATACATCTACACATGGTGCTTTTGGTGCTATTGCCTTTGGTATTGGTACTTCGGAAGTAGAAATGGTATTGTCTACACAATGTATTATGCAGCCAAAACCTAAAGCGATGCGTATTAACGTAAACGGTAAATTAGGTTTAGGAGTTACTGCAAAAGATGTTGCTTTATACATTATTGCAAAACAAACTACTTCTGGTGCAACAGGTTATTTTGTTGAATATGCAGGAGATGTTTTTGAAGATATGTCTATGGAAGGTCGTATGACTGTGTGTAACTTATCTATTGAGATGGGAGCACGTGGAGGTATGATTGCTCCGGATGCTAAAACATACGAGTATTTAAAAGGGCGTGCTCAAACTCCTAAGGGAGCAGATTGGGACAAGGCTATGAAATATTGGGAAACTTTATATACAGAAGAAGGAGCAGAATTTGATGTTGAGTTTAATTACGATGCAGCTGATATTGAGCCAATGATTACGTATGGTACAAACCCAGGAATGGGAATGGGCGTTACTAAATCAATTCCTACTGCAGAAAGTTTAGAAGGTGGTGTAGAAACTTATAAAAAATCATTAGGATATATGTCTTTTAACGAAGGTGATTCTATGATTGGTAAAGAAATTGACTTTGTATTTTTAGGTTCTTGTACAAACGGACGTATAGAAGACTTTAGAGGATTCTGTTCTATTGTAAAAGGAAGACAAAAAGCACCTAATGTTACGGCTTGGTTAGTACCAGGATCACATAAAGTAGTAGATCAAATTAAAGCAGAAGGTTTAGATAAAATTATTACAGACGCAGGTTTTGTTTTAAGAGAACCAGGTTGTTCGGCTTGTTTGGCAATGAATGATGATAAAGTTCCTTCAGGAAAATTATCTGTTTCAACATCAAACAGAAACTTCGAAGGAAGACAAGGACCAGGATCTAGAACTTTATTAGCCTCTCCTTTAGTTGCTGCAGCATCTGCAGTAAATGGAGTTGTAACGGATCCAAGAACAATTTTAAACGCTAACGCTTAATAAAGAAAAACATGGCTTACGATAAATTTGACGTACTAACAAGTACAGCATATCCTTTACCTACAGAAAATGTAGATACAGATCAAATAATTCCTGCTCGTTTCTTAAAAGCAACTGAGCGTGTAGATTTTGATGTCAATTTTTTCCGTGATTGGAGATTTGAACAAGACGGAACACCTAAAGCAGATTTTCCTTTAAACAAAGAAATTTATGCCGGTTCTAAAATATTAGTAGGAGGTAGAAACTTTGGTTCTGGTTCTTCTAGAGAGCATGCAGCTTGGTCTGTGTACGATTTTGGTTTACGTTGTGTAATTTCATCTGCATTTGCAGATATCTTTAAAAACAACTGTTTAAATGTAGGGGTTTTACCTGTGCAAGTTTCTGCAGCATTTGCAGATACATTATTTGCTGCAATTATGGCAGATCCTAAAACAGAAATTAAAGTAGATTTACCTAACCAAACAGTAACTTTAATTGCTACAGGTGAATCTGAATCTTTTGTAATTAATACCTACAAAAAAGACAATATGTTAAACGGTTTTGATGATATTGATTACTTAAAAAACATCGAAAACGAAATTTCTGCTTTTGCTGAAACAAGACCATTTTAAGAATACTTTTTAGGTTGAATATGGCTAAAAGAAAGATTGAAATAATGGATACGACACTACGTGATGGAGAACAAACATCAGGAGTGTCGTTTTCAGTTTCCGAAAAATTAACAATCGCAAAATTACTTTTAGAAGAATTAAAAGTAGATCGTTTAGAAATAGCATCTGCAAGAGTTTCTGAAGGAGAATTAGAAGCTGTTAAAAAAATAACTTCTTGGGCTTCTGAACAAAATTGTTTAGATAAAATAGAAGTATTAACTTTTGTTGATGGAGGAAAATCTATCGATTGGATGCTAGATGCTGGAGCTAAAGTTCAGAATTTATTAACCAAAGGATCTTTAAACCACTTAACACATCAACTTAAAAAAACGCCAGCACAACATTTTGCAGATATTAAAGCAAATATTGAGGCGGCTGCTACGCATAACATTAAAACCAATGTCTATTTAGAAGATTGGTCTAACGGAATGCGTACTTCTAAAGAATACGTTTTTGAATATTTAGATTTCTTAACAGTTCAAAATATAGAACGTGTTTTATTACCAGATACTTTAGGAGTTTTAACACACGATGAAACTTTTAAATTCATTTCTGAAGTTAGAGAAAAATACCCAACAACTCATTTCGATTTTCATGGTCATAATGATTATGATTTAGGAGTTGCCAATGTTATGGAAGCTATAAAAGCAGGTGCAAATGGTTTGCATTTAACCATAAATGGGATGGGAGAACGTGCAGGAAATGCACCAATGGCAAGTGTTATTGCTGTAATTAATGATTTTTTAAAGGATGTAAAAATCACTGTTAATGAAAAAGCATTAAATAAAGTTAGTAAGCTTGTAGAAACCTTTTCTGGTTTTCGTATTCCTGTAAACAAACCTGTTGTAGGTGCAAATGTTTTTACGCAAACTGCCGGAATTCATGCAGATGGAGACAATAAAAACAACCTGTATTTTAATGATTTAATGCCAGAACGTTTTGGTAGAAAACGAAAATATGCATTAGGAAAAACATCTGGAAAGGCAAATATTCAGAAGAATTTACAAGATTTAGGTCTGAGTTTAAATGATGAAGAGCTAAGGAAAGTTACCCAAAGAATTATTGAATTAGGCGACAAAAAAGAAGTCGTTTCTCAAGAAGATTTACCTTATATTATTTCTGATGTTTTAGACAGTAATGCTATAGAAAAGCGCGTTGTTGTAGAAAATTATGTTTTAGGACATGCAAAAGGAATGAAACCATCTACCACTTTACAATTAAGAGTAGAAGGCGTACAATATGAAGCACATGCACAAGGAGACGGGCAGTTTGATGCCTTTATGAATGCTTTGCGTAAATTGTATAAAAAACATAGTAAAAGGGATTTACCGGCTTTAATTGATTATGCGGTAAGAATTCCTCCGGGAAGTAATTCTGATGCTTTGTGTGAAACAATTATCACTTGGAAATTAGAAGAAAAAGAATTTATTACTCGTGGATTAGATTCAGATCAAACAGTATCTGCAATTAAATCCACTGAGAAAATGTTGAATATTATTTAAAAAATGTCATTTGCTATTAGCAGTTTGCTATTAGCTAAAAAATAAATTAATTAAATTATCTGCTGTTTATTGAGCCAACGGCCAATAGCGAACAGCTAAAAGCTTAAACACATGAAATTAAATATCGCATTATTAGCAGGAGACGGAATAGGACCTGAAGTAATTGATCAAGCAGTAAAAGTATCTGATGCAATTGCTAAGAAATTTAACCACGAAATTACTTGGAATCCAGCTTTAACCGGTGCTGCTGCTATTGATGCAGTTGGAGAACCTTATCCAGATGCAACACATGATATTTGTGTCGCTTCAGATGCTGTTTTGTTTGGTGCAATTGGGCATCCTAAGTATGATAATGATCCTTCTGCAACGGTTCGTCCAGAACAAGGTTTGTTAAAAATGCGTAAAAAATTAGGTTTGTTTGCAAATGTAAGACCAACGTTTACGTTTCCTTCTTTGTTAGATAAATCTCCTTTAAAAAGAGAAAGAATAGAAGGAACTGATTTGGTTTTTTTACGTGAATTAACTGGAGGGATTTACTTTGGTGAAAAAGGTAGAAGAGACGAGGGAGAAACTGCATTTGACAATTGTGTATACACAAGAGCTGAGGTTCAAAGATTGGCTGTAAAAGGTTTTGAATTGGCAATGACTCGTTCTAAGAAATTATGTTGTGTAGATAAAGCAAACGTTTTAGAAACATCTCGTTTATGGAGAGAAACGGTACAGGCTATGGAAAAAGATTATCCAGAAGTTGAAGTTTCTTATGAATTTGTAGATGCAGTTGCAATGCGTTTGGTACAATGGCCAAATAGTTATGACGTACTAATTACTGAAAACTTATTTGGAGATATTTTAACGGATGAAGCTTCTGTAATTTCTGGTTCTATGGGATTAATGCCTTCTGCTTCTGTAGGAACTGAGAATGCTTTATTTGAGCCAATACACGGTTCTTATCCGCAAGCAACAGGTTTAAATATAGCAAACCCAATGGCTACTGTTTTATCTGCAGCAATGATGTTTGAAAATTTTGGTTTACAAGAAGAAGGAAAAGCAATTAGAGCGGCTGTTAATAAAGCTTTAGAAGCAGGTTTTGTAACAGAAGATTTAGCAGACGGAGGAAAATCTTACGGAACACAAGAAGTAGGAGACTGGTTAGCTAAAAATATCTAGGATTATTTATATCCGTTAGAGCTCAGTTTAAAACTTATTGAGGTTTTAAAACTTTAAACAAGTTATTCTTCTTTACGCAACGAGACAAAAAGTACATATATAAAAAAAGGTTCGCAATTTGCGAACCTTTTTTAGTTTTAAAATGTATGTTATTATTTTGTTTTTTTAGCTCGTTTTACTAACTCCAGTTTGTCTGTAGTTGTTTTTGTGGTAAAGAAACCATAATTAATAGTTACTTTTTTCTTATCAATTTTATCGATTGTACCTACAGAGTTCGAGCCAATAACTTTTACACTATCATCAATTTGATAAATGTACTCAGATTTTTCTTTGGCTATTTTAGCTTCTTCTATTTTCTTTTCTTTTCTAACTTCTACAACTTTTTGTAATACTTCTTTTTCTACTTTTTTAATAATTTCTTGCTGTTGTTTTTCTGCAACTTTAGCTTTTTGTTTTTGCGCTTTGGTTTTAGGTGCCAAAGGTTTTTTCATTACTTGTTTTACCTTTAAATCTGCAACCCATTTATTAAAATTAGTATTTAATTCCTTTTTATTATTAGTTTGAAAGTATTTATTAAGCAGTTCATTTGTTTTTCTACCTAAAGAAAGCATTCTTTGGTTTTGATCATACAGTTCTTGAAAACCAGATAATTTATCTTGAACACGTTGTTCTTTTTCCTGTAAATTATCTAAATGTTCTTGCCCTTTAAATTTTTGTTGTTCTAAATTATCAGAATGTTTTTGCAATCTATTACGTTCTTTTTGAAGCTTAGAAATCGTTTTATCTAAACGTACTTTCTCTGTCTCAACACGTTTTTTAGCTTTATTGATAATACTAAACGGAATTCCGTTTTTCTGAGCAACTTCAAACGTAAAAGAACTACCTGCTTGTCCTATAAATAACCTATAAAGCGGTTCTAAAGTACGTTCATCAAACTGCATGTTTGCGTTGGTAACATTCTCTAATTCGTTTGCCAATACCTTTAAGTTGGAGTAGTGGGTGGTTATAATCCCGAAGGCTTTTTTATAATAAAATTCTTCTAAGAAAATCTCTGCCAAAGCACCACCTAATTCAGGATCTGAACCCGTACCAAATTCATCAATTAAAAATAAGGTGTTTGCGCCACATTTACGTAAAAAATTACGCATGTTTTTTAAACGATAACTATACGTACTAAGTTGATTTTCTATGGATTGATTATCTCCAATATCAGTTAGAACGGTATCGAAAATATATGTTTGACTGCGCTCATCAACAGGAATTAAAATACCACTTTGCAGCATTATTTGCAATAAACCAATGGTTTTTAAAGTGATACTTTTTCCACCAGCATTAGGACCCGAAATAACAATAATTTGCTGTTTTTCGTTCAGTTCTATACTTTGAGAAATGGTAGGTAAATCTTGTTTTTTATTTTTTCTCCATAATATGGGATGATATGCGTTCTTGAAGAATATTTTTTTCTCTCTAGTTATTTTAGGCAAAACGGCATTCATTTCTACGGCGTATTTTGCTTTTGCTCCAACTACATCAATATGGATTAAAAAAGAAAGGTATTCTTCTAATAAATAAACATAAGGACGAACAGTAGCAGATAATGCACGTAAAATCTTTACAATTTCTTGCTTTTCATCATAAATTAAATTTTGATATTCTCTAGAGTATGCAAGTGTTGCTTGTGGTGCAATATAAACGATGTTACCAGATTTTGAAGAACCTAATAAACTACCTGCAACTTTTTTTCTGTGCATAGCAGAAACTGCTAAAACTCGCTGATTGTCTACAACGGTTTCTTTTATATCATCTAAATGACCCGCAGAAATAGCTCTAGATAAAGCACTAGAAAAACTCGCACCAATTTTTCCACGTACATTATTAATGTCTTTTCTTATTTGTCTTAAAGCGTCTGAAGCATTATTTTTTACTTCACCAGAAATATCAATAATTTTTTTGATTTCATCATCTATAAAAGTAGTGAATTCAATTTCTTGTGAAAGTTCGAAAAAAGTAGGGAATTGCACATTAAATTTCTTGAAAAACTTAATCAATTCGTTTACAGTTAAAGAAGTAGTGGAAATTTTTAAAAATGCATCGGTTTCTACAAAGCTATTTTCTATAGCCAAACGTTTTACATTTTCTGTAATATTATCGAAACTATGGTTAGGAATTCTATTTTCACTTTCAAAAGAAGAAACGTATTCGTTTACCAAATACAACTCTTTAAAAAGTGCTCTTTTATTAATGATAGGTTCAATTTCAGTAACCTGTTCTTTACCCAAACCAGAAATACAATGTTCTGCAACATGTTGTAAAACTGTAGAAAATTCTAAATCTTGTAATGTCTTGGATGATATATTATTGTTCAAAAAAAGTCGATTTTATTGCGAACACAAATCTATAAATTCTTTTCGTTTGGTTTTAGAAACTGGCACTCTTTTTTTGTTCTCTAATATTATATATCCTTCATTCTCAAAATGACGCACTTTTTCTAGGTTTATAATGTGAGATTTATGGCATTTGTAGAAGAAGTTATTCATCATCTTTTCATACTTCCCTATATTATAAGAGCTTACGATTTCTGTGTTGTCTATAAGATGAATCTTGGTATAACCGTCAAATCCTTCTATATGTATCACTTCTTTTTGAGGAATAAAAGAAACACCTTTAATAGTTGGTATAATTAACTTGTTTGAGTTAGAATTTGTTTCTGCAATAAACTGTAAAAGGTTTGCATTTTTTTCGTTCTCGTGTTTTAAAGTGATACTTTCTTTTGCTTTATGAACAGCTTTTATTAAATCATCATCATCTATTGGTTTTAAGATATAACCAATAGCACATTTTTTAAAGGCTTCTATAGCATATTCGCTAAAAGCGGTGACAAAAATTACTTGAAAATTGATTTCTCTTAATTTAGATAACAATTCAAAACCATCAATTCGGGGCATTTCTACATCTAAAAATAAAATATCAGGTTGTTGTTTTTTGATGTTGGAAATTGCTTCTTCTGGTTTTTGGTAGGTACCAATGATGGTTATATCTGGAAACAAATTGGCCATCTTTTTCTCCAATCCTTTTAGGTTAGAAATTTCATCATCAACAATAATAGCAGTGATTGTATTCATCTTATTTGCTTTTAATTATAAAAGTAGATATGTTTCCTTTTTCGTCGTTTTTAGGGTGTAATTCTTCTGTAAAATACAAGATTTTCCATTCTTCTAAGTTGTTTAAATACGTTAAACGTTGTTGTAAAACGCTAGAAGATTTTATTTTTTTACTTTTCGATTTAGTGTTTACAAATCCAACACCATCATCTATAATTAAAACTTTATAAGTAAAAGCATCTACTTTTTTAAGGTTGATGGTAACGGTTCCTGTATCAAATTTATTAAAAATTCCATGGTTTACAGCATTTTCTACAATAGGTTGTAACAACATCGTTGGTATTTTGGTTTTTCTGAGATCAATAGCATCATCAATATTAATTTGATATTCTAGTTTTTCTCTAAAGCGTAGTTTTTCTATTTCTAAATAATTGCTGAGCAGTTTTATTTCTTCTGTTAATGTGATAGTCGTTTCTTTAGACAGTTCGAAAAAACGTCTAATTAGTTTCGAAAATTTAACCAAATATTTTTCTGAGGCTTCAAAATTATTTTCATTAATAAAATATTGAATAGCTGCTAAAGAGTTGAAAACAAAATGCGGATTCATTTGCGAGCGAAGTGCTTTTAATTGAATCTCAGAAAGTTGTTTTTCTTGAAAAAGCTTTTTACTTTTTTGCTGTTGGTTTCGTTTACTTAAATACCAAACAGCTCTAAAAAACAAAGTTGTTAAAGTTAAAAGAACGATGGCTTTAAACCAAAATGTTTGATGCCATAAAGGAGTGATTGTAAATTCAATTTTTTGTTTAAAATCTTGTGATTCAATTTTTAAAATATAGGTATTGGGCTGTAAATCATTAAAATTAATATTGGTTGTTTCTGTTGTTTTCCAATCGCTTTGCAGTGGTTCTAATTTGTAATTATAAGTAAAGTGAGTATTGTTCTCAGAAAAATCTATCCTAGAAACGGCAATACTAATGTTGTTGTTCTCTAAGTATTTAAAAGTATTATTATTTTCAGTTATTGTTTGGTTGTTGTACGTTAATTTATCGATATAAATATCTAATAACTGATTGACGTTTTCTTGTTTTTTTGGCAAAATAGCAATTCCATTATTTGTACTTACAATAAGCTCATTTTTATGAATAAAAATATCATTAACTTGTTGAGAAGGAATGCCGTTGGCGATTGTTAATTGTTTTTCTAAAGTATAGTTATGATCATTTAAAACATATTTAAAAATACCGGAGTTACTTGCCAACCAAATATTTTTATTCTCCACAAAAGCATTATTCACAATTAAAAATTCTGATTTTGGTAATTGATATATGTTATTCAAATCGGTAATAAAGGATCCAAAGCCATCTGTATTTAATAATATATGGGTTTTAGATACTTTTGTAATACTTAGAATAGATTTAGAAAATATTTGTTTATTAAAAGTAACTTCACTTATTTCTTCATTTTTAATTTGCTTTAAACCATTTGTGGTTGCAACCAATAATCGATCATTAAAAACCATTAAATTGGTAATTCCTAGTTGGGGATAAACTTTAAGAATTTTCAGGTTGTTTGTATCAATTTTATTAATTCCTACAGTAAAATCGCCATATAAATACTTGTTAAAATAAATTAAGTTTCTAGCAGTTTGATTTTTATAATAAGGGAATTCTGTAAAATTAAACTCCTCGGTGTCTTTAGTGTTTTTTTTACGTATAATTTTGTTTTCCGAAATATAGAACGCTGTTTGTAAGGAGTCTATATAATTAGAACTAAAAATGTAATTATTTTGTTTAATAAACGGTATAAAATCTTTTTTGTCAGTTTGATATTTGAAAAAACCTTTGTTATAAATATTTGCAATTATGGTATCGTTTATTTTGTTGGTTTTAAGAATCTTTTCGTGTTGAAAAGCATATTTAATATTTCTTTTAGATTTACTAAGTTTGTATACACCATTTAAAAAAGTAGCAATCCAAACCGTTTCTTTTTTATCAATCATTGCAAAATGTGCATCTAATTTTTTAGGAATTAAAACTGTTTTTGTAATGTGATAATTAGCATCTAAAACACCTACAAATCCTCTTCCTGTAATCTGAATTTGATTGTTAATGAGATGTATTCTGGTGTGTTGAGATTTATTGATACCTACTTCATCTTCAAAATTGCGTTTATATAGTTTTAACGTATTTAAGTTTAATATTGAATAATATTTATCTGCTGTCCAATAAAATAAACTATCTGTTATTTGACCTCTATAATGGACAGTGGTTAGAATATTTTTAAGATTGGGTACCTTTTTTATATTTCCGTTTTTGTAGGTTAATTTTATAGTGTCTAAATTAATACTTGTCACATAAGAAGTAATAGCCGGATGTTTAAGATAAACTGGTGTTCCCTTTTTTAAGGAAGTCTTTTCTGAGACTAATTTCCATTTATCATTGATTAATTCATGCGCTCTAGAATTACTTGTTAGTATAATTTGGTTGCCTATTTGACTCGTATAATTGGGAGTGAATATTTCATTTTTGACTTCACTTTCAAAAGCATAAACACTATCATTTTTTATATAGCCTAATTTAGATGTTTTAGATAAATACCATAAATTACCATCTGGTGTTGGATGAATTCCCCATATATCATTGGTAGACAAACCATTTCTAGTTGTAAAATTTTTTAAGGTGTTACCATTGTATTTTACTAACCCTTTGTCTGTAGCAAACCAAATAAAACCATAAGCATCTTGTACAATTTTATAAATATGATTGCTAGGTAAGCCATCCTTTACAGTAATATTTGTGTACTGTTGAGAATAGGAAAAACTCCATAACATAATTATAAATAAAGTGATATGTAGTTTTAAGAATTTCAAGTTTTATTTTTGTTTATCAAAGATACAATTATCCTTTTCGTTATTTATAAGGGATTTCTTATCATTATAGTATGTTCTATAAAGAATATTCTTTTTAATATAATTAAAAAAAACGATCAATGTTTTGAAGTATAGCCATTGCATCCATTAGAATTGCGACACCTATATGAATTACGATTCCGCCTATTATAGATTTGCTATACATAGAAATTACGCCTAATACATAACCACCAAAAGCAGAACCTATAATTTCTCCGGTAGGTTTGCCTATATGAAAAAAAACATACAAGGCTACCATTGGTAGAATTGCTTTAGATCCTAAGTTTTTTACCATTCCTAATATTAAAAAACCTCTAAAAAACCATTCAATAGAAATAAAATCTAATAAATATATTGGTTCGTATATTACTAAAGCAAACCATTTATTTATAAAAGTTCCTGTATTTCCAATTGAAGGATATTGCCTTAAAAAACTTGGTTGATAAGAAGCAAAAACAATAAAAGGAAAAGCAATTAATAGTAACAATAAATATGGTTTCCATTTCACTTTTTTAAATGAAAAACCATAAAAATTTTCATTGTGTTTTTCAATCAATTTATAGAAAACAATAATTCCGATTGAAAACATTATAAAGCGAATAGTTCTAGCAATTACCTTTGTATAAAAACCTACTTTTTTAGGCGCTATATTTTCTTGAATCCAACTGTAATGATCTAAAAATCCAAACCGAATACTAACCAATAGAATTGCAAATAAACTTGTAATCCAAAAGGATGATTTTTTAAGAAAACTAAAATCGGTCTTTGTGGTTGCAATTATTACAATTGTTGAATAGTATGCAAAACCAAAAAATAAAAAGTAATACCCATATATATAAGTTGAATCATGATGCTGTCTAAAAAATAATGTAGGAATATTTGTGGTATGATTTAGGTAAATTAGAATTCCTAAAAATAAGAAAAATAGTAAATAGGTAGTAATTTTATAATCTTCAGAAAAATGTTTTTTTAGGTAAGTTAGTATTGTTGCCATTTATAATAGTACTAATAAACGAGTGTTAGAATTAACACCCGTTTATTTTATTAAAAAAATTAGTCCGTAGTAAAGGTGAAATAAATTTTAGGTATACCATTATTAGCAACAGGACCACCTCCATTACTTCCACTATCTACAAAATTAGAGCTCACAAAAGTAAAGTTGCTACTAGCAAAAGGAAATGTAACAGCTGCAGTATGACCATTAGAAGTATTTAAACCATCGCCACCAGTTCTTTTAATTGTATAATTTACACCTGGTACAATTTCATAAGGAGTTGTAAGAGAAATATATTCTATACTCGAATTAGAAAAGGTACTACTAATGGTTGGTCCACCTACAATTTCTATTTCATAACTCACAGCACTATTATCTACGGCGTATGGTGTAGTTTGTGCAAAACTTTGATAACCTATAGCACAAATACTACCTGGCTCACTAGTTGTAAATACATATTCATGTACCTGTAAATCCATAGATTTATTACTTAAATCAGATAATGCAGTTTCTATTGTAGTGTCGGCATTATCACAAATATCACCTGAAGGTGTTGGTGAAAGTCCATCTCCACAACCAGCACCAATGATAAGTACAGCAGTAATTAATAATACAAAAGGTAATGTGTTTTTTAATAATTTTTTCATGATTTTAGTTTTAAAGTGTTATTGTTTTTGATTTTAATTTGAGATATAAATAAGTTGTTATGCTTATAAAAATAAATGCAATAAATTGAGAATGTGAAAGGTAATCTTGTATAATAAAACCTCTTGAATCTCCTCTAAAAAGCTCTAACAGACTTCTTGCAATTCCATATAATATGATGTATGAAAGAAATACTTGTCCATCAAATTTCTTGTTTTTTCTGATAATAAAAAGCAAGCTCATAATTATTAGAATAGAAAATACTTCGTATAATTGAGTAGGATGGACGGTTACCGAATTTGTACTTGGAAAACTAATTCCGAGAATAGAATTTGTTGGTTTTCCATAACAACAACCTGCAAAAAAGCAACCCATTCTACCAATTGCATGTACAATTGTTGTGGTAATAGCTAGAATATCCATTAAAGGTAAAATGGTTATTTCATGTTTTTTTAAATACCAAAAAGTAAATAATATTATGCAAATAAAAGAACCATAAAAAACAAATCCACCAGAAAAAATACTGAATATATTTTTTGGGTTTTGTATGTAATAAATAGGTCTTTCAAAGAATAAAAATAATTTTCCACCAACATAACCAGCAATAAAAATTAAATAAAAAAAGATGTTTGGTAAAACGAGATTTAGTCTTTTTTTAGTTTGCCATTTTGTATATAAAATGGCTAATAGTGTACCAAAAACAATACAAATTGCATACGTATAAATAGTAATGTTTTGATATTCTAATAGCTTTGGATACATTTTTACATTTTTTTAATCTAGTATTTCTACCAATTACTTTAGTTAATAATTCGACAACATGACCAGAGATGCATCAAAGTATTTATTTTTAAGTCTTTTATAAGGTGTTATTTGTATAAATGATGAGCTCATTTAAGATAAGTTGGTTTTCATTAAAGGAAAGAAAAACTCCATATGATTTTTTAAAGAATATGGAGTTTTAATATTGAAAATCTAATTTCTCTTTTTCAAGGATGTTTTAGAGAGTGATTAATTTACAATCACTTTTTTAGTAGATGATTTTTCTTTGCTTATCAGTTTAAAGAAGTAAATCCCTTTTGATAAATTTAAATTAGAAATTATATTCTTACCGATGTTTACGTCTCTTTTTTTAATTTCTTTTCCAGTAATCGAGTAAATGAATAATTCAGACTTCTCTAAAGTGATAATATTCATTTTTCCGTTAGTTGGGTTTGGATATAAAGAAAACTCAAGAGTATTATATACATCAGTACTTAATGCAGTACATTCAGCCTGATTATTCACAAAGTTTGATGTTGTATCAATATTTGTCCAATTGTCTGCACTCCAAGTAGCATTATCAACCTCTATACAAGTTAAACTGGGATTGTTAATTGCATTAAAGAGTGTAAAAAGAGCGTTATTTCCGTTTTTTACATTTAAAGAAGTTAGCGCATTAGACTGTATATCTAAAGAGGTTAATAAAGTATGTGCACTTACATCTAAATTTGTAAGGTTATTATAGCTAACATTTAAAGTAGTTAAGGCTGTAAAATCGTTTATACCCGTTAAGTCTGAAATATTTTTACTGGAAATATCTAAATTAGATATAATATTTATATTGTCTGTAAACACTTTGCTATCTGGAGTTCCTTTATCTAAACCAGCATTTATTAATGCCATTTCAAAATTGTTATCAGGAATCGTAGTTTCTAGAGAAACTGTAGTATTGTATGTATTTGTTATTACAGGCGCATTATAATCGAAATAAATATTTGCAGTGGTATTAAAAGTATCACCAATAACTGCAGTGCTTTTTGGTTTTATTTTATAAAATAACCAACCATGACTAGCAGGTTCATTACTGGTACTATCTGCCAATTGTATGTTTTCAAAAATAAATTCTACTTTATTTGAGTTGGTAATTGCAGTTCTGTAAGAATGACTAGCTGCAATTGGTTGAAAAGTAGCCATGTCTAAACCTGCATCAATAATGTCTTTTACTACAATATTTATTGCAGATGCGGTACCTGTATTTTGAAAACGAACTCTATACGTTAAATCATCTGGTACTTGTGAGGTACTAATTTTATCACCTTCAAAACAAACCACATCATTGGGGTCGTAAGCATTTACAATAATATCAGAAAAAATATGAGTGTTATCTGTAGGTGTTGCATCACCTGTTAAAGGTGTAATAGAGGTGGTGTAGGTAATTGTATCTCCTCCATTTACCGGATTTATAGGGTCTGTAGGTGTATTTATTGTAAAGTAGACGTCAATATAACTTTCTTGAAAAGGTAGAAGGTTTGTATAATTCCAAGTTAAAGAATTACTTGTTTGAATGTCTGGTGTGGTACTTGCATTATTAAATGTTTCTTGATTCTCATTAAAATTTAAAGTAACCGCTCCGGACGGAATAATTGTAGAACCATTATTTCTGTAAAACACTCTTAACTGCGTATCAAAACCTGGTCTAGATTCCGATGTTGTAAAAGAATATATTTCTACGTCGTCTATTTGAGTATTTGCTGTAATACAAAAATCGATAGTTTCTGTGTTTCCAGAACCCGTAAAATTGGTGGTTTGTGTAGTTGGAGTTGCTGTAAAATATGAAGGGAAGTTTGGTATTAATTCAGTTGTTACAGAAGTGTCATTAATATAAATTGTGTAGGTGCCATCTACAGCACTAAAAGCAGCCGCACTAACATTGGTACTTGTACTGTTAATTCTAGTATTTACAGATTTTGTATCTGCAGCATCGCAACCATCATTATTAAAATCAAAAGAAACTGTACCAGTTATTGTATTAGAATTTACAGGCACAAAAGAACAATATTCCGTAAAGTTGGTTTGCGAATCTATGTTTGCATAGATTCCTGCAGAAACGGTAGCATCATCAACACAAATAGAAAATAAATTTGGATTGTTATTTGCCACTAAATTATTACTAGAAATGCTAGATGTATTTCCATTTTTAAGATTTAAACTGCTTAAATTAGGATTAGAGTTACAGTGTAAAGCATTTAAATTTGTAAAACTTGATAAATCTAAATCTGTTAAAAGGTTACCTGTACAATATAGATTATTTAATGTTGTACTTGTTGTAGTATCTAAACTTGTTATTTGATTTCCATTACAACCAAGGGTAGATAAAGAAGTGTTAGATAATGTATTTATGGTTGTTAAGTTATTGTTACTACAAGAAAGGTTAGACAAGCTTGTATTTAAGCTTACGTCTAAAGAATTTATAGCGTTATCACTACAAATTATAGTAATTAACCCTGTGTTTAAACTTGTGTCTAACGTTGTTAATTGGTTATTGCTACATATTAATGTTACTAAAGTAGCTGTAGAAGGTAAGGTTAAACTTGTTAATAAATTATTGGCAGCGTTTATAGAGGTTAGTCCAGTTGATACGGAGGTATCTAAAGTTGCTAATTGATTAATGCTGCAGTTTAAAGTTTTTAAAGATGATGATACTGGTAAAGTTAAACTTGTTAATGAGTTGTTAGAGGTGTTTAAAGTAACTAAGCCTGTAGCCATGGATGTATCTAAAGTTGTTAAGTTATTTTGATTACATGACAGTTTTGTTAAAGTAGTACTAGCAGGTACTGATAAATTAGTTAAAGAATTAGAATATATAGAGATTTCTATTAAACCTGTGGAAATAGAAGCATTTAAACTGGTAATACTATTACTCCAAGAATGTAAATGAGTTAATGTATTAGAAGAAGGTAGTGTTAAACTAGTTAAGTTATTGTTATAACTTTTTAAGGTGATTAGGGAGGTGTTGTTTGTAGCATCTAAACTTGTAATCTGATTTTGAAAACATTCTAGGTTCGTTAAGGCTAAAGAAGATGAGGTGTTTAATGATGTAAGTTGATTATATTCACATTTTAAACTTTCTAATAGAGGTGTATTTGTTATGTTTAAATTTGTTAATACATTATTATTTGTGATTACAGATGTTAATGCCGTTTGATTAGAAAGGTCTAAGGTAGATAAGTTATTATAAGAAGTATTTAATGTTGTTAATGTTCCTGTATTCGGAAGTATAAGTGTTGAAATACCTATGGACATTCCACTAAAATCATTATAATTAATATTTGAAGCACAATCCAAATATGTTAGATTAGATAATGCAGATAGGTCTAAACTAGTTAAATCATTATTACTACAAGTTAAAGAGGTTAAATTAACAAAAGCTTCTATTCCTGTAAAATCTGAAAGACCGCCTTCTAAAAAACCCATAATTTCAAAACCTTGATAGCCAGAAATAATTAATTCCGTAACAGCAGCGGCTTCGGATACCTGTATTTCATTATCATTATTAGTATCTATACTTGGTGAGTAGTTTAGAAGAGCTTGTTTAAATTCAGTATCTGGGATATTTACAATCTGGCTAAAAATTGTACTAGAAATAAACAAAAAAGTTAGAGAAAGTAGTTTTAGTTTCATAAAGTTGAATTTTTTTAAAGTTAGGACTTGTTTTTAGCGGAGTAAAAGAGGTAAAACATTGTTTTTTAATAGTTAAAAGACGTATAAAACTAAGCGTTTTTAAGTTGTTTCTGATAGTGCATTAGAGTAAATAAGGGTTTGGTTAAAGGAAGCGTCTATTTAGTTTATTCTAATAAAAGAAGTATTTTTGTTGTTATGAATACAATACTTACCAAAAGTTGGCAACCTCTTTTAGAATCAGAATTTGATAAACCTTACTTTAAAGAATTAACAAATTTTGTAACATTAGAATATAAAAATTACCAATGTTTTCCGAAGCAAGAAGATATTTTTGCTGCGTTTAACTTTTGTTCTTTAGATGATTTAAAAGTAGTTATTATTGGGCAAGATCCTTATCATGATGAAGGACAGGCAAACGGATTGTGTTTTTCTGTAAAAGACGGAATGAAACAACCACCTTCATTAAAAAATATTTTTAAAGAAATTGCAACAGATTTAGACCAAGAAATTCCACAAAGTGGGAATCTAGAAAAATGGGCAAAACAAGGTGTTTTATTATTAAATGCGACTTTAACGGTAAGAGCACATGAGGCCGGAAGTCATCAGAAAAAAGGGTGGGAAGACTTTACAGATGCTGTTATTAAAAGCATTTCTGAAGAAAAAGAAAACGTTGTTTTTTTACTTTGGGGTAAATTTTCAGAAAGTAAAATGAAATTAATAAATTTAGAAAAACATACTATTTTTACCGCTCCACATCCGTCTCCTTTAGGTGCTTGGAGAGGTTGGTTTGGTAGCAAACATTTCTCTAAAACTAATGCCATTTTAAAGAACTTAGATAAACCTACGATAGAATGGTAGGGAAAGCAGTTTGGTTTTCATAAGGTAATAAAATAGCATCTAAAATGTCTTCTGTTGTGTCTGGGTAATCTACTGGGATAAAAACATCACTCTGAATCCATTTGGCTATTTTAAGAACTTGTTTTTTATTTAATTTTTTTAATACAGAAACCCCCATTTTTTTTAGTGCTAAAGCATTACATTGTTGTTCATATTGATTTTTCATAGGAATTACCATTAACTTTTTCTTTAAAAATAAAGCTTCAGAAGGTGTTTCAAAACCTGCTCCACAAAGAACTCCTGCAGAAGAAGCCATACTTTTTATAAAATCGAATTCGTTAATTGGGTAAATGGTAATGTTTTTTTTAAAGATTAAACGTTTATTTTCCTTAGAAAAAATATGCCATTTTATAATAGGTATTTTAGATAAGACCTCTACAATTTTAGCCACATTATAAGATGGTAAATAAACTGTTATATGCCCTTTGTTGCTTATTTTTTTAGCTCGAATACTTTTTCTTATAATCGGTGTAAAAATAGCAGAACTATAAGGTTTAAAATGAAAACCAAACCGAAGACTTGCAGGTGCGTAGTGTTTTAAAATTAGTTTTTCTATTTTGTGTTTTCCATATTTTGGAGAAGCAATATCTAAAACCGCGTTTTGGTGACTTAAAGATACAATGTTTATATTATTTATCTTTGCGGCCCAAGCAGAAACAGGCTCAAAATCGTTAACTATTAAGTCGTACTTTTTTATGGGGAAGTTTTTAATTTCATTATAAAAACGAGTTAATTTCATTTTTTTGTAGCTTTCCCAAAAGTCAATACCTCCTTTTTTCCCGAAAGTGAAATTTAAGCCATGAAGTTTGTATTTTATGTCGAAACCCATATCTAAATTACTCTCATTTCCACTAATTAAAATATCTAAATCTCCTTTTTCTTGAAGAATTGGTATAATTTCTTTAGCTCTTGTGATATGGCCGTTTCCTGTACCCTGAAGTGCATATAATATTTTCATGATTAATTATTTTAAGGGTTTTTGAATATCAAATTCTTTCAGTAACTCTTCAAAAAGAAAATTGTTCTTTTCTTCTTTATTTGCATTCTTTAGCTCATTTTTACTAAGTTTCTTGTCAGTGTTTTGAGCTATTTCATCATTTGTGTATTCATATAAACTCCATTTGCGATTTTTGTATTCTAAAGCCGTTAAATTTTCAATCCAATCTCCAGAGTTTAGATAGGTCGTTTTTCCTTTTTGGTTTTCAATTTCTCTAATTTCTGGTTGATGAATATGTCCGCATATTACATAGTTATACTCATTTTCAATGGCAATGTCTGAAGCTGTTTTTTCAAAATTGTCAATAAACTTAACGGCACTTTTTACACTGTTTTTTATCTTTTTAGAAAGTGATAACTTTCTGTAACCAAAGAGTTTACTAATCCAATTTATAAAGGTGTTTATTAGAATTAAAAAATCGTAGCCTTTTCCGCCTAATTTTGCTAACCATTTAGAATGTTTCATGGTGATATCAAAAACATCTCCATGAAAAATCCATGCTTTTTTATCATCAATGTTTAAAACGAGTTTGTTTAAAATTTTAAAGTTTCCTAATTGAAAACCTTTAAATTTTCGAAGCATTTCATCATGGTTTCCGGTAATGTAATAAATGGTTGTTCCTTTAGAAAGGAGAGAAGTAATGTGTTTAATTACATTCATATGAGACTTTGGGAAATAACGTTTGTTAAATTGCCATATGTCTATAATGTCACCATTAAGAATAAGAACTTTTGGCTGAATTGTTTTTAAGTAATTTAATAATTCTTTTGCTCTACAACCATAAGTACCTAAATGTACGTCTGAAATTACGACATAATCTAACTTTCGTTTTTTTTGTTTTTTCATTTTGTTTCATAAAAAGAAAAAGAATTGTTTCTTGTGTAAACAAGTTTATGAAGAAAATGATTTTCTAAATAATTGTAAACAATTATCTTATTTCTAAGTTCTTTCAAACATAAAAAGAGAATGTGTTGTAAACGTAAAATAAAAATGAAAAAAAGGTAAGATAAACTTTATGAAAAAGTTTACGAATAGTTAGCTAACTATTAAGAGGCGTAGTGGTTTAGAGTAAAAAAAATCCGCAGTAAACGCGGATTCATTGAATTTGAAATTAAGAAACAATTAGATTTTAAGTTAAATCTACTTGCTTTAAGGTTGTTTGAATAGTTGTGGTGTTATCTGCTAAACCGCAAGATTTTGAGGTACTTCTACAAGAAGAAAAACAAAGGATTCCTAAAATACAAACTGCAATAAATATTACTTTTTTCATAGATAATGGTTTTTCGTGCTAAATGTACATATTTTTTATGAAATTGCTCGAATTTTTCTTCTCTTCAATAACGTTAAACTGTACCATTTTATTTTGTATGCGTGTAATTTTATTTTTAGAAATAGGTTTTCCGTCATTCCATTCAGTAATTTTTAACCATTGCTGGATGTCTTCTAATTGCTGCTCGTACCTAGCTGCCAGAATTTTATCAATAGCATCAATTTTTTTAAAGTCTTTTGTTTTGCCATTAATAATGTCTAAAACTTTTTTAACTTCTTCAAAATTATTTTCTAAAACTTCATCTCTAACTGCAATTACAAAACATGGCCAAGGAGTGGGGCAGTCGTCAATTAATCTAAAAGTACCATTGTCTACTAAGGGTTTTGTGGTAAAATGTTCCCACATAAAATAGTCTGCTTCTCCGTTGGTTAAAGCATCAATTCCACCTTGTAAATTACCAATTACTTTAAATTTTAAATTTGCAATATCCCAACCTTGGTTGTATGCGTTTACGATAGCCATTAAATGAGAACCAGAACCAAATCTACTAATGGCAATGGTTGCATGCTCTAAGTCTTCAATATTTTTAAAAGATGATTTTGCGCCTACATGAATTCCCCAAATTAATGGAGATTTTACAAATGTCTGTACAATTTTAGAAGGGTTTCCGTCTGCAATATCTTTAATAATTCCTTCGGTTAAAACAATAGCAATATCTACATCACCAGCACGTAAAGCTTTACACATGGCACCTGTTCCGCCAGGGAAATCTTGCCAACGTAGATTGATGTTGTGTTTTTTGTATTCTTTGTTTTTTAAAGTTAAATACCAAGGATAATTAAAATGTTCTGGAACTCCGCCAATTGTAAGGTTTGTCATCTACTTAACTAATTTTTCAAGTGTATATTCTATTAAATCGGCAACTACTTTTCCTGGGTTTTCACTAAAAGATCCATTGGCTCTATTAGCTATAATTGCATTAATAGAACAAGCTTTGTGACCTAAAAGTTTAGATAAACCATAAATAGCTGAGGTTTCCATTTCTAAATTGGTAATTCTATGTTGGTTAAAACTAAAACTATCAATTTTATGGTTTAGTTCATTGTCTTGTATCGCTAAACGTAAAACTCTACCCTGAGGCCCGTAAAAACCTCCAGCAGTAGCTGTAATACCTTGATGTGTTTTATCAGATTTTAACCTGTCTTCTAATTCTTTACTATTTTCAATAACAATAGGATATGACTTTTTAGCACTCCAATTGGTATGCTTTACAAAAGCATCTTCAATTTCTGGATTAGAAATAGCATCAATTTGATAGGAGTGAAGCAACCCGTTTAAATCTAACCCGTGAGAACCAATTACAAAAGAATCAACTGGAATATCATCCTGTAAAGAACCTGAAGTTCCTATTCTTACAATATTTAAAGAAGTTAAATTCTCTTTAGGTTTTCTTGTTTTAAGATCGATATTTACAAGTGCATCCAATTCATTTAAAACAATATCTATATTATCTGGACCGATTCCGGTAGAGATAACTGAAAATTGTTTGTTCTTGTAAGTACCTGTAGTTGTTTTAAATTCGCGTTTTTGAGTAGTAAATTCGATAGAATCAAAATGTTTTGAGATTTTATCGACTCTATCTTGATCGCCAACAAAAATTATATTTGTGGCAATATGTTCTGGTCTTAAATTTAGATGATAAATACTTCCATCCGGATTTAAGATAAGTTCAGATTGTTTTATAGACATTTAAGATGTAATTTGTAATAGTTTTTCTGATTGATGATTGTAAAGAAAACTATATTTTTTTGCTCCACCAAGATACGAATTTTCATTGCGAAGTTCGCCATAAAAATTTAGCTGGTTTTCTAATACTTTTTTTCCTTTTCTAGATAATTTTACCGGATCGAAAGAGGTAAATAATTTTTGAAGTTGTTCTATATGATGTTCGTACTGTAAATCTCCCAAACCATAAACAGTTTGTGTTTTTAGCAATTGCTGTACTAATTGATTTTTAGAAGAAAATTGTTGTGTGTTTGCAGTTTCTAAAATAGTATTTTCAACTATATTTAATCCATTTTTAATGGAAGGAAATCTTTGTAAGTGTGCTTCTAAAGCTTCTACTAGATAAGTAAAAGGAGACATAGGATTGAATTTGTAGACCGTTTCTAATCTAAGTGGACTGTCTGAGCAGTATAGTTGCCAAATATAGTCTGCGTACTCAATATCATCTTGAGATAAATCTATTCTGTTTTTATAATGTTGCTGAATTTGATTTTCAGTAAGCTCAGACAAACTCTTTAGTTTCTTATTTCCTTTTATTTTACCATTAGTTACTAAAGAAATATGATAGCCACTTCTATAGGTTTTTAACCAACTAATAACGGCAATCATATTAATTTGACAGAACAAGTCGTGATCAAACCATAAGACTATTTCTTTAGATTCCTTCTTACTACAAAGGGTTCTATACTCTTTTAAAGTAAAGTCTATAAATTTCCTTTTGCTAATATTGTAGGAAGTTTTTAAAAAGTCGAACCTGTTTTTCCAAAAAGTTTCACTGCCAACATCTACAGTTGTTTTTCCTTCACATAACATTTCTCTCCAAGTAATAAAACTTCCAGAGAAATGAAGTTTTTTTAGATAGTTTGTAGTACTATCTCCATTTGTAATATGTAGTATAGACGAGTTCATAATTTATTAATAACGTTTACAGGAATTATTTATTGTAAGAGTACTAAATTTTATCCACCAACTCGCTTCACTTTAAAGCCTTTATCTTTTAGCATGGTCATTATTTGATCTCTAAAGTCACCTTGAATAATAATTTTATCATCTTTAAAACTACCGCCAACAGATAGTTTGGTTTTAATCTCTTTTGCAAGTTTTTTAAAGTCTGATGTTGCACCAGTATAGCCTTCTAAGATAGTAATTGGCTTCCCTTTACGTTTTTCGTATTTGCAAATAATCGGATCGTCTTGTAACCAAATATCCGATTTTTCTTTTACAGGTTCTACAGTTTCCTTATGCTCTGGAAATAAATTTTTTAATTGATCTTTGAAATCCATGTTTTCTCAGTCTTCAGTCTTTAGTTTTCAGTCTTCAGTTAACTTATTGCTGCTAACTGAAGACTAAAACTGCAAATTATTTCTTTAATCCTAATTCTCTTAATCTTTCGTCTAAAAACTCACCAGCAGTGATATCTTCAAATTGTTTAGGGTTGTTTTCATCGATACAGTTTTCTAAAACATCTAATTTCATATCAGAAACAGGATGCATAAAAAATGGAATTGAATAGCGTGATGTTCCCCACATTTCTTTTGGTGGATTTACAACTCTGTGAATGGTCGATTTTAGTTTGTTATTACTATGACGAGATAACATGTCTCCTACATTAATCATTATTTCATCTGGTTCGGCCATAGCATCAATCCAATCTCCTTTATGGTTTTGCACTTGTAATCCTTTACCTTGTGCCCCCATTAATAAGGTAATTAAATTAATATCTCCGTGGGCTGCAGCTCTTTCTGCTCCTTTAGGTTCTGTTTGTATTGGTGGGTAATGGATTGGGCGTAGAATACTGTTTCCGTCTTTAATATAATTGTCAAAATACGTTTCTTCTAAACCTAAATGCAAGGCTAAAGAACGTAAAACATATTTAGCTGTTTTTTCTAACATTTGATACGTTTCTTTACCAACTGCGTTAAAGTTTGCCAATTCGTTTACAGTTACATTATCTGGATATTCTTTAGCGTATTTAGAAGCTGCGTCTACATACTGACCAAAATGCCAAAATTCTTTTAAATCTCCTTCTTTTTTTCCTTTCGCAGATTCTTTTCCAAAAGAAACATAACCACGTTGTCCTCCAATACCTGGAATTTCATATTTTTCTTTGGTTTCTATAGGTAAATCAAAAAAGTTTTTAATTTCTGTATATAAGCTTTCTACTAATTTGTCATCTAAAAAATGACCTTTTAAAGCTACAAAACCTATGTTTTCGTAAGCATGACCAATTTCATCAATAAATTGTTGTTTTTTGTTTTTATCCGAAGATAAAAAGTCTGCTAAATTTACACTAGGAATTTTATTCATGATGTTTTGTTTAAAAAATAAGGATGATAAAGTTACTAAAAAATACTAAGTTGTAATAAAATTACTTTTTCTTAAAAGGAATTAAGTACGTAAGTGTGTAGTTAAAACCGAAACCTGTACCACTATCAAAGACTCTATTAAAGCCGGGTGCGTAAAGAGTTTCAAAATTATCTGGTTCTTTTACACTCAGAGCAATCTTGTAAGAACCGCTAAAAGAAACAAAGAAGTTTTTAAAGGTTTCTACTTTTAAACCTATTATAAACTCTGTCCAATGTACATTTAAATCTGTAGCCGATACAGATGAGGTTATTTCGTCTGCAGGGAAATATACTGAATTAACGTTGGGTGTGTAAGTGTTTAAAGTTTGATCGAAAATACTAAAACCATAACGAGCTCCTATAAAGATTTCATTGTTCATGTCTAACCAATTTTGGTAGACATTATAGTTAACACCAAGTCTTATATAACTCCCTTTTACGGTAGAGTTTGTGTAGTCTTCAGTAGTTGTTTCTTCTTCAAAACCAACTTCTGCAGCAAGGTATAAGTTTTTTTTAATTCTATAGTCTCCTACAATTTCTAATCCAGAATAAGAACTATTAAATTGTGCCAAAATGGGTTTGCTAATGTCCACACCAACTCTTAATCCGTATTTAGATTTATAGACAATAGAGTCTTTTTCAGCATTTATAAGTGTGTCCTTTTTCTGTTCTTGAGATTGCCCATTAACAAAAACAAAAAGGAAACAGATGCTAATGAAATATTTGTACATGTGCTGTGTTTTGATTGTCTAGTGTTGTTAATGTTGATGGTGTAAATTCTTTTATCCAAGTATTATCAGAAAAAAAAGTAACATCATTAAAAGTAATTTTATATCCACAAGAACGAGATACATATTCTTCTTTTGGAGTATAAGTTATGGTAAAAGTATCTACATCTGTTCCGTTAGAAAGTTTATAAACAGTTTCTGTTGTTAAACTATTTAAAGGAATATAAATAGAGTCTAAACTAGTACCATTAAAATCTGCGATGGTATCTTTCCCTTCTGCCCAAACATATAAAGTACTCACATCTTTTGTAGACTCCTTATTCGTGTCATCATAAAAACGCAATACCAAATTAGGAGTAACAGGGTTTTGTAGACAGAAATCATCTTTAGTACAAGAGGTGTTTATAAGCAAACCAATTACTAAAATAACTGTTATTTTATAGATACTATTCTTCAACTTCTACAATTTTATTGATGGCTTTAGCCAATTTAAAGTCTAGTTTTGTAACACCATCTACATCATGTGTGGTCAACTTAATATCTAAAGTATTATAGTTGTTTGTCCATTCTGGATGATGGTTTAAAGCTTCACACTCAAATGCAATTCTATTCATTGCAGACATACAATCTTTAAAGTTATCGAACTCAAAATCTGTATGCAAAGCATCGTCATAATAATCCCAATCTTGTAATTTTTCTAATTTTCTATTGATTTCGAAATCTGTTAGTTTTTTCATAGTGAAAAAGGATTTATGTTAATAAAAAGGTTCATTATAATTTCGTTTTGTACATAAAAAATGAATTTTAAAACAAAAGATAATTATTTGTGATTTTATAAGGTGCTAAAATAGTTTGATTTTCATAAATAAGCTTTAATTCTTTAGAAATTATGAACGGATTTAACATTTTTGTAGTAAAACTAGAGGTAATTGTGATAGTCAAGTTTTTTCTTTTGTCCCTTTTCTCTTGTAAGAACTTTGGATTCTTTTTTTTATTTAGAGATTGATGTTTTTAAAAACGTTACATTATTATTAAACTCTAAAAAAAAGATCAATTAAACCATTTTCAAAATAATTGGTCTAAAATTTAGAAATGTGATTTTATAAGTTTTAATTACTATTTCTAATCAACTACAACTTTCTAATCAACTACAACAATTAATATATGAGAATATTAAAAACCATTCTATTAGTGTTTTTTTTCAAAACAACAATTTATAGTCAACAACAATCACCAAACATATTATTAATAATTGCAGATGATTTAGGAATAGATGCTGTTTCTGGATTTGGAATTAGTGAAGACTTACCTGTTACACCAACATTAGACTCATTTAGAAAAAAAGGCGTGTCTTTTACCAATGTTTGGGCAGCACCACAATGTTCGCCTACTCGTGCGGCAATTATGAGTGGGAAATTTGGAATTAAAACAGGAGTGATGAGTCCCCCTTTAATTTTAGATACCAGCCATACTTCTTTATTTACCAAAATAAAAGAACAAAGTAGTACAGATTATAGTATGGGGCTTATTGGTAAATGGCATATTGGTGGAAATAGTAGTGCTAATTACAGTCATCCAGAAGATTCTGGAGTACCTTTTTATGAAGGCGTATTTACGAGTCAGGTTGATGATTATTATAATTGGACAAAATTAAATTCAGACGGACAAGAAGAGCAAGTAGACGAATATATTACGACGCATTTAACCAATAGTGCAATATCCTGGATAGACAATCAAACGAAACCATGGTTTTTATGGTTAGCGCATATTGCTCCACATATTCCTTTTCAAATACCACCGGAAGGTACGTATACAACTTCGCCAACAGATGATAGAACTACCTATTTAGCAATGGTTGAGTCTTTGGATTATGAAATTGATAGACTTCTTAAAAGTATGGATGAAGAGACGTTAGAAAATACAGTTATTATTTTTATTGGAGATAATGGTACTCCAGGGAAGGCAAATAATTATTTTCCCAATGGACATGTAAAGTCTTCTTTATATGAAGGCGGAATTCGAGTACCTATGATTATTACAGGGAAGTCTGTAGAAAGAGTAAATGAAGTAGAAGCAAGCCTTGTGCAAGCAACCGATTTACATGCTACAATTTTAGAGTTAGCTGGTGTGCAATTAAACGGAGGAACTGAGAATAGTTTAAGTTTAAAACCTGCATTGATATTTGAAAACCAAATAGGAAGACAGATAAATTATACGGATTATGAAAGTAATGGTACAGAATCTTGGGCTACTAGAAATGCTACTTATAAGTTAATTGAAGATGAAAATGGAGGTGAGGAGTTTTATAATATTGTTGATGATTTTAAAGAAGAAACTAATTTAATAGGAAGCTTAACAACTGAGCAAGAAACAATAAAAGCAATGTTGCAACAAGAGGCTCAAATAATAAGAACTGATTGGTCTTGTAGTGATGGAATTAAAAATGGAGCAGAAACTACTTTAGACGACTGTAATGATACTTGTGGTGTTACAGATGTGTTGAGTTATGACTATATTGCTTGTACTGATATCCCCACAAGCCCTAGTATTTATTACGAATATGTAGAAGGAGACCAAAGAGTTGTGTATTCTAACAATTATCCAAATCATAATTTTTCTTATGTTTCACCTAGAACTCCAGAACCTTATTATAGAGTGTATAATTTTGATTTAGCACCAAAGTTATCTGGAGAAACAACTAGTATCTCTAGAACAAACGGAAGACCTGTTAATTATTTTGGAATCAGTTTAAATGGAGTTTATATGATGCCAGCTCCTGCAACACCATTTATTTTTGAAAATACAAATACTGGGCAATATAATTGGGATTGGGTATTTGAACCTACAACCAATATTGGGGATGGAAGAGATTTTGTTGCTTTAGATTGTGCTTCTGCTCATGTAAACCCGAATTCAGGTTATCATTATCATGGAAATATGTTTGGCTATGTAGAGGTACTAAAACCAGGTATTTCTTCAACAAATACAATTCCAACAGAACTTTTACAAGTAGGTTGGGCTTCAGATGGTTTTCCTATTTTATATCGATTTGGCCCTGATAAAGATGGAAATGTCAAAGAAATGTTTCCTAGTTTTCAATTAAAAAGTGGTCTAAGACCTGGAGATGGAATTAGTGCTCCTTGTGGGCCTTATTCAGGAAAATACACTAATGATTTTGGGTATATAGCAGGTAAAGGAGATTTAGATGAATGTAACGGAATTGAAGCTTCGGTTACGTTAACGACCGCTCAAGGTGAAGAAACTTTTGAATATTATTATGTAGTAACTCAAGATTTTCCGCAGATATCAAGATGTATGAAAGGAAATTTTAATGATAGTTTTATTAGCAGTGCAGGTGCTTTAAATGATGTTGATGCAGATTCAGATGGCTTTGTGAGTGCTTATGATTGTGATGACACCAATGCGAATATCAACCCTTTTGCAATAGATGATCCAGCAACGAGTGTAGATGAAAGTTGTGGGTCTACTTTAAGCATTGATAAACCTGAGTTAGATGAATTAGGTTTCTACGTAAATTCAAATCCTAATAATGGCAGTTTTTCTGTTATATCCACCCATGTAGAAAAATACAAGGCAGCATTGTTTTCTTTGAAGGGGCAGTTAATTAGTCAAAAGTCAGGTATTGGTGTCATAGAATTTAAGAATATTATAAGTTCAGGCATCTATCTTTTAAGAATTACAATAGATGGAAAATTAGTAGGGACTTCTAAAATAATTGTAAAATGAGAATTTTAATTATTACATTTTTATTTTTTTTAAACTTTGGCAATACCAATGATTTTCATGATGCTGTTTCAGCCACTTTTAATGTTGTTGAAAGAGGACATGTTTTAATGCTTGAAATTGATTTTGATACCTTCAACTTTTTAAAGTTGGATGCTTCAAAAAGTATTAAAGTAACTAAAGATGATTTTAGTGCATACCTGAATAAAACATCGAGTTGGAAATTTGATGGAGAAAAAATAACACCTCAAGTTTTAACTATAAAATCGGAAAATCATCATACAAAAGTGATTTGTTTTTTAGCAAAGTCTAGAAAAAACATAAAAAAAGTTGAAATTAAAAATGAGTTTTTATTAAATGTTGAAACGCATTCTAATATCGTTGAGTTAGATATAAACGAAACTTTCAAAGATTTTAGGATGTATAAGGATAGAAAAGAAATTGTGGTGAATTATAATTAGAATTATCTTCAAGTTGATGTAGACTAAAAAATCTCAGGTTAATTATTAACCTGAGATTTTTTAATATATATAGTTTATGAAATTTAGTTATTTCTTCTCAAACAAAACCACTGTTTCAATATGACTAGTATGTGGGAATTGATCTACCAAACTAATCTTTTTAATAAAATAACCAGCTTCTGCTAACAGTTCTGTATCTCTAGCTTGAGTTGCTGGGTTACAAGAAACATACACCATTCTATCAGCATTTAGATTAATGATTTTTTGTAATGTTTTTGGCGCAATTCCTGCTCTTGCAGGATCTAAAATAATTGTCTTTATTTTATCTTTATATTCTGGATGTGCAACTAAGAATTTACCAACATCTGCTGCATAAAATTTTAGTCCATCAATATTATTTCTTTTGGCATTTTTTTCAGCATCTTCAATAGCGGAAGCCACGATATCTACACCAACAATTTTTGCGTTTTCACTTTTAGAAGCTACAATCTGACCGATGGTTCCTGTACCACAGAATAAATCCATTACTACAGTATTGTCTACCTTCGTTTTATCTTCTAAAACATATTCAACAACTTTTGAGTATAACTTTTCGGCACATTTAGGGTTCGTTTGAAAAAAGCTTTTCATGCTGATTTCAAAATTCAAACCTAATAATTCTTCAACAATTTTATCTTTACCATACACTAAGTCTAAACTACCCGCTGTTGCAATAGTTCTATCGCCCGTCTCATCATTAATAGTATGTAATAAACCTGCTAAACGATCTCCAAAAATATCCTTTAGAAAAGAAGCAAATTTCTGTAAATCAAAATTCTCTAATTCAGGAGAAGTAGTTACCAAATTACATAATAATTCGTCTGTTTTAAAAGATTTTCTTACAACAAAGTATCTAAAGAAACCGGTCTTTTTTGGACCATGCCAAGGCTCTAAACCAGTGTCTATACAATATTGACGAATGTTTTTTAAATTGTCTTCTAATTGCTTGTCAAATAAGCCAGAATCTTTTTCTAAATTATCTCCCATCCACCAAACACCACGTCTTTTAAAACCTAATGTAAACTCATCTTTATCTCTTTTTGTAACTCTATCATATCCAATAGCAGAAAAACCATATTCCATTTTATTTCTATAATGAAATACGTTTGGCGAGGTTACAAATTCATCAAATAGATCTTCGATATTAGCTACTTTTCCAATTTTTTTAAATAAGGTTAAAGTACTTTCTTTTTTATATTGATGTTGTAAATCTATAGGTAATTGAATATAAGGCGCACCAGGAATGTCTTGATAAGGAACTTCTACCTCATCTTCAGATGGTTCTAAAACATCTATCAACTTTGCTTCTGCATAGTTTTTACTAGACTTACTTATTTGTGCTTTTACTAATTGACCAGGCAAGGTATTCGGAACAAAAATAACAAAACTACCTTCATCAGACTGGATTCTTGCAATCCCTTTTCCGCCAAAAGCGTAATCTTCAATTTTTAATTCTAAAACTTGCTTCTTCTTTACAAATTTATTTCGTTCTCTACGTGGCATTCTTAATTGTTTATGTGGTGCAAAATTAGGGAAAATATAGTTTGATGAAACAAAAAAGGCCACTCATTTGAGTAGCCTTTTTATTAAAGTAAGATTATATTTAGTTTCCTGCTTCTTTTTGTGCTTCTTGAATCATTTGTTCATTGGCAACAATAGCAAACTCTACACGTCTGTTTTTACTTCTTCCTTCTGCAGTTTCGTTTGTTGCAATAGGATCATTAACACCTAAACCTTTGGTTTCAAATCTTGCATTTTCAAGACCTTTAGTGGTTAAATACTCTTTTACAGAATTCGCTCTTTTTGCAGATAAAGTTTGGTTGTATTCAACTCTACCAGTGCTGTCTGTGTAACCATAAATAACAATATTAGTATTTTCGTAACTATTAAAAATAGGAACTAATTTTTCTAAATTTGCTTTTGCTCCTACAGATAATGTAGCTTTATTAGTATCAAATCTAACGGCATTTTCACCTAAAGTTAACATAATACCTTCACCAACTCTTTCTACTTCTGCACCAGGTATTGCTTCTTCTATTTCACGAGCTTGTTTGTCCATTTTATTACCAATTACACCACCGGTAACACCTCCAATTACACCACCTAAAACAGCGCCTAATTCAGAATTTTTACCATTTCCAACATTGTTTCCAATTACGGCACCTAAAATAGCACCTGCTGCAGTACCAATACCAGCACCTTTTTGTGTGTTGTTTGCATTTTTAACAGCTTCACAAGAGGTTAGCATGCTTGCTGTTATAAATAATACTGATAAACTATAAATTATTGATTTTTTCATTGTGTTTCTTTTTTAATTATTTTCTTTGAAAAGAGTAAGTAATATCTTTTGTTTGTCCTGCAACGTTAATTTGGTCTACCAATTGGAAGCTTGATTCTGTTACATTTATAATATCTAAAACAAAACCATTATTTACTTCTTTTGCTTTGTAGTCGTTAATGATTTTTAAAACAAATTTTCCATCTTTATTTAGGTACCAAGTTATTGGAGAACTAAATTCTTTACAAGAGGTGCTTAGACTAGTAAGTGCCATTTCTCCTTTGTTGTTATTTGAAACAAAACTCCAGTCACTACCAACAAAACATTTAGAGTCTGCTATGTAAAAAGAAGTTACATTTAAAAAGTCTGATCCAGGAAAGTCAACAGCAGTCATTGTAAAATTTCCTTTTAAAATACGTTCGGTTTTATTGTCTAATTTGGTACTAACTGCAGAGGTAGATTTACATGCAATAGCTACTGAAATAAATAAAACAATACATAAAATTTTTTTCATAAGTAATATAGATTAGTTTTTTGCAAAGTTAAGAATACTAGTTAGCATATTCTTTATTTTTATATGCTATAGTTTAAGACACGTTTTTATAAAGATAGTCACTTTTATTGACATATTTTTTGAGTTTTTTTACAATTTATTTTAAATAAAGTCTATTCTGTTATTTAATGTTGATTTTGTTGAGGTTATAAATAGAAAATAACATATTTAAACTTTATTTTTTTAGCATTTCTCTGTAACAAATTTATTTTTGGTTCGTCTTATTTCTGTAACCAACTAAATATAAAAATGAGTTTTATAAGGGTATTACTTGCTATTTTCTTTCCGCCACTTTCTGTGATAGATAAAGGTTGTGGTTCTTTCTTTATTATTTTTTTACTGACGCTTTGCGGATGGATTCCTGGAGTAATCGGAGCTTTAGTCATTTTAAATAATCCGAAAAATTAATTTTTATGGCATTGACATAAATTAGTTTTACAGATTTCAAGAAACTTGAAACCTGAAACTATTGTACTTCTTGCGTAAAATAAACCTATGTTTACTATGTTTCTATGTGGAGGTGCTTTAAATTCCTTAAACCTTAAACCTTAAACCTTAAACCACTAATTAACTTGCTCTCCGTTTTTTATCTCTTTAGAGGCTTGTAATAAAATCACATCTCCTGCAGTATTATAAACACCAATTACTAAGCATTCACTCATAAAGTTGGCAATTTGTCTAGGTTTAAAATTTACAATTACAGAAACTTGTTTGTTTAGTAAATCATCTTTTGTATACAAATCAGTTATTTGCGCACTAGACTTTTTAATACCCAATGCGCCGAAATCAATTTTTAGTTGATAGGCAGGTTTTCTTGCCTTAGGAAAATCATTCACTTCAATAATAGTTCCTATTCTAATATCAACTTTTAAAAAATCTTCAAAGGTAATTTCTTCTTTCATTCCTTATTTTTTCTTTCCTAATTTTTGTATTACCCATAAAGGACCAATCAATAAAAATTCTAAATCTTTTAAGAATGATGGTTTTGCACCTTCTACTTTATGTCCATAAAACTGGCCAATCCAAGCTAAAATAAAAATAATTAAAGAAGCGAAAAGCAGGTTTACTTGATTACTTAGCCAAAAATTGGCTGCAATTGTTATTAAAATTATCAAAGACATTTCTATAAAATACCAAAAGCCTAAACGCAAATAAAAAATAGAAATAACAAGACCAACTATTACAGCCCAATTTTCTATTAAAGGATTAGATAAGTTTAATGTGTTTTCTAAAAATGTGGTTGGTATACTCATGAGTAAACCAATAACACTAAAAAAAATTAAAGGAACACAAATGTAATGTATCGCTTGGTTTGTTTCGTTTTGATGACTAACTGCATATTCATCAAAATATTTTTTAGCTGTTTTCATAAGTTGTTTTTATTTCCAACCTTCACGAATCATCAATTCTTCTATATGTGCAAAATGGTGCTTACTGTGCCAAGCATAGATACAAATGTTTTCTTTTAAACTAACTTCTTTATTTCCAGATGGATGAATAAATATTTTGTTTAACTGTGCATCCGTCAATTTACGTAAGAAATACACCCATTTAGAATGTAAGGCTTTTAAAGCATCAATTGATAAAAATACAGGGTCAGATTTAGAATCTTCTAATTCTGCCCAACGTTCTTCATAATAGGCTTTTATAACAGGTTTGTCTTCTGTTAAAGCCCATTTAAAACGCGTATATGAATTATGATGACTGTCATAACAATGATGTATTACCTGTCTAATTGTCCAGCCGCCCTCACGGTACGGTGTGTCTAATTGTTTGTCAGATAGGTCTTTGGTTAGGAATTCTAGTTCTTGAGGAAATCTTTCCAAAATAGAAACCCAATCTTCAATATTTTTATTTGTGATGTTTTTTGGAATATTTGTTCTTCCTATCGGATATTTTAGTTCTTCTAGTGTCATTTATTTCTTTGTTATTTTCTTTAAAAAACGTTCAGAATTTTTGTTTTCTGGGTTAATAGCTAACGCTTTTTTAAAGTTGATAATTGCATTGACAGTATCTTTTTTCAAAAAATAAGCTTCTGCTATGCTATCAAAAACGTTTGATTTATTTGGGTATAATATAGCGTTTATTTTGAAAAGCACGATTTTCAAATAAAAAAATATCCTTTTACTTCTTATTTTACCAATTTGCTAAATATCAATAATCTTTTTGATCGTTTTTTCTCTAATTGATAAACAGATCTATTTGCTCACCTAACTAAATAAATCGTATGTTTTTAGATATATAAAATTGATATTTTTTTTAACCTTCTTACCACAGTTTATTAATCCTTTAGAAATAGAAAATCCAGGGCCTTTTTTTTTATTAGGTTTTACATTTACGCTTATTGGTACAGTTTGGTATTTAGGATTGTCTTTTTTTGCGAGTCTTTTTTCTCAAAAGTTACAGAGTAATCCTAATTTTAATGTTTGGTTAAATAAAATTAGTGGTTTTATTTTTATTCTGATGGCGTTTTCAATTATACTAAGCTAAAGCTATCTTTTTTTTGTTGTTTTTTTCTGATTTATGAACGTTCAATTTTTTACATTTACAAGATTGTTTTAAATTAGTTTAACATTTAAAACTTTGAAAATATTTATAATTTGAGTCTCAATTTTTCCTTAATAATTCCAGTTTACAATCGTCCTAATGAAATAGAGGAGTTGTTAGAAAGTCTTACAAAACAAGATTTTTCTGATGATTTTGAAGTTTTAATTATAGAGGATGGTTCTACGGATAAAAGTGATTTAATTGTTGAGAAGTATAAAACTGAATTAGATTTAAAATACTTTTTTAAAGAAAACAGTGGGGCAGGAGCGAGCCGTAATTTCGGAATGCAAAATGCTTCAGGAAATTATTTTATTATTTTAGATTCTGATGTTATTGTTCCAGTACAGTATTTATCCGAAGTGCAAAAAGCCTTAGAAACTAATTTTACAGATGCTTTTGGTGGGCCAGATGCAGCGCATAAAAGTTTTACTTCGTTACAGAAAGCAATTAATTACTCGATGACTTCTGTGTTAACTACAGGTGGAATTAGAGGTAAAAAACAAGCTGTCGGTAAATTTCAACCAAGAAGTTTTAACTTGGGGTTGTCTCAGATAGCTTTTAAAAAGACACAGGGTTTTTCTAAAATGAAAAACGGAGAAGATATCGATTTAACATTCCGACTTTGGGAAAACGATTGTGAAACACAGCTAATAGAAAAAGCTTTTGTGTATCATAAAAGAAGAAGCTCTATTCAGCAATTTTTTAAACAGACCTTTGGTTTTGGAACAGCTAGACCTATTTTGAATAAAAAATATCCCACAACAGCAAAACCGACCTATTGGTTTCCTTCTTTGTTTATTATTGGAATTGATGTGAGTATTATTTTAGCCATTTTGGGCTATAACCAATTGTTGTATTTCTACGGATTTTATTTCTTGTTAATTTTCTTAGATTCTTTAGTGCAGAATAAGAATTTAAAGGTCGCTTTTTTGAGTGTATTTACTTCTTTAACCCAGTTTTTAGGATATGGATTAGGGTTTTTAGAATCGCAATTTTATCCGAAGAAAAATAAGTAAATTAAGGTTTCGACTGTAATCATCAACTTGATATAGAAAATAGTCTAGTTTATTTTTTTACTTAAAAAATTCTTTAGATTTCTCCCAATACACATCCATTTCAGTTAAAGACATATCAGCAAGTTCCTTGCCTTCTTTTTTAGCTTCTTGTTCTAGAAATTGAAAACGATTAATAAACTTCTTATTCGTTTTTTCTAAAGCATTTTCTGGATTTACGCCAATAAAGCGAGCGTAATTAATCATAGAAAATAAGACATCACCAAACTCTTTTTCTGTGTTTTCTTGGTTTCCTGCTTTTACTTCTTCGTTTAGTTCTGTAAGTTCTTCTTGTACTTTTTCCCAAACTTGTTCGGGTTTTTCCCAATCGAAACCAACACCTTTTACTTTTTCTTGAATTCTACTTGCTTTTACAACCGCAGGTAAACTTTTAGGAACACCTTCTAGAACAGATTTATTTCCTTCTTTTAATTTTAATTGTTCCCAATTACGTTTTACTTCTTCTTCTGTTTCAGCAACAACATCTCCGTAAATATGTGGGTGTCTGTGTACTAATTTGTCGCAAATTGCATTGGCAACATCAGCAATATCAAAAGCCTTTTTTTCGCTTCCAATTTTAGCATAAAAGACGATGTGCAGAAGCACATCGCCTAATTCTTTTTTAATTTCTTGTAAGTCATTATCTAGAATAGCATCGGCCAATTCATACGTTTCTTCAATAGTAAGATGACGTAAGCTTTCTAAAGTTTGTTTTTTATCCCACGGACACTTCTCACGAAGATCGTCCATAATATCTAACAATCTATTAAAAGCCGCTAATTGTTCTTTTCTGCTATTCATTTTTTTAGTTTTGAATACTGAATACTGAATACTGAATACTGAATACTATTTTTCAGTTTCTTCAGCAGATACTTCTTCAACTTTAGGAAATTCCATGCCAGCTTTTACTAAAATATTAAACCACTGAATTACTTTTTTTATGTTAGAAGCATATACTCTTTCTTCATCATAACCAGGTAAAACCTCAGAGAAAAATGCAATTAAATTTTTGCTATTTTCTTTATGAGATAAAGCCTCTTTACCTTCTGTTTTTTCATACGTAGAAGTAAAAATGTTTAATAAAGGCACATCTTCTTCATACGTGTAAATTGCTATGTTTTCTAACAAGCTAACGTTTTGAGCAGCATTAATTGCTACACGTTTTTTTTCTACTAAAGATTCTGCGATTACTGCATTTTTAGATTGTGAGATTACTTGAAATAATCCAGGTTTACCAGTTACGGCAATAATTTTGTTAAATTCCATTTTTGTATATTTTATTAAATGTCATTTCCAGAACAGACAAACGTTTTCTTAAATCAAAAACAATTAGTTTGTGACTGAGCTAGAAAAAGACATGGTTTTTTGTTATTTACCTTTTTTTGCATTTGGGAAACGCATTCTGTAGTCTGCATTAACTTTCCCTTTAGAAATATTTTCTAATTTCTTTTTTATCAACCTCTTTTTAAGGGAAGAGAGTTTGTCTGTAAACAAGACTCCATCTATATGGTCGTATTCATGTTGAAAAACCCTTGCAGCTAAACCGTCTAAAGTTTCTGTATGAGTTTTAAAATCTTCATCTTGATATTCAATAGTAATTTCTGGCTGACGAAAAACATCTTCTCTAACATCAGGAATGCTTAAACATCCTTCGTTAAAAGCCCATTCGTCACCTTCTTCCTTTAATATTTTAGCATTTATAAATACTTTATTAAAATCCTTTAAAGCTGCTCTATCCTTTTCAGATAAATCCTCATCTTCAGCAAAAGGAGAAGCATCAATAACAAATAAACGGATTGCTTTACCAATCTGAGGAGCTGCCAAACCAACACCAGAAGCATTGTACATGGTTTCTTTCATATTAGAAATCAATTTTTCTAAATTAGGATAATCTGCATCAATTTCTACGGACATTTTTCGTAAAACAGGATCTCCGTAAGCTACAACTGGTAATATCATTTCTTTATTTTTAAGATTGGCAAAAATACAATTTACAATTACGAATTACGAATTTTTTGAAATTGGATTTTATTTTTTTTTGAGTTTTATTTTTTAAACAGTTTTGTCTTTGCTCTAATAAGGTTAAAACATCTAAAAAGAACCTATTGTTTAAAGTGAGTTTCTCATTCTTCGCATGAAAAAACTTAATTGTAAAAGTTGCTTAACTAATAGAATAACATTAGCAAACAATCAAACAATTTTGCGTTTTATTACTTACTATATAAATAAGACTGTAAAATAATGGTAGCACTAATTTCATCAACCAAAGCTTTATTTCTACGTTGCTTTTTATTTAAGCCTCCATCAATCATCGTTTGAAAAGCCATTTTAGAAGTAAAACGTTCATCAATTCTTAACAATGGAATTTGAGGTATTTGGTTTTCTAGTTTTTTTAGAAACGCAAGTATTAAAACTTCACTTTCACTATCGGTATTATTCATCTGTTTCGGTTTTCCTACCAGAAAAAGATCTACTTTATTTTCAGAAATATATTTTTTCAGAAAAGGAATTAAATCATCGGTGTTCACGGTTGTTAAACCAGAGGCAATAATTTGTAGTTCATCTGTAACTGCAATACCTGTTCTTTTTTTACCAAAATCGATGGCGAGAATTTTACCCAAATTAAATGTTTTTTGCAAAAATAAAAGTTATAATATAATAACTACTGTTTAATTTAAATATTATCAATTAGTTAACGTTTTTTTTGTTTTATGCCGTATAAACACCCAAAATGTCTAGTTAAATTCAATTTTATTCTCCTAACACTTACATTGGCATGAAACAATTCAATTTTATTGTCAATCATTTAAAAAAACATTTGTTTGTCAGCTAGTTACAATCAAGCCTTAGTTCTTGATTCTAAATACAAAGTGGTCTTATGTGTTTTCTCGAAGATAAATGATAATTGTATTTTAAACAAGATGTAATAATCTGTTTAAAAAACGTATATTCGTCCACGTTTTTGTGGATAGATTTATATTTGCGCAAATATACATATTAGAATGAAAGAAATTAGAGAAATCATAGAGTCAGCTTGGGAAAACCGCGAGTTGTTAAAAGAAGAAAATACAATTAACACAATTAGAAAAGTTGTTGATTTATTAGATAAAGGAGAATTAAGAGTTGCTGAACCAACAACGGATGGTTGGCAAGTAAATGAATGGGTAAAAAAAGCGGTAGTTTTATATTTCCCTATTCAAAAAATGGAAACTTTAGAAGCTGGTATTTTCGAATACCACGATAAAATGCCTTTAAAAACAGATTACGCAGCACAGGGAGTTCGTGTAGTTCCTGGAGCGTCTGCTCGTAAAGGATCTTATCTTTCACCTGGTACTATTTTAATGCCAAGTTATGTAAATATTGGTGCGTATGTAGATGAAGGTACTATGGTAGATACTTGGGCTACGGTTGGTTCTTGTGCACAAATTGGTAAAAACGTTCATCTTTCTGGTGGAGTAGGTATTGGTGGTGTTTTAGAACCATTACAAGCGGCACCTGTAATTATAGAAGACGGAGTTTTTGTTGGTTCTAGATGTATTGTTGTAGAAGGTGTAAGGGTAGAAAAAGAAGCAGTTTTAGGTGCAAATGTTGTATTAACAATGAGTACTAAAATTATTGATGTTACTGGTGATGTACCTGTAGAAACTAAAGGGGTTGTTCCTGCTCGTTCTGTAGTGATTCCTGGTAGTTATACAAAGAAATTTCCAGCAGGAGATTTCAATGTGCCATGTGCTTTAATTATAGGAAAGAGAAAAGAAAGTACCAATAAAAAGACTTCTTTAAACGATGCGCTACGTGAATATGATGTAGCCGTTTAAGAATTAGGTACTATGACAAAAATCACAGCAATTATACCTACATTAAATGAAGAAATTCATATTGCTGATGCTATTAAATCAGTAAGTTTTGCAGATGAAATTATTGTTATAGATTCTTATAGTACAGATAAAACTTTAGAAATAGCTGAAAAGCTACATGTAAAAATCATCAAGCGAAAGTTTGATGATTTTTCTTCTCAAAAAAACTTTGCAATTGACCAAGCAGCACATAACTGGATTTATATTTTAGATGCAGATGAAAGAGTTACGCCAGAAGTAAAAAAAGAAATTTTAGAAGCGGTTAAAAACCCGAATGGTTTTGTCGGTTTTTATGTAAGAAGGACTTTCTATTTTTGCGAAAAAAAGGTAAATTATTCTGGTTTTCAGAGAGATAAAGTAATTCGTTTATTTTTAAAAGAACATTGCAATTATAAAGGAGCTGTTCATGAAAGAATTGCATCGAATGGAGAAATTGGTTTTTTTAAACATAAAATAGACCATTTTTCATATAGAAATTATGATCATTATATTTCTAAAATGAATCATTATGCAGCAATTAGAGCCAAAGAATTACATGAAAGAGGAGCTAAAGTGAATATTTATCATGTAATGATAAAACCCTCTGCAAGGTTTTTTATTCATTATTTTATCCGCCTTGGGTTTTTAGATGGTTTTACTGGTTTTTTAGTTGCAAAAACACAAGCTTATGGTGTGTTAACGAGGTATATTAAGTTATGGTTATTAAATAATAAGAAGCATTTAAATGGAAGAATCTAAAGGAATTGTTATTGATGCTGTTATTACTTGGGTAGATGGAAATGATCCCCTACATAAAGCCAAAATGAGAAGATATTTAGATGATAAAATTATACTATCTCCTAAGGGAATTAATCTGCGTTATGGGCAAATCGGTGAAATCGAATTTTGTGTAAAGTCTATTTTAAAGTATGCTACATTTATAAGACATATTTATATAGTTACAGATAATCAGACACCTCAATTTTTAAAAAAGAATTCATCACTTTATTCCAAAGTGAAGATTATAGATCATAAAGATATATTTAAAAATCATGAAAACTTTTTACCAACGTTCAATTCTAGGTCAATAGAAACAAGGTTATATAAAATACCCGGTTTATCAGAAAGGTTTATTTATTTTAATGATGATTTTTTTTTACTTAAGAAAACAAAAGTAGAAGATTTTTTTATAGGTGATTTACCTGTATTAAGGGGGAGTTGGTTAAGATTTGATAGTGATGTTTTATATAAAAAAATAAAAAATATTTTTAAGAAACAAAAAAAAGAGAAAAGAGTTGGGCATAAGATTGCACAACAAAAAGCAGCCCAAATCTTAGGTTTAAAAAAATACTTTAAATTTCATCATACACCTCAACCTTTAAGAAAGTCGACTTTTGAGAATTTTTATAAAGGTAATCAGTCGTTAGAGGTTTTAAATATTAAACCAAGATTTAGAAGTGATAGTCAGTATATCGCTCAAAGTTTAGCTAATCATTTAGAGATAAAGAATAAAACCTCAATTAAAAAAAATAATTATAATTTGGTTTATTTTCAGAGCTATAAAAAACCTCTTTTTTTTATTAAGAATAAACTTAAAAGAGCTGAGAAAAATCAAAATAAACTCTTTTTATGTATGCAGAGTTTAGACCAATGTCCTTCAGAAAAACTAATTTATATAAAAAATTGGCTTCAAAATAAATACGAGTAATTATTTTGAAGTCCAATTATAGCTTTAAGTATTTAGTCTACAGTTGTAGATTTAGGTATTTTCTTGTTGTTAAAATATAAATATTTGGTTGTATAATAGTAAGCGGATAAAAGGCTATCCATTTGTTGCGCAACCTCAGGCTTCTCTAACTGAATATCTTTTACTGTATTTGTATCTAAACTGTACAAACTCGTTTTTTTAGAGATGTTTGTTTTCTCGTAATAAAAATTATCTTTTAATATTCCAACTCCTTTTTCTCCTTTACTTTGTAAGTAGACAAAAGCAGCAGTATCTGTGTTGGTACTATCTAATAGGTCTCTTCCTAAAGTATAATTTGTATAGTCTACTTTAGCGATGCTTGTTGCCGTAGGAAACACATCTATTAATTTAGCATATTTATCAACTACTTGAGGTTTTACATATTTTGGGGCATGAATAAAAAACGGCACATTATGCACTTGTATCCCTAAATCATCTTGATTATTTTTTAAGAAATTTAGTTTTTTCATACCTCCTCTATGATCGCCAAAAAAGACAAAAATAGTATTGTTATAATAACCAGTTTCTTTAGCTCTTTCTAAAAAACGTGCAACATTAAAATCTAAATATCTAATTGCGTTTAATTGTCCTAAAGATCTAAAACCACCTTTTGACAAGGTTTTTTCGTCTATTTCGTCCTCTAAAATAGGTTTAAAACTTTCTTTTTTGTCAGGTACTGTAAAAGGCATGTGGTTTGTTGCTGTTTGAATGTAGGCAACAAAAGGTTTTCCGCTTTCATGTAGTTTTTTAAATTCTTTGTCAGACTCTTTAAATAAATCGTAATCATCAATTCCCCAAACATCAGCTCTGTTTTCTTCTTCGAAACTACCTTCTTCAAAAATTTGTAAATCTTTTACATTCGATTGAAATACGCCTCTTATATTCGCCCAATTTGCAGAGCCACCTATAAAATATTGTTTTTGATACCCTTCATACTGATCAAAAATAATACGTTGATCTATAATCATAGGGTTTCTAGAAGCCGTTTTTACATCCTCTATATCTGGTAACCCCGTAACACTAGCAAAAACGCTTGCTGCTGTACCTGGTTTATGAACATAGAATTTAGAGAAGCTTAAACTTTCCTTTATAATAGAATCCATTTTTGGGCTAGAGTTTAAAGGATTACCATAATGACTCAATGTTGCCGTTCCTGTAGATTCTAGCATTACATAAATTACATTTGGCTTCTCTTTATATGGTTCTTTAAAAGTTACTTTCTTTGCAAAATTTATAGTGTCTTTTGGTAAGTTTAAGTGTTTTGCAATTACAGGGTAATAAACTTTAAATTTTTCAATATTAGCACCTTCACTTCTAAATGAAAAACTATCAAAGAAATATAAAACAGGGTTTAATGCAAATTGATTTACGGTAGTGTTTTTAGAGAAAAAAGCCTCACTCCAGCGCAATGGATAGTGTGTAATACTGTTATAGATACCAAAAGATAAAACGAGTATGGTTAGAATAATAATTACTGCTTTTACTTTTTTTGTTATTTCTTGATGTGCTTTTGAAAATATATTATATACAAAATTAGCATATTTATAGATGATAAAACATAAGATTATCAACCCTATAAGTCCTTTATAAATAGGGTAACTTTCAACTAAAACTTGACTAGATATTTTTAAATTACCTAAAAATCGAAGTGAAGAAGCATCTAATCGAATTCCTAAATACTCATAATAACCAAGGTCAAATAAGTAAAATAAAGTTAAGGTCAAATAAGTTAAAACGAGATATGTATTCGCTATCTTTTTATAAATTTTCCTTTCAAAAAAACGAAAATTAGTGATTAAAAGTAATATCGCTAGTGGGAAAAAAGCAATAACGGCAAGTTTTAAATCAAAACGTATCCCTAAGAAAATAGCTTTTTGCAATTTTAACGGATCAAGATCTTCTACTTGTATAAAGAAAAGGTAAAAGATTCCTCTAAAAAGTACTGCGAAAATAAATAGAAAAAATACATTTGTAAAAATGTATTTTATGTAACTCGGAATTTTTTGAAACATAGGTATTATATAGGAGCGCAAAGATAGTATTTTTAGAATACACAGTTATAAAGTTCATTTCAATATTTGAGAGAATCTAGCATCGGTTTTAATTTATATTTATTGCTAAAGACTTGAATAAAACAAAGTACTTATAGATACAAATCACTAAGTTGTTTTTATTACTTATTATTTATCCGAGAGATTATTACTATGGTAATTGTATTGCTAACTATTACCTTAGAATCATTTTAAGAAAAAGTAATTCATTTTTTTGTGTAGCATGTTTTATATAGTAAATTTGCGGTAAATTAACATGAATGTAAAATGACCAATTACTTATAGATTGGTGACTTATATTCGAACTTTAAGAGCATAAATTCATGCAAAAACAATTCTTTAAAGAAGCCATTTCTCTAGAAATATTTAATGTTATATCCAAAGCATCCAAAGAGTTACAAATAGAGAGTTATGTAATTGGCGGTTATGTACGTGATTTTTTTTTAAAAAGAGGAAACTCTAAAGATATTGATGTTGTAGCGGTTGGTAGTGGTATTGAGTTGGCTCAAAAAGTATCTAAACTGTTGCCAAATAAACCCAAGGTACAAGTTTTTAAGACCTACGGAACTGCAATGTTACGTTATAATGATGTAGAAATTGAATTTGTTGGCGCTAGAAAAGAATCGTATTCTGAAGATAGTAGAAATCCTGATGTTACAGAAGGTAATTTACAAGACGATCAAAATAGAAGAGATTTAACGATTAATGCGTTGGCTTTAAGTTTAAATGAAGATAGTTTTGGCGCTTTATTAGATCCTTTCAATGGAATAGAGGACTTGAAAAGTAAGGTGATTAAAACACCTTTAAATCCAGATATTACGTATTCTGATGATCCTCTAAGAATGATGCGGGCCATTCGTTTTACAACGCAATTAAATTTTAATATTGATAGAGAATCTTTAGATGCAATTTCTAGAAATGCTTATCGATTAAAAATTATCACTCGTGAAAGAATTGTGGACGAATTGAATAAAATTTTGTCATCTCCAAAACCATCAATTGGTTTTTTATTGTTAGAACAAACAGGTTTGTTAAAGCAAATATTACCTGAGTTAATGGCTCTAAAAGGAGTGGAGGAAGTAGAAGGGCAGAAGCACAAAGATAATTTTTACCACACTTTAGAAGTGGTTGATAATATTTCTGAAAATACAGAAGATGTTTGGTTAAGATGGGCGGCATTATTGCATGATATCGGAAAAGCACCAACTAAAAAATTTAGTAAAAAAGTAGGTTGGACCTTTCATGCTCATGAATTTGTAGGTTCTAAAATGGTGTATAAGTTATTCAAGCGTTTAAAAATGCCTATGAATAACAAAATGAAATTTGTTCAGAAAATGGTCATGTTAAGTTCTAGACCTATTGTTTTGGCAACGGAAGTTACAGATTCTGCAGTTAGACGTTTGGTTTTTGATGCTGGAGATGATATTAATTCATTAATGACTTTATGTGAGGCAGACATTACAACTAAAAACCCCAAGAAATTTAAACGTTATCACCAAAATTTTGAGTTGGTAAGAATTAAAATAAAAGAAGTAGAGGAGAGAGATCAAGTACGTAATTTTCAACCACCAGTTACTGGTGAAGAAATTATGGAAGCTTTTAATTTAAGACCTTGTAGAGAAATAGGTCAAATTAAAGAAGCTATTAAAGAGGCTATTTTAGAAGGAGAAATACCAAATGAAAAGCAAGCATCTTATGATTTTATGATTGAAAAAGGAAAAGAATTGGGTTTGAAAATTTAGATAAAAAATGAAAGTATCTGTAATTATTTCTTATTATAAAAATAAAATTAATCTAAACTTAATTTTAAAAGCTTTACAAAATCAAAGTGAAACTAATTTTGAGGTCATTGTTTCTGAAGATGATTATAATGAAGATACATTTACTTTTTTAGAAAACTGTAAAAAAGACTATAATTTCCCAATAAAGCACACAAATCAAGATAAAGATGTAGGGTTTAGAAAAAACATGATGCTAAATAAATCTACTAAATTGGCTCAAGGTTATTTATTGGTTTTTATTGATGGAGATTGTGTTCCTCATAAACATTTTATAAAAGCCTACATAAAAAATTTTGAAGAAGACGTAATGTTAAAAGGACGTAGGGTAATGCTTTCAGAAAGACTTACATCAAAGCTTAAAAAAACATTTAATTTAAAACTGTTAGATTTACCTAATGTTTTATTTTCAAAAAGCAAAAAGAAAAAAATTGGAGTTTATAGTCCATTTTTAAATTTGTCTTACAATAGTGATAAAAAATGGCTACTTGGATGTAATTGGGGAATCTCTAAAAAGACAATTTATAAAGTAAATGGTTTTGATGAAGATTATCAAAGAGCGGCAGTAGGTGAAGATAATGATATTGAATGGAGGCTTAAGTCCATTGGTGTTAAAGGTAAATCTGTAAAAAACAAAGCTATTGTTTATCATTTATTTCATAAAGAAAAATATTCTAAAGAAGATTTATTATTTAATAAACAGATTCTTAAGAATAAAAAACTAAAAAAAAACTATTACTGTTTAAACGGATTAGATAAGGTAACTTAGTTGGCACTATGATAAACTCTGCATAGTAACCAACTTAAAGTACTCTCCTTTTTTAGTAAGTAATTCGTCGTGTTTACCTTGCTCTACAATTTTACCTTTTTTAAGTACTACAATTTTATCTGCTTTTTGTATGGTAGATAGTCTGTGTGCAATTACTAAAGATGTTCTGTTTTTCATCATTTTTTCTAAAGCAAGTTGTACCAATTGTTCCGATTCTGTGTCTAGGGCAGAAGTAGCCTCGTCTAAAACCATTATTGGAGGATTCTTTAAAACTGCTCTTGCAATAGACAAACGTTGTTTTTGTCCACCAGAAAGTGTGTTTCCACTATCACCAATATTTGTATCGTATTTTTCAGGTAAATTCTGAATAAACTCGTCTGCATTAGCAATTTTTGCAGCTTCTAAAACCGCATCATCAGTTGCCTGCTGTGTTCCTAATTTAATATTATTGGTAATCGTATCATTAAATAGAATAGAATCTTGAGAAACAATACCCATTAAATTTCTTAAAGACTTTTTAGTGATGTCTTTAATGTTGTTGTCATCAATAAGTACATCCCCTTTATTAACATCATAAAAACGAGTAATTAAATTTGCCAAGGTAGATTTTCCACTTCCAGATTGCCCCACTAAAGCAACGGTTTCTCCTTTATTAATCGTTAAAGAAAAGTTTTTTAAAACATATTCATCTTTATACTTAAAAGAGATATTTTTAAATTCTATTTTATTTGTAAAGTCTTGTTTTATAATTGCGTTCGGCTTGTCCTTAATGGTGTTTTCTGTATTAAGAACCGTCATAATTCTTTCTGCAGAAGCCTCTCCTTTTTGAATGTTATAAAAGGTGGTCGTAATTAATTTTATAGGATTTAAAACAGTGTAAAAAAGTACAATGTACCCTAAAAACTGACTCGCTTTTAAATTACCTGTATTAGACAAAACTTCTGTACCACCATACCAAAGAATCGCTATAATTGTTGCCGATCCTAAAAACTCACTCATAGGTGAAGCTAATGTTTGCCTGTGATATACACTTGTCATTAATTGCTTAAAATGAAGTGTTGAGTTATTGAATTTTTTTGCGATTACATGTTCTGCATTAAAGCCTTTAATAATTTTTAATCCAGTTAATGTTTCTTCAATAAAAGATAAGAAATTACCAGTTTCCTTTTGTGCTTTTGCCGATTTAGATTTTAACTTTTTACTAATAGATGATATTATAAAACCAGAAACGGGTAATAAAACAAAAACAAACAATGTTAGTTTTAAACTCATGTACAGCATAATTGTTATAGAAATAACAACTGTTAAAGGTTCTCTAACAATGGTTTGTACAGAGCTTATTATTGAGTTCTCTACTTCTTGCACATCTCCAGTCATACGAGCTATAATGTCTCCTTTTCTTTTTTCTGAAAAATAGGCAATAGGGAGTTCTACAATTTTATTGTACAAATTATCTCTTAAATCTTTTACAATTCCTGTTCTTAAAAAAGCAATTGCATAAGAAGCTAGATATCTAAATAAATTTTTAAAAAAGAATAATGACAGTGATAATAAACAAATAAATAAAAGCACGTTTATTTCGCCGTCATTAATAATTTTTTGAGAAATAAAGTAGTTAAATTCATTTTCTAGATAACTACCAATATTTCCGATACCCGCATAAATCGGCTTTGAAACGGCTACTCTTTCTTCTCCAAATAAAATTTTTAGAACAGGAATAAACGCCAATACAGAAAGCACATTAAAAACTGCGTAAAGTATATTAAATAGAATATTTAAAATAGTAAATTTTCGATACTTTTTCTCATATTTTAGAATGTCCTTAAAATAGCCCATTAATTCAATTTCATTTCTTTAATAATTCTTTGAATTTTTGCATCTAAAGCAGCTTCTATAGAAGTAGCGTTTTCTTTAGTATCTAAAGATGTATTCACACTAAAGTAAAACTTTATTTTTGGTTCTGTTCCACTTGGTCTCGCCGCAATTCTTGTTCCAGATTCGGTTTGATAAATTAAAACATTAGATTTTGGTAAATCGATGTTTGTTACCTCACCAGTTATTAAGTTTTTTCTAGTTGATGCGTCGTAATCAGAAAGAGATTCTACTTTTTCTCCATCAATTTCAGTCAATGGATTGTTACGCATATCGCTTAACATTTGCTGAATTTCTGCAGCACCATCCATTCCTTTTTTAGTAATTGAAATTAAATGCTCTTTATAGAAGTTGTTTTTAACATAAATAGCTAATAACTCTTCGTAAAAAGAACTTCCGTTTTGTTTAGCATACGCGGCAACTTCACAAGCTAAAAGTGTTGCAGTTACTGCATCTTTATCTCTTACAAAACCACCAACCATGTATCCAAAACTTTCTTCACCACCACCAATAAAGTATAGCTCTGGAAAATCTCTAACCATTTTAGCGATCCATTTAAAACCAGTTAAACCAACTTTGGTTTCAACACCATAACTTGCAGCAACATCATTAACCAACTCTGTAGAAACAATAGTTGATCCTACAAATTGTTTGCCGTTCATTTTGCCTTCTTCTTTCCACTTCTTCAACAAGAATTCAGTCATAACAACCATTGTTTGGTTCCCATTCATTAATTTCATGTTTCCGTTTGTATCTCTAATAGCTACACCTAACCTATCACAGTCTGGGTCGGTACCAATAACAATATCTGCACCAACTTTGTTTGCTAAATCAGTTGCCATTTTTAAAGCTTCTGGCTCTTCTGGGTTTGGAGATTTTACAGTTGGGAAATCTCCATCTGGTTCTCTTTGTTCTTCAACAATATGTACATCTGTATATCCTGCTTTAGCTAATGCATCAGGCACAGAAACTATAGAAGTTCCGTGTAAAGATGTAAATACAATTTTTAAATTTTTACGATCTACTTTATCAGATAAAGAACCATTTTTTACAGATGCTTCAATAAAAACATCATCAACTTCTTTACCAATTACTTCAATTAAACTTTCGTTTGCATCAAATTTAATTTCAGAAAAATCTAATGCATTTACTTTTCCAATAATTCCACCATCATGTGGAGGAACAATTTGTCCTCCATCTGCCCAATATACTTTGTAACCGTTATATTCTGGCGGGTTGTGAGAAGCCGTTAAAACGATACCAGCATCGCAACCTAAGTGACGAACGGCAAAAGACAATTCTGGAGTTGCACGTAAATCTTCAAAAAGAAATACTTTTATATTATTTGCAGATAAAACATCTGCGACTACTTTAGCAAACTTTTTACTGTTATGTCTACAATCGTACGCAATTACTACGCTTAATTGTTCTTTTTTTACGTTTTCTATTAAGTAATTAGACAAGCCTTGAGTTGCTCTACCTAATGTATATTTGTTAATTCTGTTGGTTCCAGCACCCATAACTCCACGCATTCCTCCAGTTCCAAATTCCATGTCTTTGTAGAATCTATCTGCTAAGGCATCAGGATTATTGTTAATTAATTCTTGAATTTCAGTTTGAGTTTCAGCATCAAAAGTAGCTGTTAACCATTGTTTTGCTTTGTCTAAAATATTATCCATCGTTTAAAGTTATGTTGAAATACAAATATACTATTTAGAAATTGAGTTTTTCTTTAATTGTATAGTGTTTTTCGTTACTTTTTGTTTTTATAATGAGTTCTCCAATAAATCCTGCTAAAAATAATAGTGTTCCTAATATCATAGAAGTTAATGCTATATAGAACCAAGGATTGTTTGTTATTAAAATTGTTTTAATACCGTTAAAAAGTTTGTAAAGTTTATAGGCGCCAATATAAAATGCAGATGTTGTTCCAAATAAGAACATTAAAGTTCCCCAAAGACCAAAAATGTGCATGGGTCTTTTACCAAATTTTGATAAAAAAGAAATGGTAATTAAATCTAAAAAACCATTTACAAAACGGTCCATTCCAAATTTAGTTTCTCCGTATTTTCTTGCTTGGTGTTGTACTACTTTTTCTCCTATTTTAGTATAGCCTTCGTTTTTGGCTAAAACAGGAATGTATCGATGCATTTCTCCGCTTACTTTTACTGCTTTAATAACCTCGTTTTTGTATGCTTTTAATCCGCAGTTAAAATCGTTTAGTTTTAAACCAGATGTTTTTCTAGCGGCAGCATTAAATAATTTTGAAGGGATGTTTTTAGTGATAACGTTGTCATAACGCTTCTTTTTCCAACCAGAAATTAGGTCGAAATCTTCTTTAATGATTAGATCATATAATTCAGGAATTTCATCTGGATTGTCTTGTAAATCGGCATCCATGGTAATTACAACAGCTCCTTTTGCCATGTCAAAACCAGCATCTAAAGCTTGCGATTTTCCGTAATTTTTTTGAAACTGAATTCCTTTTACCTCGGTATGTGCAGCGGAGAGTTTTTCAATTACACTCCAAGAATTATCTGTACTACCATCATCTATAAAAATGATTTCATATAAATAACGATTGGATTGCATAACTTTTGCAATCCAATCGTATAATTCTTGTAAAGATTCATCTTCGTTAAGAAGTGGTATTACTACCGAAATATCCATGTTTGTTTTATTCAATATTTATAATTCAAAGTTTAATTTGTACAAAAACCTCAAATATTAAAATTTAGTATGTTTCTTCTTCAGTTTTTTTCATGATTGCAGAAGCAATTGCAGAAATAATAAAACCTAATATTGCAGCACCAATAATTGAAATAGCAGCTATAATGCCCGGAGATTGAAATTTCTGTGCTATTTCATTAGCACCTTCAATTTGCGCTTCTGTCATTCCACCATCTAAATATGCTTGATTTTGAATTTCCATAGCTTGTTGCATAAAATCAGGCTCTATAACAGTCATAAAAATATACTGATAAATGGCTGTAATTAATGCAGAAAGTATACATATACCAACACCAATTTTAACACCTTGTCCCCAAGAGATAAAACCACTATTAATTTCTTTATATTTTTTTATACCTAAAACAACTAAAGCTGTGGTTAAACCAATAGATATAACTGAAATTGACCAGTGAGGTTTAAGGTGTTCACCCATTGCGTAGGTAATAACACTCAATAATATTCCAGCTACTGCTAAAATAACACCATAATTTACAATTAGACTTTTACTGTTTGCTTGATCTTCCATTTTTTTAATTTAGTTAGTTATACAAATATATTGTTTTCATTGTTGATAGTTTTTAATTATTTATAAAAGTTTGTTTACTATCACAACAATTCATTAGTATTCAGAGTGTTGAAAATGTTACATAAAATTTACACTTTTTTTATTGTCAATATCAAAAAAGCGTGTAAATTTGCAGCGGCAAGTCCTACACAACTAGCTCCCTTTGAATCCTCCAGGGCGGGAACGCAGCAAAGGTATTAGGTTGTAGCGGTGTGATGTAGGTAGCTTGCCATTTTTTATTTCTCTCTATTTAATTCTGAATTTCTTCAGAATTTTTCTTTTTTAGAGCAATTATTAACTTTCTCCTTTTTAGTTTCCTTCGTTTTCTTTTAAGATATTTGTGGCAACATTTAATTATTAAGTATTTTTAATTTTTCAAGCATTTATTATTTATGTCTAAAGTTGTATTAATTACTGGAGCTTCATCCGGAATAGGGAAATCTATTGCTACGTTTTTATCTGAAAAAGGATATAAAGTATATGGAACAAGTAGAAATCCTAAAAACACTGCCAATTTTTCTTTTGAATTAATTGCTTTGGATGTCTTAAAGGTTGATACTATTAATGCAGCAGTCGATTTAATCATTCAGAAAGAAGGAAGGTTAGATGTTTTGGTTAATAATGCAGGAATGGGAATTACGGGTCCAATTGAAGATACGCCGACTGATGAAATGAGAGCTGTTTTTAATACCAATCTTTTTGGTGCTGTAGATGTAATGAAAGCTGCATTGCCACAAATGCGCAAACAAAAATCGGGTACTATTATAAATGTAACTTCTATTGCTGGTTATATGGGCTTACCTTTCAGGGGATTGTATTCTGCTACAAAAGGTGCTTTAGAAACCATAACGGAAGCAACAAGTATGGAGGTAAAACCATTCGGAATTAAAGTTGCTTGTGTTGCACCCGGAGATTTTGCAACCAATATTGCTGCGGGAAGATATCACACACCCGTTTTTGAGGATTCTGCTTATATAGAGAATTATCAAATGAATTTAAATTTGATGGATGCGCATGTAAGTGGAGGAATGGATCCGATAGAAATGGCAAAGGCTGTACATAGGATTATAGAAACTAAAAACCCGAAGATTCATTACAAAGTTGGTGGGTTTATGGAAAAGTTCTCCATTGTTTTAAAGCGAATTTTGCCAGATAGAACTTACGAGAAAATATTAATGAACCATTATAAATTATAGTTTTAGGCAGTTTTTAATGTTTATAAGTAGTAAGTAAATAGTTTTATTTCAATTCTTAATTTTATAAACAAGTAACTATCTTTGCGTTAGGGATTGAAGCAATTGTTTGAGCTCTTTTTTGTTTTTTAACAAAAAAAGCGAGTGCGTAAAGCCCGCTCGAACGCCCAAAATAAATAGAACAATTACAACTAAATATATACAAATGAAATTTTTTATTGACACTGCAAATTTAGAGCAAATTAAAGAAGCGCAAGCTTTAGGTATTTTAGACGGAGTTACTACAAACCCATCTTTAATGGCTAAAGAAGGTATTACTGGCGAAGTAAACATTATTAACCATTACAAAGAAATTTGTAATTTGGTAGAAGGTGATGTTTCTGCAGAAGTAATTTCTACAGATTTTGACGGAATGGTAAAAGAAGGTGAAGCTTTGGCTGCTTTAAACCCTCAAATTGTTGTGAAATTACCAATGATTAAAGACGGTGTAAAAGCGTGTAAATATTTTTCTTCTAAAGGAATTAAAACAAACGTAACGTTAGTGTTTTCTGCAGGTCAGGCTTTATTGGCTGCTAAAGCAGGAGCAACGTATGTTTCTCCATTTATTGGTCGCTTAGATGATATTTCTACAGACGGAATGAACTTGATTAAAGAAATTCGTTTAATTTATGACAATTACGGTTTCGAAACTCAAATTTTAGCAGCATCTGTACGTAATACAATGCACATTATTAACTGTGCAAAATTAGGATCTGACGTTATGACTGGGCCTTTAAGTGCAATTGAAGGTTTGTTAAAACACCCTTTAACAGATAGTGGTTTGGCTACATTTTTAGCAGATTACAAAAAAGGAAACTAGCCAACACAGTTGGTTTTTATATAATAAAGTCAGAAAGTAGAAAAATATTTTACTTTCTGACTTTTTTGTCTTTAATAACTTTTGGACTTTGTAACTTTGCCACCTTGTAATTTATAGTAATGTACCCAAAAAAAGAACTCGCACAAATTGTAATTTCAGCATGTAGTCAATTTAATATTGATACGGTTGTTATTTCTCCAGGCTCACGTAATGCTCCTTTAACAGTTGGTTTTTCTAATCATCCAGAAATTGAAACATTAAGTATTGTGGATGAGCGTTGTGCTGCTTTTTTTGCTTTGGGTATTGCGCAACAAACTCAGAAACCAGTTGCAATTGTTTGTACTTCTGGTTCTGCTTTGTTAAATTATTATCCGGCAATTGCAGAAGCATTTTACAGTAACATTCCGTTGGTTGTAATTTCTGCGGATAGACCAAAACATTTAATTGATATTGGAGACGGACAAACTATTCGTCAAGAAAATGTTTTTGATAATCATATTTTGTTCGCTGCCAATCTAATTGAAAACGAGAAGTACAAAACACGTAATTCTCAATTAATAGGAGAAGCTTTGCAAGTAGCAGTTTCACAAAAAGGTCCTGTGCATATTAATGTTCCGTTTGATGAGCCTTTGTATGAAACGGTTGAAGAAATGCAAAGTTTTAATTTTCCGCATATTTCTTTAAGTTCTTTAGATAATTCTCATATTGATTATGATAATTTATCAAAAATATGGAACGCAGCAGAAAAGAAAATGATTCTTGTTGGTGTTAATTATCCTGATGCAGATTTACATAAATTAATGGATTTGTATGCTGAGGATGAGTCCGTGTTGATCTTAACAGAAACAACTTCTAATTTACATCAAGAAAAGTCTGTTAATTCTATAGATCAATTAATTTTTTCTTTGGATGATCATCAGTTTGAAGATTTAAAACCAGAAGTATTAATTACTTTTGGAGGGATGATTGTTTCTAAGAAAATTAAACAATTTTTAAGAAAATATCCACCAAAACAGCATTGGAATATTGATGAAAAGAAAGCAGTAAATACGTTTTTCTGTTTATCTGAATTTATACAAATAAAGCCAGTTGATTTCTTTTCGAAATTTAATAGAACAATAATAAAAAAAGAAAGTAAGTATCAACAAAAATGGTTGCAACTTCGTGATGAAAAACGTGTAAAACATCAAGAGTATTTATCTAAAGCAACACATTCAGATTTTAAAGTTTTTGAGCAGGTTGTAGAGAGTATTCCTGCCAATAGTCAGTTGCAAATTAGCAACAGTTCTATAATTAGATACGCACAATTATTTTCTATAGATAATTCGAATACCGTTTTTTGTAATAGAGGAACAAGCGGAATTGACGGAAGTACTTCTACTGCAATTGGTGCTGCTTTTGCAAATGAAAATCAGACGGTTTTTATTACAGGAGATATTAGTTTTTTCTATGATAGTAATGCATTGTGGAATGCAGCTATTCCTAAAAATTTTAGAATTATTTTAATTAATAATTCTGGAGGTGGAATTTTTAAAATTATTCCAGGACCAGGAGCTACCAATGCTTCAAAATATTTTGAAACTCCGCATACGTTAACTGCAGCGCATTTATGTAAAATGTATCATTTCGATTATTTACAAGCAGATACTACAGAAAGAGTACAAGAACATTTACAAGGTTTTTATGAAACATCAGAAAAACCAAAAATATTAGAAATCTTTACGCCAAGTGAAGAAAATAATTTAATTTTAAAAGAATATTTTAAATACATACAATAATGAGTTTACAAGAAGATTTATACGACGAAGAAGAGAACTTACAAGATGACGAAAATAACTCGGAAGAGGTAGAGATGTACTTGAAAGAGGGAGAGAAAGTCAGCTTAGTAATTGAAACAGAAACAAATTTAGGATACACAGTTTTAATTAATGAAGAATTTGATGGTTTACTTTTTAGAAGTGAAGTTTTTCAGGAATTGGAAGAAAACATGGAGGTTGTTGGTTATGTGAAACAAATTCGTGAAGATGGAAAAATAGATGTTTCTTTGAGACCACAAGGTTTTAGAAATGTTATTGATTCTGATGTAGAAAAAGTATTGACAAAGCTAAAAGAAAGTAGAGAAGGTTTTTTATTGTTAACAGATAAAAGTTCTCCAGATTCTATCCGTTTTCATATGAAAATGAGTAAAAAAGCCTTTAAAAAAGCAGTAGGAAATTTATATAGACAAAAACTAATTCTTATCAAAGAAGATAGAATAGAGTTGGTGTAACATGAGTATTCAGTCGTCAGTTAGCAGTAGGCAGTAAAAATGTTTTTAATTAATAGTATTTGTTATTTTTTAACGAATATAGATTTTTTAATTTTGCATACTGCATACTGCATACTGCATACTGCATACTGCATACTGCATACTGCATACTGCATACTGCATACTGCATACTGCATACTGCATACTGCATACTGCATACTTTTTACCTCCCGCCTAATCTTAGAATATTTTCATAAAACCTATCCGCATTTGGGTCTGCAGGATCCATTTTTCCGTAACCAATCTTATACTGTACAATTGCTTTATTAATTTGTTTACTGCTTTCGTAAAATTTACCAATATAGTAATCACCTAGTGGAGATGAAGGGTATAGTTTTAAAATCATTTTACCAAAAGGAAGTAACTGATCTCCATTTTCCTTTTCCATAATTAATTTCTCGATAGCAAAAATATCACTTTCTCTTATTCCTAAATTACTTCCAAAAAGGAAATCAATTTCTAAGTATTTGTTTTCTAAATAAGCAATAGCATCTGATGGCGATAAATCTTTTATGTTTTTGTCAAATTCCTCTTTAGAAATGGCAGAGTACACTTGAAAAACTTGGTTTAATGCTCTAGGAATCGCTTCACCAATAGCAGATATGCTACTTGGAGTATTAATGGTGTCGTTTATAATGTTAAGGTTTTTTATCTCTAAAGATTTTAAGCCTCCTTGTAGTTCTCCTATTTTAGTCTGTTTATCAACAGAAAACGATGTAGAGTTATTTATGTATAGGTAAAAAGTATTGTCTTCCTTTTCGTATCTCGGTAAATTATAACTTTGCAATTGCTGTCCTATAAAATCAGAAAAAAGAGGGTTTATACAGATGTAAGAATTGATAAGTGGAATTTTTTCTCCTAAAAAAAAGGATACTAAGTTTGCAGAAGTACCTTGACCAATAATAGAAATAAAAGGAGAAGTATTGTAATTGCTTTCGATTTCAAAAATAACTTCATCTTTTATAAATTGATAAAATTTCTTGTTATCTACAGTAAATTCGCCTGTAGTTACATTAAAATAGGTGTCTTTTTTTCTGGTTTTAGCCATTTCAATTCCTACCACAATTTGTTTTGGAGCTTTGTCTTTAGCTGCAAATAACACAGAATTCCCTACATACATATCAAACAAAAGCTCACTATCTAAAACAACTGCTAAAGGATAATTTTTGTCCTCTTCAGGATCATAACCTTCTGGTAAATATATTTTTATGTCCCTTTTATCATCTGCGTAATCAGAGATAATTGTTTTATTTATTATTTTTTGTGCATACCCGCTAAGGCAAATCAACATAAATATTAGGGTGAACGATTTCTTTATCATAAATTTGAATCTTTATTTTTGTAACCAATTTTTTTGTTCTTCTAAAAGAACGTCCAAAATACAAAATTATGATACAACCCGAGTGGAAAACTGTTAAAGAATACGAAGACATTACCTATAAAAAGTGTAATGGAGTTGCTAGAATTGCATTTAATAGACCTAATGTTAGAAATGCTTTTAGACCAAAAACGACTAAAGAACTATACGATGCTTTTTACGATGCAGGCGAAGATGTAAATATTGGCGTTGTCCTACTTTCTGCGGAAGGACCAAGTACCAAAGACGGTGTGTATTCTTTCTGTTCTGGTGGAGATCAAAAAGCACGAGGACACCAAGGTTATGTTGGTGACGATGGTTATCACAGGCTAAATATATTAGAAGTACAGCGTTTAATCCGATTTATGCCAAAAGCAGTTATTGCTGTGGTACCAGGTTGGGCAGTTGGTGGCGGACACAGTTTACATGTAGTTTGCGATTTAACTTTAGCTTCTAAAGAAAACGCTATTTTTAAACAAACAGATGCAGATGTAACTTCTTTTGATGGTGGTTATGGTTCTGCATATTTGGCAAAAATGGTTGGGCAAAAAAGAGCTAGAGAAATCTTTTTCTTAGGAAGAAATTACTCTGCGCAAGAGGCTTATGAAATGGGGATGGTAAATGCCGTTATTCCTCATGACGAATTAGAAGATACCGCTTATGAGTGGGCACAAGAAATTTTAGAAAAAAGTCCGACTTCTATAAAAATGCTAAAGTTTGCTATGAACTTAACAGACGACGGAATGGTTGGTCAACAAGTTTTTGCAGGAGAAGCAACAAGACTTGCTTATATGACTGATGAAGCAAAAGAAGGAAGAGATGCTTTTCTTGAAAAGAGAAAACCAAACTTCCCTAAAAAATGGATACCATAGTTGATTAGGCAATTTCAGTTTAAAGCTATAGTATTTAGTTTTAGTAATATGTTTGAGCTTGCTCTAAAAGAAATAAATAATTAAAACTCCAAATTACCCAGTTTGCAGTTCCTTCCTGTCGGGAAGGTTAGGATGGGCAGTTTTTATGAAACCACAAGTAGTCTCTTTTTTAATAAAATGTCCAGATCAAAAAGGATTGGTAGCTAAAATCACCACTTTTTTCTATGAAAATGGATTCAATATTTTAAGTTCTCAACAGTATGTAAATTCTGTTGAGAATACATATTTTATGAGAGTTCGTTTAAATGCTGATGGAACAAATATTTCTAAAGAAGCATTAGAAAATAACTTTCAACAACTAGCAACACCTTTGCGTATAGATTGGTCTGTTAATTATGGCGATAAAAAACAAAATGTAGCCATTATGGTTTCGCATACTAGTCATAATTTATATGATTTGTTAGAACGCTCTAAAGAAGGACGTTTAGACTGTAATGTAAAAATGATTATCAGTAATCATAATAAATTAAGGTATGTTGCAGATATGTTTAATATTCCTTTTTATCATTTGCCAGTTACAAAGGAGACCAAAAGAGATCAAGAAGATCAAGTTGTGCAATTGCTAGATGCTAATGAAGTAGATTTAGTTATTATGGCGAGGTATATGCAGATTTTATCTTCAGATTTTATCAAACATTATCCAGAGAAAATCATCAATATTCATCATTCTTTTTTACCAGCTTTTCAAGGGGCAAATCCGTATAAAAAAGCCTATGAAAGAGGAGTGAAGTTAATTGGAGCAACAGCACATTATGCAACGGTAGATTTAGATGAAGGCCCAATTATTGAGCAAGATGTAAAACCTGTAACGCACGAAAGTACACCAACAACCTTAAAGAGGATTGGTGCAGATATAGAGAAATTGGTGTTGGCAAGAGCGGTTAAAAACCACTTGAATCATCAAATAATAGTTTCAGGAAATAGAGCTATTGTTTTTCCGGAAGCAGGAGAGTAAAAAAGTATGCAGTAATTCAGTTGCAGTTGGCAGTTTAGAGTTATAACATACTTTAATTATAATTTTAAACCATTTAATTTTCAATACATAAAAATGAAAATAATTTGTATTGGGCGCAATTACGCAAAACACATAGAAGAATTAGCAAATGAAAGACCAGAGAATCCTGTTGTTTTTCTAAAGCCAGATTCTGCTATTTTACCAAGAAAAAATCCATTTTTTATTCCGCCTTTTTCTGATGACGTTCATTATGAAGTAGAGGTTTTGGTAAAAATAAATAAAGTAGGTAAACATATTGATGCAAAATTTGCTCATAAATATTATGATGAAATCGGATTAGGAATCGATTTTACCGCAAGAGATGTACAAGCAAAATGCAAGGAAAAAGGTTTGCCTTGGGAAAAAGCAAAAGCATTTGACGGAAGTGCCGTTATTGGTGAGTTTTATCCGAAGGAAGAATTTGATTTAGAGAACTTAAAATTTCAATTGTATAAAAATAATGAAATTGTTCAGGATGGTAACACCAATGCTATGTTGTGGAAAACCGATGAACTAATTGCTTATGTTTCTCAATATTTCACCTTAAAAAAAGGAGATATTATTTTTACAGGTACACCAGCAGGTGTTGGAAAAGTTGTAGAAAACGATAACTTAAAAGGTGTTATTGAAGGGAAAGAAGCTTTTAATATTAGAGTAAAGTAGGTTGATAAATTTTACGATACAAATAATAGTATCAATATTTGTTGGGATTTGTTTTATGTATTTGGCTAAAAGGTTTGAAAAAAATAATATCTTTTATTTTTGTATAGGTTTTTTTGTCTCTCTTGCAATCCGAATTATTTATTTACTTATTTATGGCTTTTTTACAGATTTTAAACTTCAGCAAGATTTTGAATCTAATAGAAATTTATCGGTCTTATTGAGTGTTATTCTTTCATATTTCCTTTTTGTTTTTTTACGAAAAAGATTAAAGAATAAAAATTTAGATTATCAAAATATAAATGAAATAGGCGCATAATGAATGCAGAAATTATTACAATAGGAGATGAAATTCTAATTGGTCAGATTGTTGATACCAATTCACAATTTATTGGTCAGGAATTAAATAAAATAGGAGTTTCAGTTTATCAAATTACTTCCATTCAAGATGATAGGCAACATATTCTTAACGCTTTAAAGGAAGCGCAAGAAAGAGTAGATATTGTTATTTTAACAGGTGGTTTAGGACCTACAAAAGATGATATCACTAAAAAAACAATTGCAGAATATTTTAATGATCATCAATTAATAGAATATCCTGAAGTAATTGAGCAAATAAAAGAGATGTTTATAAAAGTAAATCATCCTTTTAATGAAGTGCAAAGGTATCAGGCTCAATTGCCATCAAAAGCAACCTTATTAAAGAATGTTTTTGGTACAGCACCCGGAATGTGGTTTTACGAAAACGAGACTGTCTTTGTGTCACTTCCAGGAGTTCCGTATGAAATGAAAGGTTTAATTACCAATGAGGTATTACCAAAAATTCAACAGCAGTTTAAATTACCTTTCATTCTTCATAAGACAATTATGACCTATGGACAAGGTGAAAGCATGATTGCAGAAAGAATTGAAGATTTCGAAAACAATTTACCACCTTATATTAAGTTGGCCTATTTACCTTCATTTGGTAAAGTGAGGTTGCGTTTATCCGCCAAAGGTGCTCACAAAGGAATTTTAGAAAAAGAACTGAATGATAAAGTTGCAGAAATTTATCAATTAATACCCGAAATTATTACTGGTTTAGATGACGATAGTTCTTTAGAAAAAAGAGTAGGAGCATTATTAAAAAGAAATAATGAAACAATTTCTACAGCAGAAAGCTTAACTGGAGGTCAAATTGCAGCAAATTTAGTGTCAGTTGCAGGTTCATCGGACTATTATAAAGGTAGTTTTGTAACGTATTCTGCAGAAATGAAAATTAATTTATTAGGTGTTTCCGCAGAAACAATCAATAAATATAGCGTTGTTAGTAAGGAGGTAGCTTTAGAAATGGCAAGAGGAGTGAAGGCTAAATTGCAGACAAATTATGCAATTGCAGTTACTGGTAATGCAGGACCAAGTACAGATAATACAGACAAAAGTGTAGGTATTGTGTATATTGCTTTTATATCGGATACTACAGAGTTGGTGCAAGAATTTGACTTTGGCCAGCCAAGAGAAAAAGTAATTAATAGAACGGTAAGTAAGGCTTTAGAAATAGCAAATAAAGAAATTCTTAAAAAATAATTAAAATTGTTTTGTTCAGAATTAGAATTAAGTGTATATTTGCACCTCGTTTAGAGATAACACTATAAATACTGTCGAAAAGATGTCTAGAGTTTGTGAATTAACAGGTAAAAAAGCAATGGTTGGGAACAATGTATCTCATGCTTTAAATAGAACTAAGAGAAAGTTTGACGCTAATCTAATGACCAAGCGTTTTTATATCCCAGAAGAAGATAAATGGATAACATTAAAAGTTTCTGCTTCTGCATTAAAAAATATTAACAAGAAAGGAATTTCTTCAGTTATAAAAGACGCGAGAGCTAACGGATTTTTAACTAAATAAGCGCTCAAGCGATTTAAAATTTTATACAAATGGCAAAAAAAGGTAACAGAGTTCAGGTAATTTTAGAATGCACAGAGCATAAAGCTTCTGGTAAAGCAGGTACTTCTAGATACATTACAACAAAGAACAAAAAGAACACTCCTGATAGAATGGAAATTAAAAAATTCAATCCTATCTTAAAGAAAATGACTGTTCACAAAGAAATTAAATAATTAAACTGTCTAGAACTCAGAATAGAGCACATAGATTAAAAAACTTAGACAATGGCAAAGAAAACAGTAGCATCGTTACAAACATCTTCAAAAAGATTAAGTAAAGCTATCAAAATGGTAAAATCTCCTAAATCTGGAGCTTATACTTTCGTAGAAACTATTTTAGATCCTTCTAAAGTAGATGCTTTTTTAGCAAAAAAGTAGTAATTACTACATAAAAATATATAAAACTACTTTCTAATTTAGAAGGTAGTTTTTTTTGTGTCTTATAATTACGTATTTTTGGGCGTTTCCTAAAAAGGTCGCGCTTTACATTATATCTTTTCTTAGACTGTTATGGTTAAGAAAATTTTGTGGTTTTAATGAAAATCTTTAAATTTAAATTAAATAATTATATTTATAAGAAAAGGATGTCATTTCAATCGCTAACGCAAGCTTTTTTAGTGACAATTTGACCAAACCCAACAAGTGGCACGTTTTTTAACGTATTGCTATTATAGTATAAAAGATAAAAATGAGTTTTTTTAAAAAAATATTTTCAAAAGAAAAAAAAGAAACCTTAGACAAGGGATTAGAAAAGTCTAAGGAAAGTTTCTTTGGCAAACTAACCAAAGCTGTTGCAGGTAAATCTAAGGTAGATGATGCTGTTTTAGACAATCTAGAAGAAATATTAGTAGCTTCTGATGTTGGTGTAGGTACAACGCTTAAAGTTATTGAAAGAATAGAAGATAGAGTTGCCAAAGACAAATATGTTGGTACAGATGAATTAAATAGAATTCTACGTGAGGAAATTGCAGGCTTACTTTCTGAAACCAATATTGGTAACGAAACTGAATTTGTAATTCCGGAAATCCCTAAAGACAAGGACGGTAATAAAATGCCTTATGTTTTAATGGTAGTTGGTGTAAATGGAGTTGGTAAAACAACTACTATTGGTAAATTAGCCGCACAATTTAAAAAGCAAGGATTAAAAGTTGTTTTAGGTGCAGCAGATACTTTTAGGGCAGCAGCAATAGATCAATTACAAGTGTGGGCCGACAGAACAGGTGTACCAATTGTACGTCAAGAAATGGGATCTGATCCAGCTTCTGTAGCTTTTGATACTTTAAAATCTGCAGTAAATCAAGATGCAGATGTTGTTATTATAGATACCGCTGGTCGTTTACATAATAAGATAAACCTAATGAATGAGTTGACCAAGATAAAACGTGTTATGCAAAAAGTGGTAGCAGATTCTCCACATGATGTATTGCTAGTTTTAGATGGTTCTACTGGTCAGAATGCTTTTGAACAAGCAAAGCAATTTACTTTAGCAACAGAAGTTACTTCTTTAGCAGTTACTAAATTAGATGGTACAGCAAAAGGTGGAGTTGTTATTGGTATTTCAGATCAGTTTAAAATTCCTGTAAAATATATTGGAGTAGGAGAAGGAATTGATGATTTACAAGTGTTTAATAAACATGAATTTGTAGATTCATTTTTTAAATAAACCAATCTTATTTTATTTTATAAAAATCTGAAATAAATTCAGATAGACAAAAAAAGAAGCCTCACAAATTGTGAGGCTTTTTCTATGATTATACTTTTTGTAAATTATTATTCTGTTAAAAGACCTTCTACAGAAAGATAACGTTCTCCAGTATCATAATTCATGGTTAATATAACTTCTTCACCTTTTAAGGTTGCTAACTGTTTTCTAACAGCCGCTAAAGAGGCTCCTGTAGAAATACCTACTAAGATTCCTTCTGTTTTTGCAATGTTTTTAACTTCTGCAAATGCTTCTTCATTCGTTATTTTAACAGCACCATCAATTATGTCTTTATTGAATGTTTCAGGAAAGAAGCCTGGTCCAATTCCTTGTAATTTATGAGGTCCTGGTTCGCCTCCAGAAATAATAGAAGATCCTGTAGGTTCCACTGCCAATACTTTTATACTCGGATATTTTTCTTTTAAAACCTCTGCCATACCTGTAATATGTCCGCCAGTTCCAACACCAGTAATTAAATAATCTAAACCTTCAGGAAAGTCGTTTACTACTTCTTGAGCAGTAGTTTTATGATGGATTTCTGGGTTTGCAGGATTTGTAAATTGCGATGGCATCCACGCATTTTTATTTTCAGCGACCATTTCGTGCGCCTTTGCGATAGTACCTCCTAAACCAAGTTCTTTAGGGGTAAGTACTAAATTAGCTCCGTAAGCTTTCATTAAAGCACGTCTTTCTACGGACATAGATTCTGGCATCACTAAAGTAAGCTTCAAGTTTTTTACAGCAGCTACCATTGCTAAACCAACACCAGTATTACCAGAGGTTGGTTCTATAATTTCTGTATCTTTATTTATTAGGTTCTTGCTTTCAGCATCTTCAATCATTGCCAATGCAATTCTATCCTTAATACTTCCACCTGGGTTTGCTTTTTCTAGTTTCATCCAAACATTTGCATTTGGAAATAATTTTGCCAATCGTACAACCGGTGTGTTACCGATACCTTCTAATATATTATTGATTTTCATGAAAATTTTATATTTAGTTTGTATTGTTATTTCTTAGAGTACTAAGTTAGAAAATTCAGTTAAAATAGCCTTAGTATTAATCCTAATTTAATCCTAAATTAGAAATAGGAGTTTTAACATTTCTTAAAAAGTATGGTGTTTTATAGAATTCCTTAAATGGACTAAAGTAAGTTGCTTGTAAAGTTATATCATAAAAAAAAGCCCCACAAATGTGAGGCTTTTTATATGAGAATAAGTAATCAGTTACTTATTGATTTACTTTACTTTTAAATTTATCAAACTCATTAGATTCTTTTTTAGGCCAGCTATTGTTAGAAGTATCTACATCTGCTGTTTCAAAATCTGGATCTACAGTTATGCTTGTAATTTCTTTGGTAGAAGAAAAAACTCTTTTAGCACTAGTGTCATTTTTCATCCAAATCTGTGCCGGAAATGTTTGTTTATCAGTAGTTCCATCTGCATAGGTTAATCCTACAATAATTGGCATTACTAAACCTCCTGGTTTTTCAAATTCTACTGCATATAAATAAGAAGGAACTTCTTTGCCATTTGTGTGAGCATCCATTGCTTTTGCATTGGCATCTTCTTTTTTATCTGTGATGTAAACTAATTCTCCTAAACCATCAAAATATTGCTTGTATTGTTCTTTTAACTTTGTAACTCTTTCATTAGGTTTGTCTGTTAAATATAAAGGTTTTACTTCTTTAATACCGATGTCTGTTACATCTGTAGTATAGAACCAACCTCTCCAAAACCAATCTAAATCCATCGCAGAAGCATCTTCCATTGTTCTAAAAAAATCAGAAGGTGTTGGGTGTTTAAACATCCATCTTTGCGAGTAGGTTCTAAATGCGTGGTCAAATAATTCTGGTCCCATAATAGTTGTACGCAAAATGTATAAAGCCGCTGCAGGTTTTGTGTATGCGTTTGGTCCAAATTGTTTTACGTAATCTCCTTGAGACATAATAGGGGAGATATTACTTTGGTCTCCGCCCATGTATCTTGTTATTTCTTTAGCTGGATTTTTTGAAAACAAATCATAATCATAAGAAAACTCTGCTAATATTTCTACAAAAGAGTTTAAACCTTCATCCATCCAAGTCCATTGTCTTTCATCAGAATTTACAATCATCGGGAAAAAGTTATGACCTACTTCGTGAACAATTACTCCAATCATTCCTTTTTTCGTTCTATCAGAATAGGTTCCATCAGGATTAGGACGACCAAAGTTGAAACAAATCATTGGGTATTCCATTCCTTGTCTTTCTGAGTGTACAGAAATTGCTTTAGAATATGGGTAGTCAAACGTTAATTTAGAATATTCTATTAAAGTGTGTGCAACTGCTCTTGTAGAGTGCTCTTCCCATAAAGGATTTCCTTCTTTAGGATATAAAGAAACCGCCATTACGGTTTTACCATTTATGTTGGTAGCCATGGCATCCCAAATATATTTTCTAGAGGATGCGAAAGCGAAATCTCTAACTTTTTCAGCTTTAAATGTCCAAGTTTTTGTTTTGGTAGCACGCCCTTTTTCTGCTTCTTCAGCTTCGGCTTGTGTAACAATCATTACTGGGTTATCAAAAGTTTTTCTTGCTTTTTCCCAACGATTACGTTGTGTCTTCGTTAAGACATTTTTTTCGTTCTGTAAATCACCAGTTGCATCTACAATATGATCAGCAGGTACCGTTATGTTTACTTCATAGTCTCCAAACTCTAAAGCAAATTCACTACGACCCCAGAATTGCATATTTTGCCATCCTTCTACATTGTTATATACCGCTAATCTTGGAAAGAATTGTGCAATAGTATAGTTGTTGTTTCCGTCAGGGAAAGTTTCTAAACCAGAACGTCCACCATCTTTATTAATATCGTTGATTTTATAATTCCATTTAATGCTAAATTTAAAAGTATCTCCAGACGCTAATGGTTTAGGTAAATTAATACGCATCATGGTTCTGTTGATAAAGTGTGATAAAGGTTTACCATTACTTTCTACTTCTTCAATATTAAAACCAAAACCTTTCCCTTCATTCATAAAGTCTTTTTGGAAATTTTCTGGAGTTATAAAAGGAGTTGCTCCAGTAGATTGAGCTAAAGGTGTTTTAGAATCATCTGCTCTCATGTTTTGATCTAACTGTACCCATAAATACTCTAATTGATCCTTAGAGTTATTGTGATACGTAATTGTTTCATCTCCATAAATTTTGTTAGTGCTTTCTTCTAAACGAATGTCCATTACATAATCAACTTTTTGTTGCGTGTATTGACTTCCTGGTGCACCAGAAGCAGCATGTTGATCATTAGGAGTTGCCAAAACATCTTTTAGTTGTCTAAACTTGTTTTGGTCTGTGTGCCCTTGTAGGGTTTTACTTTCTTCTTTTTTTTCTTGTGCAAAAGTACCTGCAGCAACAAAAAATAAAGAAAATACGAATAAAGTGAATTTTTTCATTTGAGTTATTTGAATTAAAAGTGAGCTAAACTATGAATATTGTTGGATATTTGTTAAAAAAAGTTAAAACTTTAACAAATTTTTATAAAAAAAAGCGATATGTTGTCATATCGCTTTTAATTATTTATCTTTTTGTTATCCTTTTATTTTACTTTTAAATTTATCAAACTTATTGTTTGTTTCTTTTGGCCAGCTATTGTTACTTGTATCTACATCGGCAGTTTCTAGCTCTGGGTCTATTACAATACTTTCTATTTGTTTCGATGAAGAAAAAACTTTTGTTATTTCAGCATCATCATATCTCCAAATTTGTGCAGGATATGTTTTCTTTTCTTTAGTACCATCTTTATAATTGAACTCTACTATAATTGGCATCACTAAACCACCAGGTTTATTATAGGTAATTTCATAATGATATTTACCATGTGTATTAGAAAAACCTAAACCTTCTGTAGTATCTTCGGTAAACTCTACACTATCATTATCTGTTTTTGTGTAAAATTTCTTCACACCTTTAATACCTATATCTGTTACATCAGTTGTATAAAACCAACCTCTCCAAAACCAATCTAAATCTACACCAGAAGCATCTTCCATTGTTCTAAAGAAATCAGCAGGAGTTGGGTGTTTAAACATCCATCTTTGAGAATACGTTCTAAATGCGTGATCAAATAATTCATGTCCCATTATAGTTTCTCTTAAAATCCATAGCGCAGTTGCTGGTTTACCGTAGGCATTATTTCCAAATTCATAAACATTATCTCCTTTAGACATAATTGGAGAAATTTTAGATTGATCTCCGCTCATATAACGTACAATGTTTTTAGGCAAACCTCTACTTAGTGGATAATCTTTTTCATAAGCCATCATAGCTAACATTTGTACATAAGAGTTTAAACCTTCATCCATCCATGTCCATTGTCTTTCATCAGAATTTACAATCATCGGAAAGAAATTATGTCCAACTTCGTGAATTGTCACACCAATAGTTCTGTATTTTTGTCTATCAGAATAACCACCATCTGGTAAATCTGGTCTTCCAGGATTAAAACAAATTTGTGGATATTCCATACCCATTTGTCCGTCTACAGAAATTGCCTTGTGATATGGGTAATCAAAAGTATATTTAGAATATGTTTTTAAAGTTTGTACAACTGCTCTTGTAGAGTGATCTCCATATAAAGGATTTGCTTCTTTAGAGTATAAAGAATAAGCCATTACAGTTCTACCATTAATATCTACTGCCATTGCATCCCAAATAAATTTTCTAGAGGTTGCAAATGCATAATCTCTTACATTTTCAGCATAAAATTTCCAAGTTTTTGTTTTCTTAGATTTTGTTTTTTCAATTTTTGTAGCTTCTTTTTGAGTACGGATTATAATAGGGTCATCAAAAGAAGTTTTTGCTTTTTCTAATCTTTTTAATTCAGTCTTGGTTAAAACTTCACTTTCATTCTTTAAAACTCCAGTTGCACCTAACATGTGATCGTCTGGTGTAGTAATATTTACGGTGTAATCTCCAAACTCTAAGGCAAATTCAGATCTACCCCAAAATTGGTCATTTTGCCAACCTTCTACATTATCATAAACACATAATCTTGGAAAGAATTGAGCAATTACATAATTTTTGTTTTCGTTTTCTTCAAAATATTCATAACCAGATCTACCTCCTTGAGTTCTATGGTTATTAATGTTATACCACCATTCTATTTTAAACTTATAAGTTTCTCCTGATGCTAATGGTTCAGCTAAATTAATACGCATCATTGTTTGATTGATCGTATAAGATAATTTTGCACCATCATTTGTTGTTACACTAGTAATTTTAAAACCACCATCAAAAGCTTCTTCAGGATAAGCTCTATCAAAACGAGCTTTGCTAAGTTTAGTAGGTACTTTACTAGATTGAATATCTGGAGTTTTAGAATCTGCAGCTCTCATATTTTGGTCTAATTGTACCCATAAATATGTTAATTCGTCTGCAGAGTTGTTGTGGTATGTAATGGTTTCTGCACCTGTAATTCTGCTTTTTTCATCATCTAAAACAATGTCCATTACGTAATCTACCTTCTGTTGTGTGTAGTTTTTACCTGGCGCTCCAGAAGCAGTTCTTTGCTCATTAGGGGTTGCTAACACATCTTTAAGCTGTCTAAACTTGTTTTGGTTTGTGTGACCTTGTTTTGTGGTTGTTTCTTGGCCAAAAACAGCTGATCCAACAAAAAATACACTTAATAGTAAGAATGTAATTTTTTTCATTTGTACTTGAATTGATTAGCGGTACAAATTAAGAATAAGTTAGAGAAAAAGTTAAAATGAGTTAAAATTTTAACAAACCTTTATCATTCTTTGCGGTTAATAGAATACTTTTGTGCTTTTTGCCAACTTTACTCTTTATTAAATTTTCTTGTTGTGGAAAGTGTTTGGTTAAGATTTTATTGGTAACTTCTATGTTGTTAAGCTCTTTAACGTCTTCAATTTCTAAATAAAAATAGACCAAATCTCCATCATATTCTTTACCGATATAGTTAAAATTTCTAGGAACATCATTTACCTTTAAATGGAGTTTACTGTTTAAGTATTTAATAAAATAAACGTCGTTATCTTTTAGTTCTTCTTTTGTGGTAAGTTGTAAATCAATATTGTAGTCTTTATTTAGGGCGAGTTCAATATCATCCATAAAAACATTGATTGTTATCTGAACAGCTTGCAATTCACTTCTATACTCAATTTGAGTGAGGCTCAAATAATACTTATGAGCGGAGAAGGATAGTAGGGGAATTATTAATAAAATTAAAATAGATTTTTTAGTATTCATGCTGGTTTTAAAATAATTATTCTGCCAATTTACTCTTTTTTTATGATTTGTAAATAAGGCATACTTTCTTTCTGAAAAATTTTGATGAGTTCTAAAATATTACCTTCTTTGTGAAGACGTTCTATATCTAAAGGATTACAATAGTCTAGAAAATGAAAGTAATTGTCTTTCGGGATTTTTAATTCTTCAAAGAAAAATGGTTCACCAAGTTCAGATAGTATTTTATATGGAACTTCTTTTTTACGTTTTAACTCTTTGTTTAATAAACTCTCTTTATCTTTAAAAGGTATTACTACTTTAGCTCCAACACCACCAAACATTTGTGTAGGATCTGTTTCAACTTTTTGTGGTCTTACTCTTTTGTCTATATAATCATCTTCTTCAGCTCGTTTTAAATTCACGTTAGAAAAATCCATAACCTTTCTTAATAAGGAGTCTCTTTTATCTGTAGGTACTTCCTTTAAATCAATTCCTAATCGTCCTGTTAAATTGTGTTTTTTTAGTTCGAATTCATCTAAAACATAAGTACTGGGTTTTAGTTTTATAATGATGAATTTATTGTTGATATTTTGTTTCGTCACATAAAACTTTCTTGTAACGTACTGTATCGATGAAATACGTAATGAGTCTCCTTGCGAAACATATATTCTAAAAGTACCGTCATCCGAAGAAAAAGTACCTTGGTTTGTTTTTAGGTTGATAATATTTGCATTTTTAATGATACCTAAAGAATCTATTACTTTTCCATTAATCAGTACTTGTTGCGCTAAAGAATTAGAGGCTAAAATGAATACATAAAGTTGAAGTAGTTTTATAATCATAGAAAAATAATTTATTCTTTTTTTATGATTTGTAAATAAGGCACACTTTCTTTCTTAAAAATTTTGATGAGTTCTAAAATCTTACCTTCTTTATGAAGGCGTTCTATGCCTAAAGGATTACAGTATTCTAGAAAATGAAAGTAATTGTCTTTCGGGATTTTTAATTCTTCAAAGAAAAATGGTGCACCAAGTTCTATTAGTATTTTATCTGGAACTGCTTTTTTACGATTCAACTCTTTACGTAATAGTAGGTCTTTAAATTTAAAAGGAATTGATGCGCTGCCGCCACCACCACCAAAAGAATTTGCAACTGTGTTAACAATTGGAGGTTTCATTCTTATGTTTGCATCAATTCTTGTGTCTACGAGTTTAAAATTGACTTTAGAAAAATCTAAGTTTTTTTGTAATAAAGAATCTTTTCTATCTGTTGGTACCTCTTTTATATCGACACCTAACCTTCCTATTAAATGATGCTTTTTTAATTCAAATTCATCTAAAACAAACGTATTTGTACCCAATCTAATGGTAATAAATTTATTGTTGATAATCTCTTTGCTTATTCTTAGTTTTCTGGTAATATGCTGCACAGACGAAACTTGTAAAGAATCTCCTTCTTTAGCATAGATTCTAAACACTCCATCATCCGAAGAAAAAGTACCTTTATTAGTTTTTAGGTTGATGATGTTCACATTCTTGACAGTACCCAAAGAGTCTACAACTTTACCTGAAATTAAGGTTTGCCTTTCTTGGGATAAAGAGGTGCATGTTACAAAAAATAATAAAAATTGAAGTAGATTTTTTTCCATGCACAGCTGTTTTATTCTTCTTTTATGATTTCTAAATACGGAACACTTTCTTTCTGAAATATTTCTATAAGTTTTAAAACTTTATTTTCGTTATATATTTTATCGAGATCTAAATAATCACAATAATCTAAAAAATGATAATATTTTTCCTTAGGGATTTTTAATTTTTCAAAGAAAAAATCTTCACCAAGTTCTAGTAATATTTTGTTTCCCAATGCTTTTTTACGATCTAACTTTGCGTCTAGTAATTGTGTTTTTTCGAATTTTTTAGAAGAAAAAAGACTTCCAATTAGTCCAGCAGCATTAAGTCCTGAGTAAGAATTGGCAACGGTATTTACTACTTTAGATTTTGCTCTATCATTAGCATCAATTCTATGATCTTTTAACGAGAAGTCTACATTAGAAAAATCCATATTACTTTTTAATAAAGCGTATTTTTCTTCAGTAGGTATGCTTTTAACATCTACCGCCAATCTACCAATTAAGTCATGTCTTTTTAATTCGAATGCATCCAAAACATAGGTATTTGGTTTTAGTATAATAATAAGCGCTTTATTTTCTATAATTTGCGGAGTAATCTTTATCTTTTGTGTGATGTGTTGTATGGATGAAATTCTTAAAGTATCTCCTTTTTTAGCATAGATTTGAAAACGCCCAGAATCCGAAGAAAATGTACCTTGATTGGTATTTAGGTTGATAATATTTGCATTTTTTACAATGCCAAGAGAATCTAAAATTCTACTAGAAATTAACGTCCCATTATTTTGAGACAACGAGGGGAGTGTTATAACAAATAAGAAAATAGTAAGTAGTTTTTTTTCCATTCAATAGGGTTATTGGTTCGTTAAGTAGAGTTCTTCGTCAACTATTCGTTTAGGAAATAGTTTGCTTTCTCTCATTAATAACTTAAGCACATCTAATTTGTTTTCTCTCTTAAAAATGCGAATGATATTTTTATCTATACAATCATTTAAAAACTGATTGATATAGATTTTTTCAATTTTTAAATCTGTGATAAAAAAGTCATCGGTAAAATAGTCTCTTACTTTTTTAAGTTCCGTATCTTCTAAAGCCATTTCCTTTAGTTGTTTTTCTCTTTTTGCATTTCCGTTTAATATATTTATTAAATTGTCTAAATTAACAGAAGCTCCAGATTGAAATTTTACAATAGATTTATCTTTTTTTGCTTTTACATTAGCATAGGGTAAATTTAAGAATTTTGCGTCTACGACGATACCATTATTTTGCAGTATTTCTGGATCTTGGTAAAAAATACTACGTTGTTTCTCTAATACCATTTCTTTTAAAACAACCGTTTCTTCTTCTAATGGAATGCTTATTCTTTTGGTTGAAAGCATTTTGTCTGTAATAATAATATGCTTGTCTATATATTTTAAATGAGAGTAATATAAAGTATCTCCTACTTTAACAGGTATTTCAAAAAAACCATTGGTATTGGTAATCGTACCAATACTTGTATTTTGGTTAATGATATGAACATCTGGAATAGCCAAACTATCTAAAACAGTTTTACCAGTTAGGTTAGTTCTTTTTTCTTGAGCTTCTAAGGATAGAAAACTTATAAAAAAGGCAAGAAAAGTAATCGCTTTTGACATTAATACAAAGTAAAGAAGTACGTGTCTTAAAACTCTATTAAGAGAATTGTAAACTTGTGTTAAAATGAATAGTTAAATTCTTATTTTTGGACTATGAAAAAAATGATTATTGCAAGTACATCAACAGTACACGGAAGTAGCTATTTAGAATATTTATTACCTACTTTAAAAACACATTTTAAGGAAGTAAAACAATTACTATTTATTCCATATGCAAGACCAAGCGGAATTAGTTATGACGAGTATACTACAATAGCAAAAAATGCTTTTTCAAATATTAATATTGATGTAAAAGGAATCCATGAATTTGACAATGCTAAAGAAGCAATTCAAAATTCTGAAGCTGTTTTTACTGGAGGAGGAAATACTTTTGAGTTGGTCAATCAATTGTACAAAAACGATGTATTATCAACTTTAAAGCAAGTGTTAGATAACGGTACTCCGTACTTAGGTACAAGTGCCGGTAGTAATATTTGTGGTATAAATATGAAGAATACCAATGATATGCCAATTGTGTATCCACCTAGTTTTACAACTTTAGGATGTATTCCTTTTAATATAAATGCGCATTATTTAGATCCTATTGAAGGTTCTACTCACATGGGAGAAACAAGAGAAACACGTATCAAAGAGTTTCATGTTTTTAACGAAACTGCAGTTTTAGGTCTGCGAGAAGGAAGTTGGTTAGAAGTTATTAATGATGATATTTTTTTAAGAGGTAAATTGACTGCCCGTTTGTTTGAACAAAATAAGCAGCCAATAGAATTAAAAAGTGGGGGATTAATTAAATTTTAATCATTTTATACCATAGCTCCGTTTGCACCAATAACTTGACCAGAAACCCATTTAGAATCATCGCTTGCTAAAAATAATGCGACTCTAGCAATATCTATAGGTTTTGCTAATCTGTTAAAAGCGTTCATAGAACTTAATTGTTCTATAAATTCTGTTGATTTTCCTTTTAAAAATAATTCGGTTTCAGTTGGTCCAGGAGCTAATGCATTTACAGAAATTCCTCTACCGATTTCTTTAGAAAACACACGTGATATTTGTTCTACGGCAGCTTTTGTTGCAGAATAAATGGCGTATGTTGGTAACATTAATTTTACGGTACTAGAAGAGATGTTAATGATATTACCATTATCAGCAAGTTTACTTTCCGCTTCTTGTAAAGTATTATACAAGCCTTTTACATTTACGTTAAAATGAGTGTCGAAATCTTGTTCGGTAATGTCTTTTAATTTTTTAGATTTCATAACACCTGCATTGTTAACTAGAACATCTATTTTGCCATAAACCTCAATGGTTTTATCAAATAGATGTGTTACTTCTTTTCTGACACTAACATCTGCTTTTATAGCTATTGCTTCCCCGCCGTTGGCGATTATTGTTTTTACGGTCTCATTCGCTTCAGCTTCACTACTAGAGTAATTTACAATTACTTTAGCTTTATTTTCTGCGAATAATATTGCCATCTCTTTTCCGATTCCTTTAGAAGAACCTGTAATAATAACTACTTTGTTTTTTAGTTTCATTTTTTTAATTTTTTATTAAAAGATACTATGTGGTATGTTTTTTATGAAAATAAATTAGACTTTAATTTTATTGATATAGGCAGATAAACCTAACGTGTATTGGTCAATAATTTCATCGTTGTCATATAGCTTTCGTATGCCTCTAATGCCTTCAAAAGCACTAATTAAATAAATAGCTGTAGCCTCACTGGAAATGGATTGCAAAATACTATTTTCATTTTTCCCTCTTTCAATTAAATGTATCAATGCAGATTTCCATTCCTCAATAATATTTTTTAAAGCAATTTGATAGATTTTTTCAGAGTCTCCAACTTCATTTATAAAGTTATTCATTGGGCAGCCAGATTGCTTTTCATCTAAAGGGAAAGATTTAATTCTCTCTAAAAAAGTCTGTTTTAAGAGATCAATGGCATTGCCAGAGTTGTAAAGTGGAGAGATCATTCCATCATAAACTCTTTTTTGAATTTTAAGCTTAATAACAGCAAGACCTAATTCTTTTTTGTTTTTGTAATGGTGATAGAAAGCACCTTTGGTAAGTTGAGTTTTTACCATTATTTTATCGACACTGGTTGTTTTAAAACCGTCTTTGTAAAATAATTTAAAGGATTCATCGAGAATTAATTGTTTGGTAAATTCCGACTTTTGTTTTTGTAACATAAACCAAAGTTAATAAAAAATACTAAGTAGTATGTTTTATTAACTTTAATTAACATTTGACTTATTTTAATAAAAAACAAATATCCTCTAGGTTGCGCCTAGAGGATATTTGATTTCAAAAAAAAATATTTAAAAAATGTTGATTTTTAAATAGGGTAAAGGCATTAGTATCCTACATAATCTACAATCTCTAAACCATAACCAATCATACCAACACGTTTAGTTTGTTGTGTATTTGTAATTAATTTTAATTGACGAATGTTTAAATCATGTAAAATTTGAGCACCAATTCCGAAATCTTTGTTGTCCATTTTAATTTCTGGAGCTTTGATATTTCCGTTTTTTTGATTCTCTTTTAAAGTAGACAATCTACTCAATAAGTTTTGAGATTGATTTTGTTGGTTTACAAATATAATAGCCCCTTTTCCTTCATCATTAATCACCTGAAACATTTGGTCTAGTTTCTTATCTGCATTATTGGTTAAGGTTCCTAAAATATCATTATTTACTAAAGTAGAATTTACTCTAGTTAAAATAGCTTCGTCTTTAGACCAAGAACCTTTTGTTAAGGCAATATGAACTTGGTTATTGGTAGTTTGTTGATATGCTCTTAATCTAAAATCTCCAAATCTAGTCTGTAAATTAAAATCTTCTTTTATTTCAATTAAAGAATCATGCTCCATTCTATAAGCCACTAAATCTTCTATAGAAACAATTTTAATATCAAACTTTTTAGCAACTTCTAACAATTGAGGTAAACGAGCCATGGTACCATCCTCGTTCATGATTTCTACAATAACACCCGCTGGCTGTAAACCTGCTAAACGAGCAAAATCTATAGCAGCTTCTGTATGTCCTGTTCTTCTTAAAACACCACCTTCTTTAGCAATTAATGGAAAAATATGACCAGGTCTTGCTAAATCAAAAGATTTAGTGTCTTTATCTACTAATGCTTTTATAGTTAAAGCTCTATCCCCGGCAGAAATACCAGTTGTAACTCCTTTACCACGTAAGTCTACAGAAACCGTAAAAGCCGTTTCCATTGGGTCTGTATTGTTATTCACCATAACGTGTAAGTCTAGTTCTTTACAACGTTTTTCTGTTAAAGGTGCACATATTAATCCTCTACCATGTGTTGCCATGAAATTAATCATTTCAGGCGTCACTTTTTCTGCTGCAGCTAAAAAATCTCCTTCATTTTCTCTGTTTTCATCATCTACAACAATAATAATTTTACCGTTTCTTATGTCTTCAATTGCTGCTGAAATTGAATTTAACTCTGTACTTTTTTTAGTGTTTTGAACAGTCATAATATCTTATGCTTCTTTTTTTGTAAATATTTTTTTAAAAAAATTGATAATCGGTTGCGTAATGGCATCCATATTAAAAATCCCTTTGTCTCGTGTAGCTCTTCGTGTTAAGATAATACCAATTGGAACCATAATAAAAGCAGATGACCAAGAACCTAAAAAGGAGGTGACCTTACTTTCTTCTGCTAAATTTTTACCAAAAGTATTACTAAAGAAATAGGTTACGTAAATAGCAATAGCTAATATCATAGGCAAACCAAAACCACCTTTTCTAATAATTGAACCTAAGGGTGCACCAATAAAAAAGAGAATTAAACAAGATAACGAAAATGAAATTCTATTATAATACTCCGTATCGAAAAAATTTAGATTTTTTCTTTTGTATTTAATGGAGGTTTGACCATTTTTAATAGAGCTTAAAGCGCGTTCTGTTTTTGTAGTGGCTGAGTTTAGAATATTAATTTTAGATTGTAAGTCAAAATTTTCTAAGACATCAATATCAATGTTCTCTGTTTTTAATGAATCTGGGTATTGGTATAAGTCTTTTGCAACTGTTGTTGCATATAAGTTCTTAGATTTTAGCAATAAAGCTTCATCATAACTTGCTTTTAAGTCGGGTATGGTGTCACTTAATTGATTTAAACTAAGCATCATAAAGTTTTTAGTGTGATCTGTTTTACTTAAATCATCATCTCCAGTAACAGAAGACATATCAATGTTAAATTCGTATTCTTTAAAGGTAGCGTTTGATGCCGCCATTTTTTTTCTTTGTAAATTCGTTTTGGCCGTTTTTGCGTGTTCTTGATAGTAATAACCATCATATAGAATAAAAGTCATATAACGACTTCCTTCTTCAGATATAATTTTACCTCTTTCTGCGGTAATTACCTTTTGGTTCCCTTTTCCAGCAGTTAAATCGTAGATTAATACTTTTTTTAATAAACTTACTTCTTTTCCGTTTTTACCTTCTTCATCAAATTTTTCATCAAATTTAATTTGAAAACCAGGTAAATCACTATTAAAACTTCCAGCGACTAATGCAAGTGCTGGTTGTTTCTTTTTAATATTTAAGTATAAATTCTTCTGCTTTAAAACGGCATAAGGATAAATATTGTTTAAAAATAAAAAGTTAATACCACTAAGAATTAGTGTTAAATAAACTAAGGGTCTTACCAAACGTTGTAAGGAAATACCTGCAGATTTTGCTGCTGCAAATTCGTAGTTTTCACCTAAAGTACCCAATGCCATTATAGAAGATAAAAGGACTCCAATAGGCAATGCTTGTGGTGTAATAATTAAGGTAGAGTAGTATAAGAATTTTAATATAAAAGGCAAGCTAATTCCTTTACCAGCAATGTTTTCGAAGGTTTGCCATAAAACTTGCATCACCAAAACAAAAAGCACGATTAGAAACGTAGCTATAAAAGGAACTAAAAAGGTTTTTAAGATGTATCTATCTAAAATTTTCATCTAGGCAAAAGTAGTTTCTTATCTTCAAATAAGCTACTAAATTTCTGTTAATTGGAAAATAATTAATCTATTGAGAAGTTTAGCTTTTTGTATTTTGCTTCATCAAATGAAAAATGCGAACTAGGCAGGTTTTGGTTGCTTTTAAATTCATTAATTGTAAAGGTTGTTTTAGAACCGTTAGAACCTGTCTGAATCAATTTATAAATGTGCTTTGTTTTTGCATCAATTGCCAATTCTACTTTTACAATATCAGAAGCGCTATCTATTGGGCTTAAGGTAACTAGTTGAATTTTTCTGCCGTTTAAGTTTTTTAAATTTCCCATTTCAAAATTATAACCTTCTTTGTAAAAAGTTAATAATTTAGAAGGGTAAATAAAACCATCATCACCACTCATATCACCATCTGTAACCGTAATTTCTTTTTCATCATTATTAATTACATACAGTTTTTTTCCGTCGAAAATAAATTGATTTCCTAAGTAATTAAGGCTGTATTTTTCTCCGGATAGTGCAATTTTTCCTCTAATTGGTGGCTCATCGCCTTCCATGATACCTGCGTCTTCGTTGCTTAAGGTTTGACTAAAGCTAATAGACATGTTTTTATAAGCTCCCATTGTTGTAGAAACTTCATCTAAAAGAGATTTTGCTTTTTCTGCATTTTGAGAAAAAGTGATGGTTGTTAAAAATAAACTTAAAAATAATATGGTTACTTTTTTCATAATTATAATTCTTATCATCTCGATCGTAGTCGAGAGACTATTGGTTCTTTTCGTTTTCTAATAATTGCTCTAAGGCTATAAAATCTGGAACTAACACTTGTCTTGCTTTACTTCCTTCAAAACCACCTACAATACCGGCAGCTTCTAACTGATCTATTAATCTACCAGCTCTATTATACCCTAATTTTAATTTCCTTTGTAATAGAGAAGCAGATCCTTGTTGGGCCGTAACAATAATTTCTGCGGCATCTTTAAAGAGTTTGTCTCTATCGGAAATATCTATATCAAGACTCGTGCCACTTTCATCATCTACGTACTCTGGTAATTGATACGCTTCTGCATAGGCTTTTTGAGAACCAATAAAATCTGTAATTTTTTCAACTTCTGGTGTGTCTACAAAGGCACATTGTATTCTACTAAGATTGTTTCCTGCTGTATATAGTAAATCTCCACGACCAATTAATTGATCTGCTCCACCAGCATCTAAAATTGTTCTAGAATCTATTTTAGAGGTTACTCTAAATGCAATTCTTGCAGGAAAATTTGCCTTAATAATACCTGTAATTACGTTTACAGAAGGTCTTTGTGTTGCTACAATTAAATGAATACCAATTGCTCTAGCAAGTTGTGCCAAACGTGCAATAGGAGTTTCTACTTCTTTACCAGCCGTCATAATTAAATCGGCAAACTCATCAATAACCAAAACAATGTATGGTAAAAATTGATGTCCGTCATTAGGATTTAATTTACGTTGTTTAAATTTAGCATTGTATTCTTTAATATTACGAACCATAGCAGCTTTCAACAAATCGTAACGATTATCCATCTCTATACAAAGCGAATTTAAGGTATGTACCACTTTAGTCGTATCTGTAATAATAGCTTCTTCTACATCTGGTAATTTTGCTAAATAATGACGTTCTATTTTATTAAACAAAGTAAGTTCTACTTTCTTTGGATCTACTAAAATAAACTTTACTTCTGCAGGATGTTTTTTATATAAAAGTGATGTTAATACTGCATTTAATCCAACAGACTTTCCTTGACCCGTTGCACCTGCCATTAATAAGTGAGGCATTTTAGCTAAATCTACCACAAAAGTTTCATTAGAAATGGTTTTACCTAAAGCAATAGGTAATTCCATAGTAGATTCTTGAAATTTCTTTGATGAAATTACAGAATGCATAGAAACAATGGTCGATTTTTTATTAGGTACTTCTATACCAATGGTTCCTTTACCAGGGATAGGAGCAATAATTCTAATTCCTAAGGCAGATAAAGACAGTGCAATATCATCTTCTAAATTTTTAATTTTAGAAATTCTAATTCCTGCCTCAGGTACAATTTCATATAAGGTAATAGTTGGTCCTACAGTAGCTTTAATTTCTGCAATACCTATTTTGTAGTTTTTTAAAGTATCTACAATTCTATCTTTGTTAGCTTCTAATTCTTCTGGATCTATAGAAATAGATTCATTGTATTGTTTTAAAAGGTTGAAGGTTGGGAATTTGAAATTTCCTAATTCTAGGGTAGGGTCAAACTCACCAAAATCTTTTACCAATTGATTGGATAAATTTTCTGTAGAATGCTCTTCATCTCTTCCAATAGCAACATCAATCTCTACATCTATTTCTACCTCTTTTTCTTCTTCTTTCGCTATTTCAGTTTTTAATACAGGTCCTGTACTTTTTTCCGTGTTTAAAGAAATTTCTTCTTTTTTAGACGATACATCAGAATATTTAGAAATTGTTGGTTGTTTTTTTTCTAAAGATAATTCTACAACAGATTTTTCTTTCTGATCATTTTTTAAAGGTACCGTTTCTGTTTTTTCTACAGTTTTTACAGATGTAACGGTTTCTTGTGTTGTTTCATTAAAAACGGCTTCTTCTGCTTTTCTGGCTTCTCTTTCTTCTCGCTTTATTTTTAAGGTTTCTATGTACTTATCAAAAGTAACTTTATAACGTAAAACTAAATAAGCAATAAAAAAGAAGGTTAAAAGAATGACCAAACCAGTTTTACCTATAAATGCTTGTAAAAACTCATTAATTTCATAACCGATAATACCAGATAACAATGCGTACTTGTCATATGCAAAACCTAACGTTATAGAAATCCATATCATCACCAAAAGAGACCAGTTCCAAGAAATTATTAATGAAGAGAATTTCTTTTTAAAAAGGATATACCAACCTGTTAAAAGTATCTGAAATGCGACTATAAAAGCTGCTATTCCAACCCCAGAATAGATGAAAAAGTTACTTAAATTAGCGCCAATTTTTCCAAGTAAATTTTTACTTCTAACTGTTTTATCTGCAAATTCTTTAAGTATGCTTTGATCTTCTTGCCAATTAAAGAAAAAAGAAATAAAAGCAATACAGAGGAAAATTGAAAATAAAATTAAGAAAGATCCTAAAATTGTCTTTGCTTGTCTTGTTTTAAAATATGCAAAAATACTCGGTTTTTGTTCCGAAGAATTTAAGGGTTTTTTTGAACTTGTTCTTCTCTTAGCCATTAATAATTTTTGGTCGTTTTTAGCATTAAATAAAAAAATCAACTAAAATAAGATCGTTATTTTAGGGATGTATATAAAACCTGCAATAATTAATGAAGTAAAAGCTGCAAAGCTTGGTGCGCCTGCAGCTATATCTTTAATAAAACCTATTTTCTCGTGATAATCTGGGTGTACAAAATCTGCCACTTTTTCTATGGCAGTGTTTAAAGCTTCTGCCACTAAAACGAGGCCGATAACGATAAACTGAAACATCCATTCTATATTAGAAATATTAAAATAAAAACCTAAAATAGTAGCAAGTACAGCAACAAAAAGTTGTGCTTTTATGCTGTCTTCTGTAGTCATTAAAAGCCACATACCTCTTAAGGCAAACTTAAAACTACGAAGTCTTCCTCTTATAAAGCTATCATTAGGATTCTTCATAAATTAAATTGCGTTTAAAGCAGCTGTATAATTAGGTTCGTCAACAATTTCAGAAACTTGCTCTGTATACGCAACGTCTCCTTTTTCATCGATAATAACAATAGATCTAGAGTGTAAATGTGCTAAAGGACCATCTGCAATTTCTAATTCGTAAGATTTTCCGAAGTTACCATCAGCAAAATCAGATAACATTACTACATTATCAATACCTTCTGCACCACAAAAACGAGCTTGAGCAAATGGTAAATCTTTAGAAACACATAAAACAACAGTATTTTCTAAATCTGCCGCTTTTTTATTAAATTCTCTAACAGAAGTAGCACAAGTACCTGTATCTACACTAGGAAAAATATTTAAAATTACCTTTTTACCAGCAAAATCTGATAAACTTTTTTGAGATAAATCTACTGCAGTTAGTTTAAAATCAGCTGCTTTAGTTCCTGTTTTAGGTAAGTTACCTATTGTATTTATTGCATTTCCTTTTAATGTGATATTTGCCATTTCAGTATGTTTTTAGTATGTTTTTTAGAACTTCAAAAGTAATGATAATTAAATTATTTATGGAAATATTCTTGTGATTCATTTTATTTTTAAATTTATTTTAAAACCGTAACTAAAAAAATCTCGTAGATATGTTGAACACAAATTATTATTAATTTTAAATATCAAATTATGAAAACCTTAAATTTTTTTAAAGTAACAGTTTTAATGCTTAGTTTAGTAATTAGTCAAAATTTTAGTGCACAAGAAAAAACAAAAATGGTGGGTGGAGCAGAAATGTATCCTTCTAAAAATATTGTAGAAAATGCCGTAAATTCTAAAGACCATACTACATTAGTGGCAGCTGTAAAAGCAGCAGGTTTAGTAGATGTATTAACTAGTGAAGGACCTTTTACTGTTTTTGCACCTACAAATAAAGCGTTTGATATGTTGCCAGAAGGTACTGTAAGTACTTTGTTAAAGGCAGAAAATAAAGCGAAATTACAAACAATTTTAAAATACCATGTTGTTGCAGGTAATTGGAGTGCTAAAGAAATTGTAGCCTTAATTAAAAAAGGAAACGGTAAAGCTGCTATTAAAACAGTAAGCGGAGGAACCATTACTGCTTGGATGAAAGGAAAAAACGTTTATATTTCTGATGAAAACGGAGGGAAAGCTAAAGTTACTATTGCAGATGTAAACCAATCTAACGGAGTAATACATGTAATTGATGCTGTTTTATTGCCAAAACCAGCAATGTAAAAACGGTATTTATTAGTATTAAAAATCCACTTTGAAAAAAGTGGATTTTTTGTGTTTTTATTTTATAGATAGCAACGATTTATTCTAATTACAAGTTGTATTTTTGCACTCCGTAAAAAGAACAATAAGCGTGAATATTTCTCAATATACATCAGAATTTAAATACAATTGGAAGCTTGCAGCACCAGTAATGTTAGGTATGCTTGGGCATACATTTGTAAGTTTTATAGATAATATAATGGTTGGTCAAATGGGAACTGCAGAATTAGCTGCGGTTTCTTTGGGGAATAGTTTTATGTTTATCGCCATGTCTATAGGTATTGGTTTTTCTACAGCTATTACACCTTTAATTGCAGAAGCAGATTCATCTGATAATCTAAAACAAGCAAAAGCTACGTATAAAAGTGGTTTGTTTTTATGTACCTCCTTAGGTATTATCTTATTTGCTGGAGTCTATTTCTCTAAGCCTTTAATGTATTTAATGAAACAACCCAAAGAAGTGGTAGAGTTGGCAATTCCGTATTTAGATTTGGTTGCTTTTTCACTAATTCCTTTAGTTATCTTTCAGGCAATTAAACAGTTTAGTGACGGTCTTTCTATGACGAAATATCCAATGTATGCGGCATTAATAGCAAATGTTATAAACATTGTTTTAAACTATTTATTAATTTTTGGGAAATTTGGTTTTCCAGAAATGGGGATTATTGGTGCAGCGTATGGTACGTTAGTTTCTAGAGTTGTAATGGTGCTTTACTTATGGTTATTACTGCGTTATAAAGAAAGGTCTGCAGAAATAGTAAGAAATATAAAATTCTTTGTTTTAGATGTTTTAACGATAAAAAAAATTGTGAATATTGGTTCTTTAAGCGCTATGCAAATGCTTTTTGAAGTTGCTATTTTTACAGCAGCAGTTTGGTTAAGTGGTTTGTTAGGGAAAAACCCACAAGCAGCAAACCAAATAGCCTTAAACTTATCTTCTATGACATTTATGGTTGCAACGGGTTTAAGTGTTGCTGCTATGGTTAGAGTAGGAAACCAAAAGGGATTACGAGATTATAAAGAATTGCGTAGAATTGCTTTTTCTATCTTTTTATTAGGAGTATTGTTAGCGGTGTTTTTTGCATTACTTTTCTTTATTTTTCATAAAAGTTTACCTATGATTTATGTAGATTTAAGTGATACTACAAATTATATAGACAATATGGAAGTTGTTTCTATTGCTTCAAATTTATTAATAGCAGCAGCTTTTTTTCAAATATCAGACAGTATACAAGTTGTTTTTTTAGGAGCTTTGCGTGGTATGCAAGATGTTAAGGTACCTACAATTCTTACTTTTATTTCTTATTGGGTTATCGGTTTTCCGGTTTCTTATTATTTCGGAAGCGAAGAAATGTATGGTAGTTTTGGTATTTGGTTAGGTTTGCTTGCAGGTTTAACAACAGCTTCTATTTTACTATTTATAAGATTTAATTCATTAACTTTAAAGTTGATAAAAGAGAAAAAATAATAGTGTCCCCTCGAGCGCAGTCGAGAGGTTCTTAAAATAAATAAATTAGTTCTCGACTGCGCTCGAACAGACAGCATCTATAATCAATAAAATATTATGACTTTACCTAAATTTTTATTAGCAGATAACAGTAAATTTCCTGAAGATATTTTTGTGTTACACACAGAGTTTCCTCGTTTTTTAATCAACTTAAAAGATGATGAAGTAGAGTGGTTTGAAGATTTAACAGGAGAAAGTGAAGAAGATATTGCTACAGAGTTAGCAGATTTAATGGATAAAGCAGGTGCTTTTTATGATGATGAAATGAAGGAATTTGACTAAGACTCGCTAACTTGTTTTTAGGTTTTAACCCTGAATAACAGTAGCTGTTTTTATAAATAAAATAGGATTATTAAACGCTTAAAGAATAGAATCTATTTCTAATTTTTAAGCGTTTTTTTGTGTCTAAAAGTTTTTTCATTTAGTTCTCAATATTCGTTTAGAACTTTCCTTTTTTTTTAAAATCAGCAAGTATAACAGCCATAATTTGATTTGTTTTTTTCTAAGGAAGATCAAATAAAAGTTAAAGAGATAGAAGTGGTGAAAAAAGATGATTTTTAGACTATCAATAGAATGAAAAATAACATATTTTAACAACTTGTCTGCTCTAAAAAGAGCCTAAGTTTTAGTATTTTTATCCTATATTTAAAACAAGATAAAATGAAAAAAATACTGATTACATTTATTGTATTTATGGTCTCAATTCCTTCAGCATTGGCAGATGAGGGAATGTGGTTTTTAATGCATATTGAGCGATTAAATCATCGTGATATGCAAAAAATGGGATTACAATTAACAGCAGAAGAAATTTATAGTGTTAACAATCAAAGTTTAAAAGATGGTATCGTACAATTTAACGGAGGTTGTACAGCAAGTATTGTTTCAGAAAGCGGGTTGGTGTTAACAAATCACCATTGTGGTTACAATGCAATTGCAGAATTATCTACAGCAGAACAAAATCACTTAAAAAATGGTTTTTGGGCAGGTTCTAAAGAAGAAGAATTGAAACCAGAAAGCTTATATGTACGTTTTTTTGTAAGAATGGATGATGTTTCTAAACGTATTTTATCTCTTGTAAATGATAAAATGAGTGAAAAAGAACGTGAAGCAATCATTAATAGAGAAATTGCTAAAATTGAAAAAGAAAATAACGAAGGTGGAAAATATACCGTTTCAGTACGTTCTTTCTATGAAGGAAATGAGTTTTACTACTTTGTGTATGAAGATTATAATGATGTTCGTTTAGTAGGTACACCTCCAGAAAATGTTGGTAAATATGGTGGAGATACAGATAACTGGGAATGGCCAAGACATACGGGAGATTTTTCTTTATTTAGAGTCTATGCAGATGAAAACGGAGAACCAGCAGAATATTCTAAGGCAAATGTGCCTTTAAAAGCAAAATATCATTTACCTGTTAATATTGATGGTGTAAAAGAAAACGATTTTGCTATGATTTTAGGATATCCTGGTAGAACAAACCGTTGGATGCCTGCACAAGGAGTAGAGCAAAACGTAAAATTTGCATATCCTGCTTGGGTAGAAGGTTCTAAATTAAGTATGGATGTTATGAAAAAATACATGGATGCAGACGAGTCTGTAAATCTAATGTACGCATCTGCTTACGCTGGTATTGCCAACTATTGGAAAAATAGAGGTGGAATGATTACCGCTTTAACAGAGCATAAAACGGTTGAAAAGAAAAGTAAAGTAGAAGCGAAGTTTGTAAAATGGGCTAAGAAAAAAGATAATAAAGAAGCCTACGGAAAGGTTATTGAGAATATCAATAATTACTATAGTTTAACCAACGAGAAGGCAAAACAAACCAACTACTTATTAGGGATGTTGCGTTCTAGTAAATTTGCTGTTTTACCATACAGAATTGGTGGTGCTTTAAAGCAATATACAGCTGCAAATGAAGCAGAGCGTGCAAATATGTTACCAAGGTTACAAGCGCTTATAGAGAGTTCTTATAAAGATTTTTACTTGCCTTTAGAGGAAGAGGTTTTTGCAAAACAATTAGGTTTGTTAGCATCTAAATCTAATTACTCATTGCCAGAATTGGTTGCAGAAGTAGGTGGGAAAAACGACAATGATTTTTCTACGTATATCAAAGCTATTTTTAAGTTGAGTATGTTTACTTCTAAAGAAGGAGTGGAGGCTTATTTACAATACCCAAATGAAGCTATCTTAAATAGTGATCCTTTATTGCAATTGTCTAATCAGTTATTAGATAAATATAGAGAGAATCCAGAAAACTTGGTACAAGCAGAAAATGATTTTAAAGCATCATTTAGATTGTTGGTAAAAGGATTGCGTGAATCTGGATTGAGTAATATTAAATATCCTGATGCAAATTCTACATTAAGATTGTCTTACGGTAAAGTAAGAGCTTTGCCTGCGGATAAGAGAAAAGATGCGAATGAAAATAATTATACTACTTTTCAGGGGATGATTAAAAAATACAAACCAAACGATTCTGAGTTTGATTTAGACCAAAGCATGTTAGATATTTACGAAAAGAAAGATTACGGACGTTACGCAAATGAGCGTGGTCAGTTACCTGTAAACTTTTTAACGGATAACGATATTACTGGTGGTAACTCTGGTTCTCCTGTTGTAAACGGAAAAGGTGAATTAATTGGTTTGGCTTTTGACGGAAACATTGAAGCAATGGCTGGTGATGTTATTTTCGACTCAAACTTACAAAGAACTATTAATGTTGATATTAGATATGTACTTTGGTTGATAGATAAATACTCAAATGCAAAACATATTGTAGATGAGTTGACTATTATTAGTAAAAAATAGTAAAGTCTATTTGTAGATTTTATCTATAAAAAAGCTCTCTGGTTTCAGAGAGCTTTTTTTGTTTTAAGGAATTAAAGATTATGAGTGAGGTTTGCTTACGTTGTTGTGTTATGGAAAGTTTCGTTTAAATTGAATGGCTATTTTCCGCAGGAAAATAGGACTTTACAAAAATGCAAATAATTTTGGTTAAGCAATAATTTTGCAATTTTTTTTACACGGTGTTGGCATTTCGTTATTTTTATTCTTTCACAAATTTGTTTCCAAATTCACGAATTCGATAATTATAAATTCCTTTACTCAACTCAGAAATATCTAATTGAATATTTTCTCCATTTCCAATTATCTTTTTTTCAAGAACTTTTCTACCATTTATGTCGAAAACTTGAATTTTCTCATTTTCGTTATTTTTCAAAGGGTTTTTAACGTTTATTTTGTTCGATGAAGGGTTAGGAAAACTTATCATTTTTTGTTTTTTCAATAAATTTTGTTGATTTACTGATAAAGTTCCAGATAAACCATAAACACTAAACGTTATTGGGCTTTCACCTGAACCAGCTAAATCCTTATACATTATTAGTTTGTATTCATTTTGTGGAGTTTTAACAAGATTAAATGTGATAAAATTCTCAAAGTTAAAAATGTTATCTCCATCTTCGTTATAAACAGTAAGGTTTTCTTGATAAGGTGAATATCTTACAGAGGAAACAATAAACTCAATTTTTGAGTCCGAATTGAATAATTTATCAGAAGGTAAATATATTTCCCTCATTTCATAACCATTTTCAAGTGTAATATTTACGGTTTTTTCCAGAATGTGAGATGAATTAAATATTTTAATTTCATTATTAGACCAATTAGTAGTGTAATACTTTATTTCTCCATTACTATTAAAAGATGAAAATATTTCATCACTATCTGTATATCCACTCGTTGTATAAGTGTTTTCTAATGTTTGGCTAAAACCGATTGAACTAATTGCAATAAATAAGTAAAGTAATTTCTTTTTCATAATTTTAATTTCTGTTAATAATACTAATTTTTAAATGTCTGAATTTTAGTTGGTTCACTTTAATTAATGTCAACGTTGTTGTGTATTAAAAGTTGCGATTTTGTGAACGAGGAATTTCCAACGGAAATTCAGAAGTTTGCAAATAAGCAACAAGTTTTAGTTTAGCTAAAAATAGCAATTTTTTATACACGGTGTTGGGCTTAGTTTTTTATTTAATGATTAATTTATTCAAATTACTAGAATCTATTACAGTGCTAATTTCTTTCAAACCTGGCAAAGGAATGTTTATTGGTTCATTTTTCGTAGGTGAAATTAATATTCGATATTCATTTTGATATTCAAACTTTTCATCTTTGTGATGTAATGAGATTTCTCCGTTATGAATTTTAGGAGAATAATATGTTACTTTTTTCCTAGAAAAATTATAATTCATTTTTTCAATTTCTCTATCAAGAATTTCAAAGAATTTTTTCCAATCTAATATTAACAGAGCTTTGTTTCCCATTTCGAGTAGTTTTTTTTCAAAAAATCTACTTTTTTTACCAGTTTCAAGAACTAACCAATTAAGTGAACAACAATTAATTTCAGGGTTATCTAAGTTTTTCATTAATTGACCTTCAAAATTTTTGAAAACTTTATGTAATTCTATTTCCTTGTTATTTGTTGTTAGTGTTAAGTTATTTATTTGCGTATTACTTACATTTAATTCTTTCGGGTCTAATCTTCCTGTTTGGTCTTCTGAATTACTTCTAAATTCTTTTAAACTTTTAAAATATAAATATTCGTTCTCATACATATCGTTAATGTATTTTGATTCACCTATTTTTATTAAAATTAGATTTTTCATAAATTAAGCCCAACTTCTATATATGATAACTTTAATTACGTATATCCATTATTTAAAAAGGGATATACATAGTAATATATTTGATTTTTTCAGAAATTCTTTCATAGGAAATGGGAAGAATTTGGTAGTATAAATGTACAGTAAATAGCAAGTGTATGTTATTTAAATGTTTAAACAATTTTTTCAACTTATTAACAAAAGTTTATAGGGTATCAATTTATAAAAAATGAGTTTCAGAAAAACTTTAAAATTCATACGGTATTAGAGAAGCTTATTTTAGATTTAAAATTCTTTTTACATAGAGAAAGCTCTCTAAAATCAGAGAGCTTTTTGTAACGTGTTTGTATATGGTTTGTTGCGTGGTTTAAGCAACTAATTTAGTAAATAATTAACGACCAAGAAAGTCCGCGAGGACTTTCGTAAGTAGGCGAGAAGTTAGCAATAAATTATATAGAGTGTTGGCATAAGTTATTTATATTTTCCGATTTTGATAGTACCAGCAATATAGATTGTTGCAGATTGCCATTCTTGTTTTTCGTAAATTTTATTAATTCCAATTCCTAAAGTTGCAGGAATTTTATAATCTTTTTCCAAAGGATTTGTAAGGAAATTTAATAGCATTCCATATCCATATGTGGGAGAAGCATTATTTTGTGTAGACCAACTTAAATATGGAACTGGATTTATATATTTTACATAAAAAGGATAACTTACAGCTAATCTAAATTTATTTATATTATTATCTATTGTACCGTATTTTCCTTTAAATTCTTTAAGAGCGACTAATTCATCTGTTATTGTTGTTTCTCCAATATCTTGATAGTCTAGTAACTCTTTCTCATTCCAACCTCTTGATAAAGTAGCATTTAAAGAAATAATGCTTTTAGAATTTTTAAATAAATAGTTATAATTTAAATTCATACCGATTGTATTTGGATATCGATTTTCTTCAGTATTCAAATTTGTATCGTATAAATCAACATTATCTATTTTAAGAAATATGTTTCCTCCAAATGTATACGCTCCTCTAGGTGTTTTTTTTAAGTCCTTAAGGTCTTCCATTGTTTTCTGCCAACCTAGTTCTAGTCCTAGTCCAAGATTTAAATCATTTAACTTATTAATATTAAAGTTTTTTCCTGAGTTTAAAAGAGAAGCTTTAAACAGAAAGCCACTTAATTTTGAAATTGTTTTATCACCGCTTACATCTTCTACAAATTGATGTTTGTATCTGCGAAATGATTGAGAATAAGATAAAGGTTCTTTACTAGTAAATTCAAGTCTATTAGTTTTTAAATCATAAAATGTAAAGACAGGATCTCCATTACTATCTACTCCTATATTTTGACTAGAAACATAATTTATAGTTGATAAGGTGAAGATTATAAGTAATTTTTTTTTCATATCAGGTTAGTTTTAGTTGGTCTCAAGTTATAAACTTTGTTTTTATAAGTCAATACCTAATAGTAGGTATATTTATTGGTTGAGGTGTTTTCTTAAATAGTTGTCAATTTCTTTATATACTATTATTAATTACGCACCCCCAAATGCAAAAAGCTCCCTGAAATCAGAGAGCTTTTTGTAATTATATAACTTGTAAAGAATGTTATTCTTATTTTACAGCCATTAATTCTACATCAAAAATAAGTGTTGCATCTGGTGGAATAACTCCTCCTGCACCAGCAGAACCATATGCTAAATTAGAAGGAATTACAAAACGAGCTTTGTCTCCTACTTGTAATAATTGAATTCCTTCATCCCAACCAGAAATAACCTGACCTACACCAACATTAAAATCGATTGGTTCTTTTCTCTTGTAAGAAGAATCGAATACAGTACCATCTAATAATTGACCTTTGTAGTGTACAGATACTCCAGCTCCTTTAGTAGCTTTTTTTCCTGTTCCTTTTTGTAAAATCTGGTAACGTAAACCACTTGCAGTTTCATCATAACCAGCAGCAACCGTATCTAACAATGCTTTTTGTTTAGCTTTTTCTTCTGCTTCACGCTTTTCTCTAGATCCTTCAAAAGTTCTAAAAGCTTCTACCGCATTAAAAGCTTCTGCTTCTGCACCAACTTTAATAATTTCTACAGTTGTTATTTCATCTCCTTGAGCAATTGCATCAACAACATCTTGCCCTTCTATTACAGAACCAAAAACAGTATGCTTACCGTCTAACCATGGAGTAGGTACGTGGGTTATGTAAAACTGACTTCCGTTTGTTGCAGGACCAGAGTTAGCCATTGCTAATTTTCCTGGAGCATCATGTTTTAAATCTGGGTGAAATTCATCATCAAATTTATAACCTGGGTTACCAGTTCCTGTTCCTTGTGGACAACCACCTTGTACCATAAATTCTGGAATTACTCTGTGGAATTTTAATCCATCATAATAAGGAGTTCCTTGCTCTTTTACAGCATTTTCTAAATTTCCTTCTGTTAAAGCAACAAAATTACCAACAGTTCCAGGAGCTTTTTCGTGTTCTAATTGTACTAAAATCTCACCTTTTGGAGTGGTGAATTTTGCATAAATTCCGTTATTCATAATCTTTTAATTTACTTTTTTGTTTTCTCGAGCGCAGTCGAGATGTTTTATTCATTTAATAGTTCTCGACTGCGCTCGAACTGACATTACTAATAACCTTGAAATACATCAAGATTTTATTGTTATTGATAAGATTCTGAAACAAGTTCAGAATACATTATTTTTTAGCATTTAAAATTGATAAACCATAGGTAAAACCAATATTTAAATTTGTTGAGTTTACGTTGCCATTAGGAGACCACATTTGTCCGCCCGAAGCTGTAAACGAAAAGTTATCGTTTAAATGATAATTAATACCTGCGGTTGGTCTTACTAAAACACCTTCGCCAGAATCTACACCACCGCCACCTGCAACACCTGCTGCAGCTTCTGCAAATAATGAAAAATTGTTATTTAAAAATTTATTTGATTTTATTCCTAATCCAAAAATTCCATGAGCATAACCACCTGCACCACCTAAATAAGCAAAAGAAGCTTCTCCGGCTATATAAAAACGATTGTTTAGGTCGTAATTAACTTTTAATGCTATTAACTCTAAATCATGTTCTTTGTAAGATCTATCAAGAATGGCAACATCAAAATAAGTTTGATTTTGCACACCAATTTGTATTCCTTGGGTTTTTATATATTTAATTTTTTCTGCAGTGTAAGGATCTTTTATTCCGCCACTTAAACCATAATATTTTAAACTAAAACCGGCTGTATATGCTTCAAAAGTACCACTAACAGATTTATGATAACCACCATGAAGACCTAAACCAAAATTTTTGGTAACTTTTACATCTGCACCAACACTTGGGTACATGGTTAAACCACCTTCAGGAAAAATTCTACCTCCTGCAGCACCAATTCCTGCTTTGGCAAAAAAGTTTACATATTCTGTTTCTACAAAGTTTTTACCAATACCGAAAAAAACGTCCATAAAACCAGCTCTTAAACCACCATACATGGCGTCTACATGTGCGTAAACAAAGGTGTTTTTATTTAAATAACGTTGGTACTCAAAACCTAAAAGGCTTAATGTTTGGGTAATTGGAGTTGTATTATTAAAGTTTCCAAGACCATCGTTTCTTGAAGATCCTATTGGAAAAAGGTAATCAAAAGTAATTTGTTGTACACTTTTTACAGCGGGTTTAGTCCAAACTTTATCTTTGGTTTCATCGTTAACTGTAAAATATTTTTGAGCATGTTTGTAAGATGTAGTTCTTAACGAGGTTGGTATTTCTACAAAAAAGGAAATATTATCTCCTTTTTGAATTCCGGTAAAAAAGTTTACATAACCATATTGCAAACCAAATGCATATCCGTTATTTTTATATTGTAAACCTATGTTTGGGTAGATAATTCCACCGCCATCAACTAAGCTTCTAAAACCACCACCACCTCCTATATGCACGTTGGCATCGAAATATAAGTTTTTATAAAGTTGAGTGTTTACACCTAAATTTACTCCTAAAGTAAATAAACCACCTTGATCACCATATACTGCTCCGTGAAAACCAGCACCTGTATATAACCAATCATTTAAAGGAAAATTATAATTTAGTCCAAATAAACCCATTCTTGGTTGAAGTGTGTAGGTACTACCATCTCCATAATCATATGTTTTATTTGGTTGGTCTATTAAAATATAATTTAAACGAATAGAATTGTGTAATTCTTTAGGTTTAAAATCTGATAAATTATAAGTCTGTGAAACTCCATTAAAACTGAGAGTTGCTAGCAGTAAAAAAAGAAATTTCTTCATCATAATTATTTTTTAAATTCACTTGTAAAATGCAACTTTACGGTTGGATATTTACTTTGTGTCATTTGTATGGTAAATTCAGAATCGGCTAAAAATACCAACTGACCTTGTTTGTCCTTTGCTAAATAACGTTGCTTAACACGTTTAAATTCTTTAAATTCATCGTTCTTTATATCTTCTGGTTCTACCCAACATGCTTTGTGAACACTTAAATTTTCGTAAGAACATTTTGCTCCATATTCGTGTTCTAGTCTGTATTGAATAACCTCGTATTGTAACGCACCAACAGTTCCAATTACTTTTCTACCATTCATGTCTAAAGTAAATAGCTGTGCTACACCTTCGTCCATTAATTGATCTAAACCTTTATATAATTGTTTAGATTTCATTGGGTCTGCGTTATTTACGTAACGGAAATGTTCTGGAGAAAAACTAGGAATTCCTTTAAAATTCAACTCTTCTCCTTCAGTTAAAGTATCTCCAATCTTAAAGTTACCAGTGTCATGAATTCCTACAATATCTCCAGGAAAAGATTCTTCTACAATTTCTTTTTTCTCTGCAAAGAATGCATTCGGACTAGAAAATTTTACTTTTTTGCCATTTCTAACATGTAAATAAGGCGCATTTCTTTTAAAAGTTCCCGATACAATTTTAATAAAAGCAAGTCTATCTCTATGCTTTGGATCCATGTTTGCATGGATTTTAAACACAAAACCAGTCATTTTTTTCTCTTTAGAATCTACTAAACGCTCTTCAGCTTTTTTAGGCTGTGGAGCAGGAGCAATGTTAATAAATGCATCTAATAATTCTTTTACACCAAAATTATTTAAAGCAGAACCAAAAAATACAGGTTGTAAATTTCCTTCTAAATAATCATTTCGATTAAATTCTGGATACACTTCACTAATCAATTCTATTTCTTCACGTAAAGTATCGGCTGCTTTTTTACCAACGATAGTATCTAGTTCTGGGTTTGATAAATCATCAAACTCAACACCTTCAGAAATAGAAGTTTTATTATCACCAGAAAAAAGATTTAATTTCTTTTCCCAAATATTATAGATTCCTTTAAAATCATATCCCATTCCTATAGGAAAACTCATTGGGGTAACAGTTAAACCTAATTTTTGCTCAACTTCGTCTAATAAATCGAAGGCATCTTTTCCTTCTCTATCCAACTTGTTGATAAAAACCAACATCGGAATTTTTCTCATTCTACAAACTTCCACCAATTTCTCGGTTTGTGGTTCTACACCTTTTGCAACATCAATTACCACAATAACACTATCTACAGCAGTTAAAGTTCTAAAAGTATCCTCAGCAAAATCTTTGTGACCAGGCGTATCTAAAATGTTTATTTTTTTATCTTGATAAATGAAAGCTAAAACAGAAGTAGCAACAGAAATACCACGCTGACGTTCAATCTCCATAAAATCGGAAGTTGCTCCCTTTTTTATCTTATTATTTTTTACAGCACCTGCTTCTTGAATTGCACCACCAAATAGTAACAATTTTTCTGTTAAAGTTGTTTTACCAGCATCCGGGTGCGATATAATACCAAAAGTTCTTCTACGTGCTATCTCTTCTAAAAATGTCATCTACAAAATTTGAGGTGCAAATATAGGGTTTATTCTATAATTTTTTTAGTGATTTTAATCGCAGATCGATAGCTAAGGATTCAACTCCCTTAGGTTTGTTTCTAAATGAAAAATATTTGTTTTAGAACTATGTCTAACTATCCTTGATAATAGGTTTTTGATTGGTGATAAAAAGAAAAAAAAGATACTTGTTTTACAGTTTTTTTTTGCTTTTTTTTTTTAACAGACAAAACACTCAAAAATAGTTATTTGAGTCAGTCTTGTTTCTTGTGTCTTTTAGTGCAGCGGTCTTAAGTCTTTTTAGTAGACATTAATAGTGTGATTTCTTAGCAAATCTCTATGAAATAACTCTTTATTCTATAATTTCGATGTGCATTTTTACATCATCAACAGGCCATTCATCTACGCCAACTTCAACTTTAGACATTTTTGTCATGGTATCAAAACCAGAAATAACTTCGCCAAAAACAGTATGTTCATTATCTAAATGATGAGCACCTCTCTTACTCTGAACGATATAAAACTCAAAAGGACTTGATAATTTATTAGGATTATTGTCCCATTGTCTGGCAGCAGCCAATGCACCATATTTATGTTTTCTGTTATTTCTAAATTCCGGTTCTAACAGATAGTTCCCGTATTTTCTGCGTTCTCTTTGGGTGTACATTTCATCAGAATTACCACCTTGTAACACAAAGTTTTTAGCAATTCTATAAAAAACAGTAGTGTTAAAATATTTTATTTTGGTTAAGAAGATAAAATTTGCTCTATGAATAGGCACATCCTCAAATAAACGCAATTTTATTTTGCCAAAATCGGTTGTAATTTCTACAATGGTTTCTGGGTTTTGTTTGCCGAATTCGGTTAAAAAAGCCTCTGTGTTTTCACTATTTAGACTATCCCAAGCTTTTACAACCTTCTCTTCTAGTTTATTTTTATTGGTTTGTTTTTCTACAGGTTTCTTTTCATCTTTACATTGATAAAATGCAATTATGGCAACTATAAAAAAGGCTTTTAAGAAAATTTTCATGAAAGAAATTGGATGTTAATAATTACAAATATATGTTATCAAAATAAAAGAATAGAAAACTCTTATGGGTTTTGTAATTATTTTATGATTTAATACTCATTGATTTTCTTATTTTTGCGAATATGGAAGAACAAGTAGTTTTAGTAGATGAAAAAGACAACCCAGTTGGGTTGATGGCAAAAATGGAAGCACATGAAAAAGCATTATTGCATAGAGCTTTCTCAGTTTTTGTTTTTAATGATAAAGGAGAATTAATGCTGCAACAAAGAGCTGCACATAAATATCATTCGCCTTTATTATGGACAAATACCTGTTGTTCTCATCAAAGAGATGGAGAAACAAATTTAGCTGCAGGTAAAAGAAGATTAATGGAAGAAATGGGGTTTGTTACGGAAATAAAAGAAGTTTTTTCGTTTATGTACAAAGCACCTTTTGATAATGGTTTAACAGAGCATGAATTTGATCATGTGATGGTTGGTTATTATAATGATGCTCCCAAAATAAATAAAGAAGAAGTAGAAGCTTATAAGTGGATGACTTTACTTGATGTTAAAAAAGACATGGAGAACAATCCGAAAGAATATACAGAGTGGTTTAAAATTATTTTTGATAAATCTTTTGAAAAATTAAAAAATGCCTAAAGTAAAAGTTTATAGAAGAGCACATTTTAATGCGGCACACAGACTGTTTAATTCAGAGTGGTCGGATGAGAAAAATGCAGAAGTATTTGGTAAATGCAGCAACCCAAATTACCATGGTCATAATTACGAAATGATTGTGGCTTTGTTTGGTGAAGTAGACCCTATTACTGGTTTTGTATATGATTTAGGTTTGTTAAGAGAATTGATTAAAGAGGAAATAGAAGAGCCTTTTGATCATAAAAATTTAAATATTGAAGTTCCAGAATTTAAAAACTTAAATCCAACAGCAGAAAACATCTCAATAATTATTTATAACAAATTAAGAGCTCATATACCAGCAAACTTAGAAATAGAAGTAACTTTATACGAAACACGAAGAAACTTTGTGCGTTATTCTGGAGAGTAACCATTTTACAAGTACCTTTTAAATATAATTTATGAAAATAATTGCCATGATTCCTGCACGATATAGTGCATCTCGTTTCCCAGGAAAGTTAATGAAAGATTTAGGAGGGAAACCTGTTATTTTAAGAACGTATGAAGCCGCTTTGCATACCAATTTATTTGATGATGTTTTTATTGTAACAGATTCTGATGTTATTTTTGAAACCATAGAAAAAGCAGGCGGAAAAGCAATTATGAGTACCAAAGAACACGAATGTGGTTCTGATAGAATTGCCGAAGCAGTAGAAAATATTGAAGCAGATATTGTAATTAATGTTCAGGGAGATGAACCTTTTATTGATGAAGTTTCATTATCTAAATTAATTGATGTCTTTAAAAAAGACGATAAAAAAGAGATAGATTTAGCTTCTTTAAAAGTACAAATTACCAATAAAGAAGATATAGAAAACCCTAATAATGTTAAGGTAATTACCGATGTAGATAATTTGGCAATTTATTTTTCTAGAAGTGTAATTCCGTTTCATAGAGATAAAGACATTGCTGTTAAGTATTATAAACACAAAGGCGTGTATGCTTTTAGAAAGCAAGCATTAATAGATTTTTACAATACGCCAATGACACCATTGGAAGCTGCAGAAAAAATAGAAGCCATTAGATACCAGGAAATTGGTAAAAAGATTAAAATGGTAGAAACGGATGTAGAAGCTGTAGGCATAGACACTCCGGAAGATTTAGAAAAAGCTATTCAATTTTTAAAATTATAAATCATGAAAATAAGTAACAACATAAAGGTAATTGCTTTTGATGCGGATGATACTTTGTGGGTAAACGAAACTTATTTTAGAGATGCAGAACATCAATTTGCAAAATTATTAGCAAAGTACGAGACCGAAAATAAAATAGACCAAGAGCTTTTTAAGAAAGAAATTAAAAACTTAGTATATTATGGTTATGGTGTAAAAGGTTTTATTTTATCGATGGTAGAATGTGCTTTAGAGCTTTCTAATTATAACGTGAATCAAAAAACAATAGCCGCAATTTTAGACATCGGTAAAGAGATGTTAGATAAACCTATAGAGTTGCTAGATGGAGTAGAAGAGGTGTTGCAATCTCTTCAAGGAAAATATAAGTTAATTGTTGCTACCAAAGGAGATTTGTTAGATCAAGAAAGAAAGCTAGAGAAATCTAATTTGCTAAAATATTTTCATCACATAGAAGTGATGAGTGATAAGAAGGCGAAAGATTATAAGAAATTAATAAAGCACTTAGATATCAAGCCATCAGAATTTTTAATGATTGGCAATTCGTTAAAATCAGATGTTTTACCATTAGTTGCTTTAGGTGCATCTGCAATTCATGTTCCGTTTCATACCACTTGGGTTCATGAAGAAGTGAGTGATCAAGAAAAATCTGATTCAGAGTACAAAACAGTTACTAACATTAAAGACATCGTTCCCTTTTTATGAAGTATTTAAATATTGAAAACTGGAATAGGAAACAACATTACGAACATTTTAGAAATTTAGAAGATCCTTTTTTTGGAGTAACGGTTAATGTTGATGTTACTACGTTATACAAAAGGTCAAAATTGGAAAAGAAATCTTTCTTTGCCATGTATTTGCATGCTTGTTTGGTAGCGTTAAACAGCATAGAGAATTTTAAATACAGAATACAAGAAGATAAAGTTTTTATTTGCGATACGATTCATGCTTCGGCAACCATTGCAAGAGAAGACCATACTTTTGGGTTTTCTTTTATTCATTATGCAGAAGATTTAGAAATATTCAATAAGAACTTTTTAGAGGAGAAAGAACGAATTTTAAATTCTACAGATTTATTTCCTCCAATAGTATCAGATAGTTGTATTTATTGTTCGGCTTTGCCTTGGTTTACATTTACGAGTCAAAAAGAACCTGTTTCTGGAGTTAAAAATGAAAGTATACCAAAGTTATCTTTTGGTAAAACTTATCAAGAAAACGATAGAATAATGATGCCTGTAGCTATTGCTGCAAACCATGCATTAGTAGACGGATATCATATTGGTTTATTTTTTGAAGAATATCAGAAACAATTAGATAAAAACACCTAACTTTGCAAAATTAAATTTTAAAGAAGTTATGGCAAGTATAAAAAACTTAAAAAAAGATATCAATTACGTTTTAGGTGATGTTATCGAATATGCATTAGATGTTTCAATCTTAAAAAATGCACCAGAAAAAGGAGAAGCGATTATTGATGAAGCTATCGAAACTTTTGACACTTTAGTTGCTAAAGTTAACAACAGTAAGGTAGAAAACAAAAAAGCGCACTTTAAAGCAATCAACCTAGAATTAGAAGAAAAAGCGAAAGGATTAGTTGAAAAGATTAATACATTATAATCTTAACAATTTTTTAAGCATAATTTAAGACCATCATTTATAAAATGATGGTTTTTTTCGTTACTTTTGGTAAAGCTACTATAACGATTTAGTAGTTGTGTTTATTGTCTAATTTAATTAATAGAAATGGCTAGAGCAATGTTTGAGTACACTAAAACGGTACTAAAAAAGGTAAGTTTTAATTCAGATTTGTTTTGTAAAGAACTAGAAAAGGCCTTAAGTCGATTGTTACCTTATGAAGTAGATGAGCTAACGATTTGGTTAAGACAGTTTACTTCTAATAAACCAGAATTATATTCTTGCATGGCATTAATTAAGTAACAAAAAAAAAGGAAGCATTTAGCTTCCTTTTTTTTGTTTAATTTTTAGATTCTGATCTCCTATGTTTGTATTTACTCATTAGTTTTCTGCCAAACTCCATTTCTGCTAACTGTAGTTTAACAATCTTTTTATAAGAAATTACTTTTTTTACGTTATTTATAAAATCATTTTGAGATTCATAAATTTTTTGATCTGTGTCTAGTTTTAAAGCTATTAATTTTTCTGCCTCTTTTTCAGAAACCGAGTTAATATCTCCTTCTATCATAGCTCTTTTAATTTCTGACCTTAGTATGTTTCTTAAACTATACTGTTCTTTACTATAGGTGTTGTAAATAGGCCAAAACTTTTCAGCTTCGCTAGGAGATAAATTTAATTGTTCTGTTAAATAAGATATTTTTAGAGCTTTAATTTTCTCTTTACTTCCTTGCTTATCTTGAGCAGACAAGGTAAGAGTACAAAAAAGGGTAATGCAAATAAGAGTTATAATTTTTTTCATATTCTTAATTTTAGTTTATTTCATTTAAAAATGAAGTGTTGTCTATAGAATTTATATAATCTTCAATGTTTTCATCTTCTAAAGATGAAAAATAAAAGTCACTCTCTTCTAAAAGGTCATTTTCTAATACAATAGCAATGTCATTAGTATGTATAGTAGCAGAATTTAACCAAAACTCCATGTCATCATCAGATAATGAATCTATGGTTAGTTCTTCTGTCTTGTTAAACTCAAAAGAATTTAAACCGATAAATAAAATGATTGATGCTGCAGCAGCAATAGGAATTATTTTTAAAATTCTTTCTTTAAAAGAAATAACTTTAGCTTCTTTTTTCGGTTCTGAAACTTTAGATAGAATATTATCTTCTAAATCTTTAAAGTAGTTATCTGGTGTTGTAAAACCATTTTCTTTAGTCAGATTCTCTTCTGCTAATTTTGTATCAATAGCATCTTCAATTGTATCAAAATAGTTTTTAGGAAGCGAAAAACTATTTTTCTTTCCTAATATTGAGTTTAAATACTCTTCGCTATTTTTAATCTTGTTTTCCATGATACTCTTTAGACCTTTTATTTATAGAAAGGTTTAATTGGTTTCTTTTTTTATATAAAGTTCAATTTTCTTAACTGCGTGAAAATAAGAAGCTTTTAAAGCTCCAACAGAGGTTTCTAAAATTTCAGACATTTGATCATATTTTATTTCATCAAAATATTTCATGTTAAAAACAAGTTGTTGCTTTTGTGGTAATGTTGCAACTGCTTTTTGTAAAATAATTTGAATTTCATCACCTGTATAAAAATCATCACTCGCTAGAGTAGATGCTAATTCTTGTTGGTAATCAGTAATGTCTAAACTTCGTTTTTTAGCTCTTTTGTTTATAAAAGTGATAGATTCATTGGTTGCAATTCTGTACATCCAAGAAAATAACTTACTCTCTTGGTTAAACTTATCTATATTTTTAAAAACCTTAATAAACGTATTTTGTAAAACATCATCTGCATCATCATGAGAAATCACAATTTTACGGATATGCCAATACAAGCGTTCTTTATAGAGAGTTATAAGCTCTCTAAATGCTTTGTCTTTAGTCTGAACATTTTTTAATTGTTCTATTAAAATAGTTTCGTCTGTCAACTATAATAGTTTATAAAGTTTAGACTTAAATAGTGATAAAAGGTTTAATGCTTATTTTCTAACTCTTGTTCTAGAGTAACCAAAAAGTCTTTTTTGCTTTATAGTATCAGAAATTCCTTCAGGTAACATTTCTTCCCAACCTTTTTCTCCGTTTAAAATCATTTTTAAGATAGTACGAGAAAAAATATCTAAGATATCTTTGTCAAAATCATCAATATTAACCAGTTTTCCGTTGTTTTTAAAGAACTTGTATAGTTCTTTCATTCTTGGGTGAACCTTAAGTTTTTCTATTGTAATGTACTCGTCAGATTTCGTATCATGATAAGGATAGGTATATACTTTTAAGTCTCTGTAAAATAATTTACCAAAAGCTTCTAAGATTCCTCCACTTAAATTACGGTAATATTTCTCATCAAAAAGTTCTATAAGATTTTGACCTCCCATGGTTAAGCCCATTCTTTCTTTGGTAAATTCACTAAAATATTCTACCAATTTAAAGTACTGTTGAAAGCTTGTAATCATTACATTTTGTCCTAGAGAGCAAAGTAATTCTGCCCTGTCTAAGAAATCTCTTTCATTAATTTTACCTTCAGAAGTTAGGTTACTTAGGGTAATCTCGAAAATTACTTGAGTTTTACTTTCTTCTACTTTATTTTCTGATAAAAATATTTTTTTAGACTTTTCATACATGTCCATATTTACCTTAGTAACAGGTCTAAAACTTCCACGTAAAGCTAAAATGTTTTTCTTATATAAAACTTGTGCTGGTAATAAGTTATTTCCGTCAGGGCCGAACATAACGGCATTTGTCATACCATTTTTCAGCAATTGTAAACTCATTAAACGGTTGTCTACATACATAAAACGAGGTCCAGCAAAATTAATCATATCAATTTCTAACTGGTCATTACTTAAGTTGTCGTAAAAAGATTTTACTAAATCTTTAGGATTATCATTCAGATAAAAAGCACCATAAATTAGATTTACACCTAAAATACCTAAGGTTTCTTGCTGTAAACGAGCATCCGTTTCTTTAAATCGTAAGTGTAAAACAATTTCATTGTAGCCCTCTAAAGGATCTAGTTGAAAACGAATTCCTACCCAACCGTGTCCTTTAAATTGTTTTGCAAAATCTATAGTAGTTACTGTGTTGGCGTAACTAAAGAATAATTTATCTGGATGTTTTTGTCTGCTTAATCGATCTTCCATTAAATCGATTTCGTGACCTAACATTTTTTTTAAACGCGGCTGTGTTACATAACGATTGTCTTCTTCCACGCCATAAATAGCATCAGAAAAATCTTTATCATAAGCACTCATTGCTTTTGCTATTGTTCCTGAAGCAGCTCCAGATCTAAAAAAGTTACGAGCAGTTTCTTGTCCTGCGCCAATCTCAGCAAAAGTTCCGTAAATATCTCTATTTAAATTAATTCTTAGCGCTTTGCTTTTAATTGTAGGAACACTACTAATCTCTTGATCTCCTTTTAAAGATATTGCCATATAATGCTATTTTTTAAGGTTGAAACAAATGTACTAAAATAGAAGGCTATCAGTCAATTTTTATGTTATTTTTGTTGGAATGAACTTTACTAAGAAACAACTGAATATTACTTTTTTAGGAACAGGTACTTCACAGGGAATTCCGATGATTGCTAGTAACGACCCTGTTTGTTTGTCTAAAAACTTAAAAGACAAGCGTTTGCGGTCTTCTGTTTTAATCTCTTGGGACCATGTTTCTTATACTATAGATTGCGGTTTAGACTTTAGACAGCAAATGTTAAGAGAGAATGTACAATCTTTAAATGGTGTCTTTTTTACGCATGAACATGCAGATCATATTGGTGGTTTAGATGATTTAAGAGCTTTTTGTTATCAAATCGGGGAAATGCCAATTTATTTATTGGAAAGAACCTTACTAAGTTTAGAAAAAAGATTTGATTATATTTTTAGTGTAGAAAATAGGTATCCTGGTGCGCCGAGTGTATTGCCAAAGTTGGTAGATAAAACAAGTTTTAATGTAGAAGGAGTAGAGGTAACTCCTATAGAAGTTTTGCATGGAAAATTACCTATTGTTGCATACAGGTTTGGAGATTTTGCCTATTTAACAGATGTGAAAACGGTTTCTGATGAAGAGAAGTTGAAATTGAAAGATTTAGATGTTTTGGTAATAAACGCATTAAGAATAGAAGAGCATCCTACTCACTTTAACTTACAAGAAGCCTTAGATTTTATTGCAGAAATAAAACCTAAAAAAGCCTACTTAACGCATATTAGTCATAAACTAGGTTTTCATGATGCGGTATCTAAAATGTTACCAAAAAACGTGTTTTTAGCCTATGATGGTTTAAAAATAACAGTTTAAGATTATAAAAACTCTTTTTTGATGTATATTTGTTAGGAGTGCCTAATTTTTACCACTCATTAAGAACAATAACTATTACTTACAGTAACCAACTTTTAGTATAAATGGAAAAAAATTCAGAAAATAAACAACCTGTAGTTGAAAATCATAAAATTGATGATAGAATTGCAGCGGTAAGAGACTTGATTTTTGGAGAAAACATGCAGCAATACAGTACCGAATTTGCTGATGTGTACGACCAGATAAAAACATTAAAGGATCAAACTAATAAAAACCTATCTGAGTCTGTTACAAACCTAGAAAATAAATTAGCGGATCTAGAAAGTTTAATGGAACACAAGTTTCAAGACTTGAATGATGATCTAGATAAAAGATTAGCTGATTTAGATGATGAAAAAGCAGACAGAAAAAAATTAGGTAAAGCTTTAGAGAAAATTGCATTGATGTTGCAAGAATAGATGAAAAAAATGCCTGCAGATAACAATAAAGACAATCGTTTTGAGTTGCTCAGAGAACTTTTATTAGCTGATGATAGAGAGAAATTTGATTCTCTTAGTGAAGAAATTATCCTTAGAGAAAAATTGTCTAAAAGAGTTGCACCTCTTGTAGATGAAAAAATTACGGACTTACGTAATAATTTTTCAAGAGATTTTGGAGGCACCATTACAGAAACGATAAAAGTTCAAATAAGAGACTCTCAAGATGAAGTTGTAGAAGCCTTATACCCAATTATGGGTAAAATGGTTAAGAAATTTATTGTTGCAGAAATTACTAAATTATCAGACAGTATTAATGAAACTGTTAAAGAAAAATTCTCTATTCAACAAATTCTTAAAAGATTTTTTAAAGGAAAAAGAAATGATGCTGGTATTGTTTTAGAAGGGGTTTTTGAATTTGTTATAGAAGAAGTTTTTATCATAGAAAAAGAATCTGGTTTACTTTCTGGAAATTATTCTAGAGGAAATATTGCAGATAAGGATATGATTTCTGGCATGTTAACAGCTATTAAGTCTTTTGCTGAAGATGCCTTTTCTAAAGAAGGTCAGGATTTAGAAAATATAAAGTTTGAAACTTTTCAGCTTTCTATAAAAAACTTTAAAACTATTTATATTGCCATTGCAACTTCTGGGGTTATTACAGAAGAGCATGCAGAAGAATTGTCTGACAATATAAATAACTTATCAGAAATTATTTTAAGAGATCGTTCTTATTTATCGGATGAAGAGCGTTTGAATAATTTAATTTTAAACGAATTGATTAAAGAGTAAATAATTATTCAGAATTTATGATTGCAAAAAAAGTACTACTCGTTGGTAATTTTGGTGTTGGTAAAACATCATTAATTAGACGGTTTGTTTTAAATGAGTTTTCTGAAGATTACATTAGTACAATTGGAGTTAGAGTGAGTAAAAAAATAGTGGAATATAAAAATGAAACTATTAAATTGATGATTTGGGATGTTGCAGGTACAAGTGGCAATGATAAAATACCCAAAGCTTATTTTTTAGGGTCTAATGCGGCAATGTTTGTGTTTGATGTAAGCAGAGAGGAAACCTATTTAACTATAGACGAGAATCTAAATATGGTTAAAGAATTATCTGGCTTGCAAAACATAATAGTGGTTGGTAACAAAAAAGATTTACTTTCTGCAGAAGAATTAGAAAATGTAGTACAGAAAGTTTCTGTACATATAGATTTAATTACCAGTGCCAAAGAAGATGAAAATGTTGAAGATGCTTTTATGAAATTAACTACATTAGCTTTAAAATAATACTATTGATACCTGCAAAAATAGATGATGTTTTTATACAATTAACTACCGATTTTTCGGGGGTTATTACAAACATTGATGCAGGGAGTTTTGCTAAAACTGCATTTACAATTCAAGATTCTATTTACGATTCTTGCCCTTTCTTAGAGGGAACTTTAGAAGCTTTACCGTTAAATGATCCCTTTTTATTAGAGGGAATGGTTATTGTATCTGAAGATACAGAATGTAATATAGATTTAGAACTTTTTAAAGAGGATGCTCAAATCACTATTTTAATACATAATAGAAGCAATGTATATAAATATGTAAGTGAGTTAAATCAAAATAGAAATGATATTTTCTTTATCAAAAGGGAACTTGCAGAGAAAAATATCGAATTAGAAAAGCTACGAAAACTTGCAGATAAAGCGAACGAAGAGAAATCTCGTTTTTTAGCAATGATGAGTCATGAAATTAGGAATCCATTGAACTCAATTCTTGGATATTCTGAAATGATTTCATCAGAAAATTTGAATAAGAAAGTTACCGAGTACATTAAAAACTTATCATACTCAGGGAAAAACTTAAAGGTTATAGTAGATGATATTTTAGATTTATCACGTATAGAAGCTGGTAAATTAGTTTTGGTAAATGAAGAAATTTCTATTGTAGAAACTATTCAGAATTGCAAAAATGATTTTCAGCATATTCATACCAATAAAAATGTAGAATTAGTTTTTTTAGCATCAGAAAAACTGCCGGAAATTGTTTTAGGAGATGCTGTAAGAATTCAACAGATATTATCAAATTTAATTAGCAACGCTATTAAGTTTACCAATAAAGGGAAAGTTGTTATAAGTTTAAAAGTGTCTTTTGAAACAGAAAGTAAGGTTGCCATAATCTTTGAAGTTACAGATTCTGGTAGAGGGATGAGCGAGTCTCAACGGTTAAAAATATTTGAAGAATACCAACAAAACGAATTAAATGACCATAGAGTTTATGGTGGTGCTGGTTTAGGATTGGCTATTGTAAAACGTTTGGTAGAAGCTATGAATGGTAATATTTCTGTAAAAAGTGAATTAAATAAAGGAACTTCCTTTTTTGTTGAAATTCCTTTTGAAAAAAAGTCAAAATTAAAGAAGCAGGTAATAATTCCAGAAAAGGTTAATAATAAAAATATCGATTTAGAAGGAAAAAATATTTTAGTGGCTGATGATGATCTTATGAATCAAACAATAGTTGCGCATATTTTGAAAAAAGAAAAAGTGAATGTAACCATTGTAAATGATGGCTTAGAGGCACTTTCTAAAATTGAAAATGAAGTTTTTGATGTTGTTTTATTAGATATCAACATGCCAAATATGACTGGTGAAGAATTGATAAAAAAGAAAGCGACTACTACAAACGTCAATTCTAGAACCCCTTTTTTAGCATTAACAGCCAATACTTCTACGGAGGATATTGAAAGGTATTCTATCTTAGGGTTTTCTGGAGTTATCTCTAAACCTTATACTATTGTTGATTTTATAGCGAAAATTAGAAATGTTTTTCTTCACCAATAATTGATCAAACAAAAGAAACTTTAGTGTAAGCTCTATTTAGTAACTTAATCACGCTCTAAAAAATCTTGAAAAGCTTCTTGAGAAATAGATTTTCCTAAAGAGTCTAATTTTGCAGCTTCCGTACCTTCTTCTAAAATTGCTTTCTTACTGACATGATCAAATAGATAAAGTCCATTTTTAGTAAGTGTGCCAAATCCTTTGTTAAAGATATAATGTGCGTATTGTTTATCGGAAGTATTAAAAATGTTTTTACTAAATTTAAAATCAGAATTATCACCATTTAGTAAGTCTAGAAGTGTGTAAGATAAATCTACCTGACTAGCAATATTGTCTATTTCAATTCCCTTTTTGTTTAGAGCACCACCTAACCACAACATAGGTATTTGAAATTTTATGGGCGCATTAAAGGTGCCTTTATGTTCCGGAGAACGGTGCCCATGATCTGCAATAATAACGATTAAGGTGTTTTTGTACCAAGGCTGTTGTTTTGCAAAATTAATAAATGTACCAATGGTTTTATCTGTATAGGCATGCGCGCTTCTAAACTTATTTTCTTCAGTATCTTTTCCGAATTTATAGGTGTCAGGGAATTCGTATGGCTCGTGGCTTGTAAGTGTTAACGCTATTTTAAAGAAAGGTTCGTTTTGTTTTTTAGACAAATCGTCTGCTAAACGTTTCATAAACACGTGATCGTGCGCTCCCCATTTAGAATTCCAATCTTTTACATCAAAATCATTACCATCTACAAAATCGGTAATTCCTGAATTTCTTAAATAGGTGTTCATGTTACCAAAGTTTAAATCGCCACCATAATAAAACGAAGTATGATAGCCTAAATCGATCATTTTTTTAGGTAACATTGGTAGGTTTCTACTTTTATTTGGCATTTTCATAATGCTCTGCGATGGTTGGGGATAGTACCCACTTAAAATAGCAGGAATCCCTTTGTCTGTTCTATCTCCGTTCGCGTAGTAATTGGTGAATAAAATACCTTCTTTAGAGAGCTTGTTTAGATTTTCTGTTACATTTGGCTCACCTCCTAAAGACCCTACAACTTTTGCTGTTAAACTTTCCCAGATAATAAAGATTACGTTGGGTTTTGTGGTGTTTAAAATGCTGTCAGTATCAGCTGTTAAAAGTTGAGATCTTCTTTTTTTGATGGTGTTTTTTGCTATTTCACTATCAAAAAATTTGTAAGGGTTTTTACCATCTGGTTTATGTGTAAGTGCGTTAAAAAAGTTCCAAGCATAATTTATGGATGCGTGATTTGCAAACATATTACTAGAAAAGTAAACATTACTTTGGTTAACAGGTATGGTTTGTAAACCGCCTCTTACTGGTATAATTAATGCAGCTGTTATTAAGAAAAATAGCACAGCTTGTAGCCAAAAGCCTTCTTCTACCTTTGCTATTTTCTTTGAAATAATGTTGTTAAACCATTTTATAAAGATGAAAGAAGTTGCAATCCAAAATAGGGTTCCGGTTATCTTTTGAAAAGTAGAAACAGAAGCAATCATAATTTCTGGAGTATTTAAATACTTTAGTAAAGCGGTATCTAAACGCGTTCCCCAAGATTGATATAAACTAGCATCTATAATTAGTAATAAACTTAAAATAACAATCATAATACCCGAATACCATTTTATAATTGTTCTAATTATTTTTGAATTGATAAAAACAGAAAAAATGATGATTAAAAACGGAATAAAACATAAATATGCGGCAAAAGAACTGTCTAATCGTACACCGTAAAGAAATGTTTTTAGTGTCGTTAAAAAGTCTAACTCTTTTGTTTTATCAAGATAAAAAAGAAGGAAAAATAATCGTGCAAACGCAAAATATCCTATCCATAATAGAAAATAATAAATATTGAATAGAAATCTGTTTTTTAATGTTTTCAAGGAGTAGAAATTCAGTTTGTTAATTATGTTTATTTTATCTAAAAAGTTTCTAAGAATTCTCAGTAACTTTTAAACGCGCTTTTGCAGTTACAGAAACATCAGAATAATCGTTGTTTAAGTATTTTATATAACCAGTAATAGCAATCATTGCAGCATTATCGGTAGTATACTCAAATTTAGGTACGTAGGTTGTCCATCCAAAATGTTTTTCTGCTAACTGTAAGCGATGTCTAATTTCTGAATTTGCAGAAACTCCACCAGCAATAGCAATATGTTTAATGCCTGTTTGTTTTACCGCATTTTTTAATTTATCCATTAAAATCTCTACAATTGTATATTGTATAGAAGCACAAATGTCATCTAAATTTTCTTCAATAAAATTCGGATTTATTCTTACTTGTTTCTGAATAAAATATAAAATCCCCGTTTTTAATCCGCTAAAACTAAAATCTAAATCACCTACTTTAGGTTTTGTAAACTGAAAAGCTTTCGGGTTTCCTAGTTTTGCATGCTTGTCTATTAAAGGACCACCAGGATAAGGAAGACCTAAAATTTTAGCAGATTTATCAAAAGCTTCACCAACAGCATCGTCAATGGTTTCGCCTAAAACTTCCATTTCAAAATGATTGGTAACTTTTACAATTTGTGTATGTCCGCCACTAATAGTTAAACATATAAAAGGAAAAGGAGGCATTTTACTATTCTCATCCTCAATAAAATGAGATAAAATATGAGCCTGCATATGGTTTACATCTATTAAAGGTATTTGTAAACCTAAGGCTAAAGATTTTGCAAAAGAAGTACCTACAAGTAAAGAACCCATTAAACCAGGCCCCCTTGTAAATGCAATTGCAGATAAATTTTCTTTAGTTATATTTGCTTGCTCTATAGCTTGTTGCACTACTGGAACAATGTTTTGTTGATGCGCTCTAGACGCTAATTCTGGAACAACACCACCATATTTAGAATGTATTTCTTGGTTAGCAACAACATTACTCAGCACTTTTGCGTTACAAATTACTGAGGCACTTGTGTCATCACAAGAAGATTCTATCCCTAATATATAAACCTGTTTTTTCATTAAAAATGATAATTTAAAGCAAAATTAAGGATTATTTTATGTTGTCTTCCTTTTTTAAGAATAGAAATTTAATTCTTTGTTAAATTTGCACGTTCTTTGTAGTAATTGGCAACGTTTTTGATTACTATATATCATCTTTGTTACACTCATTTTAAATAGAAAAAATTATCAAAAAAGTTGGAAAAATAATACTGAAATGGCTTGGGTACTTTGTACTCTTTTTGCTGTTCATTTTTATTTTGATTTCTTTACCTGTTGTACAAACAAAGTTAGGTAGTTATGCCACCCAAAGACTTAATGAAGATTTTAATACGAATATCTCTATAGAAAAAATAGACTTATCTCTTTTAGGGAATATTCAATTAAAAGGAGTAGATATTAAAGACCATCATCAAGATACTTTAATCTATGTTAAAAAATTATCAAGTTCCATTCTAAATGCAAAGAATTTTTTAGATAATAAAGTGAATCTTGGTAGTATTTCTTTAGACGGTGCTTATGTTTATATGAAAACCTATAAAGGAGAGAAAGATGATTCTATGGCTGTTTTTATAGATAATTTTAATGATGGTACACCAAAAGATTCTCTCTCCAAGCCTTTTATCTTAAAGTCTGATAATGTTTATGTAAGCGATTTAAATTATAAATTGATTAACGAAAATAGTAGCAATCCTATTTTGTTTTCCGCAAGTAATGGTGGTGGAAACTTACAAGACTTATTAGTTTATGGACCTGATTTTTCATCGAACATCAGAGGGCTTTTTTTTGTAGATAATAGGGGGTTAGAGGTTACAAGTTTAACAACCGATTTTTCGTATTCTAGAACGGAAATGCATTTTGTAAATACATCATTACAAACTAGAGAATCAAATATTAAAGGCACCATAGCTTTTAACTACAAAAGAGAAGATTTAATAGACTTCAATAATAAGGTAGATATTATAGCAGATTTTAATAAAAGCACCATTTCTATACCAGATTTAAAGAAGTATTATAAAGAGTTGTATGGAAATGATATCGTTACTTTTACTGGAGACTTTAAAGGAAGGTTAAATAATTTCTCGTTAAATAATCTTAGATTAAGTTCTAATAGAGGGATTAAAGTAATTGGGGATTTAGGTTTTGTAAATGCGGTAGATTCTGAAAAAGGTTTTATTTTTAATGGTAATTTAAGAGATGTAGCAGCTACTTATTATGACTTAAAAAGTATTTTACCGAACGTTTTGGGAAAAACACTGCCATCGGAATTTGCTAAATTTGGAAGATTTACTTTAAAAGGGCAAGTACATGTTACTTCTAAAGAAATTAAAGCCAATTTAGATTTACAATCTGAAATAGGGAATGTTGTTTCCGACTTGCAAATTTCTAATATAGACGATATTGATTATGCCGCCTACAGCGGAAAAATAGCGTTAAATATGTTTGATATTGGTGAGTTATTTAATGATCCTTTATTTGGTAATGTTTCCCTAAAAGGAGATGTAAAAGGTAGTGGTTTTAAATTAGATAATATTAATACTTCTTTTATAGGTACTGTTGCAGCGCTCAATTTTAAAAAGTATACCTATAAAAATATTGAAGCAAATGGTCAGTATCAAAATAATAAATTTGATGGAGATTTAAAGATAGATGACGTTAACTTTAAAATGAAGTTTAACGGATTAGCAGATTTGTCTACAGACATCAATAAGTTCGATTTTAAATCGAATATAGAATACCTTAATTTAAAAGAAACAAACCTTTTTACAAGAGATAGTATTGCTGTTTTAAAGGGTGATATAGAATTAGATGTAGAAGGAAACACCTTTGATGATATTACTGGAAAAGCAACTTTTACGAATATTTTATACACAAACCAAAAAGAAGAATTTAATTTTAAAGAATTTAATGTATTATCTTCTTTAAAAGATAGTATTAAAACAATAGAAGTAGTTTCTAAAGATATTGCAGAAGGATATCTTACGGGTAAATTTTCTTTTTCTGAACTGTTACCCGTTGCACAAAATGCGTTGGGTAGTGTTTATACAAACTATACACCTTTTTCTGTAGCACCAAATCAGTTTCTAGATTTTAATTTCACGATCTATAATCAAATTGTTACGGTGTTTTTTCCTGAGATTTCTATTGATAATAATACAAAGATAAAAGGTAAAATTAAAGCAGATAAAAACCAATTAAGGTTAACGTTTTCTTCGCCCAAAATAGAAGCTTATGGCAATGAGCTAAAAGATATTTTGTTAAGAACAGATAATCAAAATCCTCTTTATAATTCCCATTTAACAGCATCCGAAGTAAATACAAAATATTATAATGTTTCTAAATTAAACTTATTAAGTTTAAATCAGAATGATACCTTGTACTTTAAATCAGAATTTAAAGGAGGTAATAAAAAGAACGAAAATTTTAATCTCGATTTTTTCTACACATTTAATCCGGAAGGGAAATCTGTTGTTGGTCTCGAAAAATCATCCTTAATATTTAAAGAAAATACATGGGAGATTAACCCAGACGTATTAAATAAAAATAAAGTTACTTTCAATATCAAAGAAAATGATTTTAACTTTAGTCAGTTTAAATTTACTTCTGGCGAGCAAAAAATAGAGTTTTCTGGTAGTGTAAAAGGAGATTCTGAGAAAGTACTTTTAGCAGATTTTACAAAAGTGAAATTAGAGAGTTTTTTACCTAAGATTGATAGCCTTGCGTTAAAGGGAGTTTTGTCTGGTCATGTAGACTTTGTTCAAAGTAAAGGTGTTTACAATCCGGAAGCATTGCTTTCTATTGCAGATTTTCAAGTCAATAATTTTAAGCAAGGAGATTTATCTTTAAATGTAAAAGGAAATAATTCTTATAAAAAGTATCAAGTAGATTTATCTATAAATAATGAAAAGGTAAAAAGTATTGCAGCAACTGGTTCTTTGGATTTTTCAGAAAAACGGCCTTTAATAGATCTAGATGTTTACTTAGAAGAGTTTGGTTTAGATGCTTTTAGTCCGCTTGGTCAAGACGTTTTATCCTCTATAAGAGGTACTGCAAATGGAGATTTTTCTTTAAGAGGTTTCTTGGGGAACCCCGAAATGGAAGGAACTTTAACGCTTAAAAATGCAGGTTTAAAGTTTCCGTATCTTAATGTAGATTATGATTTTGAAGGAGAATCTATAATCAGTTTACAAGAACAGTCGTTTATTTTTGAAGAAGTAAAATTGGTAGATACCAAGCATAAAAGCCGTGGGAGGCTTATTGGTGATATAACCCATTTGAATTTTAAAAAGTGGTTTTTAAATATAGAAATAGAAAGTAATAATTTATTAGTTTTAGATACTAAAAATACTGATGAATCACTTTATTACGGATCTGCTTTTATAGATGGTACAGCTAATATTACGGGGTTAACAGATCAATTAACAATAGATATTAACGCTAAAACCATGCCTGGTACTGCATTTGTTGTTCCTTTAAAAGATATAGAAACCGTAGATAGTTATAATTTAATCCATTTTAAAACGAAGGAAACTGGAATTCAAGAAAAACAAAAAGAGGTTGCCTTAGAAGCTATTAAAGGATTGTCTTTAAACATGGATTTAGATGTAACAAGAGACGCAACGGCTCAGGTAGTTATAGATGAGGTAAATGGGAGTCAGTTAACTGGTAGCGGTAAAGGAAATTTAAGGATAGAGATAAATACACGTGGTAAATTTAACATGTTTGGCGATTATATGATAGATAGTGGTGTTTACGATTTTAAATATGGAGGTATTGTAAGTAAACCATTCTTAATACAAAAAGGAGGTACCGTTTCTTGGAGCGGAAATCCGTATGAAGCCAATTTAGATGTAACAGCAATCTATAAAGCAAAAGCCAACCCAGGAGTTTTATTGCAAAATTTTAATTCTAATAGAAAGATAGAGGTAGATCTAGTAACCAAAATTACAGGAGGTTTATTTAGTTCTAAACAAGATTTAGACATTCAATTAACAAATGTAGACCCATCGATTGCGAGTGAGTTGGAGTTTATTTTAAATGATAATAATGTAAACGAAAAAACAACACAATTTATATCATTACTTGCTTTTGGTAGTTTTGCCAACCCAGATAGAGCAGATTTTAATGCAGGTGAAACTTTTTCTAATACAGCTTCTAGTGCAGTGTCTGCAGCTTTTTCTAGTTTATTAAATAACCCTGATGGTAAATTTCAATTAGGAGTAGATTATCAACAAGGAAATAGTGGTACAGATATAGGTAGTTTATATACAGATAATCAGGTTGATGTTTCTGTAAGTACACAATTGGGTGATAAAGTTGTTATTAACGGAAAAGTGGGAGTGCCTGTTGGTACACAAACGCAATCTAGTGTAGTTGGTGAAGTAAAAGTTGAAATACTATTAAATAAAGAAGGTAATTTTAGAGGAGTTATTTTTAATAGACAAAACGAAATACAATATTCTACAGAAGAAGAAGGCTATACGCAAGGTGTAGGACTTTCTTATCAGGTTAATTTTAATACACTTTCTGGTTTGTTAAGAAAAATTAAAGGAAAGAAAAGGGGGGTTAGAGAAAATGAAACTTTCATAAAAAGAGATTCTACCCTAAGATTAAAGGATAAGTTAATAAATTTTGAAGGAAACTAATAAACTTACTATTTATTAAAATAAAAGTGATTTTTATCATTTAATTTTTTCGAGTTCATGGTTATTTTTGCGTCTGAAAAAATAATAACAAAACATTAATGTACACCATTAAAATAATTAAAAAAAAATAGCTACTTTTCACTTATAATAACGAAAATTAGCCTAAAACGATTTCGTAATTTTATTATTTTAAATGGTTATAAAGCAGTAAATTTACATCAGGATATGAAGAAAATTAAAAAAATAGCAGTTATGACTTCTGGAGGAGATGCTCCAGGAATGAACGCCGCAATTAGAGCCGTAGTTAGGTCTTGTGCCTATTATAGTTTAGGTTGTGTAGGTATATATAGAGGATATGAAGGTTTAATTGAAGATGATCTTGTTGATTTAAATGCAAGGAGCGTTCATAATATTATTAACAAAGGAGGTACAATCTTAAAATCTGCTAGATCTAAAGGGTTTAGAACCAAAGAAGGTAGACAGAAAGCTTACGAAAACTTAATTGAACGTGAGGTAGATGCACTAGTTGTAATTGGTGGAGATGGATCTTTTACAGGAGCAGTATTGTTTAACGAAGAATTTGGTTTCCCTGTAGTAGGTATTCCAGGTACTATTGATAATGATATTTTTGGAACTTCACATACGTTAGGGTATGACACAGCTTTAAATACCGCCGTAGAAGCAATAGATAAAATTAGAGATACAGCATCTTCACACAACAGACTTTTCTTTGTTGAGGTGATGGGGCGTGACGCAGGTTTTATCGCTTTAAATGCAGGTGTAGGAGCAGGAGCAGAAGAGATCTTAATTCCTGAAGAAGATTTAGGGTTAGATAGAATGCTAGAATCTTTAGAAAGAAGTAGAAGAGCAGGTAAATCATCTAGTATTGTAGTAGTTGCAGAAGGTGATAAATCTGGTAAAAATGTATACGAACTAGCTAGTTATGTAGAGCAAAACTTACCAGAATATGATGTTCGTGTTAGTATTCTTGGTCATATGCAAAGAGGAGGTTCTCCTTCTTGTTTCGATAGAGTTTTAGCAAGTAGACTAGGTGTAAAAGCGGTAGAGTTATTATTAGATGGTAAAACAAATCTAATGGTAGGTTTAAAAGATAATTTAGTAATTAGTACAGATATTAAAGTAGCAATTGCTGGTGGACATTCTATAAACCACGAGTTACTTAGAATTTCTGATATCATAACAACATAAAAATAATTAATTAAAAACTAGTAAAATGATTAAAATAGGAATTAACGGATTTGGTAGAATTGGAAGATTAGCATTCAGATCTACAGTAAATAGAAAAGACGTACAAGTAGTAGGAATTAATGATTTATTAGACGTAGATTATTTAGCTTACATGTTAAAATACGATTCAGTTCACGGAGCATTTGATGGAACTGTTGATGTAAAAGACGGTAAGTTAGTTGTAAACGGAAACGAAATTAGAATTACAGCAGAAAGAAACCCAGCAGATTTAAAATGGGATGAAATTGGAGCTGAATATGTAATCGAATCTACAGGATTTTTCTTAACAGAAGAAACTGCAGGGAAGCACTTAGAAGCAGGAGCTAAAAAAGTAGTATTATCTGCACCTTCTAAAGATGATACACCAATGTTTGTAATGGGTGTTAACAATACAGAATTAAAAGCAGATCAAAAGATTTTTTCTAATGCATCTTGTACTACAAACTGTTTGTCTCCTATTGCAAAAGTATTAAACGATAACTGGGGTATCTCAGAAGGTTTAATGACAACTGTACATGCTGCAACTGCAACTCAAAAAACTGTTGATGGTCCTTCTATGAAAGACTGGAGAGGTGGACGTTCTGCAATTGGTAACGTAATTCCTTCTTCAACTGGAGCTGCAAAAGCTGTTGGAAAAGTAATTCCTGCATTAAACGGAAAATTAACTGGTATGGCTTTTAGAGTTCCTACTATGGATGTTTCTGTTGTAGATTTAACTGTGAAGTTAGAGAAACCAGCAACCTATGCAGAAATTTGTGCTGCAATGAAAGCTGCTTCAGAAAGTGATGCAATGAAAGGTGTTTTAGGATACACAGAAGATATGGTAGTTTCTCAAGACTTTGTTGGAGATACTCGTACTTCTATCTTTGATGCTAAAGCTGGTATCGCATTAAACGATAACTTTGTAAAAGTTGTTTCTTGGTATGATAACGAAATGGGTTATTCAACTAAGATTGTTGATTTAATCGAATATGCTGCTTCTTTATAATATAAAGTAGCTTATACATAATAAAAAGCCTGATAGAATTAATTTTCTATCAGGCTTTTTTTTTATCTTTAGATTAAATAAATTTAATACTATTTTATGGAAATAGCAATTATTGCACATGATGGCAAAAAAGCAGAAATGGTTCAGTTTTTAAATGAACACAAAGAGGTTTTGCTTACAAAAAATATAAAGTTAGTTTCTACAGGAACTACAGGTTCTAAAGCAGAAAAAGCGGGTTTTGTAGTTACAAAATTCTTATCTGGTCCTATTGGAGGAGATGCGCAAATTGCAGCAAGAGTTGCAGAAGGCAAATGCAATATGGTCTTATTTTTTAGAGATCCTCATGCAAAACACCCTCACGAACCAGATATTATAATGCTGTTAAGAATTTGTGACGTACACAACGTTCCGTTAGCAACAAACCCTGCTTCTGCAGATTTGTTAATGAAGGCAATTGCTATTTAATAGCAATTGCACTTATTTCTACATTTACAAACTTCGGTAAGTTAGCTACTTCTACAGTTTCTCTTGCAGGAGCTGTTTCTTCGTTAAAATAGTTTCCGTAAATAGCATTTATTTCTCCGAAATTATTCATGTCAGAAATAAAAATAGAAGTTTTAATGACGTTTTCGAAAGTCATATCAGCGGCAGCTAATACTTCTTTTAGGTTTTCCATTACCTGAGTTGTTTCTTCTTTTATGGAAGATAAAACCAATTCTCCATTTTCTGGATTGATGGCAATTTGGCCAGAAGTATATAATGTATTTCCGCTTAATACAGCTTGATTATAAGGTCCTATTGGAGCTGGTGCTTTTGTAGTTGTTATTATTTTTTTCATTAGATTTTATGTTTCTAAATTAGAGAATTCTAAAGTAACAAAGTTAATAAGTTTTTACGATTGTTCGTACGAGGGAATCTAAGTATTTTAGTTTTGAATACTGAATACTGAATACTGAATACTGAATACTGAATACTGAATACTGAATACTGAATACTGAATACTGAATACTGAATACTGAATACTTTTTTTTAAAACAACGTTCTATCCGCAGGTTTGCTTTTATCCCATTTAAGATCTGATAAGACAGAAGATTTTACACCTATAAAAAAGGTGTAAGATGAATTTGTACCAAAAGGAACCCAATTGAAATTAAATTGCCAGCTATCTAAGTCTCTCGTGAAATTAAATCTAGAAAACGTAAAAGCACCTCCTTTAACATCGTAACCAGAAGAATAACCCATTTTCCATTTTGGAGAGAGTTCTAAATTACCACTAAACATAATACTGTGCACACCAATGCTACCACCGTCTATACCATTATTTGTATAATTGGTAGAGTATGCTAAATTGATAGACCATGGGATGTCTGCTTTATACAGCTGGGTTTCTTTCTTTTTATCTGTTTCTTCTGTATTATTAGCGTTGTTTCTATTATCTCTACCGGTAGGATTAATATCTGCACCAATAACATCTACATTGTTGTCTCCTCCGTTAGCGCTTTGTTTAGATTTGTCCTTTTTATCTTTACCAAAATCAGTGCTAGATATAGAGTAATTTGCGGTTAAATTAGCATTTGTTAACCTTAAAATATTTGCATTAAACTCGTTAATTCTTGCACCGTCGCTATTTACTTTATAAGGATCCATAGAACCACTTAAATTAACAGATAACTTGTCTTTAAATAAACGTGTACCTGCAGAAAAACTAACCGGAGACCATCGCAAACTATCGGCTGCAATATTATAAGAACTACTAAAGTTTAAATTATTTAAAAGGGTTATTTTCTCATCTTCTTCATCACTATCTGGATCTTTCGGAGCCACTTTTGCTTCTAAAACGTTGTTTAAAGAAATACCGATTGAGTTACTTAATCCAGAAGAAGGTGCTCCATATATACCTTGGTCATAGACAGTGTAGTCTAATAAGTCGGTAGCATCTGCACTTTGTTGTACTTGTTTTATGTATTTATCTTTAAAATCTGGTCTGTAAGAATAGGAAACAGAAGGTCTAAAAGTATGACGAATGGTTTTTAATCTTCCTTTCTTAAAATTAAAAGTACCATAAATATTTGTAGATAAACTAACTCCTGCATTGTACTCTCTATAGCTTTTAAAACCTCTAAGAGTATCAGTTACCACAACATTATCGGTAACATCATAATCTTTTTGAATATAATCAAACTGCCAAGTTTCTTCATAATTAGCACTTGGAGACAATGTAAAGTATTTAAAGGCTTTTATGTTTGTGCTGGTTCCTGTTTTATGTTGCATTCCAGATCTTGCTGTTTCAAACATTTTAGGTGTAAAAAATTCATCATCTGTAGTGTTAATTAAATACTGACCTTGCATGGTGTAATTAAACCCCATTTTTTGAATAGGAGTTTTTTGGATACCATTTTTTCCTGCAAATGGGTATATTCTACTCATATTTACAGTCAATGACGGTAAAGTCATTGTAATAGCTTCAGTATTTGTGTTTTGTTGATGACTAGCGGTAAGGTTCATGTTAAACGGCGTACCCACAAAAGTTTTACTATAATTTATAGAAGAGTTAAATGTATTAGTTAATGTTTCTGCTATATTATATTGATTTTGAGATTCTCTAAAAAATTTACTACTACCAAGGTTTACAGAAGCAGAAAACCTAGAGTTAGGACTCGCCTTAGTATCTTGACTATGAGACCACCTGATGTTAAAATTGTTAGATTTACTATAATCATCAAAACCTCTAATTCCGCTTATATTGTTTTCGAAGTTTAAACTAAAAGAACCATTAAAGCGATATCTTTGTCTATAGTTAGATGATATTCTAGCTCCCCAACTTCCGTTAGAGTATACATCACTTAAAACAGTTAAATCCATATAATCACTTATGGCAAAATAATAACCACCATTCTGAAAACCAATACCTCTATCACTACTACCAGTATCAAAAGAAGGAATTAAAAAACCAGATACACTTGTTTCAGTTATAGGAAAATAAGCAAAAGGTAAAAATATAGGTGTAGGTATGTCTGCTAAAACTAAATTACTAGTACCTACAATAATCTTTTTTCCAGGCACTAATTTTGCTTTGTCAGTTGCTATGTAATAATCCGGATTTTTCTTTTCTGAGGTTGTAAAACGAATGTTTCTTACATATATAGTAGAATCATTTATACGTTTGGTTTTTTCTCCATACGTAAACATTTCTCCTTGTTTTGTTTTTAATCCGTAGATTAAAGCTCTTTCAGTTTTAAAATTATAGATAATAGAATCTTGTTCAGATTCTTGACTTCCTTGTTTAAATATTGGACGTTGCACATAGCCTGTACTATCTATAATTCCTTTTGCAAAAAGGGTGTTTTTCTTATAATCAACAACAATTAAACCAGCTTTTAAATCGATGTCTGTATAGGTGATGTTTGCTTCGTTATAAAGAGTAACCGTTTGGTCTTTTGCGTTTTGTATGGTGTAATCTGTAGCAACATGCACAATAATGTCTTCTATAGTCTCTTTAGGTTTTATCGAATCTAAAGAAATAGAATCTGTGTTTTTTAATGCCAAAGAATCTCTCTTACTTTTAAATAGAGAATCTTTCTCAACATTAGTAATTGCTGTTTTATCTTCAGATTTTAGTTCTTGTGAAAAGCCTATTTCTATAAAAAATATGCTGCAAAATAAAAGAATGTATGATAGGTTTGTTTGCAAGGCTTTTAATGCTATTTTTGTATAAAGGTTAAAAGTATGGCTCAATATTTGAAACACCAAATTTACGAAGCCAAAATTAGTTAAATTTTATTGATGCAAATTAAAGAAAATCACAAAATTAATATCAAAGTTAAAAATCTTTTATTTTTTCTCTTTGTGTTCTCATTTTTAATGAACTCATCATTAGTATTTGGGCAAAAAGAATATGTAGTTGTTATTGATGCAGGCCATGGTGGTAAAGACCCTGGTAACATGGGTAATGGTTATAAAGAAAAGAATATAGCGTTAAAAGTGGCGTTAATTGTCGGTAAAAAATTATCTAAAGCGAATGATATAAAAGTTGTTTATACTAGAGATGATGATGTTTTTATTGATTTATGGAAAAGAGGAGAAATTGCAAATCATGCAAAAGCAGACTTATTTCTGTCTATTCATTGCGACTCTCATACCTCTAATGCTTACGGAGCAGGTACTTTTGTTTTAGGGTTAAGAGGTAATAAAAAGAACCTAGAAATCGCCAAAAGAGAAAATGCTGCTATTTTTTATGAAGATAATTATGAAGAGAAGTATAAAGGTTTTGATTCTAACTCAGCAGAATCTGTAATCGGATTATCACTTTTACAGGAAGAAAACTTAGATAGAAGTTTAGCGATTGCTAGTTTAATTCAACATAGTTTTACATCTAAATTAAAAAGACACGATAGAAAGGTAAAGCAAGATAACTTTCAGGTTTTAAGAGAAACAATTATGCCAAGTGTTCTGGTAGAGTTAGGTTTTTTAACTAATAAAACAGAAGGGAGATACTTAAATTCTAAAAAAGGTCAAGAACAAATGGGAACTGCCATTACAGCGGCTGTTTTAAATTATATAGGTAATTTAAAACTAAATACTGTAAACAATAATATCTCAGAAAGCAAAGTAATAGGTAATATTGAATACAAAGTGCAAGTTGCCTCAGGAAAAAATAAAATAGAAACAAAAGCATATAATTTTAAGGGTTTAAGAGATATAGAAAGAGTTCCTGTGGGGAGCTTTTATAAATATTATTACGGAAATACTTCTAACTATAGTAGTGTAAAACAATCTTTAAGGGCAGCAAAATCTAAAGGATATACATCTGCTTTTATTGTCGCTTTTAAGAATGGGGAAAAGATCTCTGTACAAGAAGCGCTTAAAATACAATAGATTTGATGGTTTCAACCAAAAATTATTAGTAGTTTTGTTATTAAACTTTTATGGATGTCTAAAGAATTAAAAACAGGAATTGTAGCTATTGTTATTATATTCATATTTATATGGGGATATAATTTTTTAAAAGGTCAAAACTTGTTTGATGGAAGTACCCGTTATTTTAAAGTAGAATACACCAATATTGGTGGTTTAACGGAGTCTAGCTCAGTAACTATTAATGGGTTAAAAGTAGGTAAAGTTATAGATATTGCTTTTAATAAGTCAAATGATAAAAAAGGGCAATTAGTAGTTAATTTCGCTATTGAAAAAGATTTTGATTTCTCTAAAAAGAGTATTGTAAAAATATATTCTCCAAGCCCTTTAGGTGGTTCTAACTTAGCAATAATACCTAATTATGAAGGCGAAGTGGCTGTTTCTGGAGATTATCTTGAAGGAGAGATTGAATCTAGTTTATTTACTTCTATTGGTGAGCGTTTAGATCCAATACAAGCAAAGTTAGAGACAGTAATGGTAAGAGCAGATTCATTGTTTAAAAATGTAAACAATATTTTAGATACCAACACACAAAATAGTCTAAAAAATTCGGTTTCTAGCTTAGAGGCAACTTTAAATGAAGTAAATAAAATGATGTCATCTGTAAACGGGATGATAGATGCTACTTCTTCAGATTTAAAAGCAAGTGTAAAAAATACAAAAACAATTACAGAAAATTTTGCAAAAGTTTCAGATACGTTAGCAAATGCAGATATTGGTAGGGTTGTAAAAAAAGCAGAATATACGCTTACTTCTGTTAATACAATATTAGAAGGTATCAACTCTGGTAAAGGTACTATAGGTAAATTAATTACTGATGAAGCGATGTACACAAATTTAGAAAACGCTTCTAAAGAACTAGAAGAGTTGCTTAGAGAAATGAAGTTGAACCCTAAGCGATTTGTACACTTTTCATTATTTGGTAAAAAAGCAAAGCCTTATACACCTAATGAAGACGACGAATTAGAAAAAGAAGAAAACAACTAATTTTACATAAACCCTTTACGAATATGCAATACTTACCAAACATAATCTTTGCTTTAGCATTAGCTTTAGGACTTAGTTTTTTTGTGATGAATATTCGCAAATTATTTAGAAACATAAAATTAGGGAAAGAGGTTAATCGTACGGATAAAAAACCTGAGCGTTTAAAAAATATGTTGATGATTGCTCTTGGGCAATATAAAATGGTAAAAAGACCTTTTTCAGGAGCTCTTCACATTATTGTGTATGTTGGTTTTATTATTATAAATATAGAAGTTTTAGAAATTATTATTGATGGGTTATTTGGAACTCACAGAGTTTTTCAAGGGCTTTTAGGAGATGGTATATACGGATTTTTAATTGGTGTTTTCGAAGTATTAGCAGTACTCGTTTTTGTTGCTGTTATTGTTTTTTGGTTGCGTAGAAATATATCTAACATTAAACGTTTCTTAAGTAAGGAAATGAAAGGTTGGCCTAAAAATGATGGAAATTATATCCTTTATTTTGAAATGGTGTTAATGACATTGTTTTTAGTAATGAACGCAACAGACGTTAGTTTTCAACAAGCAGGAGTAGGGAATACAATCAGTCAGTTTATTGCACCTTTATTTGACGGTTTTTCTCCAGAAGGTTTACATACAATAGAAAGAACTGCATGGTGGATTCATATTTTAGGTATTTTAGTTTTCTTAAACTACTTATACTACTCAAAGCATTTACACATCTTATTAGCGTTTCCAAATACCTATTTTGCAAATCTAAATCCAAAAGGGCAGTTTACCAATTTAGACTCTGTTACTACGGAAGTAAAATTAATGATGGATCCGGATGCAGATCCTTATGCAGCCCCAGCTGAAGGAGCGGAAGAAGCAGTTCCAGAAAAATTTGGAGCCTCTGACGTTGCAGATTTAAATTGGGTGCAGTTATTAAATGCTTATACCTGTACAGAGTGTGGTAGATGTACATCATCTTGTCCTGCAAATCTTACAGGAAAAGAATTGTCTCCAAGAAAAATCATGATGGATACTCGTGATCGTTTAGAAGAGGTTGGTAGAAATATTGATGCTAATAAAGGCGTTTTTGTTGATGATGGTAAGCAATTATTAAACGATTATATTTCTCCAGAAGAACTTTGGGCATGTACAAGCTGTAATGCTTGTGTAGAAGAATGTCCTGTAAATATAGACCCGCTTTCTATTATTATGGATATGAGAAGATATTTAGTAATGGAAGAAAGTGCAGCACCACAAGAGTTAAATATGATGATGACAAACATCGAAAATAATGGAGCTCCATGGCAATACAATCAACAAGACAGATTAAACTGGGCTAACGAAGAGTAAAAAGTAGTTTACAGTTTACGGTTACAGCTGGTAGTAAAAAGCTGTAGTTTTCAAAATTAGTATTCAGTAAACAATTACTATTTTCAGTTCCTGTCAGTTCGAGTGAATTTAATAGGAACGAATAAATTTGTATCGAGAACACACGATTAATCATTTAAACGAATAAACATCAAAGTTATGAACGTACCAACAATGGCAGATATGATGGCTCAAGGTAAGCAACCAGAAGTGTTGTTTTGGGTTGGCGCAGCAGGAAGTTATGATGATAGAGCAAAAAAAATATCGAGAGCATTTGTAAAAATATTACATCAAGCTAAGGTAGATTTTGCTGTTTTAGGAACGGAAGAATCCTCTACTGGAGATGCGGCAAAAAGAGCAGGAAATGAGTTTTTGTTTCAAATGCAAGCAATGATGAATATTGAAGTGTTAAATGGTTACGAAGTAAAAAAGATTGTTACTTGCGATCCGCATTCATTTAATACTTTAAAAAATGAATATCCTTCTTTAGGAGGGAAATATGAAGTTTTCCATCACACACAATTTATACAAGACTTAATTGCAGCAGGTCGTTTAAAAATAGATGATACTACTTTAAAAGGTAAAAGAGTTACGTTTCACGATCCTTGTTATTTAGGTAGAGCCAACGAAGTGTATGAGTCTCCTAGAGAATTAATAAAAAGATTAGGTGTTAATTTAACCGAAATGAAACGCAATAAATCTACCGCTTTATGTTGCGGAGCGGGAGGAGCACAAATGTTTAAAGATGCAGAAAAAGGGGATAAGGAGATAAATGTTTTAAGAACAGAAGATGCTTTAGAAACCAAACCCAATATTATTGCTACGGGTTGCCCTTATTGTAATACCATGATGACAGACGGAATTAAATTTAAAGAAAAAGAAGCAGAGGTTGTTGTTAAAGATATTGCAGAGTTAATTGCAGAGGCTAATAATTTGTAGATAAAAACATTAAAATAATTTAAATGTTTGAAAACGAATTTGTTTCTAATTTACCAAATATTACTGAGATAGCTTTTAAACGGATTCATAAGAATTATTTAAAAGTCATTTTATTTAATGTATTATTACTTTTTACTGCTGTCTTATTAGGGCTTTACTTTGCAAGTTATTATAATTTTCTTCAAGGAATTAGTCCTTATGTTTACCTTATTTATATCGCTTTTATAATCGTTTTTATTTTTACAGTACTTTTACTTTACTTCGGATTTAAAAAAAGAAAATATGCGGTTAGACAAAAAGATATTTCTTATAAAAGTGGCTTGTTTTTCAAAAAAATAACTACAGTACCATTTTCTAGAGTTCAGCATATAGAAGTAGATGAAAGTCCTTTTTCTAGGTTTTTTAAATTGGCTTCCTTAAGTGTTTTTACGGCAGGGGATAGTAGTGATGATTTAGAAATAAAAGGTATTACCAAAAAAGAAGCTATACAAATAAAAGAATTTATCAGTCAAAAAATCAATGAATAATACGTTTGATTTTAGCCAATTTTCTAAACAGTCTAAAAAAGGAATTCTTGTAATTTATCTTAAGTTACTATATAAAGTCTTAAAAGCTTTTTGGGTTTTGCTATTCCTATTTATTCAAAAGTTCTCTGAATTTAATGAGAGTACATTTTTCTACATCTACATGGGACTCGGGTTTTTGTTCCTATTTTTTCTGATTAGAGCTTTTTTGATTTATGAAAACTTTCAGTTTAAGGTTCAAAATAATCATTTTATCTTAAAACAAGGAATTTTAAAAAAAACAAATACTTCCATTTCTTTTGATCGAATTCAGAATATTAATTTTAAGCAAAATATTATTCAGCAACTTATTAATGTTCATGAAGTTAATATAGAAACTGCTGGGTCTAATAAAACAGAAATTTCTATAAAAGCATTGTCTTTTCAAAAAGCAAAAGCACTTAAAAGTCAACTTTCATCTTATAATTCTAATTTACTTAAACAGGAAAGTGTTGCTGAAAAACCTTTTTTAAAAATAAGTTTATTAGAATTGTTAAAGGTTAGTTTAACAGAAAATCACCTACAAAGTTTGCTTATTTTTCTGGCATTATTATTAGGTCTTTATCAGCAATTAGAGCAATTATTTAGTGGTATTGGAAAAGATTACTTGCTAAATGAATACATAGAAAAGAGTAGTAATTCGTTTCATCAAGGCGTATTTGTATTTATTGTGCTCTTTATTTTACTGGTTTTTATAGCCATTTTAAGTTCTTTTATGAGAGTGTTTTTATTTCATTTTAATTTAACTGTTTTTATAAAAGACCAGAATTTTGAAATTTATCAAGGATTGCTTACCAAGAAATCTATTATTTTAAAGAAGGATAAAATTCAAAGTATTACTATTTCTACAAATCCAATAAAAAAGATTCTAGGTATTTTCTTTATTACATTTAAACAAGCTGTTAGTGGCAAGGTAAGTGGAAAAAGAAAGGATAAGTTAATACGAATTGTTGGTTGTAAGAAAGCTCAGGTTAGTAAGATTAAAGAAATACTTTTTAGTTTTTCTGAAGTAGACGATTTAGAAAAAAAACAGGTGCATGTTTATTTAAAAAAGAGAATGTATTTTTTGTCTTTTATACTTTTGTTGATATTAAACGGAGTTTTTTATCTTACTTTTTTAGATGGATTGGTTTTCTTCGGGAATGTTTTATTGGTTCCTTTGTTTATCCTTTTTGTCCATCTAATATTCAATAAAAGATTTTATAAAATAAGCGATGATGTTTTACTAGTTGGTTCTGGAGTTTTTGACACTCATTTAACATATTTACCGTTTTTTAAGGTTCAAAATATTAAAATGATGCAAACTTTTTTTCAAGAAAGAAATAAGGTTGTAGATTTGGTTTTTCAAACCGCTTCTGGAGAAATTAAACTTCCTTGTATAGAAAAAAGCGAGGCGATAAAAATTTACAATTATACTTTATTTAAAGTGGAAAGTAGTACAGATTTATGGATGTAAAAAGTTACGTAAAAGCAGCACGATTAAGAACCTTACCTTTATCGGTTTCAGGGATTATTGTTGGAAGTTTTTTAGGAAGTGATCAGTTAAATAATCAGATTTCAATTTTAGAATCGCCTATTTTTTGGTTAGCAATTTTAACCACTATTGGTTTTCAAGTATTGTCTAATTTTGCAAACGATTATGGAGACGGAATTAAAGGCTCCGATAAAAATAGAACAGGAGAAGCACGTATGGTTTCATCAGGAGCAATTACTCCGAAACAAATGAAATCTGCCATGATAATTACAACAATTATTACGTTGATAATTGCGTTATTGCTAATTTATGTTTCATTCGGAAAAGAAAATTTTGGGTATTCAATATTATTTTTAGGCTTAGGAATTGCTTCTATTGCAGCAGCTATAAAATATACAGTTGGTAATTCAGCCTATGGTTATAGTGGTTTTGGAGATATTTTTGTTTTTCTATTCTTTGGTTTGTTAAGTGTAGTAGGTAGTTATTTCTTGTACACAAAACAGGTGGATTATACTATTTTTCTACCCGCAATATCTGTTGGCTTGCTTAGTACAGCAGTTTTAAACCTTAACAATTTACGAGATAGGGAAGAGGATCAAAAAAATAATAAAAATACCCTAGTGGTAAAGTTAGGAATATTAAAGGCAAAAAAATACCATTATGGATTGATTTTTGGTGCTTTAATTACTGCTTGTATATATACTTTTTTAGATTTTAAATTTGTTTATCAACTTATTTTCTTGATGGCTTTTGTGCCATTAATTAAAAACGTAAAAACTGTTGCAAACAACACGATACCTTCGGAATTAGATAGTGAATTAAAGAAAGTAGCATTGAGTACTTTTTTGTTTGCAATCCTTTTTGGAATTGGACAAATATTGTAAATTAGAATTCAATTATAATTGTAAAATATGAAGATTAAATATTTAGGGCATTCTTGTTTTTCTATAGAAATTAATAAAGTAACTATTTTAGTAGATCCGTTTATTTCGGGGAATGCATTGGCTTCTCATATAGATATTTCTACTCTTAAAGCAGATTTTATTTTATTAACTCACGCGCATCAAGACCATGTTTTAGATGTAGAAATAATTGCAGAAAGAACAAAGGCAGTCATTGTTTCTAACTATGAAATAGCCATGTACTATGGTGCAAAAGATTTAGAAGTAACTGCATTAAATCATGGAGGGACTTTTAAAACGGAGCACTTTTCTGCCAAATATGTAAATGCAATTCATACTTCATCTTTTGCAGATGGCACGTATGGCGGTGAGCCAGGTGGTTTTGTTATTTCATCTAAAGATAAAAACTTATATGTTGCAGGAGATACTGCTGTTACCATGGATATGAAACTAATTCCTTTAACAACAAAACTTGATGCGGCTATTTTTCCTATTGGAGATACGTTTACAATGGGAGTTGAAGACGCAATTATTGCAAGTGATTTAGTGGAGTGTACCAAAATAATAGGCTGTCATTTTGATACTTTTCTTCCAATTGAAATAGATGTAAATGATGCCAAAATTAAATTCTCATCAAAAAATAAAGAATTAGTTATATTAGAAATAGGAGGAAATATAAAATTATAAAATGAAAACAATAAAAGTAATATTAATAATCATATCTACCTTTATAGTGATTTTTTTACTAACAGGTTTAATTGTAAAAGAAACAACGTATACGGCAGAAGTGTCTATAGATAAGTCTGTAGACGAGGTTTTTACAGCTTTTAATAATTCGGAGGATGTAAATAACTGGATTCCAGAAGTACAGTCTTTTGAGGTAGTTAATGAAAATCCAGGAAAAATAGGAAGCATCTATAAAATAGTGGTTTTAAACCAAGGGCAAGAAATTACAATGACCGAAAAGGTGTTGGCATATGTACCTAATGAAAAAGTAACCTTGTTTTTTAATGCACAGGGTATGCTTAAAAAAGACGATTATATTTTTACAGAAAAAGACGGAGTTACCACCGTTACTTTAAATGCAAGTTGCCAAAGTGACACCTTTCTAATGGCTTGTGTTTTTCCCTATTTTAAAGGAACATTCATGGAGCAAGATCAATCTTATTTAGATAATTTTAAAGCTTTTGTAGAAGATAAAACAGAAGATTAATTCTTCTTTTTTTGTTGAAAAGACCGTTAAAAATATTTTATTAGCTGTGGTAAAGCACTAAAAAGACGGTATTCATATAAATATTTTATAAAAAATAAATTCTTTTGATACACGCTACTCATAAAAAATATATCCTCAATTTTAAAAATCCAAGTGGAACTTCACGTGGAATTTTAAGAACCAAAGAAACGTGGTTTATTATTTTAGAGCAAAATGGTAAAACAGGTATTGGTGAAACTGGTTTGTTTAGAGGTTTAAGTATAGATGATGTTGTTAATTATGAAGAAAAACTAATTTGGGCTTGTACAAATATTAACAAAGGTTTGGTGTTTTTGCTTAAAGAGCTTTGTGAATTTCCATCCATACAATTTGGACTAGAACAGGCTTTTTTATCCCTTAAAAGCGAAGATAAGTTTACATTGTTTCCATCAGAATTTACAAATGGAAATGAAGCTATTGCCATAAATGGACTTATCTGGATGGGAGAAAAAGCGTTTATGAAAAAGCAAATCAAAGAAAAATTAGAATCTGGTTTTTCTTGCATCAAAATGAAAATTGGTGCTATTGATTTTGAAGCAGAAATAGCATTGTTAAAATCCATCCGAAAAGAATTTTCATCCAAAGAAATAGAATTAAGGGTAGATGCAAATGGTGCTTTTAATCCTAAAAATGCGTTAGAAAAATTAAAGCGTTTATCAGAATTAGAAATTCATTCTATAGAACAACCCATCAAACAAGGGCAAGTTCAAGAAATGGCTGTTTTATGTGCCAAGACACCTTTGCCAATTGCATTGGATGAAGAGTTGATAGGTATATTTTCATCCGAAGCCAAAAAACAAATGTTACAAACAATTCAACCTCAGTTTATCATTTTAAAACCGAGTTTAATTGGTGGTTTTGCCGGGAGTTTAGAATGGATTAAATGTGCAGAAGCAATAAATGCTGATTGGTGGATAACTTCTGCATTAGAAAGTAATATTGGCTTGAATGCTATTGTGCAATTTACACATACATTAAAAAGTAATTTACCACAAGGCTTAGGAACAGGTGGCTTGTTTACAAATAATTTTACGAGTCCGTTAGAAGTTAAAAATGGAGCTTTGCATTATAATCAAACTCAAAATTGGGATTTTAATTTATAAATATGAATTTTATACAACAAGCATATAAAGGAAAAAATGAATGGTTTCATTGGGTATTAACCATCATGGTGGTTTTTGTTGGCTGGCAAATTGTAGGTGTATTGCCTTTAACAGTTTTAGCTTATATGCATTCTGTAGATATAGCAGGGTTTACTGCGGCGGCTCAAAATAATTTTATGACGTTAGATATCGATAAAAATCTCTTCCTTTTTTTTATGATCTTAATGTTCTTTTTTGGCTTAGTCAGTCTTTTAATAGCAATTAAGTACATTCATAAAAGAACTTTAACATCTTTGGTTACCAGTAGAAAGTCGATAGATTGGAAACGTTTTTGGTTTGGCTTTATTACTTGGGGAATCGTTTCTGCCGTTGTAATTATGAGTGGTATTTTTCTGTCTCCAGAAAGTTATGAGTGGAATTTTAAACCGATACCTTTCTTTACTTTAATAGCAGTTTCTTTTTTGTTTTTACCTTTTCAAACTAGTTTTGAAGAGTTGTTGTTTAGAGGATACTTTATGCAAGGTTTGGGTATTTTAGCTAAAAATAGATGGGTGCCTTTAATTATCACTTCAGTTTGTTTTGGGTTATTACATGGCGCAAATCCAGAGGTAGAGAAACTAGGTTACATTTCTATGGTTTTTTATATTGGAACAGGATTCTTTTACGGAATTACCACCTTAATGGACGAAGGAACTGAATTGGCAATTGGTTTACATGCTATAAATAATATTGTAGCTGCATTTTTTGTAACTACAAATTGGACTGTTTTTCAAACGGATGCATTGTATGTAGATACCTCAGAACCTTCTGTAGGGTGGGAAATGTTTTTTCCTGTGTTGGTTTTATATCCAATTCTATTATTTATTTTTTCTAAAAAATATGGATGGAAAAATTGGAAAGAAAAACTAACAGGTAAGATTACTGAACCTGTTAATTTAAAAGAAAATTATAGAATTTTAGAAGATTGAAAATAGATAAGTTTCATAGCAACTTTCAATTAAATGAGGTTTCATTTGCTTCTGTAGATGAAATTCTATCGTATACATCTCGTTTTTCTGATGAAATATATCCATTTTTAGAAAGTTGGTTTTCAGCCGATGCTTTTATTACAGTGAAAACTTCTGGTTCTACAGGTGTTCCAAAAAACATAAAATTGCATAAAAAGCAGATGATCAATTCTGCTTTGGCTACTGGTAGTTTTTTTGATTTAAAAGAAAATACAACAGCATTGTTATGTTTGCCTACAGAATACATTGCGGGTAAAATGATGTTGATTCGTGCTTTAATCTTAGGCTGGCATTTAGATATGGTAGCACCATCTTCTTATCCACTACGTGGGATAAAAAAACAGTATGATTTTTCTGCAATGGTTCCGTTACAGTTGGAGAATTCTATCAAGTCTTTAAATTTAATTAAAAAATTAATTGTTGGTGGAGGCGTAGTTTCTAGTCAATTACAAGATAAAATTCAGGCTTCTAATTGTAGTGTTTTTGCAACTTACGGGATGACGGAAACCATTACTCATATTGCCGTTAAAAGGTTGAATAGTTTTTCATCATTACAAAACAATAATAGTAATGAATCTTTTCAAAAGGACTTTTATAAAACACTACCAAATGTAGAAATCTATAAAGATGTTAGAAACTGTCTGGTAATTAAAGCGCCAAAGGTTTCCAATGAAGTGATTTTTACAAATGATATCATTCATTTAGTTTCTGATGATCAATTTGAATGGTTAGGTCGTTTAGATAATGTAATAAACTCAGGAGGAGTAAAATTGCATCCAGAAAAAATAGAAGAAAAGTTATCGAAAATAATAAGCAAACGTTTTTTTGTTGCAGGTATATCAGATGATAAGCTAGGGCAGAAGCTTGTTTTAATGATAGAACAACCATTTGCATCATTAGATGAAGAAGTAGCCTTAAAATTAAAAATAAAGCAATTAAAAACACTTACTAAATTCGAGATTCCAAAAGAAATTTATTTTGTTGCTAGTTTTATAGATACCGAAACAAATAAAATTCAACGTACCAAGACCTTAGGTTTATTAAAATAAGAAGCTAGGTTTATACATTTATTTTTAATATTTCATTCTTTCTAATATTATATCCGAAAGAGAAACTTTCTCTCTGAAATAATAAAAGGATAATTCGATACATTTAAGATTCATATAATAGTGCTCAAAATTTCTTAGCTATTTAATAATATTATATTATTCTTATCATTATTTTGAATTTACCATAATTAATAACTAAATGTTACAGTTATCTTGAAAAATATTTATATTTTTTATATATTTGTATTTATTCTGACGATAATACATAATAATTAAATTGGGGGATTGAATTTATTATATTCTAAGAATAACCTAAGGTCGTAATTTTCTAATTACGGCTTTTTCTTTTTTTATTCCTAATGTTTTTACCGGATTTACTTTTTTAATTGAGAGATACTATCTTCTTTTAACGCCTAATTAAGGGGAATTTTCTATGGAGTTTTTTTTATGGTATTATTTTTGATATTTTTGATGAAATTACCATTCATGAAAAAAGTTATTTTAGGATTTACTATTTGTTTTTTTTCCATTACATATATTGTAGCACAAGAACACCCAATAGAAAAGCAAGAAGTTAATATAGAAGATTCAGTTCATATAAACTGGGAACCTTCTTTTAACGATGCTTTAAAGAAGTCTAAAAAAGAAAATAAACCAGTACTTATTTATTTTACAGGATCAGATTGGTGTGGTCCCTGTATTATTTTAGATAAGAAACTTTTTCATACAGAAAAATTTAAGGCTATAGCAGATAAAGATTTAGTATTGTATGAGGCAGATAGTCCTAGAAATGTAGATTTAATTTCTGCGGAGACTTTAGAAGTAAATAATGAATTAAAGAGAAAATTTAAAATAAGATCTTTTCCTACGTTAGTGTTTGTAAATCATAAAGGTAAAATGATCGGCTATAAAAAAGGATTAATTCTTACCGATTATTATTATCCTTTTATTCAATCTGTTATCGAAAATTATTAAAAAATATACTTATAACTTAACAACACTTTCCGTTATAGGTTCATTATATATAGTTTTAGAACAACAAAAACCGAAGCAATATGCTTCGGTTTTTGTTGTTCTAAATTATATTAGAAAAATAAAATTATTTTTCATTCACTACTCTAAATGTAGTTCTTCTATTAGCTCTGTGTTGCGCTTCTGTACAAGAAACACCATCAGCACATCTGTTAGTTAATTTAGCTTCACCGTAACCATTACCAGTTAATTTACTTGGGTTAATACCTTTAGAAATTAAATAGTTAGTTACTGCTTGAGCTCTTCTTTCAGACAAGTCTTGGTTAGATGATTTAGTACCTCTAGAGTCTGTATGAGATTCTAAAGCTACAGATACACCAGTTTTTAAAACAGGTAATAATCTTGTATCGATAATTCCTTTAGCTGTAGAAGTTAAAGTAGCGCTTCCTAAATTCCAGTTAATTGGTAAAATTGTATTGTTTACTAATTCACATTCAACCTCTTTCCAAGTTGTTAAGCCTCCTTTATTAACTAAAATTTCTTTAGTAACTGTTTTGTATTTAGCATCAACAGTAACTTCTTCTTGCCATGCATCTTTTACTAAAACTGTTTTATTGATGCTTCCGTATTCTGCAGGAATTTCAATAGATTTAGTAGTTGGTGGCGTTACCATTACTTTAGTAGTATATGTTTTATCATATCCAGGAACTTTGTTAGATACAGTAGTTGCGTCTTTATCTAATTTAGTTAAAGGTACTGTTACATATTGAGCAGCAACAGGTACAAAACACCAGTATCTACAGTCGTTAGGGTCGCTAGATTCACAATCAGGTGCTTTTTCACTCATTTCCCAATTAGCAGAAGCAGCTTTTGTTTCTATTGTTTGAGAATCTGAATTAAAAGTAGCATTAACTACACTTAACTTATTTGCATCTACTTTGGCAGTATAGCTAACTGTTTTGTTTTCCCATACAGCAGGTACAACAACTAAACGTTGTCCAGCTTCTTTAATTAGAACTCTTTCTGTTATTGTGTTGTATTCTGCAGGATGTGTAACAATTTTTTTGTAAGCCGGAGCTACTTCTATCGTTACATCTTCGTTTTTCCAAACTTCTGGAGTTTTACATCGAACATAACACTTTCCTGGTTCTGGATTCTGTGGTAAGTCTTGAGCAAACGCTGCTGCTCCAAACATTAATAATGTAGCACTTAGTAAAATTTTTTTCATAATAAACTTGTATTTTGTGTTAATAGTTCAATTTTATGACACAAACTTTTTTAGTAAGTCACATCACGTTACTCAAAAATACAAATTATGTTAAAGAAATCATAAAAAAATTACAACTTATTGTAAAATAAGCTTTTAATTATTCCGTCAGAAAGTCCAATTTTAGGAACATAAATTTTTCTAGCGCCACTCCATTTCATAGCAGACAAGTAAATTTTGGTTGCTGGTATAATAACATCTGCTCTATCTGGGTTTAAACTTAACTCAGAAATGCGTTCATCATAAGTCATTTGTTTTAAGAATTGATATTGAGCATTTAGATAAATATAAGAAATAGGTTTTCCTTCTGCTCGTCCAGACATTTTAAATAACTTATTAATGTTACCGCCAGAACCAATTAAAGATACTTTCTTTAAATCTTTAGTATTTTTCTTTATCCATTTTTCTACGTTGGCAAACATTTCTTTGTTCACAGCTTTTTTGTTACTTAACAAACGTACTGTTCCCATTTTAAAAGATTTTGAAGTAAGAATTTTACCTTCAGAAAATATGGTAAACTCTGTACTACCACCACCAACATCAACATAAAGGTAAGAATTATCACCTTGTATTAATTGATTTAGATCTGTAGATGAAATTATAGCGGCTTCTTCTTTACCACCAATAATATCAATTTTTACACCAGTTTCTTTAAAAATTTTTTCAACAACTTCCTTACCGTTTTCTGCTTCTCTCATTGCAGAGGTTGCACAGGCTTTATACCTTTCTACACCATTTACATCCATTAATAATTTAAATGCTTCCATAGCATTAATCATTCTGGTAATGTTTTTCTCGCAGATAATTCCGCCAACAAAAGCATCTGCTCCTAAACGAATAGGAACACGTACTAAAGAAGATTTTTTAAACTGAGGCTCTTTGTCGTCAGATACTATAACGTTGGATATTAGTAATCTAATTGCATTTGATCCAATGTCTATAGCTCCATATTTTTTAATTTCTAACAAACTATTTTATTTATGGTTCTTAGGGAATTCTATCATAAACGTTTTCCCTTTTTTTATGTTTTTCCAATGTTTATCTTCGAACTGAATACCTACAACTCCGCAAGTTGATACATGCGAAATAGGTTTGTTACCAAACTTATTTACAAAGGTATTGATACCGTGATCATGACTAAAAATGATGGCAGAATTAAAGCCGTCATCTAAAGCATTTACTGTTTTTACCAAATAACCATCACTAAAGCTATATAATTGTCTTTTTACTTGAAGGTTTGATAAAGGAAACTCGAAGTTTTCACAAAAAATAATTGATGTATGTAATGCTCTATTGGCACTACTTGATACAAAAACATCTGGTCTGTCTATTTCTGTTGATAAGAATTTAGACATTAAATGTGCGTCTTTTATGCCGCGTTTTTTTAGAGGTCTGTCAATATCTTCTATTCCTGAGTATTCCCAAGAAGATTTTGCATGTCTAACAATGTATAAAGTTTTCATTCAATTCTAATTGTTGAGTTGTAAATATAAAAATTTATGGTGCTAATCTTTCTTTTTTCCAAGAAAAATCTTCTTCTAAGGTATATCTTATTCTGTCATGCATTCTATTTGGTCTCCCTTGCCAAAATTCTATAGAAATTGGTTTTACCAAATAACCTCCCCAATGCTTAGGTCTTAGTATTTCTTTTCCTTCAAATTTGTTTTCAAAAGTTTTTAGGTTACCATCTAATTCTTCTCTAGAAGTAACTATATCACTTTGGTTAGATGCCCAAGCACCTAATTTGCTACCGTCTGGTCTAGATTCAAAATAACCGTCAGATAAGTTTTCGGCTAATATTTCTGCGTTTCCTTTTATAATAATTTGTTGTTCTAGCGCAGGCCAGAAGAAAGATAAACAGATATTGTTATTGGCTGCAATTGCTTTTCCTTTTTCTGAATTGTAATTGGTGTAAAAAATAAAACCTTCCCAAGTGAACTTTTTTAATAAAACAACTCTGCTTTTAGGAAAACCATCTAAACCAATGGAAGATACAGTCATGGCATTACTTTCATCTACCATGTTTGATGTATCGGCTTTTAGAAACCAAGTTTGGAAAAATTCCATAGGATTTTCTGGACAAGTACTTTCTAAAAGTTCTTGTTTTTCGTAGGATTTTCTGTAATTACTTAAATCTTTAGACATTATATATAAATTCTATAGAGTAAAAATACAGAATATTTTAAGAGTATTAACACTCTAAATCCCCCTTTTTAAAGATTTTTATTGATATGTTTTGCAAGATAAACTCCAGAACTTGCACAACCTTGAATTAAATATCCTCCAGTTGGAGCATCCCAATTTAACATTTCTCCAATACAAAATTGATTTGGAATTTTATGTAGCTGAAAATGAGTGTCTACTGCATTTAATTCAATTCCACCAACCGTAGAGATGGCAGCATTTAACTTTCCTAAGCCTGTAATTTCTATAGGAAATTTTTTAATATATTTTGATAAAATTGTTGCATCTAGATATGCTTCTTTAGAAAGATGCATTTTAAGTAACTCTATTTGAGAAGTGCTTAATTTTAATCCTTTTTTTAAAATTTGTGTGGTGTTTTTAAAAGAGGGATTTATAATTTTATTGCTCACTTCTTCTAGTGAAAAAGTAGGTTTAAAATCGATGTAAACCATTGCTTTTTCTTCGGATTTTAGTTGTGTTCTAATCTGCGGACTCAATGCGTAAATAGCATTTCCTTCTATTCCAAATTTGGTAATTACAGCTTCTCCTTTTTGTGTTTTGTCAGCACAAGAAATAGCAATGTTTTTTAAAGGGTTTCCTTCGTTTTCTTTGATGAAATCTAGATTCCAATCAATTTTAAAAGCACAATTAGAAGCTTCAAACGGAGTCGTGTTTACACCTTTTTCTTGAAACGTTTCTAACCAACTTCCGTCAGAACCAGTAATTTTCCAACTTGCACCGCCTAAAGAGAAAATGGTATAATCAGAATGAATAATTGCATCATTAACTATTAAATTATTTTCTGCATCCCAACCAGAAAAAGTATGTTCGTATTTAAAAACAATTCCTTTTCCTTTTAAATGATTTAAAATAGTATTTAAAACAATAATTGGTTTTATACCTTCTTCTGGATAAATTCTTTTGCTACTACCAATATACGTAGGAATTCCTATGGATTGTAACCAATTTCTAAAATCATCATTGGTGAAACTTAGTAAAGCATCTTTTAAAACATCATTAGGAGTATAGCGTTCAATAAAATCTAGAATAGGTTCTGAATGTGTCAAATTAAAGCCACCTTTTCCTGCGACTAATAGTTTTCTTCCTGCTGTTTTATTTTTTTCATAAATAGTAATATCAAATTTTTTGGTATCTAAAAAAGCGGCTAAAAGTAGGGTAGAAGGTCCGGAGCCAATAATTGAAATTGATTTTTTCATGATATTAATTTATACAAACAGGAATTATTGTTTTTTAAGATTTTTTACTTGTTTTAAGTACTAAAAGGCGAAAGTAAATCGGCAACTTACTACTTTATAAAATAGGTTAAAACCTGTAGTTAATTTTATAGGATATTACCAAGGTGTTTTAATTTTGTTTATCTCTACTGTTTGTTGTATTCCATCAGATTCTATAACAATTTTTAAAATGTCGTTGGTAATTAACTTTTTCCATTCTTTTTTCCACAAGTCACAGAATTTACCTGTTATTTTTAACTCAATTAAATCTATATTGTTGATTTTTAGCACTTTTGAATTCGGCTTTATTTTTCCAACCAGTTTGCTTTTATCATATATGTTAGCTACTGTAACTGTATTATTTTCATAATCTGTAAAAAAACCAACTTCGTAAATATTTGGCAGAATAGAATCTAATTTTTCTGTCTTATCTAAAATTAAATAATCATTTTTCCAGTCTATTGTAATGGTGTAGTTTTCATAAAAGTCATTACCTAAAAGGGAAGAGTTTCCTGGTTTAATTAAGAGGTAAGAAGGTTGCTTAAATAGTTGTTCGTTTATTTGAAAACTATCTAGCTTTTTAAAGTGTGTCTCTCCTTGTTTTGCTCCTGTAAAATTAAAACCTTTTATTCCAACCTTTGTAATCGACGGATTGTTTTTTAATAAAGTTGTATCTCCTGTTTGAATAAAGCCATTAAACCCAGTGTCAAAAGTAAAATAATTTGATTTTTGACCTATTTTTAGGTTAAAATGAATATTACCAACCTCTTCAGAATTCATTTTTACTTTTTTAGAATTACTTGATATTTCAAATCTTTCACTGTTATCTGTAATTCTAATAGTTTGCTTTTGATAATCTATTTGCCAATTGGCTTTTCTCATCAAATTATTTCCAATGATACCGTCTATTTTTTTACATCTAATATATTTTCCAAATTTAGATACGTCCCAAATTAAACTAACAGTCTCCCGGAATTCAATACCTGCTATTTTTATAGAATTTATTTGAACTCTCTCTACTTTTTTTACTGAATCACTACCATTTGAAACAGTTCCTTTTTTTAGCTGTTTTACATTTAATTCACTTGATATTGTTGGGGCAATTAGGTTTAATTCAGCTCCTGTATCAAGAAGGAAATTATACTCTTTTTCTTGAATTGTTACTGGTATAAATATAAATCCGTTTTCGTAGGTAAAAGGAATTTCTTTTAAGTATTCTTTCTTGGTTACAAACCCCTGTTTTTTATAATTGTATGTTACGCAACTACTTAATAAGATAATTATAAAAAAGGCTATTATTCTGTTGTTCATAGGATTTGTTATTCTAGTGTTTTTAACAATTTATATACTTAAAGTAGTGTTGTTTTTCATAAATAATAGTAACATTAAACTTTTTAGCAGCTAAAAGTAACGTAAAAGTGTCGGTGTTAATAATGCAAACTATTTTTTTGATGATATAAGGATGAATTTTCCAAGTGAGCTAAAACCGCAATAAAATTTATACGGTGTTGCAATTGGTTATTATAGTTCTAATAACGAATCACTCGATTTTATACTAACATTTGTTGTTTTAAGAATTTTTTTGATATCATTTTTTATCCAGTCTTGTGATTTTGGTGAAATACTATCTCAAAATTATACTTTTCAAATTCATTAAGTATCAAATTATAACCAAATGGTTCATTTATTTGATGATATATCCTCGTTTTAATAATTATATCAGAAGTTAGCGAATTTATCTAAAAACAAAGTTAGAAACAAACTAAATTACTTCTTCGCTAAATACAGTCCAATAAAAGTTAAAAGGCCATTTAAAACCAACACAAAAAAGCCAAAGTCAAAACCTAATTTTTGTTTAGAATAATAACTAATTACATACGTAAGAATCGGAGCAATTATACAAATGGCAGGTATTAATTTATCTTTTACTTTTATTTTGGTAAACATTCCAAAAGCATATAAACCTAATAAAGGTCCGTATGTATAGCCTGCAAATGTGAATATTTTAGCAATAACACTTGCATCTGCAATAAAATATTTAAAGATTAAAATGGTTGCAATCAAGACAAAAGAGAAAATAATATGAATCTTCTTTCTTATTTTTTCTTGTTCATCTTTATCCTTCTTTTTATCAATCTCTAAAATATCAATACTAAAAGAAGTAGTTAAAGATGTTAGCGCAGAGTCTGCACTAGAATAAGCTGCTGCAATTAAACCCAATAAAAAGAATAGAGCAGTAGCCAAACCTAAGTTTCCTTGTGTTGCAATAATAGGAAAAAGCTCGTCTTTGTGTGCTTCAATTCCTGCTTGTTGTGCGTAATCTGTTAATAAAACACCTAAAGCTAAAAAGAAAAAGTTGACAATTACCAACACAATGGTAAACCAAAACATATTTTTCTGAGCATCTTTTAAATTTCTACAGGTTAAGTTTTTTTGCATCATATCTTGGTCTAAACCGGTCATTACAACGGCAATAAATGCACCAGATAAAAATTGTTTCCAGAAATAATTTCCAGCCTTTATATCATCAAAAAAGAAGGTTTTAGACATTTTACTATCGGCAACATAGGTAAATAGATTGTCAATTTTCATTTCGCTTGAAATGGTGTAAATACAAACGCCTACTGCAATTAGCATAAATAAGGTTTGTAAAGTGTCCGTCCAAACAATGGTTTTGATACCTCCTTTAAAAGTATATAACCAAATTAAGAGAATTGTGATAGAAACGGTTACCCAAAACGGAACTCCGTAAGCGTCAAATAAAATTGCTTGTAACACATTTGCTACTAAAAAGAGTCTGAATGCAGCGCCAACTATTCTAGAAAGTAAAAAGAAACTAGCACCAGTTTTGTAAGAATAATTACCAAAACGATCTTGTAAATAGGTGTATATAGACGTTAAATTTAGTTTGTAATACAACGGAAGTAAAACCAAACCAATAATGGCATATCCAACAACATAACCCAAAACCATTTGAAAATAGCTCATAGAATCTGTTTCTACCCAACCAGGAACCGAAATAAAGGTAACTCCAGAAAGTGAAGCACCAATCATACCAAAGGCAACTAAATACCAAGGTGAAGCGTTGTCTGCTTTAAAAAAGGTTTTGTTGTCTGCAGATTTTCCGGTGAGGTAAGAAATACCGATTAATACGGTAAAATAAGCGACTATTAATAGTAGTATGTAAAGTGGTTGCATGTAGTAATTACGAATGTTGAATTATGATGCACAATATAGGATTTTTAGTGAATAGAGAATAGATATTAGGGGAAAGAAAATAGATAAGTATTTCAATTATAAAAGAATGTTTTTCTTGAATCTTTTCTTTTTATTGAGTTAAATTTGCAGTTATGGATTTTTCATCAAAACTTTTAGAAAACGCCGTAAATGAGGTGTCTCGTTTACCCGGAATTGGTAAGAGAACTGCATTGCGTTTGGTATTACATTTATTAAAACAACCTTCGGACAATACAAAGTTTCTATCGGAAGCTTTATTGCATTTAAGAAATGATGTAAAGAATTGTGAAAAGTGTCATAATATTTCTGATACAGCTTTGTGTGATATTTGCAATAATGTAAAAAGAAAGCCGGAGATTGTCTGTGTGGTAGAAGATATTAGGGATGTTATGGCGATAGAAAGTACATCTCAATTTAATGGATTGTACCATGTTTTGGGAGGAAAAATTTCTCCGATTGAAGGAATTGGTCCTCAGAATTTAAAAATAGAAAGTTTAGTTAAAAAAGTAGAAAGCGGAGAAGTAAAAGAGTTGATTTTTGCTTTAAGTTCTACGATGGAAGGTGATACGACTAACTTTTATATTTTTAAACAAATAGAAAAATTTGAGATTACAACATCTACAATTGCACGAGGAATTTCTGTGGGTGATGAATTAGAATATGCAGATGAAGTTACTCTAGGTAGGTCTATTGTAAATAGAATTCCGTTTGAACAAAGTATAAGAGGGTAATTTAATCGATTCTGTAAAAAAATATTTGGTTAGGATTTTCCGTGTTAGGATTTTCAAAGTCAAAAATAATTTCGTGATGTTTTCCGTCAATAATTGGATTGAGACTAAAGTAGTTTTCAACATCAGAGTTGTCGTATTTAAAAGATCCCCAAATTTTATTATAACGGCTATGGGTTATTGTAAATTTACCAGTTAAGGTTTCTGAGTATACACAATTATTATTAGCATCTCTTTTGTATTTTCTATGAATAAAGCTGTCATCAGAATTAATGATTAAATCAATAGAGTCGTCAACAGAACTACCTGTACAATATGTTTGTATTGAAGGGGTAAATTGTCTAACTCTAAAATTACCGCTAAAATCTCCCAATCCATAAAATTCTGGTTGGTCATCATTAGAAGTGCAAGAAAATAAGATGATAAGGATAGAGAATGCTAAAATTTTATTTTTCATATTTTTTAATCAAAGAGATCAATTTTTAAAATAGTTTATGTTGAAATGAGTTTTATTTACTTATTCTTTTTTATCATCACTTTCCAAAACTTCTCTCTCAGCTTTTTCCCAAGATCTTTTTTCTCTTATTTTTTTGTAGAGTCTAATCCCTAACATCAATATTACTCCAAAAAGGATAATACCTACAACGCCCCAAATCCAATTTATGGCAGATTTTAGTGTTACTAAAAAGACTACTGCAAATAAAATAATTGTTGGTGCTTCGTTTATAATTCTTAATTTGAATGCTGTGTATTTTATAACATCATTCTGTAGCTGTTTGTATATTTTATGACATAAGCCGTGATAAACATATAATGCTAAAACAAAAGTAAGTTTTATGTGCATCCAAGGCATTTCTAAATAAACAGGATTTTTATACAACATCCAGAAAGCAAAAAAACTTGCTAAAATAGCAGAGGGCCAGGTAATTATATACCACAATCTTTTGCTCATTAATTTGTATTGAGTTTGTAAAATTTCTTTAGCAGGTTCTGGTTTTTTTTCTGCTTCTACGTGATACATAAATAGACGAACAATGTAAAATAACCCTGCAAACCAAGTAACAACAAAAATAATGTGAAGTGCTTTTACGTATAGGAAATCCATAATCTTTTAATTTTTATTTATTCTTATCGATGTCATCTCGAAAGAAGTATTAAGAGTGTCTAAAATTTATTTATCTTTAGATTTCTCAATCGATTAAGAAAGTTATTTTCGAAATGAAATATGAAAACTTAAATGTGCTTTATGTTTCACTATTTGTTTGCAAACAAGTTTAGCCCTGATTAACTCCACTTTAAAATTTTTATTGAGTCGTTGAATGCTTTGCATTTGAAATGGCATCCTTTTTTCTGTCAGTTTGAGTGAATTTGCTTTTTTGCAAATTTGTATCGAGAACAGAAGAAAAAAGATATAATGTAAAGCAGGAAATAGCTTCTTATAATTTTACTTGTTCTTCCAATCGTTAATCCATTTCACCATTACATCTACCCAATCGTCATTGTCATTCATACATGGTATGTGTTTGTAATCTTTACCACCAAACTTCATGAATTCGTCTTTACCTTCCATGGCAATTTCTTCTAAAGTTTCTAAACAATCTGCAACAAAAGCTGGTGTAACAACGGCTAATTTCTTTTTACCTTCACCTGGAAATTTCTCAATTTCGAAATCGGTATAAGGTTTTAACCAAGGGTCTTTTAATAAACGAGATTGAAAAGAATTGCTATACGTGCCTTCTTTTAAATTTAAGGTTTTCGCAATTTCTTTGGTTGTTTCAAAACATTGATGTCTGTAACATGTGTGATGTGCAACAGAGTTACGCTCGCAACAAGAACCATCTATTTTACAGTGGTTTTTGGTAACGTCTGATTTCATGATATGACGCTCTGGAATTCCATGGTAAGAAAATAAAATATGATCGTAATCAAACCCTTCTAAATGATTGGCAATGTTATTACTCATTGCTTTTATATAATCAGGCTCGTTATAAAAGGCAGGTAAAACGTCTAATTTTACTTGTGGGTATTTCTCAGCTAAAATTTCTTCAGCTTTTACAACAACTGTCTCGTAGGAAGACATTGCGTAATGAGGATATAATGGCGCTAAAAAAATTTCTGTAACCCCTTTATCAACCAATTCTTTAATCCCTTTTTCCATGGTCATAGAACCATAGCGCATTGCCAAGGCAACTGGTAGGTCTACTTTTTTAATCACTTTATCTGTAAATCTTTGAGATATTACCACTAACGGAGAACCTTCTTTCCACCAGATTTTCTTATAAGCGGCACCTGCTTTTTTTGGTCTTGTTTGTAGTATAATTCCGTTAATTAGTAACCAACGTTTCCAATACGGAATGTCAATTACGCGTTCATCCATTAAAAATTCTCCTAAATAATTTTTAACGTCTTGTGTTTCTGTAGAGTCTGGTGATCCTAAATTGTTAAGTAATATTCCCTTCATTTAAAAAAGTTTCAAAGTTTTAAAATTTCAAGTTTTTAGATTGAAAAAATAGACTTTTGTTATTTTATTTTTTATTCTGAACTTGTTTCAGAATTTTATTTTTGCTTACTGCTTACTGCTTACTGCTTACTGCTTACTGCTTACTGCTTACTGCTTACTGCTTACTGCTTACTGCTTACTGCTTACTGCTTACTGCTTACTGCTTACTGCTTACTGCTTATTGCCAACTGATTTGTAACTTCATATAATGTAATCGCTAAACTATGTATTACATTCATACTAGAGTTTCTACCGTACATTGGTATTGCAATTGTTTCGTCCAGTAAATTTATGTTTTCAATTCCATTTCTTTCGCTCCCCAAAAGTAATACGATTTTTTCATAATTTTTAAAATTAAAATCTTGAATATCGATGCTTTTATCAGTAATTTCTATACCAATAATGGTGTTTCCTTCTTGCTTTAATTGCTGTATTAGCGCATCAAAATTGTTGTAAACGTCATGTTCAATTTGATTTACCGTATTTCTTGCCGTTTTTTTTACAATTCTATTTTCTGTAGAAGGTGAATTCTCGTGAAAATAAATTTTTTGCACTCCAAAACTTTCCGAAATTCTAAAACACATTCCTATGTTTTCAGGTGTTCTAATGGCATCGCAAACAATTGTTATCGGAAATTGTTTTTGATTGTTTTCTATATCGTAATGTGTTAATTGTTCCAAATTAATTTTGTTTCAAAGTTTTTTAAAAAGATGTACTTTTATTTTTGCTTACTCTTTTAAGCTCATTACATACTTCTTAGGCGTTGTGCCAAATTTCTTTTTAAATGCTGCTATAAAATGGCTAGATGTACTATAACCAACTTTTACACCAACTTCATTTACATTAAATTGATTGCTCTCTAACAATTTTCTAGCGTATTCCATTTTATAATCAAACAGAAAACTATAAACAGTATCTCCGTAAATTTGTTTAAAACCTTCTTTTAATTTTTTTATGTTTAAACCAATTTCATTTGCTAGTTCTTGCAAACTTGGTGGTTCTGCCATTCTTGCAATAATAATTTCTTTGGCTTTTCTAATTTTTAAAACATTCTGTTCATCTACTAAAAACGGACAAAACTCGCCTTCTGGATTTTCTTCTTTCTGAAAATGGATGCTTAACAATTCGTATACTTTACCTCTAACATATAAATCTCTAATAGAGTTATTTGTTTTAGAATTGATAATTTGTTGTAAAATAATAGAAACAGTTGGTTTTATTTCTGTGTCATCGTAATATTTCTTGTTACTGTTCTCATTACTTAAAAAAGGAATGTAACCAGATTCTTTAGAAAATAAGGAGTGAAATTTTTCGATAGAAATTAACAATGAAACCAATGTTGTTTTTGGTTGAATCTCTAAATTGATGGGTAAAACTCCTTGCGGATTGTATAATAAAATTGCTCTATTGTCTAGAACATCAAAAGAGTAGGTGCCATTATTAAATAAAAATTTAGATTTCCCTCTTAAACAAAAGTGAATTTGTATAAAGGCATTATTTATTTTCCTTTCAAAGTTTTCTACTTCTTTACTTTCGTTCTGAAAATGAAGCACATAAAACCCTTTTTCTAAAGTAATTTCTTCAAATGTACTTTCTCCGACATTTTTGAACATATCTTATCTTTTTAGTTTCATTTTTTTTATTTAGAATCATTCTATATAAAAAGAAATAAAAACTCAATTACATAGCAAAAGTAATGCTTTTAGGGTGTTTTATGGATAAAAATTAATTAAAAAACATATAACGATATAAATAGTCCTTTAAGCGACATTTTTTTCTAATTGAAGTTTATACTTTTGTCCAACTTTTAGAATAATATGCAAGAGCACAGGCAAGAGCACTTTTATAATATTGGCGTTAGTTACAAAAAAGCGGATGCTAACACACGTGGAAAATTTTCTTTATCAAAAGAAAATCAAGTTTCGTTGTTAAAACTTTCAAAAGAGAGAGGGTATAAAGGGGTCTTTATTATCTCTACCTGCAACAGAACAGAAATAAGCGGTTTTGCAGAAAGACCATGTCAATTAATAGAATTGTTGTGTGAGTTTTCTGAAGGAACCATCCAGGAGTTCTCTAAAGTTTCTAATGTTTATAAAAACCAAGAAGCAATACATCAGTTATTTAGAATTGGTACCGGTTTAGAGAGTCAGATTTTAGGAGATTACGAAATTGTAGGGCAATTAAGACAGTCTTATAAAGTAGCAAAATCTTTAAAAACGACCAATGCGTATTCAGAAAGGTTAATTAACTCTGTATTGCAAGCAAGTAAAAGAGTTAAAAATGAAACAAGGTTAAGCTCTGGAACAACATCTGTTTCTTATGCTGCTATTCAATATCTTATTAAACATTTACCAGATTATAATTCTAAAAATATTTTAGTTTTTGGTTTAGGTAAAATGGGGAAATACACTTGTAAAAACCTAGCAGAATACACGCAAAATAAATCTGTTTGTCTAATTAATAGAACGGAAGAGAAAACAACAGAATTTGTAAAAGAACATGCTACTATTAGAAAATCAGTAATAGAAAACTTATCTGATGAAATAGAAAAAGCAGATGTTTTAATTGTTTCTACAGGAGCAGATAAACCTACCATTACAAAAGAACTTATTGCTAAGAATAAAGATTTATTAATTTTAGATTTATCAATGCCAGAAAATGTGGCAAAAGATGTAACTGACTTTAATGGAGTTACTTTAGTAAATATAGATGAGCTTTCTAAAATTACTGATGAAACTCTAGCGGTTCGTCAACAAGAAGTACCGTATGCAGAAGCTATTATAGAGACTCACAAAGCAGAATTTAATGAATGGCTAAACCATAGAAGATTTACGCCTGCAATTGCAGCTTTAAAGAAATCATTAGAAAATATTACAAACGACGAAATTAATTTTCAGAAGAAAAAAATTGCTGGTTTTGATGAAAGTCAGGCAGAAATCTTAACTTCACGTTTTATACAGAAAATAACCACCCAATTTGTGAAACATTTAAAAGATGAAGAAACATCTGTTACACAAAGCCTACAAGTAATTAATAAGGTTTTTAAATCTTAACCACAATACCATGCAGAAAATAATAAAAATAGGAACTCGCGATAGCCAATTAGCGCTTTGGCAAGCTAATAAAGTGCGCAAAGAATTAAAGGAGTTGGGCTATGAGTCTGAGATAGTACCTATAAAATCTTTTGGCGATATTGTTTTAGATAAACCTTTATATGAATTAGGAATAACAGGTGTCTTTACTAAGAATTTAGATGTTGCTATGTTAAATGGCGATATTGATATTGCTGTACACTCTTTAAAAGATGTGCCTACTGTTTTACCTCAGGGTATTATACAAGCTGCTGTTTTAAAGCGTGCAGATTATATAGATGTATTGGTTTTAAAAGATAACGAAGAGTTTTTTGGACAACCAGATGGTGTTATTGCAACGGGTAGTATCCGTAGAAAAGCAATGTGGTTAGATCGTTACCCAACTCATAAAGTAGAAGGAATACGTGGTAATGTAAACACACGTTTAGAAAAATTAGAGAATAGTGAAACTTGGAACGGAGCAATATTTGCTGCTGCAGGTTTAGAAAGATTAGGCTTAAGAGATGCAGAAGCAATTCCGTTAACATGGATGGTTCCTGCGCCAGCGCAAGGAGCAATTATGGTTGCTTGTTTAGAAAAAGATGATTTTGTAAGAGATGCTTGTGAGCAAATAAATCATTACGAAACAAAGGTTTGTGTTGGTATAGAAAGAGAATTTTTAAACCTTTTAGAAGGTGGTTGTACTGCACCAATTGGAGCTTTGGCTTATATTGATGCAAGAACCGAAGAAGTAGTTTTTAAAGGAGTTTTATTAAAAAAAGACGGTACTAAAAAAATTACAGTTACTAAAAATGCAAAAATGGGAAGCCATCGTTATTTGGCTAAAGATTGCGCAGATTATGTAATTAATAAAGGAGGAAAAGAGTTAATGGCAGAAGACGCAGAAGATGCTGTTGAAACATTACAAAATATATTTTCTACAAAGAAACTTTCTGAGCTTCAAAAAGAAATAGTATCTGAAACCATTGGCGTAAAAGATAGCGATTTTATTAAAATCCGTTTTAATCGAATTCCTGCTAAGGTGATGAAAAACGAAATAGAAAACGTTATTATCACAAGTCAGAATGGAGTAGAAGCACTTTTAAATTCTTTCACAAGAGAAGAAATGAATTTTAAGAACATTTACTGTGTAGGTAGAAGAACTAAAAAACTAATTGAAAACAGAATAGGTAAAGTTGCGCACGCTGCAAAAAATGCTAAGAAATTAGCGGAATATTTAGCAGAAGAATTGGATACTAAAAAAGTAACCTATTTTTGTAGTAATCTAAGGTTAGATATTTTACCAGCTTCTTTAAAAGCTGAAGGAATACAAGTAACGGAAGTAGAGGCTTACAAGACTATGTTAAGTTCAGAAAAAATTGATGATGAAGTTTCTGGAGTTTTGTTTTACAGTCCATCAGGAATTGAAAGTTATTTAGAAGAAAACAACCCAGATAGAGTTGCTTTTTGTATTGGAGAAACGACAGCGGTAGAAGCAAGAAAATATTTTGAAAAAGTAGAAGTAGCAAACATGCCAAGTGTAGACAGCCTTTTAGAATTGGTGAACTTGTATTATTCAAGATAGAGACGTATTTCCTATAAAGGATCTAATTTTACAGGTATTAAAAATAATAAAGAATGTCTCCTCGAGCGCAGTCGAGAGGTTTTTATAAATTAGGTCTCGACTGCGCTCGACCTGACATAAGTAAAAGTTATGTTTAGAACTCGTAGATTAAGAAAAACAGAAGGAATTAGAAGATTAGTTAGAGAAACTAAAGTATCTGTAGACGATTTTATTTATCCACTTTTTATTGAAGAAGGAGAAAATATAGAAACTGAAATTGTTTCTATGCCAGGGATCAAACGTTTTTCTTTAGATAGAATTTCTAAAGAATTAGATGAGGTGGTCGAATTAAATATTCCTGCCGTTTTATTATTCGGAATTCCATCAACAAAAGATGATGAAGGAACAGAAACTTGGAATGATAACGGAATTATGCAACAAGCAATTCGTTTTATCAAGAAAAACTACCCAAGTTTATATGTAATTACAGACGTTTGTTTTTGTGAATATACTTCTCACGGTCATTGCGGAATTATACACGACAATGATGTAGATAATGATGCTACGTTAGTAAATATTGCAAAACAAGTTATTTCGCATGCAAAAGCAGGTGTAGATATGGTTGCGCCATCGGGAATGATGGACGGAACGATTGATATGATTCGTCAGTCTTTAGACAATACAGGTTTTGTAGATTTACCAATTATGGCGTATGCTGTAAAATATTCATCCGCTTTTTACGGTCCTTTTAGAGATGCTGCAGATTCTGCTCCTACTTTTGGAGACCGAAGAACTTATCAAATGGATCCTGCAAATAGAGACGAAGGAATGCGAGAAGCAACTTTTGATGATCAAGAAGGAGCTGATATTTTAATGGTAAAACCAGCATTGTCTTATTTAGATATTATTAGAGATTTAAAAAATAATTTCGATCGTCCGATTGCATGTTACAATGTAAGCGGAGAGTATGCAATGGTAAAAGCTGCTGCAGAAAAAGGTTGGATTGATGGCGAAAAAGTAATGATGGAAAGCTTACTGTCTATGAAGAGAGCTGGAGCAGATATTATTATTACGTATTTTGCAAAAGAAGCAGCTAAGGTATTGTTGAAGAAATAACGTCATTACGAGGAAGAATGACGAAGTAATCTCTTAAATTAATAAGTGTAGATTACTTCACTACGTTCGCAATGACAGAAAAACAAAAGAAATGAATTTCAAGAAATCAGAAAAATTATATAAAAAAGGATTAAAAAATCTAGTAGGAGCTGTAAACTCTCCTGTAAGAGCCTTTTCATCAGTTGGAGGGAATCCGTTGTTTATCAAAAAAGCAAAAGGGACTAAAATTACCGATGTAGATGGTAATAAATATATAGATTTAGTGCTTTCTTACGGACCAATGATTTTAGGTCATAGACATAAAAAAGTGCAAAAAGCTGTTGAAAAAGCATTACAAAAGGGATATTCTTTTGGTGCATCAACAGAAAATGAAATAAAATTAGCAAAAATTGTTTGCGACGCTTTCCCAGGAATGGACAAAGTTCGTTTTGTAAACTCTGGTACAGAAGCTGTTTTAAGCGGAATCCGTTTGGCAAGAGCATTTACCGGAAAAGATAAAATTATAAAATTTGCAGGTTGTTACCATGGGCATCAAGATGCATTATTAGTAGCGGCAGGTTCTGGTTTGGCAACATTAAGTTTACCAGGTTCTAAAGGTGTTCCTGAAGGCGCTGTAAAAAACACATTAATTTCTAATTATAACGATTTAGATAGTGTAAAAAAACACTTTGAAAATGATGACAATATTGCTGGTGTAATTATAGAACCAATTGCTGGTAATATGGGGGTTGTAATTCCTGAAAATAATTTCTTAGTAGAATTAAAAGCGTATTTAGAAACAAAAGGAGCGTTATTAATTGTTGATGAAGTAATGACAGGTTTCCGTTCTAAGTTTGGTGGAGCGCAAGAATTACTAGGTGTAGAAGCAGATATTACCTGTTTAGGTAAGGTTATTGGTGGAGGTTTCCCCGTTGGAGCTTACGGAGCAAGAGAAGAAATTATGCAAGAAGTTGCGCCTTTAGGTGGAATGTATCAAGCAGGAACGTTAAGTGGAAACCCAATTGCAATGGCAGGAGGAATCGCTACTTTAACGGAACTGAAAAAGCAAAATCCGTATAAAAAATTCGAGGAAACTGGTAGTATTTTAGAGGTGATTTTATTAGAAACTGCTAAGAAATACAATGTTGCTTTAACTGTAAATAGGTTTGGTTCTATGTTAAATCCTTTCTTTGTAAATAGTGAAGTTACTAATTTTGTAGAAGCACAGTTGTCAGATACTAAAAAGTTTGCTGTGTTTTTCTGGGAAATGATTAGAAACGGAGTTTTCTTACCTCCAAGTCAGTTTGAAGCATGGTTTTTATCATCAGCATTATCAGATAAGGATATAAAGAAAATAGCAGAAGCGATTGATAAGGGAATGTTAGCTGTTTCAAAAATGTAAATATATAAATCGTCATTACGAGGAAGAATGACGAAGTAATCTCCGTATGAATTAGCAGATTGCTTCACTACGTTCGCAATGACGTTCAATAATCATAAATAGCTAATAGCCAAAAGCTAATAGCCAAAAGCTAAAAAATGATAAAAAACGATTTATTTTTAAGAGCCTTAAAAGGAGAAACTGTAGACCGTCCACCTGTTTGGATGATGCGTCAGGCAGGAAGATATTTACCTGAATTTCAAGAAATCAAAAAGAAATATGATTTTTTTACACGTTGTCAAACTCCTGAGTTAGCATCAGAAATTACAGTGCAACCAATTCGTAGATACGGAATGGATGCTGCAATTCTATTTTCAGACATTTTGGTAATTCCACAAGCAATGAATATTCATGTGGAAATGAAACCAAACTTCGGACCTTATTTACCGAATCCAATTCGTACTCAAAAAGATTTAGATTCAGTAATTGTTCCAGATATTCAAGATACTTTAGGCTATGTAATGGAGGCTATTAAAGCAACCAAAGAAAAACTGAATGATGAAGTACCATTAATCGGTTTTGCAGGTTCTCCATGGACGATTCTTTGCTATTGTGTACAAGGGCAAGGGTCTAAAAACTTTGATAAAGCAAAAGAATTATGCTTTACAAACCCTGTGTTAGCTCATTCTTTATTACAGAAAATTACAGATACAACCATTGCTTATTTAAAAGCAAAAGTAGCTGCAGGTGTAGATGCTGTTCAGGTTTTTGATTCTTGGGGAGGTATGTTATCTCCAGTAGACTATCAAGAATTTTCTTGGCAATATATTCAGCAAATTATCGATGCTTTAAAAGATGAAATTCCTGTTATTGCTTTTGGTAAAGGATGTTGGTTTGCTTTAGACGAAATGTCTAAATCTGGCGCTTCGGCTTTAGGTGTAGATTGGACTTGTTCTCCAAGAAATGCACGTTATTTATCTGGCGGAAAAATTACGCTACAAGGTAATTTCGATCCAACAAGATTGTTTTCTCCACCAGCGGTGATCAAAAAAATGGTACATCAAATGATTAATGAATTTGGTAAAGACAGATTAGTTGTAAACCTTGGGCATGGTATTTTACCAAACATTCCCTTAGAAAACGCAAAAGCATTTATCGATGCTGTAAAAGAATATAAAGCAGACTAAAAAATGCCACATTTTATTTTAGATTGTTCAGAAAACATTTTAGAATTACGAGAACCAAGAAAAGTATTAGAAGCCGTTTTTGAAACGGCTTTTTCTACGGGGTTATTTGATAGAGATGATATTAAAGTACGTTTAAATCCTTATAAACACTCTTTAGTACAAAGTGAATCAGCAGATTTTATTCATGTTTTTGGTAATATAATGGAAGGAAGAACTAGTGATCAAAAATCAGATCTTTCTTACGCAATTGTAGCTACCTTAACTACATTGTTTCCTAAAGTACCCGTTATTTCTATGAATATAAGAGACTTTGAAGCTAATACTTACTGTAATAAATCTATGATTTAGATACATTATATGGGCGTTACTTTATGCTGAAAAAAATCAGCATAAAGTCGCGCTTTCCAGTATATCTTTTTACAGAAAAAGTAAAAAGGATGCCATTTCAATCGCTAACGCAAGCCAACGCTAATGATTAAAAATATATTTTCAGGCATAAGTGCCTACGCAGGTTCTTTTGGTTTAATATCTCAATTAAAACTATGGAAATATTTTATAATTCCAATAGTAATTAGTGTGGTAACGGCAACAATTATTGGTTTTACAGCGTACGGATTATCCGATAATATTGGTGCTTTTTTAGCTAAAATATGGGTTTGGGACTGGGGAAAAGAAACATTTACAACCATTACATCCGTAATTGGAGGTCTCTTTGTTTTGGTTATTGGGTTTTTATTGTACAAACATATTGTAATGGCTTTATCAGCACCATTTATGAGTCCTGTATCAGAAAAGATAGAAATTCATATCAATGGAAATTTAAAACACAACCACAGAAGAACAAGCTTTCAAGAACAATTAATTAGAGGAATTAGAATTAGTTTAAGAAACATAGGTAAAGAGTTATTATTAACGATTCCGTTGTTATTATTAAGTTTTATTCCCATAATAGGAATTTTTTTTACCGCTTTATTATTTTTATTACAAGCTTATTATGTCGGTTTCGGAAATATGGATTATACCTTAGAAAGACATTTTAACTATAAAGATAGCATCAACTTTGTTGGAAAAAAGAGAGGTTTTGCTATTGGTAATGGAATTGTTTTTATGATGTGCATGCTAATTCCTGTAATAGGAATCATTATCGTTTTACCACTTTCTGTAACAGCTGCATCTGTAAAAACGGTTGCCTTATTAAATACTGAAAATAATAAGTGAATTTTTTAAAAAAATACGATAAACCTTTTGAGTATGCAGGCATAATAATGAAACTTATTATTGCTTATCAATTTTCTGTTATTTGGTTTCAACCAGAAGCTTCTGATGTTTCTAAAATATCTTCAATGGCTATTTTAATGGTTTTTGAGTTTATAATGGTACATTCAGGAGTATTTATGGCTGTTATGCCTAAAAGATTATCTTTGTTTCTGTTGGTGCCTTTTTATGGTTTATTTGCCTGGGGATTTTCGTCTGCAATGGAAGGCAATGATATATTAATTATATACTTATTAGTTGTATTAAATAGAATGCGCTTTGCCTTTTCAGAAGTCGATATTCAAATACGAAGTAGAGCGATACTGTTTTCTATTTCGGCAGCAATTTTATACTTAATACTTATCTTTATCACTCTTTTTTCAAATGGTGTTTTTGGAGAATTAGGACTAACACAAGAATTTTTAAATTCGTCGGGGTATTTTGAAACTTTAACAGCAAGTGGAGAGTTTATGGAGAGACCACATACGGCTATTAGCTTTGTTTTTTTTTATTATTGCTTTTTGGCTGTAGTAGAAACGCTATTGCTAACCACTAAAAAAATAAATATGACTAAAATTGCAATTAAATGAAAGATCAATTTTATAAATACATAGAAAACTTACAAGACACAATTACTTGTAAGCTAGAAGAGGTAGACGGTGGTGCTAAATTTCAAGAAGACCTTTGGGAAAGAGAAGAAGGTGGAGGTGGAAGAACTCGTGTGATTGAAAATGGAAAAGTTTTTGAAAAAGGTGGTGTAAACATTTCTGCTGTTCATGGTGAGTTACCAGAAGCATTAAGAAAACAATTTAAAGTAAAAGAAGGTAACTTTTTTGCTTGTGGATTGAGTCTCGTTTTACATCCAATAAGTCCTTTTGTGCCAACAGTGCATGCAAATTGGCGCTATTTTGAAATGTATGACGAAGCAGGAAACATCGTTACTCAATGGTTTGGTGGAGGACAAGATTTAACGCCCTATTATTTATTTGACGAAGATGCTACTCATTTTCATACAGTATGTAAATCTGCTTGCGACCAACATGATCCAGCATTTTATCCGAAGTTTAAAAAGGTATGTGATGAGTATTTCTGGAATGCTCACAGAAAAGAAGCAAGAGGAATTGGAGGTTTATTTTTCGATTATCAAAAGGAAACAGAGCAGTTTTCTATAGAAGACAGATTCAATTTTGTTACGGAAGTAGGGGACAGTTTTTTAGAAAGTTATGTGCCAATTGTAGAAAGGCGAAAAGAAATAGCATTTACAAAAGAACATAAAGATTGGCAAGAAGTAAGACGAGGACGTTATGTAGAGTTCAATTTAGTGCATGATAGAGGTACTTTGTTCGGCTTAAAAACAAACGGTAGAATAGAAAGTATTCTAATGAGTTTGCCGCCAATTGTACAATGGAAATACAACCATCAACCAGAAGAAAATTCTGAAGAAGAAAGGTTGATTAAGGTTTTAGAAAATCCTAAAGAATGGATTTCTTAAAAGATAAAAAAGGCAAAACGATTCGTTTTGCCTTTTTTTACATCGTTTTTTTTATTGATATTAATTTTAGTTGTATTTTGCTTTAACTTTTGTGATATCTACTGTTTTGTAAAAGTAAAAATAGACTGACAAAAAAATGTACTTCAAAATAATACTCCCTTTTTTATTTCTTTTTATTTTAAAAACCAACTCTCAGAATTTAGATTCCATTTTTATTTCAAAAAAAGAAATTGTAAAATCTATAAAAACAGACGAAAAAAAAGCACTGTTTTTATATGAATGTGGTGAATATTTTTATTCTAAAAATAGTAATAAAGCGGAATATTTTTATCGAGAAGCTTTGGCTTTAAATAAGGATAAGAATAATTTGATGGAAGGTAGAGCTTTATTTAAATTAGGATTTGTAGAGAAAAATGAAGGAAATTTAAGTACAAGTCTCAGGTATTTTAATAAAGCAAAAGATATCTTTAAAGATAATAATGATTTAGAACGTTTAGCCTCTGTTTATTTTGATATTGGATATGTATATCGATATAAAAATCAAATGGATAAAGAATTTGAATTCTACCAAAAAGGATTGAAATTAAGTGAAGGAGGAAGTGAAACATTAATAGGAAAAGGTTATCTACATTTAGGGAATTACTACACTAGATTAAAAAAATTAGATTCCTCAATTTATTTTTATAATAAAGCACTTTACCTTTTTAAAAAAATAAAGAAAGAAAATAGAGTTTATAATGTTTATAATAACATAGCGAATACGTATTATAAACAGGGAAGATATGCTGAAGTAATAAATATTAGAAGTTTAGTTTTAAAATATGCTAAAAAGGAAAATAAGAAACTACTTATAACTGTAAATTACCATAACATTGCGGCCGCATATAGTGAATTGAACGAATATGATAAAGCTGAAAAATATTTAGATTCTGCTATTGTGGTAGCTGAAGAAGAAAGTTTTAAACTACGGTTAGCAAAATCTTATAATTCAATTTCAAAGGTTAACTATTCATTGAAAAATTACAAATCTGCTTATCTATATCAACAGAAGTATAAAACTTATTCAGACTCTATCTTTAAATCTCAATTAACAAACACACTTGAAGAGACCGAGTTAGTAAATAAACACAAAGTGGAAACCAAAAATTTGCAAATATTAAATCAAGAAGAAGTTTTTGAGAAGAGGTTGTATTTAATTATAATTTTTGTTTTTTTATTATTGGGTATCCCTCTTGTTTTTTTATTTTATAGAAATTCAGTTAATAAAAATAAAATAATACAAGGAAATTTAGAAAAAGAAAAAATTAAAAAAGAGGTTTTACAGGAAAAGTTCAAAAGATCTGAATCAGATATAAGAAGTTTGGTTGCAGATAATTCTATGAGGTTAGAGTTTTTAAAACAACTTTTATTAAAACTTAAAAATCAAAGAGAATCGAGTGATTCAGTTGAAGTGAAAAATTATATTAAAGATTTATCTTTTAAAATTCAGCAACAAATTACAACAGATAGTAAATTAACTTTGGTTAAAAATAAGATTGATATTATTAATGATGGTTTTAATAATATGTTAGTTATCACTTATAAAGAGCTTACTAAAACAGAAAGAGAAGTATGTTCATTATTAAGGTTAAATTTATCGATTAAGGAAATAGCATCAATTAGAAATTCAAGTTCGGATGCAATAAAAGTTACACGCTACAGAATAAGAAAGAAAATGAATGTACCTAAAGGTGAAAAATTAGAGATGTTTATTCAAAAGTTAGAAGTGTAGTTTAATTTACTGTATTTCAGTTGTTTGATGTTTAGGTATTGTCTTTTTGTTACTTTTTGTTACGATTTAAAAATACTTTGTTACTTTTTGTTACCTTTTTTTTAGTGTAAAATTTAGACTTATTATTTACATTTGATTATATAATAAGTGATTCCCCTAAAATATTTAATTTTCCCCCAAAATATTTTATCACCATTTTAAACTTTTAAAGCAACTTAGAAATAAGTTGCTTTTTTATTTACAAAGCTTTACAAATATTTTTAATCACACAATAAGTTTAAATCGTAACATAATTTCTATTACTTACAGTTTTTAATCTTCTTTGCTTTTTACTAATTATTATATTTTTATAAATGATAAAAATATAAATTTTGCATCTCTTAAACGAAACGAACTCTTAGAGAATAAATCAACTCAATATCATTGTAAATAGCTTTTTTTATATGGATACCATTGCCATGATTTCTATTTTTTTTAAATAAGTTAATTAGTATGTTCTTTAGACTGTAACTCTGCAGTAAATAATAAATCCATACAAAAGGATATTTCAGTTTATTAAATAACGTGAAGTGTCCTTTTGATATGGCTTATGAGAATCGTTGTATTAATTAAAAGAACCGATATTAATTTTTCTTTACAGTATCTTTCTTTTTATTTCCAAAAAGACCACCTAAAACATCTTTTACTTTATCGGTAACCTTATCTTTTGCCGTTTCTGTACTGGTAGAATCCTTTTTAGTGTCACCACCAATTAAATCTTTCAACTTATCTTTTCCTTGATTTATCAATTGATTTTTTTGTTTTTCAACTAAATCCTTTACCAAATTTGTTGTAGCGTCTTTAATATTAGAAGTAAATTTAGGGCTATTAAAACTACCCGTTAAGGTTCCGTTTACAGGAATACTTTTAATACTTGCAGCATCTTTAGCTGTTAGTTTAGCTATTATATTGGTTACATCTGTACCTAAATATTTTACAGGAACATCAAAAACTAAGTTATAATTCATAGATTGATCAAAACCGTGTGTCCCTGAAATTATTAAGCCAATATCTTGATAGTTTAAAGGAATTGGTTTTACAGTAACTTTACCATCTTTAAAAGAAAATGCCCCAGTTGCTTCGTTTAAGTTTAGTTTATTTATGTCTAAAAAACTTACTTTTTCTGTTAGTGTGGTTAACATTTTAGAATTACTAGCTTTTAGTTTAGTGTCTAACAACTGTCCTAATAAATTTCCAGTAATGGTTTTTAGATTAGGTGTCATATCTTTATTTAAATCACCAGAGACAGTAATTGTAGAATTCATTTTTCCTTCTATGGCTTTTGCTATTGGAGCAATAGATTTTAACATTTCTAAAGCACCAAAAGATTCTCCAATATTTAATTTAGATAGGTTTAAATCCATTTTAAATTTAGGTGTAGTTCCTTGGGTAGAAACATTACCGTCAAAACCAATATTACCACCAAAAATATCAGATTTTAAATTTTTTAAATCTACTGTTTCATCATGAATTATCAATTGTCCTGAAACATTGGTTAAGTTTATATTGTCATACATTACTTTTTTAGCATTTGCAGTTAGAGTTACATCTAAAAAAGCAGGTATTTTTAAGGTTGAGTTTGCTGCTGTCTCTGTATTTGTTTTTTCTTCTGTTACAACAGGTGTACTTTCTGCAATAAAATCGCCAACTTTTAAATTGTTAGAATTTAAAATAAAGTTTCCTTTTAAAACATCATCTTTAAAAATGAAACCGTAAAAATTATCTAAATTTCCATTGATAGCTAAATCAGAACTACCTGTTTTAGCTTTAAATTCGTTTAATTTAATGGTGTTTGTATTAAAAACGATAGATGTTTTATCAATATAAAAAGTATTAGCAACATCTTTACCATCATATTTAAAGTTACTAAGTGTTATGTTCCCAGAGTTTTTAATGTTCTGATAGGTTCCTTTTTCAACAGAGTTCATATCAAAATTAGTAGAAATATTTGCATTTAAAAGACCTTCTAACTCTTGCTCTATAGGAGCAGGATATACTTTACCAATATTAGCTAAATTAATAGTTCCTTTTGCTGTTAAATTAATATACGGATTGGTGGTAATGTTTTTGAAATTTCCGTTTGCAGCAAAAGTGTCATCATCAATTTTAAAGTTGAATTGATCAATATTTACATATGTGTCTTTAACAAAACCTGTTTTGTTTACAATTTTAGTATCTATGTTTATGTTGGTTACAGATTTTGGTAAATCGGCATACTTAAACAAAGCATTTTTTGAAATAATTTCGATATTAAATGTAGGTATTGTTTTTTCGGACAACGTTCCTTTTACCACACCATTTACTTCAAAATTACCTTCCGTTTTAATAGATTCTAAATTACCTGCATATTGTTTCGGAAATAAAGCCAATGCATTTTTAAATGATGAGGTAGGGTTTTTAAAATTAAGGTCATATAATTGGTTTTCATCAACTAATTGAACAAAACCATCAAACTCTAAAGGCAATTGATTTATATAGCCTGTATTTTCTTTAAAGGTATATTTGCTGTTTTTTAAATCGATACCAAGTACGGCATCTAAAGAAATTTTTACGTTACTTAAATAGTTGGTTTTGTCTAGGTCTAAAGATAAATAACCTGTTGTTTGGGTATCTAAGTTAAAAACATCTTCAGCAAAATTTCCTTCACCAGAATGGTAAATACTATCTAAACTCATTTTGGTGTTGTTACCTCTGTCTATGTAATTAAAATTAATGTCTTCCAACTCATAGTCTTCGATGTTTAATGAAAAAGTACTTTCGCTACTTGTTGTTGGCGTTTCTTCGGGTGCTTTTGCGATATCAAAATTTCCATTTCCTTCTTTATCAAATATAATATTGACATCTCCTTCTTTGGTCGCAATACTTTTTATAGAAAGCGTTTCTTTAGAGTTTTTAAAAAGCTCTGTTAGTTTTAAAGATAAGCTTAATTCTTTTGTATTGAATAAAGTATCACCAACAAACGGTGCTTTATTAGCTACAACCACATCGTTTACCGTTAAACTAATTAATGGAAAGTGTTTAAGTAAACTAAGGTCTGCTTCTTTAAAAGTTACCGTTGCGTTTATATTGTTGTTAATGGTATTGGTTACCATCACTACAATTTTATCTTTAAACAAAAAGGGAATTGAAATTACTGCTATTATCAATACAAGAGCAGTTATAGAACCCCATTTAAGAATTTTTGAGACTAAAGATTTTTTCTTCTTTTCGGTATTTGTCATTTTTTTAAGTTGATTAAATATCAACAGCAAAAATACAATTTAGACACTCTTTAATGTGTTTATATAACGTTAAATATAAATGAATTGAAAAAAAATACTGTAACTCTTGGTAAGAATTACAGTATTGGTAGTTTAGTATATATTGGTGTTATTGCCCAAATATTTCATTTATTCTTTGTTCTAATAAGGCTGGGTCTTCTAAAGTTGCTAGACCTATTTGGTAAAAGAACCATACAATTACCAATAAAAAAATTGCGTTTAAGAGTATACCAATAATTCCTGTTATTTTCCCAGCAGTAGCGTTACCAACGCTATTGTAGTTTTCTGGGTTTAAATTGTATTCTTTTATAGCTTTGTTACCTAAAACTAAAGCGATAATACCTAAAGGCAGCCCTATAATTCCATAACAAATACAAGTTACTAAAGATAAAATACCAAGTACTAAAGAAGTGGTTGCATTGGGTAAATTTTGTTTTTCCATTAATTTTTTTTAAAGTGTAAATAAAGGTTTCATTTTAATACAGTAACTAATTACGATAACTAGCACGTTTATCGTTGCAAATGATATAATTATTTTCTGCTTGTTCTTAAATCTCGATTTAAAGGTTATCAATATAAATAGACCAAATAATAGTAATGTGTAAATTGCAGGATACATTTTAAAAGCAGCTACAAAGTCTCCTTTTATAAGCAGCATAAATGCTCTTTGAATTCCGCAACCTGGACAATCTATCCCGAAAAGAGATTTATTTAAACAAGGCAGCAAATAATCATTTGTAATTAAAAACATATTTAATTATTTAAACATGTCCATTCCTGGTATGTTTGGCATTCCGCTTTTAGCGGCAACAGCCATTTCTGCATCATTAATTTTAGTTGCTTTTTCGATAGCTTTATTTAAAGAAAGAATTAAATAGTCTTCTAATTCTTCGGCATCTTCAAGCAAAGAATTATCTATAGAAATAGATTTAATTTCTCTGTTTGCTGTTAATATTATTTTTAGTTTACCATCTGCGGCTACTTCATCTACTAAAACAGTGTTTAATCTTGTTTTTGTTTCTTCTACTTTTTGCTGAGCTTCTTTAAGCTTATTCATCATTCCTGATAAGTCTCCTAACATATTTTTTTATTAAAATTTAAGTTTGTTACAAATTTAGTATTTTTATAAGAATTTAAATCAACCAAAAATGAGAAAAATAGTTATTCCTTTCGTTGTATTAAGTCTTACATTTGCAACCGCTTGTAAAAATGAGACCATGAAAAGTACAGATGCAAAAACTCCAGTAGCAGAAAAACAGCCTACAAAGTTAGAAAAACACGGAGATGTTAGAATAGATAATTATTTTTGGATGCGTTTGTCTGATGAGCAAAAAAATGCCATAGATAAAGACACTCAAACTGAAAAAGTAGTAAACTATTTAGAAGAGGAAAACACCTATTATAATGAGGTAACTGCATATACAAAACCGTTTCAAGGAGAATTATTCGAAGAAATGAAAGGTAGAATAAAAGAAGACGATTCTTCTGTACCTTATAAAGACAACGGTTACTTTTATATTACGCGTTATGAAATAGGGAATCAATACCCAATATATAGCCGTAAAAAAGAAAATTTAGAGGCAGACGAAGAAGTTCTTTTTAATGTAAACGAAATGGCTAAAGATTTCGATTATTATCAATTAGGAGGTTTAAATATTTCTTCGGATAATAAATTAGCTGTTTTTGCAACAGATACTGTAAGTAGAAGACAGTATTTTTTAAGAATTAAAAACTTAGAAACTGGTGAAATTTATAAAGATATTATAGAAAACACAACAGGAGGATCTGTTTGGGCAAACGATAATAAAACTATTTTTTACACCAAAAAGAACCCAGAAACGTTAAGAAGTGAAAAGGTTTTTAGACATGTTCTAGGTACACCAACCTCTGAAGATGTAGAAGTTTTTCATGAAAACGACGATACATTTGGTACGTATGTAACCAAATCTAAATCTGATAAATATATTATTATTGGGTCTTATAATACAATCTCTACAGAAGCACAGTATTTAGATGCAGATAATCCAACAGGAGCATTTACAATGCTACAACCTAGAGAAAGAGATTTAGAATATAGTGTTGCGCATTTTGGAGATTATTTTTACTTGTTAACGAATAAAGATAATGCCATTAACTTTAAGTTGATGAAAACTCCAATTACAAATACTACAAAAGAGAATTGGGTAGATGTAATTCCGCATAGAGATGATACTTTATTAGAAGATTTTTCAATATTTAAAGACTATTTAGTTTTAGAAGAGCGTACTAATGGCTTAAATAAAATACGTATTAAGCGTTGGGATGAAACCAAGGATTACTACTTACCTTTTAATGAAGAAACCTATTCTGTGGGCGTGTATGCAAATCCAGATTTCGATACAGATATTATTCGTTATTCATACAATTCTTTTACAACACCAAGTTCTGTGATTGATTTCAATATGAAGGATCAATCTAAAGAGGTTAAAAAGGAACAAGAAGTTTTAGGAGGTAAATTTAAGAAAGAAAATTACATAAGCAGACGTGTTTGGGTAAGTGCTAGAGATGGTAAAAAGGTAGCTATTTCTTTGGTTTATCATAAAGATACAGAGCTAAATAATAACACACCGGTATTGCAATATGCTTATGGTTCTTACGGATATACCATTCCAGATAGTTTTTCTACCACTCGTTTAAGTTTATTAGATAGAGGTTTTGTTTATGCGTTGGCACATATCCGAGGTAGCGAATATTTAGGAAGAGAATGGTATGAAGATGGTAAAATGTTGAATAAGAAAAATACCTTTAATGATTTTATCGATTGTTCTCAGTATTTAATTGATAACAACTACACATCACCAGAGCATTTATACGCTATGGGTGGTTCTGCAGGAGGTTTATTAATGGGAGCTATTGTAAATATGAATCCAGAACTGTATAACGGAATTATTGCTTCTGTACCTTTTGTAGATGTAATTTCTACGATGTTAGATGATAGTATTCCGCTTACAACGGGAGAATATGACGAATGGGGTAACCCAAATGACAAGGAGTATTACGATTATATAAAATCGTATTCACCTTATGACCAAGTAAAAGCAAAAGACTACCCGAATATTTTAGTTACTACAGGTTTTCATGATTCTCAAGTACAATATTGGGAGCCAGCAAAGTGGGTTGCAAAATTACGTGAGTTAAAAACAGACAACAATTTACTGTTATTAGAAACAAATATGGAAGCAGGACACGGAGGTGCTTCAGGGCGTTTTGATGCTTTAAAAGAAACTGCTAAAATGTATTCTTTCTTTTTAGCATTAGAGGGTAAATTAGATACCAAATAAATTAAGTATTAAAAACAGTTTCAGTATTTAAGGATTAACCGTACTTTTGCTGCAAGAATCAAAGATCAAATAAGTGTCATTGCGAGCGTAACGAAGCTATTTTTAGCAATAAAAGATAAATACGTAGCGCAAAATCGTAATGACATTTACTTTGAGAATAGTGAGAGAATGACGAGAAACAAAGGAATTACCAATTCAATATTAGATTTAGTAGGTGAAACCCCGCTAATTAAACTTCATAAGATTACAAAAAATCTACCTGGCGGCTATTACGCAAAGTTCGAAGCTTTTAATCCAGGTCATTCAGCAAAAGATAGAATTGCTTTACACATTGTACAAAACGCAGAGAAAAAAGGCATCCTTAAAAAGGGAGCTACCATTGTAGAAACTACTTCAGGTAATACTGGTTTTAGTTTGGCAATGATAAGTATTGTTAAAGGGTATAAATGTATATTAGCAGTAAGTGATAAATCTTCTAAAGATAAAATAGATTTACTAAAATCGATGGGAGCAGAGGTACATGTTTGTCCTGCAAATGTAGCACCAGAAGACCCAAGATCTTATTATGAAGTTGCCAAAGCAATACATAAACAAACAAAGAATTCAGTTTATATAAATCAATACTTTAATGAGCTAAATACAGAGGCACATTATAGAACAACTGGACCAGAAATTTGGGAACAAACGGGAGGTAAGATCACACATTTAGTGGTTGCAAGTGGTACAGGAGGTACTATATCTGGTTCTGGTAAATATTTAAAAGAACAAAATCCGAATATTAAAGTACTCGGAGTGGATGCAATAGGTTCTGTATTAAAGAAATATCATGAAACTAGAGAGCTAGATTTAAATGAAGTAAGTCCGTATAAGATTGAAGGATTGGGTAAAAACTTAATTCCTACGGCTACCGATTTTGATGTGATAGATATCTATGAAAAAGTATCGGATAAAGAAGCTGCTTTAGAGGCTAGAAACATTGTTCGAAAAGAAGGTATTTTTCCAGGATATACAAGTGGAGCTGTTATGCAAGCTACCAAACAATATGCTGCAAAAGATATGTTTAATGAAGATAGTTTTGTAGTGTTAATTTTTGCAGATCATGGATCTCGTTATATGAATAAAATTTATAGCGATGATTGGATGAAAGAAAATAATTTTTTGTAAAAAGAATAGAAACAAACGCAATTTGATTAACTGCAAAAAAAGCAGTTTCTTTGCGTTTCGAATAACAATAATAAAATAGAGCACATGGCGAAAGATTTATTTGAAAGAATAGAAGCAGATAAAGGTCCCTTAGGTAAATGGGCAAAACAAGCAGAAGGCTATTATGTTTTTCCAAAGTTAGAAGGACCAATCTCTAACAGGATGTCTTTTAATGGTAAGAAAGTTGTTACTTGGAGTATCAACGATTATTTAGGTTTGGCTAATCATCCTGAAGTTTTAAAGGTAGATGGTGCTGCAGCTGCAGAACATGGTATGGCTTACCCAATGGGTGCTAGAATGATGTCTGGACATACAGAATTTCATGAACAATTAGAAAAAGAATGTGCAGAATTTGTTGAAAAAGATGCTGCATATTTGGTAAACTTTGGATACCAAGGTATGGTGTCTGCTATTGATGCTTTAGTAACTAAAAACGATATTATTGTCTATGACATGGATACACATGCGTGTATTATAGATGGTGTTCGTTTGCATGCTGGTAAACGTTTTGTTTACAAGCACAACGACATGGAAAGTTTTGAGAAAAACATTAAGCGTGCTCAAAGAATGGCAGAGAAAACAGGCGGTGGAATCTTAGTGATTTCTGAAGGTGTTTTTGGAATGCGTGGAGAGCAGGGGCGTTTAAAAGAAATTGTTGCTTTTAAAAAAGAATATAATTTTAGACTTTTAGTAGATGATGCTCATGGTTTTGGTACCTTAGGTAAAGACGGTAAAGGAACAGGAGTAGAGCAAGGAGTACAAGATGAAATAGATGTATATTTTGCAACGTTTGCAAAGTCTATGGCAGGTATAGGAGCTTTCTTTGCAGGTAATAAAGAAGTAATACAGTATTTACAATACAATATGCGTTCTCAGATGTTTGCTAAATCATTGCCAATGGCAATGGTGAAAGGAGCATTAAAACGTTTAGATATGTTGCGTACAATGCCTGAGTTAAAAGAAACTTTGTGGAGAAACACAAATGCTTTACAATCTGGTTTACGTGATGCTGGTTTCGATTTAGGAACTACACAAACATGTATTACACCAGTATTCTTAAAGGGAGATATACCAGAAGCAATGGCTATGGTAAATGATTTACGTGAAAACCACGGGATTTTCTGTTCTATTGTTGTATATCCTGTAATACCAAAAGGATTAATTATTTTAAGATTAATTCCAACTACAACACATACACAAGAAGATATAGACGAAACAATTACTGCATTTTCCGCAATTAGAGAATTGTTAGAAAACGGTACTTATAAAAAGATTGCAGCTTCTATGGTGTAATTTTTTTTCTCTTTAGATATTATAAAAAACCGAGCTATATAGCTCGGTTTTTGTGTTTATAATTTTCACTTTTTAACTTCTATATTTCTTAAAGTTTAAATACACTTCGAAATTAAGGAAAATGCTTTGTTGGTACATAAATAAAATGTTAAACTAATTAATTGTATTTAAGCGATCATTTAGAGAAGTATTTATGAATGAAGAGATTTTTAAATTATGTTTAATTTATAGGCATAAAAAAACCTCATCATTTTAAAATGATGAGGTTTGTATATATAGTTTAGTACTATTTAGCTTTCTCTACGTTTTCTTCCAAAACCGCCAGAAGATCTTCTCTCTCCAGAAGCACTACCTGAACTTCTGTTAGCTCTGTCTGGTCTATCAGAAGAACGTCTGTCAGATCTTCCTCTACTAGAAGAATCTCCACCTCTAGAAGAACCTTCAGAACCTCTACGTCTTCCAAAACCACCATCTTTTTTACCGAAAGGTTTTTTACCTCCTCTTCGTCCACCACCAGAACGTTCTTTCTTAGTAATCTCTATGTTTACAGAGCGTCCGTCAAAATCTGGTTGGTTGCTAGCAAAAGCTTCTAATGTTTGGTCTTCGAAATTTTTATCAAGTTCAAAGAAAGAGAAAGTATCTAAAATATCTATAGAACCAATTTCAATCTTATCTCCAATATTTTGGTCGTTAATTAAACCAATTAATTTACCTGGGTTTAAGTTGTCTTTTCTACCAATATTGATAAAGAAACGGGTCATGTTTTCATTCTCCATTCTAGCTCTAGAGTTGTCTCTAGAAGATAGATCGTTTAAATCTTTAGAGTTCTCATAATACTTTAACATGGTATTAAATTCTAAAGAAACAAATTTTTTGATTAACTCTTCTCTATCTAAAGATTCTAGTTTCTCATAAATATTTGGTAAAAACTCCTCCATTTCAGATTCGTTTACTTCCGTATTTTGAACCTTATCAATTAAATTCATTAATTGATTTTGAACAATTTCTTTTCCAGAAGGAACTTTACCTTCTAAGAATTTCTTCTTAATGATTCTTTCAATCTGACGTAATTTCCCTTTTTCTTTACCGTTAACTAAAACAATAGAAATACCTTTGTTACCAGCTCTACCGGTTCTACCACTTCTGTGTGTGTAGTTTTCTATCTGGTCTGGTAATTTATGGTTTATTACGTGTGTTAATTCAGTAACATCCAATCCACGAGCAGCAACATCTGTAGCTACTAAAATCTGAATTGTTTTCTTACGGAATTTACCCATTACAGAATCTCTTTGTGCTTGAGATAAATCTCCGTGTAAAGCATCTGCACTATAACCGTCTTTTATTAAATTGTCTGCAACCTCTTGTGTTTCTCTACGAGTTCTACAAAAAATAATTGCATAAATATCAGGGTTTAAATCTGCTATTCTTTTTAATGCTGGGTAACGTGTTCTTTCTGTAACTCCATAAAACTCATGAGTTACATTATCTGAACCTGTATTTTTTTCACCAGAAGTAATTTCTACTGGTTTTGTCATATAGTTTTTTGCAATAGACTCTACCTCTCTAGGGAAAGTTGCAGAAAACAATAAGGTTTGTTTTGTTTCTGGAGTAGCTTCTAAGACTTTATCTAACTCGTCTTTAAAACCCATGTTTAACATTTCATCAGCTTCGTCTAAGACTAACCATTGAACGTTTCCTAATTTTAAAGCTCTTCTGTTAATTAAATCTACAGTTCTACCTGGAGTTCCAACTACTATTTGTGCACCTCTTTTTAAAGATCTAATTTGATCTTCCATACTAGAACCACCATATACGGTAGCTACTTTAACATCCGGTAAATACTTACAAAAGTCTTTAATATTATTACCAATCTGAACTGCAAGTTCTCTTGTTGGTGATAAAATAATTGCTTGTACGTTTTTACTGCTTGTATCTAAAAGCTCTAATATTGGCAAACTAAAAGCAGCAGTTTTACCTGTACCTGTTTGTGCAAATGCTTTTAAATCGTCTGTAGATGAAATAATTTGTGGAATTGCTTTTTCCTGAATTACGGTAGGTTTTTCGTAACCTAAATCCGTCAATGCTCTGTTAATCGGTTCTTTTAAACCTAATTCTAAAAATGTTGACATTACTGTGTTTTTTTGGATTCACAGAACGCCCACCTGCAAACCCGATTATAAATTCGACCTGATTATTAATGAGTTAGACTCAGAATAAAAATCGTGCAAATGTACAACTAATTTTTAGATTATCGAAATAAATTACTAATCTCTTAGTTTTTTTAAATCAGAATATAATTTTTTAGAAGAAATAGAAGCAAAACCATTTGTAATAATTCCTTCTTTATTAATGATAATAGATCTTGTCATTTTACTGGTTAAGAACTTATTGGCTTCACTTTCTTCTGTAATAAAAAATTGATTCTTTATATCTAATTGCTCAATTCGATCTTGTGCACTTCCGTCAATTTTTATTTGAATAAATTGTACATCCGGAAATTGTTTGCTTAAATAATTAATTCTAGAAGAGATATACATTGGTGTTGTATTCTCTGGATTCCAGAATAATAGAAACGTATTTTTGTTTTTTGTAATGTCTTTTATAGAATAAATTCCGTTCGTTAAATCTGTAATGGTAAAATTTACCAATTCTTGTCCTTTACGTAATTCTTCACTGTCTAATAGCAATAGTTTTACATGTTCTTTGTCTTTAGTATTTGTACTTAGTTTAAAATAAGTTCCAAAAGCTTCTTTATTTACATTGCAACTAGATTTTTTATAAAAATGACTAATAACTGTTTGTTTTAGAAAAGCATTCTTAGAAGCATCAGATGTAATATTCTTGTCTATTGTTTTTAATAAATCTACTGTAAAGTCAGAAGAATACTCATTAGTCATTGGTTTATGGCCTAAAGAATAGGTGCTGTTATATAAAAAATTTCTAACGTATTTAGAATAAGGTTGATAATACATTAAAGAATCATTATTTACACCTGCAGATGCTCTATGCTTATAAAAAGACTTGTTCACTTTATGAAAGTCTTTTTTATGGTTATATCTTAGGTGAGCAATAGGATATCTTTCTATTCTAGAAAATATAGGGTAGGTAAGTGCTACATTTAAAACGCGTTTAAATCCTTTAGTTTCTCCTGGATGATTCTCGGCGTATTCTTTAAATGTTTTATCTTTTAACACGAGTAGAGAATCTGTCTTTTTAATAAAATTATCAGGCGTTAATTGATTTAATTTGTAAAACATTTTATTGTCTCTTTCTTCTTGTAAAAAGCAATCTATTAAAATATTATTTCTTTCTGCACCTTTACCAGCATAAACAATAGATTCATCAAAATCCCAGGTGTTTAAACGCAGCATTAAGCTATCTTGTTGTTCTAAGTAGATAAATTGGTTTTCATTACCATGTGCAAAATAGTACAAACCTTCGTTGGCGTTTTCTAATTTCCCTAAAAACCTATTGTCTTTATTTAGGAACAAAGTATCGATTACTTTTTCCATAGAAAATAATACAACATATTTAGATTTTGGGTTTATAATCTTACCACCAAAATAAGTTGCTGTTTTTTTAGAATTAGAAGTACAGCCTACAAAGGCGGTAATTGTAATTAATAAAATTATATGAAGTAGATTTTTAATCATTTACTCTAGGGATCTATTCTTTATAACAAAGTTAGGTATTCATCTAGGCTATTGTTGTTAATTCATTGTTAAAATAGTTCTTAAATTGGTCATAAAAACCAAATTATAATTTATTGAAAACCGTTTTAAATCAAGGGGTAAAAGATAAATCAAATTTGTACTTTTGCACAAAATTAAAAATAATAGAGTATGTTATCAGTTTCTAATTTATCTGTTCAATTCGGAAAACGAGTTTTGTTTGATGATGTTAATACTAAATTCCAAACAGGAAACTGTTATGGGATTATTGGTGCAAACGGAGCAGGAAAATCCACTTTCTTAAAAATTATTTCAGGTGTTCAAGAACCAACTTCTGGTCAAGTTCATTTAGAAAAAGGTAAAAGAATGTCTGTGCTAACGCAAGATCATTATGCCTTTGATGAATTCCCAGTTTTAGAGACAGTGGTAATGGGGAACAAAGAGCTGTTTAAAATTAAAAAGCAAATTGATGATTTGTATGCAGATTATACAGATGAAAATGCTGAGAAGATTGGTGAGCTTCAAATAATTTTTGAAGAGATGAATGGTTGGAATGCCGATTCTGATGCCGCAGCAATGTTATCTAATTTAGGTATTTCTGAAGATTTACATTATACATTAATGAAAGATTTAGATGGTAAGCAAAAGGTACGTGTATTAATTGCACAAGCACTTTTTGGGAATCCAGATGTTTTAATAATGGATGAGCCTACCAATGATTTAGATTTTGAAACCATTGCTTGGTTAGAAAACTTTATTGCAAATTTTGACAACTGTGTAATTGTGGTTTCGCATGATAGACACTTTTTAGATGCAGTTTGTACGCATATTTCTGATATCGATTATGGTAAAATAAATAACTATTCTGGGAATTATACGTTTTGGTATGAGTCTAGCCAGTTAGCTACAAGACAAAGAGCACAACAAAATAAAAAGGCAGAAGAAAAGAAAAAGGAATTGGAAGAGTTTATCCGTCGTTTTTCTGCAAACATGGCAAAATCTAAGCAAGCAACTTCTCGTAAAAAAATGATCGAGAAATTAAATGTAGATGAAATTAAGCCTTCAAGTAGACGTTACCCTGCCATTATTTTTGATAGAGATAGAGAAGCTGGAGATCAGATTTTAAATGTAGAGGGTTTGTCTAAAAACTTTGAAGGAGATAAATTATTTGATGATGTACATATCAACTTGAATAAAGGTGATAAAATTGCGGTAATTTCAAGAAACTCTAGAGCAGTAACAGCTTTTTATCAAATTATTACTGACAATGAAAAGGCAGATGCTGGTAAATTCGATTGGGGAGTTACAACAACACAGTCTTACTTACCGTTAGATAATTCTTCTTTTTTCCAAGATGGAGAGTTAAATTTGGTAGATTGGTTAAGACAATATGCACAAACAGAAGAAGAACGTGAAGAGGTTTTTTTAAGAGGTTTCTTAGGGAAAATGATTTTTTCAGGAGAAGAAGCTTTAAAGAAAAGTAATGTGCTTTCTGGAGGAGAAAAAGTACGTTGTATGCTTTCTAGAATGATGATGAAGAGAGGAAATGTATTAGTTTTAGATGAGCCAACAAATCACTTAGATTTAGAATCGATACAAGCTTTAAATAATTCATTGATCAATTTTAAAGGAACGATTTTGTTTACAACCCATGATCATGAGTTTGCACAAACGGTTGCTAACAGAGTTATTGAATTAACGCCAAAAGGTGCAATTGATAGATACTCTACTTTCGATGATTATTTATCAGATCCAAAAATTAAAGAATTAAGAGATAAAATGTATTCTTAATTTCTAAGAGACACGAGTTTTAGAAGTATTCAATACTTTAATAAAAAAAGACCTCACAAATTTTTAAAATTTGTGAGGTCTTTTTTTATTATTTAGATTAAATTTTTTAAGAATATTGAATGCTATAAAAGAGTGTCTTTGATAACATAAATATCTGCGAAATTCGTGTCTTTTTATTTCTTCTGTAACGGACTAATAATCTTGACATCAGAAAAAGAAATTGCGCCTCTAACAACACCATCTATTGTTTTCTTTAGAGCTTCAATTAATTGCATTTTCAATTGAGATTTATGATAAATTAAACTCACTTCTCTTGCTGGAGGAGGTGTTGTAAATTCTCTTAAATGACTTTTATCTTCATCATTTAAGTCTAAAGTGTGTAAATAAGGTAATAAGGTCATTCCTAATCCTTCTTTAGATAGTTTAATTAAAGTGTCAAAACTTCCGCTTTCTAATTGAAATCCTTTTTTATTATCTACTTTTCGAGTGCTACATAAATTAATGATGCTGTCTTTAAAACAATGTCCATCTTCTAAAAGTAAAATATCTTCCATTTCTAACTCTTCTGCTGTGATGGTTTTATTTTTAGATAATCTATGGTTTTGTGGTATCAACCCAACAAAAGGCTCGTAATATAAAGGTCTTTCTTTTATAGCTTCGTTTTCTAGCGGAGTCGCAGCAAGACCTGCATCGATGTGTCCATCAGTTAATTTTCTTATAATTTCTTCCGTAGTTAATTCTTCAATAATCAACTTTACTTTCGGGTATTTTTTAGTGAAGTTTTGTAAAAACATTGGCAATAATGTAGGCATAATTGTAGGGATAATTCCCAGTTTAAATTCGCCTCCTATATATCCTTTTTGTTGATGAACAATATCTAAAATTCTATTGCTTTCATCTACAATTACTTTTGCTTGTTCTACGATTTTTTTACCAACTTCAGTTAGCTCAATTGGTTTCTTAGATCGATTAAATATTTTAACACCTAATTCGTCCTCCAATTTTTGAATTTGCATACTCAGCGTTGGTTGTGTTACAAAGCTGTGCTCTGCAGCGACCGTAAAATTTTGGTATTCTGCAACAGACAAAACATATTTTAATTGGGTAATAGTCATTATGTATAAAATTTTTTGATAAAGATATTAAAACTATCAATTATAATGATGCATTATCTGGTTAAATTTCTCATAAATTTGATGTACCAAAAAAAAACAATATCATGAACAAGTCAATATTAGGATTAGATAAAAAAGAAACTGCAAATTTAGTAGGAGAATTAAACGGTTTATTAGCAAATTTTCAAATTTATTATCAGAATTTAAGGGGATTGCACTGGAACATAAAAGGTAAAAACTTCTTTGAATTACATGTAAAGTTCGAAGAGTTTTATACAGATTCTCAAGTAAAAATAGATGAGATTGCAGAACGTATTTTAACATTACAAGGCAAGCCATTACATACTTTTACAGATTATATAAACTTGGCAACAGTTCCTGTTGGAAAAAATATTTCTAATGATGTGGAAGGAGTAGAGTTGGTTGTAAACTCACTTTCAGAATTATTAAAAATCGAAAGAACGATACTAGAATCTTCAGATGAGGCAAATGACGAAGGAACAAACTCTATGATGAGTGATTTTATTGCAGAGCAAGAAAAAACTATCTGGATGTTAAATTCTTGGTTAGGTAAATAATTAATAAAAGAAAGAAACTTGTTGTGTAGAACTTGTTTCAGTATCTTATTACTACACTATTTAATTCCTATTAAAACTAATATAAATGTTAGTTCTAATAGGAATTTTATTTAAAGTGTAATCTTTATTTTAGGAAATAAGAAACACCAACTTCAAAGCCTAGAAAAGTATATCCATTATTTGGAGATTGAAAATCAAGGTTAGAAATGTGTCCTATATTACTTCCAATATATAAAGCTGTTTTTTTAGTAGTTTTATAAGAGAACCCTAGAGAAGCATTTTCTAAAAAAGTAAAACCTTTTGCCAAACGCTCTGTTCTGGTGTCTATAGTTGCAACTCCTAAACCTGCTGTAAACTGAAAATCTAAGTTTTTAAGAAACTCTCTCTTTACCACAAATCCCAATTCAAAAGCATATAAGTGCATTGTTTTAGGCGTTGTAAATTCTATTATTTTATCCTCAAAATTTTCTTCTGAAGGTAATACAAAATAGGAGTTTAATAATTGATGTTTTATAACCTGTATTTGCGGTTGAACAATCAACTCAAAATCAAAAGACCTCCATTTTCCTAAGTTGTAAAAAGCTTGTAACTTTAAGGTGTTTGAGGTGTATTTATAATCTTCATCTTCAAATATAAAGTTTTTAGCATTTACTGTATTATATAAAACCCCAACCTTTTTAATGTTTAGAATTCCTTTTTTATTTTCTTGTGCTTTTACAGTGTATATCAGTATAAAGAATAAGAAAAATAGATAGTGCTTTTTGTGCATTTAATAGAAAATTATTGCTCTAGAAAATAGAGATTATGAAAACATTTTTGCAACTTTTTCTGCTTTCCTACTTTCTGAATAATCGTAAAAACCTTCTCCAGATTTTACACCTAATTTCCCTGCCATTACCATGTTTACTAATAAAGGACAAGGAGCGTATTTTGGATTTTTAAAACCATCGTATAAAACATTCATAATAGATAAACAAACATCTAAACCAATAAAATCTGCCAATTGCAAAGGTCCCATTGGGTGTGCCATACCAAGCTTCATTACGGTATCTATTTCTTCTACGCCAGCAACATTATTGTACAAAGTTTCAATAGATTCATTTATCATTGGCATTAAAATTCTGTTTGCAACAAAACCAGGGTAATCATTTACTTCCACCGGAATTTTACCAATCTTTTTAGAAAGTGCTACTATGGTTTCCATAACGGCATTAGAAGTGTTGTAACCTCTAATAATTTCCACCAATTTCATAATTGGCACCGGATTCATAAAATGCATTCCAATAACCTTATCAGCTCTGTTAGTTGCTGCTGCAATTTGGGTTATAGAAATAGAAGAAGTATTGGTTGCTAAAATGGTGTTTTCACCACAAACTTCATCTAATTCTTTAAAAATCTTCTCTTTTAAAACCGCGTTTTCAGTAGCAGCTTCCACGACTAAGTCTGCATTTTTAACGCCGTCTTTAATAGATGTAAAAGTGCTAATATTTTTTAATGTCTGGGTTTTATCGTCTTCAGAAATTTTTTCTTTGGCCACCATTCTATCTAAATTTTTAGCAATGGTATTCATTCCTTTTTCTAAAGAAACTTCAGAAATGTCTATTAAACTTACTTTATAATTAAACTGTGCAAAGGTGTGAGCAATTCCATTTCCCATGGTTCCAGCTCCAATAATAGCTATGTTTTTCATGTATATTCTATTTTATTTGGGCGTTTTTACAGGCTTTCGCTACTCGCTTTTTTCGTACCTCAAAAGAGCTCAAACAAACCGCTCAATCCCTAACGCAATTACTTATAAACTCCATTATTTAGTCAAAAAACTATTCGCTTTTTAAAAGTAAATATCGGTTCCTTGTTATTTTTAAATCAATAATCTAGACCCAAAATGAAGAGGCACACTTCTGCAACAAATCTTTTCATTTCAAGCCATACTTAGATAGGATAAAATAATAGACTATCGCTCTGAAATTAAAAACAATCAATAATCATTTGTGCAACTTTTAATGCTTCTGTTCCTTGTCTTAGACTTACTACAGGAGATGTGTTGCTTTTAATTGAACCAGCAAATGACTCTAATTCATCTAAAATTGCATTGTTGTTTTCTACTTCAGGATTCTCGAAATAAATTTGCTTCTTAACGCCTTCAGCATTTTGTAAAATCATTGCAAATTCATCTGGGTTTGCAGGAACATCTTTCATTCTAACAACTTCAGATTCCTTGCTTAAAAAGTTAACAGAAATATAGGCATCCTTTTGAAAAAAGCGAGATTTACGCATGTTTTTCATAGAAATTCTACTTGCAGTTAAATTAGCGACACAACCGTTTTCGAATTCAATTCTTGCATTTGCAATATCTGGAGTTTCAGAAATAACAGCTACCCCACTTGCGTGCACACTTTTAACGTGAGATTTTACAACAGAAAGAATAATATCAATATCATGAATCATTAAATCTAGCACTACAGGCACATCTGTACCTCTTGGGTTAAATTCTGCCAAACGATGACATTCAATAAACATTGGGTTTTCAATTTGGTCTTTTACGGCTGTAAAGGCTGGGTTAAAACGTTCTACATGTCCAACTTGTCCTAAAACATGAAATTGACTTGCCAAGGTTTTTAAAGCTTCCGCTTCTAAAACAGTTTTAGTAATAGGTTTTTCAATAAAAATATGACGTCCTTTTTCAATAGCAGATTTAGCGCAATCAAAATGAGATAAAGTAGGTGTTACAATATCTACAACTTCAACAGCATCTATTAAGGCTTCTACAGAATCAAAAGCGGTGTAGCCAAATTCTTCTGCAACACTTGCTGCGTTTTCCTTAGAAGGGTCGAAAAAACCGACTAAGTTGTATTTGTCTGATTGTTGTAATAATCGTAAATGAATTTTTCCTAAGTGCCCAGCACCTAATACTCCTACTTTAAGCATATATTATATTTTTAGTCTTTTAGAACAAAGTAAAATAACTCTTTTAATATCGTTGTTATTTTAGATTACTTGCTTTGTAGCAACGATGCTCATTATAAGGACGTTAGTTTAGTTTTACTGATTTAAAAATCAGCCAAAAACAAAGATACAATTTTATGCTTATGTATATGGATTAATTACTATTTTTAGACTCCAGAAATTTATAAAAATTGAAAGATACTTCTAAACACCAAGGCCTTAGAAACCAACTTGCTAAAGTACTAAACGCAAAAGGGATTATTGATAAAAATGTATTGAATGCAGTACGTAAAATTCCACGTCATCTATTTATTGATAGTAGTTTTGAGTCTCATGCCTATCAAGACAAAGCTTTTCCTATTGCAGCAGAGCAAACTATTTCTATGCCTTATACAGTGGCTTTTCAATCGCAAACATTGCAAGTAGAGCCTGGTGAAAAAGTGTTAGAAATTGGAACTGGTTCAGGGTATCAAACCGCTGTTTTATTAGAGTTAAAAGCAGAAGTGTATTCTATAGAAAGACAACGTGAGTTGTTTAAGAAAACGTCTCTGTTTTTACCGAAGTTAGGGTATAATCCAAAAAGATTTATTTTTGGAGATGGATATATTGGCTTAAAAGTAGAAGCACCATTCGATAAAATTATAGTGACTGCAGGTGCTCCTTTTGTGCCTAAGCCTTTATTGTCTCAATTAAAAGTAGGAGGTAGATTGTTAATTCCTGTTGGAGATCAAACACAAATAATGACTTTGTTTATTAGAAAATCTGCAACAGAATTCGAAAAACACGAATTAGGAGATTTTGCTTTTGTACCAATGTTAGAAGAGAAAAACTAACTATTTTCTTTTATTTTACCTGTGGATCCATTTTTACTAGGTGTTAACTCATAAATAAAATTAGGTTGTAGGTTTTCTACTTCTCTATGAGAAACAAAAAGTATGGTGGTGTCACTTTCTTTTACAATTTTATTAATCAAAGCAACCACAATAGCTGTTCCTTGATTATCAAGATTGATTAATGGTTCATCTAAAATTAATAATGGTGGATGTTTAATCATAGCTCTTGCTATTAAAACCAATCTTTGAGTTGTAGTAGTAAGATCCTGAAAAGAGGTGTTTCTTTTGCTTTTTAAATTTAATAGTTTAAGCCAATCATCAGCTATTTTAATTTGAAGTGTCGTAGGAGTTTGGTATAAGCCTACGCTGTCAAAAAAACCGGAAATCACCATTTGTGAAATGCTGATTCTTCTTTTGAATAATTCTAAAACTGCAGGACTAAAATAGCCTATTTTTTCTTTTATTTCCCAAACACTTTCACCAGATCCTTTTTTTTTGCCAAACAAATAGACTTCTTGTCTAAAAGCTTTTACATTATTTCCATAAATCATGGATAAAATGGTGGTTTTTCCAGAGCCATTAGGACCAATTAAATGCCAAAATTCATTTTTATTGATGGTCCAATTAATGTTTTTTAAAATAGATCTTTCATCATACTCTACATTTACATTTTGAAGCTTTATAAGCTCTTCTGGTATGTTTTTGTAGAACGTAATCGGTTTAGGAACTTCGCCCATAAACTCGAAGTCAATTTCTTTAAAAGTATATTTTTCTATAGGAATATTCTCAATAATCTCATCATTTTTAATTTCTAAGACGTGTGTTATTATTGGTAAAATTTCTTCTTTTCGATTAAAAACCTGAATTAAAATAATTTCTGAAGATAACGCAATAAGGTCTTCTTTTAAATTAGAAACAGAGGCAATATCTAAACTTTCAAAAGGGCTATCTAAAATTAGAAAGTCTGGTTTTTGTTGTAACAAATAGTTCAGTAAAGCCTTTTTTTGTTCACCACTAGACAAGGTTCTTATGCTTCTATTTTCTTTACTTGTTAAGGTTTGCTTGCTGTGTTTTGCTTCTTCGTCTATAAATTTATCTAAAATAGAATTTGAAAATAAAAGTCCTTTTTTGTTTTTTAAATTAGGGAAACTATGTATCCCTTTTAAAATGTTTTCTACTAAAGAACTTTTAGAAGAAAGACTTTTATTTTCAATTGTAAAATGGATGTTCTCCATGGTAATTTTATGAATTTTTGAAAAAAAAACTGAAATTATTAATTATATAGCTCTTTCCCAGTAAGTAGTTTTACCGAATAATGAAAGACCAATATATCCACGAACTTTCAATTTATTAGGTTTAACTAATTCAACATAACTTTTGTATACTTTACCGTTTCTTGGGTCTAAGATAGTACCTCCAGACCATTCGTTACCATCTTTTTCTAAACCAGATAAAATATTTAAGCCTAAAATAGGCTTGTCTTTATTTTCACCTTCACATAAACTACAAACAGCAGTCTTTCTGTCAGGGTTTTTTATATCTATTATTTTAGCGAAGGCTTTTCCGTTTTTTTCATAGATTTCTACAACAGAGTCAACTTTACCCGTTTCATCATTTTTAGAATTCCATTTTCCAAAAATGGTTTGTGAGCTCATAGAAAAAGAAATAATTAATAGTACGAATGTAAAAAGAGATTTTTTCATGTTTTTATTTTTTTTATAAAGACATCGATAAGCGAGGTCTAATTTATTTTAATGGTTTGTAAGTTATAGTTTTATATTAAACAAATATACATTTAGTCATATTTTGCACTAAAATTATTTTCCCATTTTCCTTGAACACGTAAAATCTGTTCAATAACGTCTCTTACACAGCCTTCTCCTCCTTTTTTGTAAGAAATGTATTTAGAAACGCCTTGTATTTCTGGAGCAGCATCATTTGGGCAACAAGGCATTCCTACCAATTTCATAACCGGGTAATCAGGAATGTCGTCTCCCATATACAATACATTTTCGGGTTTTAAATTGTATTTTTCTACCAATTCGTTGTATTGTTTAATTTTATCGTGAGCACCTAAATAAATGTCTTTGATTCCTAAATTCGCCAAACGAGTTCTAACTCCTTCGTTTTTTCCTCCAGAAATAATACAAACATTTAAGCCTTTATCTACTGCCGTTTTTAGAGCATAACCATCTTTAATATTCATGTGTCTTACTAATTCTCCATCAGGCATAATTGTAACCATACCGTTGGTAAGTACACCGTCTACATCAAAAATTAAAGTATTTATTTGTGGTAATAATTGTTTGTAACTAATTTCCATATTTATATTTTATAAAACTTCTACACGTTGTTAGAAGTGGTATTGTTTGTTTAAAGTAAATTTAATCAACCGAATTCTGAATTGACCCCGTTAAAAGTCGATAGATTTCTTGTTGCTTTAGATTCAACAAATCTAAATGATTTTTTATTGTTTTTTTATCTTTTCTAACTGCAGGTCCTGTTTGTGCTTTTTTTGGTGATAAAGATTCTATTTTAGAAGCCGTTTCCTTAATTAAAGGGAACAAAACCTCAAAAGGTACTTTATGCTCTGTGCAAATATCATTCCCAATTTTATAGAGGTGATTGGTAAAGTTGTTTACAAAAACAGCAGCAACATGCAATGCTTTTCGTTGTTCAGAATCTACTTCATAAGTTTTTTCGCCTATAGATTTTGCAATTTTATCAAGTAATTGTTGGTCTTTTTTATTGGTGGCTTCTAAGCAAAAAGGAACGTTATTAAAATTGACTTCTTTTCCTTTAGAAAAAGTTTGTAGCATGTAAAAAACACCTTTGTTATTTTTATTTTTCAACTCGTCAATTGAGCATCCACCAGAGGTGTGTACTACAAGTTTGTTATTTATTTTTGATGAAACTTCTGCAATTGCATCGTCAGAAACGGCAATTATAGTAATATCTGCTTTCGGAATTTTTTCTAAATCTCTAGAGTTTATTTGTGTAACTGAAATAGTATCAGCTTTTAAAAAAGCATTATATAAATGTGTGGCAACATTTCCTTTTCCTACGAGTAATACAGATATCATAAAACGAAGATATTGTTTTTTTTAGAGGATTAAACAAGCAATTCTAAAATTAAATAGTAGTGTATTAATATTCGAATCTTTTTATTCTTAAAAGTAAATCTGTAGGGTTAAAAGGTTTTGTAAGAAAATCGTCTACTCCTAAAGAAAAAGCTTCTAAAACCACATCTTCTTGCCCAAGAGATGTTAGAATAATTATTTTTATTTGATCGCCATAGTTTTCTTTTATCCACTCTACCAATTCTAACCCAGTTATAAAAGGCATCATAAGATCTGTTATTATTAAATCTGGTGTTTCTAATTTAATTTTTTCTATTGCATCTCTTCCGTCAATAGCTACAGAAATTGTGTGATTACTGTCTTTTAAACTAAATTCTAATGATCTTCTTACAAAACCACTATCATCTGCTATTAATATTTTCATTAAGTGATGTTTTAAATTAAGGGTACTAAAGTATACAATTACTATTATTAAAATGATGAGATAACTTTAAAATAAGGCAAGTAAAAATAAGTAATATGTATTTAATAGTTATTTATCTACCTGCTTTGTTTGTAGAAAGGTAATAGAATTAGTCGTGTTCTTATTTATTGTTATATCTATAGTGATATTTTTAATGAGCTTATAAAAGTTTATTTATATAAATCCTTTTTTAAGGAACTACTTTTTTTACTAATTAGTATTAGTTAAAATAGTAGGCTTATTATTGGTGGTGTTTAGCTTAGAGTATTTGTAGATACTAACTATTTTAGATTTCATTAAACTATATCAAAAAGTAATTCATCACAAACAAACGTCCATTCAACTAATCTTTGTTTTTTTTACACATTATCTTTGTTTTTTTGTAAAAAAGCAATATTTATTAAGTAATTGTTGTTTAATGTTGGTAAACGTAGTATTATTCGTATTGTTGTGCTATATTTATTGAATATTTAATTTTAATAAAAACAAGACTTATACCCTTAAAAAGTTTGGAAAAAGAGAAACTAAAAATAAAAGAATTACAAAAAGAACTATGGAAAATTGGTAATACAATATTTTGGAGTTTAAATGCTGTAATTTTATTAACAATTATTTTAGATGTCATTATTTTAAGTAAGAATTGGTTAGATTTTGTTCTGTTAAAATTATTTCTTCTTTTTTCTTTCTATTTTACGTACAATGTTTTCAAAAAAAAACATGCGACACCTAATATTTTAATTCATTTAGTATTATTCAGTTTTAATTTTTTATCATTAATTTCTATTTCTTATTCTGGTATAGGTAATAGAATTGTATATACTTCTTTACTTATCGTTTTATTTGTTGCTTTTAATACCATTGTTTTATGGTCTATTGTAAATAGTTTCATTCAGTATTTATTGGTTATAGTAACCTTTATAATATTGGTGTTAATGAATGTTATAACAGAACCTCTTCAAATATTAAGAGAAGGCGGGTATCTTTTTTTATCATTAGGTTTTATTAGTTTTTTCTTTCCAAAAATCAGAAAAAAAGCATTAATAGAAAGAATAGATATAGGAGTTAGAGCAGATGAAAGAATTAATTATTTAGGCGGAGAATTGTCTGAAGTTAATGCTAATTACGCATTATTACAAAAGAAGGTTTTAAAGAAAGAAAATGAATCTAAATTTCTTTTTCAGCAGATTAGTAGTGATTTAAACGACCTTAGTGAAACTTTAATAGGAGTTGAAGATAGTTGTTCTGAAAAAGAAAAGAAAGATTTAGATGCTTTAATACAGAATCTAAGAAATCAAAGTTCTATTTATTTTAAACCGATTAATATAAATACTGTAGATAAAAATTATGCAACAGATACAATAGATGTAAAACAAGTTTATATAGAGATTTTTAAATCATTTGAAAATAAAATTAAAGAAAAAAATATTACAGGTATAGATAACTATCCAGCAACTAATACATTAATTCTTGGTAATGAAAAAGTCTTTAAAACTATATTATATAATATTTTAAATTTTATGGTTACTTTTTCTAACGAGAATGATAAAATAGAAGTAACTATAGGTAACAGAAAAGACGAGACCATATTTAGTGTGTCTAATAAAACTGCAGGAATAGATACAGCCGAAATAGAATCTTATTTTAGAGATTTAGAGTTTGTTAATTACGACTATAAGAAGCATAGCGATAGTTTAAAGATAGGGTTAAGAATTTCTAAACAATTAACAGAAAAAATGAAAGGGTATTTTAGTTACGTTTCTTCAGTAAAAATGGGGTTTGAACTTAAAGTGCAATTTAAAACATATAAACAAAAGTAAGTGATGATGAGAAAATATTATTTTATTGTATTGGCAATCTTGTTAGGTATACATACAAAAGGATTTAGTCAAATAATTGAGCACTTTAATGAGTATGATTATAATGATGAAATTACTATTAATGGAGCAAAAGGGATGCAAGATATTTATATACCTATTAATGAGGATATAGATAATTTAAACAGTTATGTAAACTTAGAATTTGCGAGCTCTAGTGTTATAGATTTTAACAATAGTCATATTTCGGTATTATTAGCAGATACTCCAATAGAAACACGTTTTCTTAAAAATCAGAATCAGTTAATTAGTTTTAAAATACCTGTCAAAAAAAAGTATATAGTTTCTGGTTTTATAAAACTTACTGTTAAAACCAATTTAAAAATAGGTGCAGAAACATGTGAAATATATTCTGAAGGTGGCTTTTGGGTTAAATTAACAGAAAACTCTTTTTTCTCTTATAAAATTCTACCAACAAAGAAAACACTTGTAGAAAAAACAATTAGTTATACTGTACCAGATATTAAGTATGTTGTTTTATCAGAAAAAAATAACATTGAAGATATAAAATATGCAGCTTACATTAAGTTTTATTTAAAGAGAGTTTACGGTTTAGATATTAAAGTTAAAAATATTAAAGAGTTTGATAATAGCGTTATAAGTAATGCAATTATATTAATGCCTTTTGATCATTTAAGTGAAAAAATAACAAAAGAGTTACCAAACTTTAAAGACAAAGACGCAGGTTTAATTAGTGTATATAGAGATCAAAATAAAGACTCAATTAGTTTAGAAGTTAGTCAAGGACAAAATATTGTGGTTACCGGAAAAACAGCATTAGGTTTTGGTAAAGCTGCACACTATTTGCTGCAAAAGCATTTATTAAACTCTTCTTATGTAGATTATGTTTTTGTAAGAAAACAAGCAAAATTACTAGATATACCAAAAAGGAAAGATTATGAGCCTATCTATTTTAAAGAGTTAGGTGCCCAAAACAATGTTTTAAAAGGAATTGGATATATACAATCTAATATTGCTATGCCAAGGTCTAATTTTGGGTCTAATGTAAAAAAAATGGATGTAAAGATAAATGGAAAATACAGACCTTTAGCAGATGGAGAGCAAGGCTACTTTAACCTTTATTTTAATGATAATTTTTTAAGTTCTTATAAATTAAACGCTACAGGAAATTTAGATATAGAGTTTGATTTTGATGATATTGTTATGCAACAAGAAAATAACTTTAAGTACGAGTTTTATTTTGTGCCAAAAGGAGGTTTGTGTGGAACAACAGAAGCTAAATTTTATGGGCAAATAGATATTGTAAACTCTTATTTTAAACCTATTGGTTACGAGAATTCTTCTTCATTATCATTTTTTAGATTTCCAGAAAACTTTCAATCTAAACCTTTAACAGTTTATACAGATTTAGAAGCAGATGATAAATTAATTGCTCCAATATCTGAGTTAATTGATATTATTAATCCAGGAGAAGCAGGTTTGTCTGGTTTTATTTATCCGGCAATTAAACATGCAAGTTTAAAAGAGATCGAAAAAGACTTAGCAACTTCTAAAATTATTATTAGTTCTAATAGGGATAAGTTTTCAGACTTTTTTGGAGCATCTACATTTATAAAATTTAAAGATAATACAGTAGAATATAAATCAGAAGAAATCAATCCTTTCTTTAATGTAGAGTATGAAAAAAGTATGGGGTTCAATCAGCTTTTTTATCATAAAGAAATTCCAATAATGTTGGTTAATGTTCCTGAAGACTATAAAGAAAGTACGTTATTGTCATTAGTTTCTAATATTAGAGAACAAACGATCTCAAATACAGGAAATGTAATTGTTTCTGATAATGAAAATTCTTACTTTTTTGATTTAAGATTGGTAAATGAGAATCATGATAAAAATTATATCAACTATTTGTTAGATGATTTCTGGGGAAAATATAGACTATTTATTGTTTCTGTATTGTTAATTTTAGGAATATTGGTCTTGGTGTTTATTTTTCAAAAATCTAAAGAGTCTAAAGCAAAAATTAAAAATGAAAATTAAGTTTCTTATTCTTTTTTTATTATTGAATACATGCATATGCTATTCTCAAAACCCATGGCTACAAGGTAAAGGAGACGTATTGTTGTCTCCTTCTGTAACTCATTATTATACAGATACCAATAGTGATAATAGTAGTAATAAGTCAGACTTTAGTAATAATGGTTTTTATGAAAACTATGTTTATAAACTATATTTTTCTACATCATTAATTAGTAATAAATTAAGTTTAATAGGAAACATACCATACATTAAAAGTACCTATGGAGATGATTCTACTTTAGATAACAATAACGAATTAGGTGATGTGGAATTAGGTGTAAAAATGCATTTAAAAAAGATTGGTGAATATCATTATTTAATGGGATCATTAACAACGATAATACCAATGTATAGTAACGATGTTGGGCCATTTGTTGGTTTCGATAAATTTGGAACCGAATTAAAGGTTAATATTTCTGGAAACTCTAAATGGATGGGAATTAATGATAACTTTCATCAATTAGAATTTGGTATTAAAAAGTTTTTTGATGGAGGACCTTATCAATTTAAACTTTATGGATCACAAGCTTATAGACTTACAGATAAGTTTCTTGTAATGGGAGACGTAGAAGTACTACTTTCTAGAGGTGATGATTTTACTGTTTCTCAAGAAAATATTAGAATAACACCAGATTTTGATATCTTAAAAACAACCTTAAATTTTGGGTATGAATTTTCTCCTAATTTTGCTTTATATGCAGGTGGTTTTAGTGATTTATGGAATAGAAATATTTCTGTAGGTAAAGGTTGGCAAATATTTAGTGTCATAAAACTTTAAGCGTTATGAGAAGTTTTAATATAGACCTTCATAGAAAAGAGCTGTTTGTAGAGAGTGAATTGCTTTCTAATAAGCAAGTTTCTGAAATTGAAAGATTTAAAGTTAAATTAAATAAGTCATTTCTTAAAATAGCACTTAACCACGGGTTTATATCACGTTTTCATTATAATAAAGTAATCGTAGGCTTAGAGCTTCCAACTTATAATATAAACTGTGATGAAATAGAGGAATACAAATCTTTTTCTGATACTCACGAACGATTCAATTTATTTTTAAACACATTAATTTTTCCAATAGAGCACAATAATAAAGTTGCTTTTGTGGTGGCAGATCCATCAGATCTTAATAACATTAGATTAGTAGAAGAAGAGTTGCAAGTAACTGTTTCAGAGATTTTTGTAACCAATGAGTTAGATTTAAATAAAGCGTTACATTTAAAGTATGGAGGTGAGACTTTACATAAATCCGTTTTTAATTTATATGAAAAAGACCCTGATAGTTGTGCTATAGAAACTTTTACTTTTAAGCAGGTTATAGCATTAGGAGTGCTCTTTTTTATCTTTTTAATTTTTTTATATTTTAACTTTGTAGATACATTAATTGGAACAAATTTAGTATTAAATTTATTTTTGCTATTCTCTATTCTTTTTAAGTTTATGCTTACTATTCATGGCTCTAAAACAGAGCTAGAAAGCAAAGTAAGTAAAGAAGAAATAGAATTAATTACAGATGAAGAGTTACCTATATATACAATTCATTTACCGGTGTTTAAAGAATCTGAAGTGATTCAGAAATTAGTGTGGAACTTAAATAACCTTGATTATCCGATAGAAAAATTAGATGCAAAATTGTTAATTGAGTCAGATGATGAGATGACATACAATGCAATTAGAGAGATGAAATTCCCTACTAATTTCGAACCTATTATAATTCCTTATGCACAACCTAAAACAAAACCAAAAGCATGTAACTATGGGCTGTATTTTTCTAAAGGAAAATATTTAACTATATACGATGCAGAGGATATACCAGATAGTGATCAATTAAAACAAACGTATAAATTATTTCAGAAACTACCAGAAGATTATATAGCCATACAATGTGCTTTAAACTATTTTAATAAGAGTGAAAACTTTTTAACGAAGATGTTTACGTTAGAGTACTCTTATTGGTTTGATTATATGCTTCCTGGGTTAGATAGTCTTAGAATTCCGATTCCGTTAGGCGGTACAAGTAATCATTTTAAGTTTGATAAATTAATGGAACTTGGTGGATGGGATGGTTTTAATGTAACAGAAGATGCAGATTTAGGGTTACGTTGTTATGCTAAAGATTATAAAATTACAGTTTTAGATTCTACTACTTATGAAGAAGCAAATAACGAGTTTTTTAATTGGATAAGACAACGCTCTAGATGGATTAAAGGATACATGCAAACCTATTTGGTTCACATGAGAAATCCTATAAAGTTGTACAAATCTATTGGGACTAGAGGTTTTTTTGGATTTCAGTTTTTTATTGGAGGAACGGTATTTACTTTCTTAAGTTATCCTATTTTATTACTTTTTCTATTGATTTATATATGTTTTAAAAGTAAGTGGATAGAGTTGTTGTTTCCAGATTGGTTAATTATTATTTCTTTAGTTAACTTTACTTTAGGGAACTTAATTATGATTTATACCAATATGATTGCTATTTTTAAAAGAAGATCATACTCATTAATAATATACGCTTTAGCAAACCCTGTTTATTGGTTAATGCATTCTATCTCTGCATACAAAGGGTTACATCAATTAATAACCAAACCTTTTTATTGGGAAAAAACCAATCATGGTTTAACTAAAAAGAAGAATTAAAAAAAAGGTATGGATAAAATTAAGACAAAGAGTTCAACGCTATCTTTTTTTATAATATGGTTTGTTTACTTAGCTTTTTACAGTTTTGTAACAATGGTAATTCGTGAAGATGGATATTTAAATTTTGAACCTCTATTTATTACAAGCCATATAAATACATTGTTTGATAGTGGAGAGTTGGTTAAAAATTTCTTTTTATCTTATCCTTTGTTAACGAATGTGTTATCTTATCCTTTTTCTGTATTTAGCGCAGTAGATGCTCCTTTTTTTGCATCGATATTTTATACTTCATTGTTTACAACAATGGTAGTAACTATTGTAGGGAAAGAGAAAAATAAAGTAATTAAAGTACTTTTGTTTTTATATTTCTTATTTAGTCCAATAACATTTTATACAGCAACTTCTGGTACATCGTTGTATGCTTTTTACATCTTATATTTTTTAATTTTTTATTATCTATTTAATTACATTAAAAAATTTACAACGTATCACATAGCAATACTTAGTATTATTTTAAGTTTAGCAATATTTTTAGATTATAGAATTTTATGGATACTTCTTCTTCTAGTTTTTCATGTATTTGTTTTTAGTATATACGGAGTAAAAGGATTGTTATCTTCAAATGTTATTATTAAGTATATTAAAATTACACAACATAAATCATTAAGAAGAAAGTTTAGAGGGCGTTTAGGATCTATGGTGTTTATTATTGGTTTTTTTCCTATAACAAGTTTATTATTGTATTTATTTATCAATTATTTAATGGGAGATGATTCTTTTTATTTTTATAATTCATTAGAAACTAGATGGAATGGTAATAGTTTTTTAAGCTTAATAGATTCAGATAGTATTACAAGTTTAAAGAATAAAGCAGTAAACGATTTTTCTTTTCTTTTTATAGTTGCTTTTATAGTACCTATTTATCTGTTTGAATTGATAAGTCATTACAAGAGAGGTCTAAAAGTCTTTATTTTATTATTAGTTCCGTTATTGTTATATGTTTTGGTAAGAGGTAGTCAAATTGACTATATGGGCTTATTTTATTATGTTATTATTATAGCAGCTGGTATTGCGTCTATAGCAACTACATCACTTAAAAATTTTAAGTTAAAAAGGGTAACTTATTTTAGTTACGCATGCTTGTTTATAATTAGTATCTATGGTGAATATTTATATTTAGAAAAATCATCGTATACTTCAGAGCAAGTTTTCTTTAAAAGTGTAGTAGAAAAAAAACAAAATAATGTGTTACAAGATTATAAAAGCGGAGGTAGGTTTTTGGCACTTAACACACCTAAAAACTCTGTAGTTTTATGTGATAAATCTATTATGTACCCTATAGTAGCTTACAGCGAAAAAAACAACTATTTTATATCTAATGCATCAGTAGATTATGATAAAGCATTTTACAATCCAAAAAAATACTGTGATTACTTAATTATTTCAAATACCAAATCTCCTTTTTATTTTTTAGATAAGGTAGCATCAAATCTTAAGAGTATCGAAAAAAATGGGGCAAGTATTAGTAGTTACAGAAGTAAGGTAGTCTATTTTTGCAGTACTTTTAAAATTGTTAAGATTATAAAATAATTACATACAATCAAAAATTTCAGTAATATTATCAATACCAAAATTTCCGTTGTATTCCCATAAATAACTTTTTATGTTGTTTTCTTTAAAGATGCTGATAACATCTTTAAAGTATTGGCATCTATATGCTGGATCAATAGAATTAATAGCACCAAACTCTGTACACCATAATTCAACGTTATTTTGTTGCGCCCATTTTACAATTGTATTTATTTTATGACTTAAAGACGTCTTATTTGCCATGTCTTTATAATCTTTGTAATTAATTTCCCCAGGAGTTCCTAGTGTTTTTAAATTGATTTCAGGCATTTTAATAGAATCGTATGGATATGGAATAGCTACCGTTTTAGTTTGATTTCCACCCCAATCTGCTCCTTGATGCGTAAAAATAAAAGGTTCGTAAAAGTGAAAGACATAAACAAGGTTTTTATAAGGAAAAGGCTTTTTTCTAGCCAATTCATAAATGCTATTGTAATTGGTAGCGCCTATAAGTATCTTTGTTTTTTTGTCTTCAGTTCTTATTTCAGAAACAATTTCATGCACCATTTCATCCCATTGAGTAGGATATAAATTAGGCTCGTTTACAATTTCGTAATAAACGTTATTAGAATATTTTTTTAATTTATGGCTAATATATTTCCAGTTTTTTTTAATAGTTTTAATGTTCGTATAATTTGTTTCTCGATCTAAAGTATGATCAAAATAACAAACAATTAATGTCATTTCTTTTTTTCTGATGTACTTTACAATTTTAATTAAATCTCTTAAAAATCTACGTTTAGATTTTTTTTCGAATTGATATTCAAAAGAAACAGGTAATCTAATATCCTTAATACCTTGTTTGTGTAGTTTGTCAATATCAGCAATAATATCCTTATAATTTAGTTCTTTATCCTCCCAAAACCTCTCATAACCTGTTAGATTTATTCCTGGTGCAAAATTATTTTGTTGAGATTGTAATTTATTATTAGTTAATAATAAAAGCATAATACAAAGGGCTTTTAAAAAATTCATAGGATGCACATTAATTTAGTAAAGATATTATGCTTTTATAGATCATTTTTAAAATCTAATTAATTTTATAAAATATTTATATACAAAATATTCTATTCTGTGAAGATATTTGTTTTTTTAGTGGATTGCACAAGGAATTACTAAATTAGCAATCATAAAATAATGATAGAAATGAAAGAATCTAAGAAACTAGGAATAAATACTACTTGTGTTCACGTTGGAGAAGTAAAAGACGAACAGTTTAAAGGAGCTGTTTCTCCTATTTACACATCTACTTCTTATGCTTTTGATGGTGTAGATGTTAAACGTTATCCGCGTTATTTTAACACGCCAAATCAAGAAATGTTGCACAAGAAAATTGCTGCCTTAGAAAAAACAGAGGATGCTTTAATTTTTGGTTCTGGAATGGCAGCTATTTCTGCAGCATTATTTGCTTTTTTACAAAAAGGAGATCATGTAGTTATACAGCAAGTAATTTATGGTGGAACTTATAATTTTATAGTTTCAGAATTTGATAAATTCGGAATAGAATATTCTTTTACAGAATCTGATAAAGTGGAAGATTTTAAGGCTTTAATTAAAGAAAACACAAAAGTCTTGTATATAGAAACGCCTTCTAACCCGTTATTAGGTATTACAGATATGAAAGCAATTGCTGCTTTGGCAAAAGAAAATGGTATACTAACAATGATAGATAATACGTTTGCATCACCTATAAATCAAAATCCTTTAGATTTCGGAATTGATATTATGTTGCATTCTGCTACTAAGTATATGGGAGGTCATTCTGATATTTCTGCAGGAGCCATTGCCGCAACTACAGAGCATATTGAAAGAATATGGAAAACGGCCATCAATTTTGGAGGAAATCTAAGTGATCAAACCGTTTGGTTGTTAGAAAGAAGTTTAAAAACACTGAATTTACGTGTAAAAGAACAGACTAAAAACGCCCAAAAAATGGCTGAGTTCTTAGAAAATAACGCAGACATTGATAGGGTTTATTATCCCGGATTAAAAAGTCATCCGCAGTATGAATTGGCAAAGAAACAAATGAAAGGTTTTGGAGCAATGATGTCTTTTGAGTTATCTAAAGGAATTGATGCAATGAAATTTCAGAATCATTTACAATTGATAAAACCATCAATGAGTTTAGCAGGTTTAGAAAGTACCACAGTAAGTCCTGTACAAACAACACACGCTTTATTAAGTGTAGAAGAGCGTTTGGCAAGAGGAATTAAAGATGGTTTAATTCGTTTTTCTGTTGGTATAGAGGAATCAGAAGATTTAATTGAAGATATTTTACAAGCAATAAAAAAAGCAAAGAGTTAAACTCTTTGCTTTTAATGTAAAAAGGAATAATAAATTTTACATGTGATCTAATTGGTGGTGTTCGTCAATTAATGGTCCACCTTCAATAATGTGTTCTGATGCTTCATTTGCAAATTTCTCAAAGTTTAAGTGGAAGAAGTGTGCTAAGTGAATTGCTTTACTAATATATGCACTTTTGTTTATCCAAGTATTCATTGGGTTTAACATTTCTGTTGGTACGTTAGGGCAATATTTTGGCATAAATAATCCGAAAATTGGGTGTTGTTCAAACTCGATGTTATCTAAACTTCCGTTTAAAATTTCAGAAATCATTGCTCTTGTGTATTTTAATTTAATACGAGAACCAGTTCCGTAAGGACCTCCAGACCAACCTGTGTTAATTAACCAAACATTTACACCAGCTTCAGTCATTTTTTTACTTAGCATTTCTGCGTATTTTGTTGGGTGTAATGGCATAAAAGGCTCACCAAAACAAGCAGAGAAAGATGGTACTGGCTCTGTAATTCCTGCTTCTGTACCTGCAACTTTAGCAGTATATCCAGAGATAAAGTGGTATGCAGCTTGTCCAGGAGTTAATTTAGAAACTGGAGGCAATACACCAAAAGCATCTGCAGTTAAAAAGAAAATATTTTTAGGGTTACTTGCATAAGAAGGTTTTGCAATGTTATCTATGTGATAAATTGGGTAACTTACACGTGTGTTTTGTGTAATTGTGCTATCCATATAATCTACATCTCCATCTTTATTGAATACTACGTTTTCTAATAAAGCGCCTGGTTTAATTGCTCTAAAGATATCTGGTTCTTTTTCTTCTGATAAATCAATTACTTTAGCATAACATCCACCTTCAAAGTTAAAGATATTGTTTTCTGCTGTCCATCCATGCTCATCATCACCAATTAATTTTCTTTTTGGATCTGCAGATAAAGTTGTTTTTCCTGTTCCAGATAATCCGAAGAAAATTGCTGTATCTCCATCTTCACCAACATTTGCAGAACAGTGCATTGGTAATACATCTCTTTCTACTGGTAATACTAAGTTTAATGCAGAGAAAATACCTTTTTTAATTTCTCCTGTATAAGCAGAACCTCCAATTAAAGCAATTTTATCTGTAAAGTTAATGATAGAGAAGTTTCCTTGACGAATTCCGTACGCTTTTGGGTCATCACAAACATAACCTGGTGCACATAAAACTAACCATTCTTCATCAAAATTAGCTAACTCTTCTTCAGAAGGTCTTAAGAACATGTTAAATACAAATGAACTAGACCAAGGATATTCTGTTACTGTTCTAATATCTGTTTTGTAAGTTGGATCTGCACAAACATAACCATCTCTTACATATAATTCTCTGTTAGATAAGTAATCTACAACATTCGCTTTTAATTTATCGAAGTTTTCTTGAGAAACTGGTTTGTTGGTTTTTCCCCACCAAACTTTGTCTGCTGTATAGTCATCTTTTACAATAAATCTATCTTGAGGAGATCTACCAGTAAATTTACCTGTATTAATAGCTAAAGTTCCATTTTTGGTTTCTTTACCCATTCCTTTTTCAATAGTAATTTTTTGAAGTTCAGCAGGAGATAAGTTCCATTTTACAGTTACGTTTTTTAATCCGTAGGTTTCCATGTTTCTGTTGGTTTCCATAATTTTATATTTATTAATTAATGTGTATTACAATTGCCAATTTGTTGGCTTTTATATTATTGTTTTTCTATACTGTAAAATTACTCACATTATAGAGGTTGTTTTATGACATATATCATACTGGCGCCGAACAGCAAATTTTTATGATAATCCTAACAAAAAGATGCCCACTTTATATAAAATTAAATACGAAAACGTAATAGAAATAATTTCTTATTACGTTTCTTTAAAAAATGATTATTTTTGATGATTCAATTTATTGTTTTGTTGTAGATTAATTAATAAAACGATGAATTTGTTGTCTATTTTAAGACAACAGAATGTTTTTTATAGTAAAAACTGATAAAAAATTAATTTATATTAAATAAGTACATTATATATGAAATTAGATATTTTGGCTTTTGGGGCCCATCCAGATGATGTAGAATTGGGTTGTGGAGCTACTATTGCAAAAGAAATTTCTTTAGGAAAAAAAGTAGGAATTATAGATCTTACTAGAGGCGAATTAGGTACTCGAGGTTCTGCAGATTTAAGAGATATTGAAGCCGCTAATTCAGCAAAGATTTTAGGGGTTTCTGTACGTGAAAATTTAAGGTTTTCTGATGGTTTTTTTACCAATGATAAAAAGCATCAATTAGCCATTATTAAAATGATACGAAAGTACCAACCAGAAATTGTTTTGTGTAATGCTGTTGATGATCGTCATATAGATCACCCAAAAGGAAGTAGTTTAGTTTCTGATGCATGCTTTTTAAGTGGTCTATTAAAAATTGAAACAGAAGTAGGAGGAGAGTTGCAAGAAAAATGGCGACCAAAATTAGTATATCATTATATACAATGGAAAAATATAACTCCAGACTTTGTAATTGATGTTACCGGGTTTATGGATATTAAGAAGAAATCTGTATTAGCCTACACTTCTCAGTTCTATGATCCAACAAGTAATGAGCCTGAAACACCTATTACAAGTAAGAATTTTACAGATAGTGTAGATTATAGAGCAAAAGATTTAGGAAGATTGATTGGAGTGGAATCTGCAGAAGGCTTTACTACAGAGCGTTATGTGGCTGTAGAAAATTTAAGTAAATTAATTTAATATTTTATTTTGTTGAATTAGAAAAAAGATATATATTTGCAGCCGCAATTATATGGTGGTTGTAGCTCAGTTGGTTAGAGTATCGGTTTGTGGTACCGAGTGTCGCGGGTTCGAGTCCCGTCTTCCACCCAGAAAAACAAAGCTTCTTAGAAATAAGAAGCTTTTTTTGTGCCCATAGTTTTTTTGAAATTAGTTTGGGACGATAAGTTTGTTTTGAGCTGAGTCGAAAGGAGTCCCGTCTTCCATCCCCAAAAAAAAATAAAGTTTTTTAGAAATAAGAGGTTTTTTTGTGTCCTTACTTTTTTCTGATGATGTTTTATAAAATGATGAACTGTTGGTTAAAAAAAACTAAAAACCAATTTAAAATACTTTTATCTATGCTTTTTATCAAGCTTGCTTGTAATATTTAGAAAAGTCTTTACCTATTATGTGTTTTCTCTTCTCTAAAGTAAAATAAAAGTTTATTTTTACGCAAATTTTACAACACAACAAATTTATAATGAAAAAATACACGTACACAGAAAAAAAAGACACTCGTTCAGGTTTTGGAGATGGTTTAACAGAATTAGGTAGAACAAACCCAAACGTAGTTGCCTTATGTGCAGATTTAATTGGTTCTTTAAAAATGGATCAATTTATTGAAGAAAACCCTGAGAGATTTTTCCAGATTGGTATTGCAGAAGCAAATATGATTAGTATTGCTGCAGGATTAACAATTGGAGGTAAAATTCCTTTTACAGGTACATTTGCTAACTTTTCTACAGGTAGAGTGTATGACCAAATTCGTCAATCTGTGGCGTATTCTGGTAAAAACGTAAAAATTTGTGCATCTCATGCAGGAGTTACTTTAGGAGAAGATGGCGCAACACACCAAATATTAGAAGATATTGGGTTGATGAAGATGTTACCAGGAATGACCGTAATTAATACGTGTGATTACAACCAAACAAAAGCAGCAACAATTGCAATTGCAGATTTTGATGGACCTGTATATTTACGTTTTGGTCGTCCGAAAGTACCAGTATTTATGCCAACAGATGAAAAATTTGAAATAGGTAAAGGAATACAATTAACAGAAGGAACAGATGTAACTATTGTTGCAACAGGACACTTAGTTTGGGAATCTTTACAAGCTGCCGAACAATTAGAAGCAGAAGGAATCTCTGTAGAGGTAATTAATATTCATACCATTAAACCTTTAGATGAAGATATTATCTTAAAGTCTGTTGCTAAAACTGGTTGTATTGTTACTGCAGAAGAGCATAATAAATTAGGTGGATTAGGAGAGAGTGTTGCAAGAACGTTGGCTTTAAACACACCTACACCTCAAGAATTTGTTGCTACAGATGATACTTTTGGAGAATCTGGGACACCAGAACAATTAATGGCTAAATATGGTTTAGATGCTGCCGCAGTTGTAAAAGCTGTTAAAAAAGTAATTTCTAGAAAATAAAAGCGTTAGTATTTTAAAGATCTTTAATAGTAACTTAAAATAATAAATGATGAAGAAAGTAATTTTAATGTTTTGTTTGGCCGTTGGATTTACACAATTTTCAAATGCTCAGATAGATTTTGGTTTAAAAGCAGGTGTAAACTATAATAATGCAGGAGAAGACGCCTTTAAAGACTCTGCAAATGATATTGCAGATGGAGCAGAAGCTAAGACTGGTTATCATGTAGGTTTGTGGTTTAGAGGAGATATTCCTGTTTTAGGTGGTTTATACTTAAGACCAGAAATTGTTTATACACAAGTTAAAACAGAGTTTGAGCAAGCAATCGGTTCAGAGGATTATTCATTTAAGAAGTTAGATGTACCTGTTTTAGTAGGTAAAAAATTCTTAGGATTTGCAAATGTTTTTATTGGTCCTTCTTTTCAATACATTTTAGATGATGAAATTACTTTTCAAGATTTGACTTCTGATGAACTTGATAAGTTCTCTGTAGGACTTCAAATGGGAGCTGGAGTAGAGTTTGGTAATATAGGTATAGATGTACGTTGGGAAAGAGGTTTATCTGGAAACGAAGCTAAGTTTGCTGATAAATTTACCGTAGATAACAGAACGAATCAAATAATATTTGGACTTTCTTTAAAGTTGTAAACAAATAGGATATTTAATATTAAAAAGCTCTTGAAATTTTCAAGAGCTTTTTTGTTTTCTGTTGTTTTCCATATAGGTATAATAGAACTTTAGGTGTTTATTAGGTATTAGAATCCTCTTTCTATTATTATTTATTCTACGATTTTATAAAGTGGATATTAGGCAACAAGTTGTGTATTTCTATTTTAACTTTAGTAAAATCGGTTTGTGATGTTTTAAGCTAGATGTATCTAAAACTCCTTAAAATGGTTATGTTGATGAAAACTCTATTCATTTAAAAGCTGTAAATCTTTAGAGTTACTATTTATCCATTAAAACATTTCTAAAGTACTGTGTATTCAATTGATAAGATTATATATGAAGAAGTATATCAACCTTTTTTAATGTGCTTATTTAAGTTTTTTTATCAACTCTATTTATTAAAGTTTCTAATATCGTTGTTTTGGTGAAAAGTGAAAAATTAGGACAAAAAAAAACTCTTGAGAAATCAAGAGTTCTTTGTTATTTTTTCAATTCCTTAATTAATATCAGGATTTAAGTAATCCGCTAAGTCAGGATTGTTAGGATCGTTACGGTCGTTAGCAGGATTTCCATCACCGTTTGCATCTTCATTTATAGTGGAAACACCATCATTATCATCATCAGCATCAAAATAATTAGCAACACCGTCTAAATCCGTATCGTCATCTCTAGGATCTCCATTTCCATCAGGGTCCTCCATTATAGAAGGAATTCCATCATTGTCATGATCGGTGTCCTTTACAAAATCAAATAAATCAATATAAAAGAAAATACTTTCATTTGCTAAAATACTACCACTTCCTATATTTCCGTATCCCAAGCTAGAAGGAATAAATAAAACTCCCTTTCCTCCATTTTCATAAGTAATAGGTCCGTTTTCAGTTACATTGTCTCCGCCTTTAAAGTTCGTAAAACCATGAGACCAACCTCTAATAACGCCATTAAGCGTAAACCATACACCATCGTTAGCGTCAAAAACAGTACTAATGCTATCTGTTGCCACAATTCTTTGACCAGAATACTTTACAAAAACAGAATCCATTACTGTAGGGTAGCCTTTTTCTATACTAGGTGTACCTTCGCTATTTACATAATAATATAGTTTATAATCTATATCATTTTCAGTAATATTCATGGTTCTTACTGTTTCATAAAGAGGTGTTTGGCCTGCTACTATTGCTTTTACAGAGTCTACAGAAGTATCAAAATAATGATTTTTTAAAAATAGAACTAAAGTATCATTATCTATTAAAGCTTGTGCTTCATAATCAAAATCATCTACTGCTACAGAACTTGTGTTACTACAGGAATATAATACAATTGAAATAATTGTAAATGCAAAAATACTTTTAATTTTATTCATTTAATCTATAATTTTTGAGCGTGCAATTTACCAATTTTATACCTTTGTAAAAAGACAAACGTTATATTTTAACTATTTATATGAGAATTGATAAATATTTGTGGTGTATTAGAATTTTTAAAACAAGAAGTTTAGCATCTACAGCATGTAAGAAAGGGCAAGTTAAGATAGATAATAAAAGCTTAAAGCCTTCTAAAGAAGTGTTTGGAGATGAATTGATTTTAGTAAGAAAAAATCAAATAAACTATCAAATAAAAGTTTTAGATTTACCGGAAAGTAGAGTTGGAGCTAAAATAGTAGATCTTTATAGAAAAGATGTAACGCCTAAAGAGGAGTTTGAGAAAACAGACCTCTTAAAATACGCTAAAGACTATTACAGAAAAAAGGGTACAGGTAGGCCAACCAAAAAAGACAGGCGAGATATAGACGATTATCAAGAAGATACAACAGAAGAAATATGACAACATCAGGTAGCATTATATTAAATCAATTGCAAATTTCTCAAAAAATAAGAAGGATTGCTTATCAGATCTATGAAACAAATAGTTCGGAGAAAGAAGTTATTCTTGCTGGTATTGTAGGTAATGGCTTTATTTTTGCTGAAAAATTAATGGAAGTTTTACAAGAAATATCACCTTTAAAAGTAACTCTTTGTAAAGTTAATATTGATAAAAAAAATCCTTTAAAACCTATTACCACTTCTCTAAATATTGAAGATTATAAAAATAAATCTTTGGTTTTAGTTGATGATGTTTTAAGCTCTGGAACTACGCTAATTTACGGAATTAAGCATTTTTTAGACGTTCCTTTAAAGAGATTTAAAACAGCTGTATTGGTAAATAGAAATCATAAAAAATATCCTGTTAAGGCAGATTTTAAAGGAATTTCTCTGTCTACTTCTATAAAAGAACATATACAAGTAGAATTTTCGGCAAATGAAGCAATTGCTTATTTAGCTTAATAAGCTTTCCAATTCTTCCGCAACTTCTGCTTTAGTTTTATTGTCTATTTTTACAATAGTCTTTGCTTGTTCATAAAAAGGGCGTCTTTCAAAAAGGTGTTTTGCTACAAACTCTGGAATTTGATCATCTCCTAAAGAAGCTATTAATGGCCTTTTAGCTTTTTTTCTAATTAATCTTTCTATCATGGTTGCTGTGCTACCTTGTAAATAGATCGATTTTGCATCAGAATTATTAATTTCTTCCATATTATTTGCATAACAAGGCGTTCCGCCACCTAAAGCAAGGATGAAATCTTTGTCTTTTGCTAGAATTTCTTTTAAATATTTGTTTTCTATCAATCTAAAATAGACTTCTCCTTTAGTTTTAAATATTTCAGAAATAGACATTTTTTCTTTTTCAATAATGTAATCATCTAAGTCTAAAAAATTCATTGACAGCTTTTTAGAAAGTCGTTTACCAATACTAGATTTTCCTGAAGCCATATAACCTAAAAGTACTATTTTCATCTATTTGTGTTTTTATGCAAATATCTATAAAAAAAAATCAATTTAATGCTTATTATTCCAATGTTTGATAGTATATTTGCAACCGGTTTACAAAAATGACCTGGTAGCTCAGTTGGTAGAGCATCTCCCTTTTAAGGAGAGGGTCCTGGGTTCGAGCCCCAGCCCGGTCACAAAGAAAATGTTAAGCAATATGCTTAACATTTTTGGTTTATACAAATGCGCACGTGGCGAAATTGGTAGACGCGCAGCCTTGAGGGGGCTGTGTTCGCAAGAACGTGGAAGTTCGAATCTTCTCGTGCGCACTTAACTACTTCTTCCGTATTAGTTGTTTAATTTCTTTTATTTATCTTAAAGTTAACAGCTTTAACTGAAATAGTAATAAACAATCCTTATTCTCTCTTTTAGAAAGAATTTAGCACTTCCAATACTTCAGTTCGTTTTCTTACTGAAACTGGAATATTAGATCCATCACTAAGCATTAGATAACCACCATCAGATTTAATGAACTCTTTAATAAAGGTAGTATTTACTAAATGACTTTGGTGTACTCTTAAAAAACCGACTTCCTTTAACATATCTGCATAATATTTTAATGTTTTAGAAACGAGTATTTTTGAATTGTCTTTAAAATAAAAGGTAGTGTAATTGTTATCAGACTTACAACGGATTATATCTTCAATATTTACAACAATTATTTTTTCTGAAGTATGTAAAGATATTTTATTAGGCTTATTATTAGGGGCAGTTACCGCTTCTTGCAAAACATGTAGCTGTTCTTTATCTGGCTGAATTTGGCTTTGCGCTTTTTCTATTGAAACTGCCAAATCTTCATTGGAATAAGGTTTTAAAATATAATCGATTGCTGCAAACTTAAATGCTTTAATAGCAAAAGCATCACTTGCAGTAACAAAGATAATTTTCGATTTTAAATCAGGAAAAATTTCAAGAATATCAAAACCTGTTCCGTCTCCTAACATAATATCTAAAAACAAGATCTCTGGTTGTTGTTTGCGCAATAATTTTGCTGCTTCTACAACCGATTTTGCTTTTCCTATAATTTTAATCTCTGGATGATTGTTAGTAATATCAGTTGCTAACATTTCTAGTGCTACTGGCATATCATCTACTAAAATTGCAGTTAGTTCTTTCATGTTATATTTCTTCATCTAATTCAAAAATGGTTATTTCGGGTCTTACATTTAATCTTACTTGGTATAAATTACCTAGTGCTCTATTTATGTATAATGTTCTACCATCATACAAATCAAACTCGCCAGAAGAATACCTTTTGTTTTCTACAGGAAGAATAGGTGGGGGTAAAAATGGAGGTTTTACTTGTCCGCCATGTGTGTGTCCAGATAAAATCCACCCTTTGTAATTGCTCCAAATATTTAAATCACAAACATCTGGGTTGTGGCATAAAACAAGGTTTGCTTTTTCTGCATCATATTTGGTCATAATTTTTGTTGGGTTAAAATTAGAACCCCAATAATCATCAATACCTAATATATTTAAACCACTAAAACTTACTTGTTCATTTCTTAGAATTGTAATGTTTTTTTTATCTAAAATATTAGAAATCTTATCAGCAACATCTTGTTCTAGCCAATCTATACCATAATCATGATTGCCTAAAACACCTGCAGTTCCTAATTTTCCGTTTACGGCATATTTAAACACTTCTTCTAATTGATCAAACTGTTCTGGTGTTTCATAAGAAACAAAATCTCCTGTATAAACAACAAAATCGGGGTTATAAAGGCGTGCTTTTTTAAACGAATCTATAATATAGTTGTAATCAAATTTATTACCAACATGAACATCACTAATTTGCATTAATGTTTTTCCTATTAAGTTTTTTGGTAAATTTTTAATGGGCATTTTTACGTGTACAAATTCCAACCAAAAAGGTTCTATTTGCCAAGAATAAAGTCCACTTAAAATACTTGCTCCAACTCCTGTAAGTAAAGTGTTTTTTATAAATTTTCTTCTTTCCATTTTTTTAATAATCTGTTTTTAGTGGAATCTTAAACCCAACTTTGGTTCCTTTTACTTCTTTTTTGTCTTTTATTTCTTCAATAGAAAATGAGTTGTATTTCGATAAATGCTGAATTCGTTCTTTAGTAACTTCTAAAGCGACAGATTGATGATTCGATTTTACTTTTTCTTTTTTAGACTGATGAAAACCAATCCCGTTATCTTCTATGGTAAAATGTAAGAATCTATTTCTAATTTCAAAAAGAAGTTTAATTTTTGCATCGATTTTATTAGGCTGAAAAGCGTGTTTAATACAATTCTCTACAAAAGGTTGTAATAGCATTGGCGGAATTAAAATTTCTTCTGAATCGATGTTATTTAAAGAGGTTTCAATAGCGTATTCAAAAGACATTGAATTCATTTTTTGCTCTAAATCTAAATAGTTTTTTAGGGTATCCATTTCTTCTTGTAAGCTAATTTCTTCTAATCTTGAGTTGTTTAAAACACTTCTTAAAAGTACAGAAAATTGTGAAATGGTCTTATTTAATTCTTTAGAGTTCCCAGAATTGCCAAGTGCTTTTATTCCGTTTAAAACATTAAAAATAAAATGCGGATTCATTTGCAACTGCAATGCTTTTTGTTCTAAAGTAAGTAAATGATTTTCTACTTTTAAAGTATGAATCTTTTTCTGATTTTTTTTATTCAACTTTCTTATATGCAGCTCAACAAAAAGCGCTAAAAGTAGACATAAAATTGCGCCACATAATATTATAAACCATGCTTTTTGATAAATTGGAGTGTCAATAAAAAATGAAAAAGATACTTTTTTACTAAGTAAACTACCTTCTTTAGACTGAACAGTAAATTGATAATTTCCTGACTTTAAATTAGCAAAATCAACCTTATTTTGAGGACTCCAAGGTGTAAAATCATCCTTTAATAGATAACGGTATTCGATATTTTTAGGATTCTTTAAATCGATTGTTTTAAAAGAAAAGGAAATATTGTTTTCATTTGGTTTTAAGGCAAGTTTGGTTGCGTTTAAGGAATCTATAAATTTATAATTAACTGCTATATTTTCAATGAACACTTTAGGTGTAACCGTTTCTGTAGCGGTATTATATCTATATAAACCTTTATTTAAGCTACCAATCCAAATTGAGTTTTGCTTGTCTTTAAAAATAGTGTTTATTTGGCTAGAAATAAATGTATTGTATTTGTTTATTTTCCTTTTAAAAATATAGGTGTTGGCATCTAAAATATCTAACCCATTTTTTTTAGAAGCCACCCAAATTTCATCTTTTATTCTTTTTATGGAAGAAATGTCTTCTATTGTTAAGATATTTTTTAAAACAGTATGATCATCAATAATTTTTAATCCCTTAGTATCTGTTACAGCAATTAATTGATTATTATTTATTAAAAAGGAAGTGGTATTCTCTTCTATAAGTTTATCCATTTTTAAAGGTTTGTATAGTTTATCTATACTCCATAAGCCTTTTGTAGAAGCTATGTAAATAATGTTTTTAAAAGAAATGATATCATGAATTATAGAAAAATCTATTTGGTTTTGTATTTCTATAGGCTGTATTGTGTCTTTTTTTAGTTCGCAAACACCTTGTACAGTGGCTAAAATAATTTTATTGTCAATAGATTTTATTTTTAGAATTTCTTTGCTTTCAAAAAAGGTAGATTTATGATGCTGTAATACGAGAAGTCCGTTTTTTAAACCGATATAAATTTTATTCTTTTCAATAAAAATACAATTTACATTTTCTTGTTTGTAGTTGGTGAAATTTACACCGTCAAATTTAGAGTAACCATTATCTGTTGCTAGCCATAAATAGCCTATTTCGTCTTGCTGAATATCATTTATAATAGTAGATGGTAATCCATCAGAAATAGAGAAATTTTGTAGCTGAAGGTTTTGTGAATGCGTTTGGTTTATCAGAATAAAAAAAAAGAAAAACAATAAAATCAGTCGGTTCTTAGGTATACCCTTTACAGAATGACTTAATGAATATAAAATTTCAAAAAATATTATCATAATTACAAACTTACTAATTAAAACGCCATTACCTCATTTTTAGTTTTGTGTAATGGCGTCTAATCTACAATTTCTATTTCAATTTACTTTATAGCATACAAACGTTTGTTATTGGTGTCTGGCTCTATGTGTTTTAAATCTCCATACGGTTTAATTAAGGGTTTTAATACCACCAAACCCGTTGTTCTACCTCTAATAATTAAGGTACTGTTTTTACTATTCCATGTCCATCTGTATTTATTTAACGGAATGTTATAGTTATTAATTTCTACCATTAATTCTTCGTTTTGCTCAATCCAATCGATTACCTCTTTTTCTGAAGTAAATATTGGCATTTCATTATCTGTATGGTGGTAACCAAACTCCCATTTAATTGGTATAGAGAACTGAGTGGTATACGCATCGCCAACATATCTTTCTTCTTCATTATTTAAAGCATCATACCAGTTAATGTCTTTTTCTTCTGGATATTTATTCGCAATTTCTTTAGATAAATCTATTTTTCCAGGAGAATGAGCTGTAGGATAAAATACGTAATAAGGTTGTGCTAAATAATAGTTAGAAAATTTACCACTAAAAATGGTGTAATAAGGAGATGCAATAACTTTTGGTAATGTTGGAGCCGATAAAGCGTCTTTTAGCGTTTTTAATAATGCTGTGTTTTCAACCAATCCAGAAGCATGAAAAACTATTTTAGTATCTTTATTAACTACATTTTTTAGCGTTGGTAAAGTACCTTGAGTTATCGTTTTTCTTAAAGTTGCTGCGGTAATTTTATCACCTTTAACAATAGTTTCTAAATTCATGCCTTTATACGGGTTGCTGTTATTTACAATATGAACATCTCCGTAAGGATTTTCGTTAGCATTTTTATTTAGCCAAACAATTATTTCTTCTAGAGAATATTGTCCGTCTATTATTTTGATGTTTTTCTCTTCAAAATAAGCTCTAGCGTTGGTGTAATAGGTTTCATTTCCGACGTCAAAACCTGTAATAAAAACAATGGGTTCTCTAGAAGTAATTTTTATAGTAGTTTCATTTTTAATAGTAGCAACATTTTCTGCAAGAACTATTGCTTTATTTTCTTTTATTATTTTCTTATTATCACAACTAATAAACGGGCTGCTTAATAAGATTATACCTGCTGCAAATACTGATTTTTTTAATATAGTTTTCATAATTTCTACGTTTTTAAGTGTTAATACACTGTAAAAGTAGAGGAGAAGTTGATGTTGATTTTACCGATTTTAGAATCCGTTGCTTATGAATTAGAATTCGTTAAAAAAAACTTTAACTTTTTGATATTTTACTGTAGAAAAATTATTGATTACTTTTAAAAACTTAACCAAATTAATTAGTAATGAAGTTTTTTTTAAAAATTAGTATTTTTTTATTTTCGATTTCTCTCTTTTCTCAAAAAGAGAATGTTTATTTTACTTTAAAACCAACATTAACACCTAATGGAGATGTTGTTGTTTTTAGTTATCAAGATGATTTATGGAGAGTTAACTCTGATGGAGGAACTGCTTTTAGATTAACTGCAATGGATGGAACTGAGACAGATCCTTCTGTTTCTCCTGATGGAAATTGGTTGGCTTTTTCTAGTAATCAGTATGGTAATTATGATGTGTATTTAATGCCTTTAAACGGAGGTGAAATAAAACAACTTACTTTTCATGAAAGTGATGATCGAGTTGCTTCTTGGAATTGGGATAGTAAAACAATTAATTTTGCTTCTAATAGATATAATAGAACAACAAACTATACTATTTCAACTAAAGGAGAAACAGCAAAAAGAACCTTTAATCATTATTTTAATACCATTCATAATGTTGTTCAGCATCCTAAAACTAAAGACATTTACTTTAATGAATCTTGGGAAAGCTCAAGTTATGCAAATAGAAAAAGATATAAAGGAGATTATAACCCAGATATTAAATCGTACAACACAGCTACTAAAAAGTATACAAAGCACACTTCTTATAAAGGAAAAGATTTTGGAGCAACTATAGATTCTAAAGGAAATATTTACTTTAAATCTGATGAATATAATGGAGAATATAATTTATATACTTTAAATAATGGTGTTAAAAAACAGCTCACTGAGTTTGATACTTCTATTATGTGGCCAAAAGTGAGTGCTAATGGAGAAAAAATAGTGTTTAGAAAAGATTATCAGTTGTATATCTATGATGTAGCCTCAAAAAAATCGAATAAATTAAATATAAATATCAACAATAATACAACCGTTAATAAAAATCAATCATACAATATAAAAGGTGAAATTACTTATTTTGATGTTTCTCCTGATGGAAAAAAGATGGCATTTGTATCTAGAGGGAAATTATTTATTTCTGATATTGAAGGGAAGTTTGTAAAAGAAATACCTACAAGTAAAACAGAAGCAGTTGAAGAAGTAAAATGGTTAAAAAATAACACATCACTTTTATATTCTAGATCTTATAACGGTTATTATAATTGGTTTACGGTTGATGTTAATAATTTAACTGAAACAAAACAAATTACAAAAAATAGTAAGAATAATAGGTTTATTACTTTTAATAAAGAAATTTCTAAAGGTGTTTATTTAAGAGGTAGAAACGAAATTTATACGATAGATTTAAAGAGTTTTAAAAGTAGTTTAGTTGTACAAGATGAACTTTGGGGATTCTATAACTCTAAACCATATTTTTCACCCGATGGTAAATACATCGTTTATAATGCTTACAAAGATTTTGAAGCAGAAATTTTAGTATATAATTTAGAAACTAAAAAGAAAATAAACCTAACCAATACAAAGGTTTCAGAATCTGGACCAGTTTGGTCTAATGATGGAAAGTATATTTATTTTTCATCAGAAAGAACAGCTCCTAACTTTCCTAGTGGAGGAAATGGTGAGTCTAAAATATACCAAATGGCTTTAGATAAATATGAAAAACCTTTTAAAATGGAAAAGGCAAATGAATTATTTTCTAAAAAAGATACAGCAAATAAAAAAGAAAATAAAACAACTGTTAATGTTCAAATAAACCAAAAAGGTTTAATGACAAGGCTTACTAGAATCAGTCCAAGATTTGGTAATCAAAAAAATATTACAATTATAAATGAAGGACAAAAGACGCATGTGTTATATGTATCTAATCATGATAAAGGTGAGAATAAGTTATGGAAAACAACATTAGAACCATTTGAAGCAAATAAAACCGTTAAAATTGATGATAAAAGAGTTTTTAATTATCAACAAATAACGATAAAAAAGAAACATTATATACTTGTAAACGGATCAATTCAAACTTTAAATTTAAGTTCTAATAAATTAAAAGCAATTTCGATTGATTTTAAATTTAATAAAACTTTATCTAATGAATTTGAACAAATGTATTTTGAAGCTTGGGCAGGAATGGAAGAGAATTTTTATGATGAAAATTTTCACGGACAAAACTGGCAAAAATTAAGAGATAGTTATAAAAAGTATTTACCTTTTATTACAAAAAGGTCAGACTTACGTTTAATTTTTAATGATATGTTAGGAGAATTAAATACATCACATTTTGGATTTAATTCTAAAGGTTCTGAAGAGAAAACATATTACGGTACCAAAACTTCATCTACAGGAATTATTTTTAATAATGAGAATCCCTATAAAGTAGAAAGCATTGTTTTAAATAGTCCAACAGATATTGAAAGTAAAGATATCAGAAAAAATGATGTTTTAATTTCTGTAAATAATGTAAAAATTGATAAGAATAAAAATAGAGAATCCTATTTTATAAATCCTGATTTTAAAGAAGAAATTAAACTGACTTTCTCTAGAGGAAAAAAAGTGTTTACCGTTTTTGTACATGCTACAACTTATGGGCAAATTAAAAATTTAATGTACGATGATTGGCAAAATGAAAATCAGAAATATGTAGATCAAAAATCTAATAATAATATTGCTTATGTACACATGAAAAATATGAGTGGTGGTGAGTTAACTAAGTTTTATGAAGATTTAATGAGTGATGAAGCTTATAAAAAAGGTTTAATTTTAGATTTAAGATATAATACAGGAGGAAATGTACACGATGCTGTTCTTAACTTTTTACAACAAAAACAATATTTAAGTTGGAAATATAGAGAAGGAAAACTAGCAAGTCAATCTAACTTTAATTACGGCAATAAGCCAATTGTATTATTAATAAATGAACAATCTCTTTCTGATGCAGAAATGACAGCAGCAGGTTTTAAAGAATTAGGTTTAGGTAAAATTATAGGTACAGAAACTTATAGGTGGATTATTTTTACAACCAGTAAATCTTTAGTAGATGGTTCTAGTTATAGATTACCATCTTGGGGATGTTATACTTTAGATGGTAAAGATTTAGAGCTAAATGGAGTTTCGCCAGATATTTATGTAGGTAAAAGTTTTACTGATAGATTAGAAAATAAAACACCACAATTAGATAGAGCTATTGATGTTATTTTAAAAGAAATTAAGTAGCTTTCTTTAGTTGTTAAATATCAAAAAATATATAATTTTTAATAAAAAACTCAAGATTAAATTCAATCTTGAGTTTTTTTTATTAATTTAAAATTAAAGAATAATCTATGTCTGCCGTAGATATCATTTTGTTTTTATTACCAGAGTAAATCCCTAATAGTATTTTAAGTTCTTCAATTTCATAAGTATCAAAAACCAACACTAAATTCTGATGAAAAGTAGGTACAGGTATTTTTCTTTTTTGTGTTGTGTTTGCGCTATAGTCTAACCAATAATTAACATCTATTTCTGCAACATATTCTCTAAACTTATTCAGTTGTTCTTTATCAAATTGAAAAAAGATATTATTAAAAATGAGGTTATAATTATTACAATCTTTACAAATTGATATTTCTCCGTTTTTAACGCTAGCTATTATTTTAGATTTTTGACACATTGTTTTAATTTTTAGTAACAGTCAGTTTTTATTTGATTGTTTTCTTTAAATTTATGTAATGAAGATTGTAAATGTTTTTTAGTTATTTCTTCTAATGCTTTTGTGACTCCCTTTTCCATGTATATAGACCCGCAAATCATAATTAAACCTCCATTATGTATGGTATTCGCAATTAGTGTTCCGTGATTTATTAATAAATCTTGAACATATATTTTCTCTTTTTCTTCTTGAGAATATGCAGCGTGGAACGAGTTGAGCGTATTATTTTCTATGGCTGTCTGTATATTGTTTTTGTAAATTTTAAAAGACTCTTTTGTTCTTCCTCCCCAAAATAAATGAGTTTTTGTATTTGATTTTTTTCTATTAATCATTCCTAAAAAAGGTGCAATTCCAGTTCCGTTGGCAATTAAAATAACTTCTTTTGTTTTTTTTGGAAGATGAAATGCTGTATTTTTTTGAATACTTGCTACCATTTTATCGGCTTTACATAAACTATTAAAATAAGTAGAACAAAGTCCGAATTCATGTTTCTTAATACTTAACAGAATAGTATTATCTATTTTTGCAATAGAATACAAACGACTTCTTGTTTCATTTTTTGGAGTAATAGAAAGTAAATCTCCAGATTCGAAAGTTGTTTTTTTATTCGGCTTTAATTGAATTAAAAAAGTATCATCAGTATTAATAGGTGTTTTATTTATTACCGTAAATTCTTGTTCTTTTTTGTTTGTTGTTAAAAGACTTTCTGTGGTTACTATAAGTGTTGTTTTATAGAAAGCATTCCATTCTTGTAACCATTGGTTAAAATCAGAAAAAGATTGGTTATTGATCTTAAAAACAGGTAGAATAGGAGTGAATTTGTCTTGCATTTGTAAATGAGCATGTACCAAAATAGCAAACTTACAATACTGTGTATACTCTTTAGAACCAAAACCGACTACAGAGAAATTTAAGAGATTGTTTTGCGACGTGTTTTCAATTTTAGAAATAAATTTCTTCGCATTTATAGGGGCTTCTCCTTCACCATAAGTTGCTGTAAATATGATAATATTTGTTGCTTTTTTATAGCTTGTATATTGGTTTAATTCTGATAAAAATACCGTTTTTTCAGAAGCGATTAAGGCCTTGTAAAAAGCAGTAGCAAAATTAAAGGTGCTTCCGGTTTCAGAACCAACTAGAATTATATATTCGGCTTCATCTTTAGTAAAATTATTTTTAACCAAGCTAGTTTTCTTCCTTCTTTTTAAAGTCATGGCAAAGCCAGAAAAAATAAAGAATAAAATAGCAAAACAAGCTAATAATAAAACAATAGACCATAAGATAGAGCCTTTTCCGGTATGAAGTAATAAGCTATAATAAGAACCAAAAGTAACGAGTGGTTGTTTTTTTAGGCTAATAACTTGTCCCGTAATTTGATGTACAGCAACTTCTTTATCAGTAAGTTTTACATAGTAATAATCTTCTTCATCTGTAGAAAATGGGAATTCTATACTTTTTACTTCATCTAATTTTGTAGACTCAAAAAAATCAATAATAGCATTGTTTTGTAGTGTCTTATTTTGTGTAATTTCTACATGTTTACTATTGTCTTTTGGTAATACATAAAAACGGTCTAAAGATAGATATACACCTGTTAATGTAATTACTATAATAGGTACTAGCGTATATCGACCAATAATAATATGGTAATATTGATTAAAATCTTCTTTAATTATTTTAGAGAAGAATTTAGAAATACCACCTTGTCTTTTTGCAATTAATACAATTCCGGTAACAGAAATTAGCAGCAGTAAAAAAGATACAAATCCAATAATAAACCTACCCGTAGATTTTAAAAATAACGAACGATGTAGGTTTGTTGCAAATTCATAAATTGGTTTTTTCTCTATGATATCTCCAATCTTTTCTCCTGTTTTTGGGTTGATGTAAAAAGTAGCGCTTTTACCATTTGTTAAAACAACATTTGCAGCTACAAAACCATTTTCATCAACTTCTATGGTGATTACTTCATCATATTTTTGATGCAATACAACAATTGTTTCTTGAATAGAAACTGTATTAATATCTACAACATCATAAGGAGAAAGTTTATCAGAAATTGGTTCGAAAGCCAATATAATTCCGGTTACAGAAGCGATAATAATAAATAAAGCAGAAGATATAGCCAGGGTTAAGTGGCTATATCTCCAAATGGAAATCGTCATTATAATTTTTTTTATTGTGGCATGATTCTTATATAACGAATAAATCCTTTTCCTTCAACTTTAGATTTAACGTTTTCTGATGTTAATTCAAACTCTACATCATCTTTGTAATATGCTTGGTTTTCCACAGAAGTTTCAAAACGGATTTTATATCCTGCATCAATTTTACTGTCATCAATTTTTAGAACACTAATAGCACGTTCTCCTCCACTAATTGTTGCTCCTGTAATAGCATCAATATCGCTATGCTTTGTTCCTTGAAACTTCCACCATTCTTCTAGGTTAGAGTACCATTCATCATCGTCTCCTAACACATTTAGGGTTTCTTCATATTCTCCATCAGAATTTATTAGAGAAATTACAATATAAGCTCCTTCTCCGGTGTAATTAGTTAACTGAATCATACATTTGTATGAACTTGTTTCGCTACTTTTAAAACTGAACAATGCAAATGCGATTGCAATTATAATAGGTGTTATTTTAAATATATTTTTAGTTTTCATTCTTAAGTTTTATTTTAAAAATTTAATATCAGTATTTTTTAATAACTCATTTTCCAAAGCTAAATCATAAGTAGATTCTTCAAATTCGTTTTTTATATTTTTATCTGCACCAATACTTAATAAATAATTGATAATTTTAGTGTCTTTAGATTTCATAGCTGCTAAGTGCAGTGCCGTATAACCTTCGTTATTTTTTGCGTTTACATCAATACCATAAGAATTTACTTCTTTTAATAATTTGATATTTTTATTGTCTAAAGCAAAGTGAAATAATGTGTTGTTACCACCCTGAATTTGATTTAATTTTAATCCGTTTTTAACAAGTAGGTTCTTTTTTGTAGCAAAATTATCATTTCTTCTTTCGTTGTAACTATTAAGCAAATAGTACGCTAAAGTATTTCCGTCTTTGTCAGTTACATTTATGTTCGCTTTTTGGTTAATTAGATAAGCCACAACATCACTAGAGTTTCTTTCTACAGCTACTGAAAGAGCAGAGTTTCCTTGCTTGTTTGTGTGATTAATATCCTTTGTTTTTTCAGTTAAAAAAGTAACAATCTCCAAAGAATTTCTACCAGTTGCGTTTAATAAAGGTGTGTTTCCTTCTTTATCAGCATGATTGATATCAACATTTTTACTTAAAAAATAATTAAAAGTAGCAATGTCTTTATTACCAGAAGCTAAAAAATGAAATGCATTTTGTCCGTCTTTATTCGTAACATTTGCGTCAAGACCTAAGCTATTTAAGTATTTAAAAAATGCTAAAGAATTGTAACCGCCACGGCCACCTCTTGTTGCTAATAAAAGTGCATTTTCACCATTTTTATTTAAGTTTTTGTATGGTAAACCTTTCTTTATTAATAAGTTTAGCATTTCTTTATTTCCTTTTTTAGCAACATAATTAAATGCACCGTTTCCATCATTATCAGTGCTGTTTAAAGCCAATCCTTTTGATGTAAAATAGTCTAATAAATCTAAGTTATTTAATGACGGAAGTAATAAAAGTAAAGCGTTTGCACCGTGTCCGTTGGTGTCGGTTGCAATGTCTAATCCATTTTCAATAAATAAATCATAGATTTTGGTATTGGTATTTCCTGCATTTGCAGCAAACGTTAATGGAGAAGATTGATGAGAATCTTTTAGACTTAAATCCGCTCCGTTTTTAATTAAGTAAGCAGTAAGTTCTAAATTATCTGCATAGGCAGCCCAAAAAACATATGTTCGCTTATCGTGTGTAATTTTGTTAACATCATTCCCTTCTTTAGAAAGTAAATATTTAATGGATGCATTTGGTGCTTTTTGCAAAATAGCATATACTACACCATCAAAACCACCTTTATTGGCTTCACTTGGGTTGTTACCTTGTGCTATTTTTTGATCAATAATCTCGATGCTTGGGTTTGTATCCCAAAAATCTCTATCTAAAAATATATTTGATGATTGCTGTTGTTTTCTTTGTGCTACAACTACTGTGCTAATAAATAATATAGCAACAAGGGCTATTAGTTTAGTTCTTTTCATTTTTTATTTTTTTACAAATGATTCTATTATGGTATTAATTTCTTTTTCTTTTGTTGTTTCATCAGAAAATAAATGTTTGTAAAGTTCTTTAAACTCAACTTTAGTTTCTAAAGATAAATTGGTGTTTCTACCATAAACTTCGTTCCATTTATTTCTAACTAACTGCCATTTGTTATTGTTTGCTTTCCACCAGTCAGAAGCCGCTTTACATTTGCTATCATCAACTTTTACGTACGTATTGTATCCTTTTTCTTTAGCTAAAACAACATCTTCTTTTCCCGATTCACGGATAATTTTACTGTTATCTTGGTCATGAAGCCAACCGTAGCTTGTAATTTCATGTCTGTTTCCTCTTAAAGTGATGTTATAATCGCTTCTTTTGGTGTATTCTCTTCTTGGTAAAGGAGCGGTAGTTTCGTTTTCCCAATAGCTTTTTCCGTCTACATGAACCCAAGTTCCAGAACCTTCGTAACGCGGACTGTCATCTACTTGATATACTTTTTGTGTCCATTGTTTTTTTATGTCGCTTTTACTTTTTTGCTCAAAAGTCCAGTTATTATCACCATTATACATGTAGAAATCGTTGTTTTCATACAACCAATCTTGTCGCCAGTGTTTAATAATCATTGGGTCTTTTGGGTTACCAACTTGTAATAAATGTTGAATTGATATTTTGTTATTACTATCTTCTACCAAACCAGCCCATTCTAAACCTTTATCTACTTTAGTTTTAGAAGGTTTGTAAGTGGAGTCTTTACTATAATTAAAAGTTTCAGCAAAATTGAAGGTTACTTCAAAACAACCACACATTTCTTTTATCGCATTTTGATCTTTCTTTTTCTTGCTTTGTGCATTTACAGAAATGGAAAGGAAAAGTAGTAGTGTACTCAATAATAGTTTATTCATTTTTTAAAATTTTTGGTTATAAATATTTTTACAAAAATATACAATTTATTTAGACTGATTAAAAATAAGGTATATATTTGTCGAAAATTATTAAGAATGTTTCTAAATAAAGAAATTACAGTTGTATTACTAATGTTTTCTATTGCTACTTTTAGTCAAGAAGTAAAAAAGGATTCAACAGAAATAACTGTTTTAGATGAAGTTGTGGTTACTGGGCAGTACAATCCTCAATCTGTAAAAAAATCTGTACATAATGTTACTGTTATAAAAAGAGCACAAATAGAAAGTCAGGCAGCCAATAATTTAGCCGATTTATTAAACTTTAATTTAAACTTAACAATTGTACCTAGTTCTCAAACAGGTAAGTCTACGATTTCTTTCTTCGGATTAGATGCTCAATATTTTAATATTTTGGTTGATAATATTCCTTTAGTAAGTGATAATGGACTTGGAAATAACATCGATTTAACGCAAGTAAATTTAGATGATATAGAGCGAATAGAAATTGTAGAAGGTGCAATGGGCGTAGAGTATGGCGCAAATGCGGTATCTGGAGTGATCAATATTATTACTAAAAAATCGATAAAAAATAAGTGGAATATTAATGCTTCTTTACAAGAAGAAACGGTAAGTGATGAATATGCTTGGTTTGATGAAGGAAGGCATATACAAGCATTTAATATATCTCATAATATAGATAAGAATTGGTTTGCTAGAGTTGGTGTAAACCGCAATCAGTTTGCAGGCTTTTTTAATGATAGACAAGGAAAAAACTATTATCAAAATGATGGTTTAAGAGGATATGATTGGTTACCAAAAGAACAATTTAATTCAACTGCTTTTGTACAATATCAAAAAGAAAATTTTAAGCTGTTTTACAAATTTGAATACTTTAATGAGCTAATAAATTATTATGATGAAGCGGTTAGAGCAAATATAGATACACAGGCGCAAACGAGTAATCCGTCTGCAACGGATAGAGTTTTTAGAACGCATCGGTTTGTAAACAACTTAAATCTTGTAGGGAGTTTAAACACAGGCGCTAATTACAATGTTTCACTTTCTTACCAGCAACAAAAACGTTATTTAAACGAGTTTAACTACTACATTTTAAGTAGAGAAAAAAGTAATGAAACGGATGATGTATATCAATCTAGTAAAGTTTTCTTTTCTAAAGGAAGTATTAACAACCTTGTTAAGAGTGATTTATTTAATTTTCAATTAGGATACGAAACAAGGTTTATCAATGGTTTTGATACACAAGCTTCTGGCGATGTTACACAACAAGATAAGACGCAATCTCAGAGTAATTATGCTTTTTATGGTTCTGCCGAATTTAAGTTTTCTGATGCATTTTTACTAAGACCTGGAATACGTTATGAATATAATTCTTTATTTAAGTCTAAAGTATTAGCGTCTATTAGTGCTCGTTATTTAATGAATAATGGTTTTGAGTTGCGTGGTAACATTGGTACATCTTACAGAACGCCAAATTTTGAAGAGTTGTACTATTACTTTGTAGATTCTAACCATGATGTGCGAGGAAATGAAAACCTAAATCCAGAAAATGGCTTTTCGGCGTTTATCAACCTAAAAAAACACAGTTACTTTAATGAGTTGTCTTTATTAAATACTTTAAAAGTTAGTTATTTAGATGTTGCCGATAAAATAGATTTGGCTATTGTAAATCCTACTCCTTTACAATATCAATACATTAATATTGATGCTTATAAGTTATGGGGAATCTCTTCTGAAAATAGTATTAAAAAAGAGAATTGGACTTTTAATTTAGGTGCTACTTTACAAGGTATTTCTAGAATTGCTACCAATGAAATACATGCAGAAAACGACTTTTTATATTCTTTTCAATTAAATACAAGTGCCAATTATAACATCAAAAAATGGAAAACAGCACTTACTGTATTGTTTAAACACAATGGTAATCAGCAAAATTATATTTCATCTGGTGTAGATGATAAAGGGAATGCTGTATTTTCTGAATCTACCACAAGCGCTTATAATTGGGTAGATGCTTCTATCAAAAAATCATTCTTTAATGATAAAATTCAAGCCACTTTAGGCGGTAGAAACTTATTTGATGTTACTAACGTAAATGTTAGTAATGCAAGCACAGACGGAGTAGCACATGCTTCTAACAACAATTCTTTGTTATTGGGCTACGGACGTTCTTATTACTTAAAGCTATTATATAACCTTAATTTTTAAACACTAATAATTACCAAACATTAAAATCATGACAAACAAATTTTTAACTTTTATTTTATGTGCAGCTGTATTTTCTTTTACAAGTTGTGACTCTGAAGATGCACCAATAGCACCAATAGTTGTAGTTATAGACGGAGCAGCTATTTCACCTGAAGTTGGTGGACCAAATGAACCAAATCAAGTATATGTAGACTTAAGTACAAATACAACTACTGTTGTAAAAAGAGATTCTTGGGATTTAGGTTTCTATTCAGGATCAGAATTTAGAGTTAGCTTAAATGGATCAATTTCTATGGCAACCGCTGAACTATCTACAACAAATATTGATGCTGTTAAATCTTCCGATCAAGAAGTAATCGATTTACAACCATTGGTAAGAACAAATACGTATACAGATGAAAGTGTTCCTTTTGTTGATGCTCCAAATGGAGATATTCTTGAAACTGCGATTTCTGAAATTTCTGATACGGATTCTGAGAACAAAGTATATTTAGTAAATCTTGGGTATGAAGTAGATACAACTTCACCTGCAACAGGTAGCTATTCGGCAAATGGAGAAGCTAGAGGTTGGAAAAAAATTAGAATCTTGAAAGATGCTAACAATTATATCTTACAGTATGCTGATTTAGATGCTACTACACACAAAGAAATTACTATCTCTAAAAAAGAAGCATATCATTTTACTTTTTTTAGTTTTAATACTGAAAATGAAGTTAGTGTAGAACCTTTAAAAAACGAATGGGATTTAAATTTTACAATTTTCACAAACTTAATTCCTACTGCAGGACCTTATGTATATCCAGATTATGTAACAAATAATATAAAATCAGATGCCAAAGTTTATATGCTAGATACAGAAGAAGATGGGTTTACTTATGAAGATTTTTCTATTACCGATGTAGAGGCTACAAAATTTACTACAGACCAAAGAAGTATTGGTAGTAGTTGGAGAAATGGAGGAGGACCAGGTAGTTTACCTTCTTTAAAAGACAATGTGTTTTATGTTGTTAATGATACTGATGGTAATTTATATAAATTAAAATTTTTAGCACTAACTAATGAAGCAGGAGAGCGTGGATATCCTGAATTTGTATATAGTTTATTACAATAAAATAGTCCCTCAGCAATCTTTAGATTGTTATTTTAGTTGGAAAGGCCGTTTAAACGAAAGTTTAAATGGCTTTTTTATTTCTTAATTACTTGGTTGTAATTTACCAATTCTGTTAAACCTTCTTTATCTGGATCTTCGGCAAAAGAACGCAGATAAGTATCTAAATATTCGATGGCTCTATCTTCTGGATAAAACAAAACTTTGTTTTGGTCGGTAGACCATTCTATAACGTTTATATAAGTTTTACTTTCAAAAGTTCTATAGAAACTTTGTGCGCTTTCTGGCAGTTTTTCTTGCAATTCTTCATCAAGATAAATAATGTAATATTTTAAATCTGCTGTAAAAAAATGAAATGATAACAGATTGTCATAAAAACCAGTTAGGTTGTTTGCTAACGGCAGCATAATCGTAAAAACCAAAATGGCCAATTTTTGCGTATTGAAAAACTGTATAAAAAACTCAAAGGCGTTCGATGTTTTTAACGTCCAGAATAGAATTACCACACTTACCATGTTCTGAATATTCCAAGGCACCACATTGTAACCATATCCTAAATAAAAGAGTAAAACGGTAATTGTACCGTGCATTAAAAGAATAAACACGACTCCAAATTTTCTTGTTTTATTAAAGAGCAATAAAATGCCCATTAAAGCTTCTAACCAAGGCACAGCATACGTAAAAGCAACTAAAAACCATTGAGGTAAAAAACTAAAATGTTTATTGATAGCACCCAACCACTGTATATAAAAGGCTTCATTTAATTTCTGAATTCCGCTCCAAAAATAAGTAGCGAAAAAGATAAGGATAATGGCGTATAATATTTTCTTTGGATTTGCTTTTCTATTGAAAACTTCTATTGCAAAAATGGTTAAAAAACTCTGATAAAAGTAGGGCTGTAGTCGGTTTTGATCTACGAGCGCTAAAAAGAGATATAAACCAAGAATAGTCCAACCTTGCCATCTTTTATTCTGAAAAATGTAGACAATTTGTATCGCAAAAAAGAATCCGGCTAAAATATAATCGAACGGATATGTTGGTACTGGCAACCAATCGAATAACGGGATTATTGGGAAGTTTTTTGTGGTGACCCATAATTTTGGAGCGTACACCATCATTATTAAAACAGCAAGAATAGCAAGGATTCTTACCCAGTTTATTTTCTGTTTGTCTGTTAGATTTGTGATCATCTTAATTATTTATTGAACCAGACCTCTCAGGTTTTAAAAAACCTGAGAGGTCTTTATAATCTATTTATTTTATTTTTATAAAGCTTGTCATTTCTAAATAAGTTTTTCAGCCTTTCGACTCCGCTCAAGATAAACTAATTAGAAATCTCATCATTATAACTCCATTTTTTTTAGATTACTCTTTATTTTCTACTCGGAATGATAAATAAACGCTCCTTTTCACCTTGTTTGCAAACAAGTCTAGCCCTGATTGAAATGACATCCTTTTTATAGCCTTTATTAATAGGTGTCTTTGCGAGGAACGAAGCAATCTCCTTAATTAAGGGATTGCTACAGTTTACAAAAAAGTAAACTTCGCAATGACGGCTATAAAAAGATATAGTGTAAAGCAGGAAATAGCTTCTAATAAACTAGTTTCTCCGCCAAATATTTAGCTGTATAAGACTCCTTATTTTTAGCTAATTTTTCTGGAGTTCCTTCAAAAATAAGGTTTCCACCATTTTTACCTCCTTCTAAACCTAAATCAATTATATAATCTGCACATTTAATCAATTCGATATTATGTTCTATGACGATTATGGAATGCCCTTTTTCGATTAAGGCATTAAACGACGCCAATAACTTTTTAATATCATGAAAATGTAAACCTGTTGTAGGTTCATCAAAAATGAATAATGCTTTGTCTTTGGTGTTTCCTTTAACTAAAAACGACGCTAATTTTATACGTTGCGCTTCTCCACCAGAAAGAGTAGAAGAAGACTGCCCTAATTGTACATAACCTAAACCTACATCTTGCAACGGTTTTAATTTACTCGCTATTTTAGGAACTAAATTTTCCGAGAAAAAAGCAACAGCATCATCGATGGTTAAGTTTAAAATATCATCAATCGATTTTCCATCGAACTTTACTTCTAAAACTTCTTTTTTAAAGCGTTTTCCGTTACAAACATCGCATTCTAAATGCACATCTGCCATAAATTGCATTTCGATAGTAACTTCTCCTTCACCTTTACAAACCTCGCAACGACCGCCTTCTACATTAAAAGAGAAGTGTTTTGGTTTGTAGTTTCTAATACCCGATAATTTCTGATTTGCAAATAGTGAACGAATGTCATCATAAGCCTTTATATACGTTACGGGATTAGAACGAGAAGAACGTCCAATAGGATTCTGATCGATAAATTCTACATGTTTTAGAGTGTCAAAATCTCCTTTTACTTCTGTATGCTGACCGATTTTTTCTCCATGACCAATCAGTTTTTTTTGCATGGTTGGATACAAAATATTTTTAACCAACGTACTTTTTCCGGAACCAGAAACGCCTGTAATTACCGATAAACAATTTAAAGGAAATGTAACATCTACATTTTTTAAATTGTTTTCTCTAGCACCAATAATTTGTATTTTATTTCTAGAAGTTCTACGTTTTGTAGGTACTTCAATTTTTAATTCTTCGTTTAGATATTTAGCGGTTAAAGATTCTGATTTTAAGATTTCGTCAAAATTTCCTTCGGCAACTACATGTCCGCCATAAGTACCTGCTTCCGGACCAATATCAATAATATAATCGGCTTCTCGCATAATATCTTCGTCGTGTTCTACGACTACAACGGTATTTCCAAGATCTCGTAAATCTTTTAAAACACCAATTAATCTTTCGGTATCTTTTGGATGCAAACCAATACTAGGTTCGTCTAAAATATACATAGAACCTACTAAAGAACTCCCTAATGAAGTAGCTAAATTGATACGCTGACTTTCACCTCCAGAAAGTGTATTAGAGGTTCTGTTAATGGTTAAATAAGACAAGCCAACATCGGTTAAAAATAACAAACGATTGTTAATTTCCGTTAACAAACGTTTTCCTATTTTTTCTTCGTATTTGTCTAGTTTGATGTTCTTAAAAAAGACTGCTAATTCATCTAAAGGAAGCGTTACTAGATCGGATATTGTCTTTTCATTTATTTTAACAAAATTAGTTTCATGCCTTAAACGTTTTCCGTTACACGATGTACATTTTGTTTTTCCGCGGTAGCGAGAAAGCATGACTCTGTTCTGTATTTTATAACTCTTTTCTTCTAAAACGGTAAAGAAATGATGAATTCCGTTGAATGATTTATTTCCGTTCCAAACTAATTCTTTTTGTTCTTCTGTAAGTTGAAACCAAGGTTTGTGAATAGGAATATCAAATTGATACGCAACATCTATTAAGTCTTCTTTATAATGTATATAAGAAGGTGTTTTAAATGGAAAAATACAATCTTCCATAATTGATAAACCAGTATTTGGGATGACCAAATCTTCATCAATACCAATTACATTTCCATAGCCCTCACAAGTTGGGCAAGCACCATAGGGATTGTTAAAACTAAATAAATGCGTGTTAGGTTCTAAGAAAGAAATGCCGTCTAAATCGAATTTATTGCTAAATTCAGCAACTTTATTGTCTTCTAAATTTTCTATAAAACAAATGCCTTTTCCTTCAAAAAAAGCAGTCTGAATAGCATCTGCTAATCGGTTGTAAAAATCTTCATCATCTTTTGTTACAATTCTATCTACTACTAAATATAAAAGTTCATTTTTAAATTCTGCTTGCGGAAAATCTGATATTCTATATACTTTGTCATTCCATTTTAAACGCGCATATCCTTGTTGCTCTAAAACTTGTAAAACCGTTTTTAAATCACGGTTTTCATCAATTGTAATAGGTGCTAATAATAACAGTTTTGTTTTATCATCAAACTCTTTTACAAAATTAACAACATCAGAAACGGTATCTTTTTTAACTTCTTTTCCTGAAATAGGAGAGAAGGTTCTACCAATTCTTGCGTATAATAATTTTATATAGTCGTAAATTTCTGTAGAGGTTCCTACGGTAGAACGTGGATTTGTAGAGTTTACTTTTTGCTCAATGGCAATTGCTGGTGCAATACCTTTAATATAATCTACTTTTGGTTTGTGTAATTTTCCTAAAAACTGACGCGCATAAGAAGATAAACTCTCTACATAACGTCTTTGACCTTCTGCATATAGCGTATCAAAAGCTAAAGAAGATTTTCCAGAACCAGAAAGACCTGTAATTACCACCAATTTATTTCTTGGTATAACTACATCTATATTCTTTAGGTTGTGGAGTCTAGCTCCTTTAATAATAATATTTTCTTTCGGATTTACTTTAGAAATGTCAGTCTTCATTCATGAAAAATATAAGCTATAAAAATACCGTTTTTTTAAACCATTTTGAAAGAAATGTGAATGAATTTTGTTAAAATATTTGTCGATTTAAAAAATAATATTGATATTTGGCTTTCATAAGCACCACTAAATTAGACGCATATACATAAAAAACTACTTTTAAATTATTAATTTAATAATAAAAAAAGAAGAGCAACTTGTTCTTCAATAGTAGTTATGACGCAGAAAAACTCAAATACAGATAGTACTTTAGTAAGCGATTACATTAAAGGTAATGAAGCTGCTTTAGCAGTTTTAATAAAAAGACATCAGCAAAGATTGTTTAGCTTTATATATAGTAAAGTACACGATAGAGATATTACAGAAGACATTTTTCAAGACACGTTTATAAAAGTTATTAGAACTTTAAAAAAAGGAAACTATAACGAAGAGGGTAAGTTTTTACCTTGGGTTATGAGAATTGCTCATAATTTGGTGATAGATCATTTTAGAAAAACCAATAGAATGCCTTCCTTTAAGAATACAAATGAGTTTGATATCTTTTCTGTTTTAGGTGATGGAAACCTAAATGCTGAAAAACAAATTATAAAAGATCAGATTCATACGGATGTTAGAGAACTTATAAATGAATTGCCAGAAGAGCAAAAAGAGGTTTTGGTAATGCGTATGTATAAAGATATGAGTTTTAAAGAAATTAGCGAAAATACAGGTGTTAGTATCAATACTGCATTGGGTAGAATGCGTTATGCACTTATAAATATGCGTAAGTTAATAGAGAAACATAAAATTATTTTAGTAGATTAACAATAAATGAAAAAAGTTGTCGTTAGTAGTTTATAACCAATTTATTAAACAAACTATATGATGCAACTTTACTCAAAAAAGCCTTCTGATTTACAGATGCAACCCAAACAAGAAACAGTTCAATTTTTGATTAATTTTTCCAAATCGCTAACTTTTGTAAAAACGAAATCAAAAGACTTCATTGAATTGAATTTGAATTAAGAGAGGAAAAAGCTTCAACTAACGTTGGGGCTTTTTTTTGTATGCATCTTTTTTTATGTTATATGAGTTAATATAGTCTTTGACTTTTACGGAACTTGCAATCATGGAAAATATATTAGTAGCAGGTGCCAATGGTACCACAGGAAAAAAAATAGTAAACTTATTACAAAAATCACAATATTTTAATCCAATTGCTATGGTTCGTAAAGAGAGTCAGAAAAAGCAATTTGAAGATGAAAATGTAACCACTGTTTTAGCAGATTTAGAAAAGGACGTTTCATTTACAACAGAAAATATTGATAAAATTATTTTCGCTGCCGGTTCTGGTGGCAAAAAAGTAGTAGCAGTAGATCAAGAAGGTGCTAAAAAATTAATAGACGCTGGTAAGCATACAAAAGTTAGAAAGTTTGTAATGTTAAGTTCTATGGGGGCAGATAATCCAGAAAGTTCAGACAAACTTAAAGATTATTTAAAGGCAAAACAAAATGCAGATGTTTATTTAAGAGAAAGTAAATTACCTTATTCTATTGTGAGACCTGGAGCATTAAATAATGAAAAAGGGAAAGGTAAAATAGAGTTGAGTAGTAAATTAAACAAACATGGAGAAATTAGTAGAGATGATGTTGCACAAACTTTAGTACATGCTTTATATGACACTGCAGCTGTTAATAATACTTTTGAAATAATAGCAGGAGAAACGTTAATAGGTGAAGCAATACCTAGTTCATAAAACTTCTTTTTAGTATAAATAATACACCTTAATTAAGGTGTATTATTTTTTTTATGATATTCGTCTAAAACAGATTTTCTACCAACTGTACTTGTAATAATATCTTTATCTAAATCCCAACCACGAGCAGGAGAATATTCTCTTCCGTACCAAATAATTTGTAAATGTAAATCGTTCCAAATTTCTTTTGGAAACAATCGTTTTGCATCCTTTTCTGTTTGTGCAACACTTTTACCGTTGCTTAAGTTCCAGCGATACATTAATCTTAAGATATGAGTATCAACGGGAAAAGCAGGTATACCAAAAGCTTGACTCAATACAACTCCAGCCGTTTTATGACCAACCGCAGGTAATTCTTCTAAACCTTCGAAAGTTTGCGGAACTTCTCCATCATATTTTTCAATTAAAATTTTAGACAATCCGTAAATTCCTTTGCTTTTCATTGGTGATAAACCACAAGGACGAATAATTTCCTTAATTTCTTCTACGGTCATTTTTACCATATCAAAAGGATTATCCGCTTTAGCGAACAATAAAGGTGTTATTTTATTTACTCTAACATCTGTGCATTGCGCAGACAATAAAACAGCAATTAATAACGTATAAGGATCTTTATGGTCTAAAGGAACTGGTATTTCAGGATATTTTTCTTGAAGTGTGTCAATTACAAATTGTACTTTTTCTTTTTTTGTCATTATTTGAAGTTACAAAATTTACAAGTCTGCAAGTTACAAAGTTCTAGTTGAAACCTTATTTGTTTTTATGAATTAACTTTTAGATTGAAAAAAATACACTTCGACAAGCTCAGTGTGATATTAGAAACTTTAATTGATTTATGGATGATTAAAATGGCACTTTAAAAACATATTCACTATTTATTAAGCTACCTACTTTAGACTTCAAGAATACTTTGTTACTTTGTATCTTTGTAATTAAAAATAAAAAAATGACATCACTAAAAATAGGAGATAACGCTCCGCAGTTTGAAGCAAAAGACAACGCAGGAAATATCATTAAACTTTCTGACTATACAGGTAAAAAATTAGTTTTATTCTTTTACCCAAAAGCAAGCACTCCAGGTTGTACTAACGAAGCTTGTGATTTACGCGACAACTATCAATCTTTTTTAGCAAAAGGATATGATGTTTTAGGTGTAAGTGCAGATTCTGAAAAAAGACAACAAAATTTTATCAATAAAAATGAATTGCCTTTTCCGCTTTTAGCAGATGAAGACAAAGCTGTAATTGAAGCTTTTAATGTTTGGGGACCAAAGAAGTTTATGGGGAAAGAATATGATGGAATTCACAGAACTACTTTTGTAATTGATGAAAAAGGAGTGATTGAAGATATTATCTTAAAAGTAAAAACAAAGGCACATGCTGCTCAGATTTTAGATTAAGCAATGATTAACGATTTCTGAATTCCGAATTTTATGAGTTCAGGAGTACTTTTTGTATTCGTAATTTCAAATAGCTCTCTTTTATGAGATTTTAAAGAACTTTCTGTAATATGTAATATTGCAGAAAGTTCTTTTTCATTTTTATCAGAATGCACAAATAATGCCTGTAATATTTCTAACTTTCGTTTTGTAAACGTGTAATTATCAATATTTATTTTTGAGGAGGTTTTACCTTTTTTTATAGATTGATGAACGAAACAATTTAGAATTACCTTTTTAAAATTTTGTAAGTCTTCATCTTTTCCTACAAAAACATCTACCCCTTTATTTATCGCTTTTTCTTTGATGAAATTATTATTCATGGTGGTTAATGCAATGATTTTAAAATGATTATTTACTTTTTTTATTTCATCAATAAAATCTAAAGAACATGTTCCATTAAAATTTACATCTAAGATTAAAACATCTAAGTTTTGATAATTTGTAAATACAATTAGTTCTTTTAGTGTGATAAAAGTATTGGTCACATTTAATTCCGAATGAACATTTAAGCTGTCTTTTAAAGCATCACAAAAAAAACGATTATCGTCTGCAATAACTATTCTTATTGGGGTTTTAGTCATTTGTAATGGGGATATTGATTTCGAAATTAGAACCTTTTTTATTGGTGTTTATTTGTAAAGTTCCGTTAATTTGTTTTACTCTGTTTTTTACACTTTCTAAACCCAAACCTTTCTTGGTTATTATTTTTTCATCAAAACCAATTCCATTATCATTTACTTTTAGTGTAACTAGTTGGTTTTTATGTTGGTTTAGCGTTATTTTAATTTCTGAAGCTTTAGAGTATTTTATAGCATTTGTAGTAAGCTCAGAGATTATTCGATATAAGTGTACACATTTATCTTGCGATAATTCGATGTTTTTAAGGTTGAAATTATAACTGATTTTGTGTTTTGTTAAATGGTCTATTTTAGTACAGAATTCTATTAAACTATCAATAAAATTATCTGCATTTACTTTTGGTGCGTATAAGCTGTTTAATAAATATCTATAATCTTTATAAAAAGCATCTAAAATTTCTTCTACTTTTTCTGGTGTTTTTTCATCTTTCTGTAATAAACGTAGTTTTAAAGCTTCTAAATATCCTCCAAAAGTATCATGAACATTATTTACTAAGTTGTTTCTTTCTGTGTGTTGAAAGGCTAATGTTTTATTTTGAAAATTATATTTTAATTCATTACTCACTTTTTTGAGTTTAAAATATTTAAATTGAGTTTCTATGACCGAACCAAAAATAAATCGAGTAAATAGTAATATTTCTATAACCAACGTGATATAATAAATTGTAGATCCGCTAAACTTTATATACAAACTATTGTGGACACTTGGGTTTATAATTTGACCACTTATTATTGCTAAAATTGGCAGTATAAAAGCGATAACTAAATAAATTGGTAGTTGTTTTGTAATGGTTAAATAGAGGTGATTTAGTACCCAAATAAAAGCAATTACTTTTAAGATTGTCCAAACATAGAGGTATAAAACAATTAATCCGCCAAATAAAAATTTATAGATATAGAATAGTAAAAGTGTTAAGGCAATGTAGGCTCCTATCTTAAAAAGTAGTTTAGGAATTACTTGAGATTTATTTAATTTATAAAACTTCAGATAAAAAAAACCAATACAAGCTACTCCTATTGTTTGGCTAATACTTCTAATATTGTTGATAGCAAACTCACTTCCTGACCAGAAATATTGTACTCCAATTCCTTTACCTGCTAGAAATTCTATTAAAACAGTAAAAATATATAATGGATAAAATAAAACAGTGTACTCTTTTTTTAAAATGGCAAAAAAGACCAGTATAAATGCCATCGAAATTAGAAACGCGATAAACATTCCGAAATAAAAATATTCTGTTTCTACACGCTTTAAAAATTGATTTTCTGTTTCTAAAAAGAAAGACATTCTTGTTCTAGTATCCTTATTTTTAACCTCCAGAAAAACATCTGTTTTTATATTATTATCTACTGGTATTTTCCAAACAGGGTATCTATAAAAAATATTTTTATGCGGAAATTCTTTGTTATTAGAGACTTTGTAAAGTGTGTCGATTTGATTTTCCTTTTTTAAATAAATTTTTCCATAAGGCAAATATGGGTTTGCAATTGTAAAGTACTTGTATGCTGTTTTTGTTGAAGTTGCTGGTAATAATGAAAAGTGATTCCATAAAGTATTTCCTCCTAAATGTTTATAAATTTTAGGATGCTCTTCCTTTTCAAAATTACCTAATTCATAGTTTTTTATAATTTCTGAAATGGAAACAGCATTTTTAGAAGGTTGTTTAAAAAAGGATATTGAATGATATATTGAAGAAGATTCCTCTTGTGAAAAAGAATTTAAAGTGAGCAATAGTAGGAGGAAGATTAGTTTTATTTTCACAAATAGAATTTAAATACCCTACTAAAGTATGGTTTTTTTTTATGACTTCCTCTTAATTTTGTAGATGAAAAAGAAAAAAATATGGAAGTTAAAAAATTATATGATTATAATGAATTAAAAATTATTGGTAATAAATATCAAATTAAAGATAAAGAAATACCAATAAACCTTATAGAAGATTTTCTTAGTTTTTATAATTTAAATTTACACGATTTGTCTACGCTTAGTAAGTTTTCTGAAAATTTACAAGAAGAAAAGCGTTTTAAAAAATTGAATAAATCTAAATTTAATTCATTAACAAACAAAGAACTTCAAATTTTTAAATTGGTTGTTCAAGGAAATACAACAAATAAGATTGCAACACAGCTTTTCATAGAGCCGACAACTGTTAGTACGCATAGAAAAAATATAAAACAAAAATTGGAGTTAGAATCCATTTTTGATTTGTATAAATATGCAAATGCATTTAATGTCTTTGATAAATTATAAAAGGAGAAGTAAATTTGTTTGAATGAAAAAAGTGGGCAAATTAAAACGTGTTCACTTTTTATATTAAAAAAAGAGTGTAATAATTATTAAATTTAAATAAAATGAAAAAAGTAATAATATTATTTATAGTTAGCTTAATGTTTATAACTCAAAATATCAATTCACAGGCAATTACAAACGTAAAAACCCTGTTAGAGGAAAATGAATATGGTAATGCTCGATTAATAATAACACCAAATACTTATGATATGACAGCGAAAAAACCTACCAAAACCTCTGGTGTTTATGGACTTTTAGTTTGTTATAGATATAAAGGCGTTCAAAAAGCGTTGCATCAAGATTTAACTTACGATTTTGCCAAAAAAGGTAAAAAGGAGTTGTTTTTAGGTATGTCTGCAAAGAAATCTAACATTTCTATTGGTCAGGTTTTATTTTATAGAAGAGATTTGGTAAATCCTAACAATTTTCCTAAAAAGTCTGATTGTTTTAAATAGTAGTCTAAAACCAAAACTTCATTCCAACTTTTCTAATTGATGAAAAAGAGGTGATTGAAGATATTATTACTAAAGTAAAAATGAAAGCACATGCTGCTTAGCTATTAGAATAAAATTATTAAAACAGCGTATAGAATTAAAAGAATTACTTTTTGTCAGCGCTTGTTTTTGTTAAAAATACTCATATATAGGTATTGTAGATTGTTTTCATTTTTATTTATTTTAAATACTAATTTAACTTATATAAAAAATGAAAACAAAAATACTTCTTTTCGCAACATTATTTTTTTTGAGTCTTAATTTATTTTCTCAAACAATTGCGATTCCAGATACAAACTTTGAACAAGCTTTAATCGATTTAGGTTTTGATTCGAATGGATTAAATGGAAATATTTTAATATCAGAAGCACAAGTTATAGATAGTTTAAATATTCAAGATCCGGAAAATAATACTTTGTTACCTAACGTTTCAGCTAAAATTAAAAGTTTACAAGGAATTGAAGCAATGGCTAATTTGGTTTCCTTGGAAGCAGGAATAAATGAATTAACTTCAATAGATTTAAGTCAAAACACAGCGTTAACCAATTTGTTTTTAAATGACAATCAATTAACAACTATTGATGTGTCTAACAACACAGCTTTAGAACGTTTTGGAATTATGAGAAATCAAATTACAACTATAGAGGTTTCTATGTTGGTGAATTTGGTAGATTTATTTGTGCATGAGAATCTAATATCAAATTTAGATGTTACAAATAATAAAGAATTAGAATGGTTATATACTAGTAATAATCAACTGTCAACAATTAATTTATCAAAAAATACAAAATTAAGAAGAATAGACATTTATGGTAATCTACTTACGTCTATAGATGTTTCTATGTTAGTAGATTTAGAAGATTTAAGAGTAGGTTATAATCAAATAACCTATTTAGATGTTTCTAAGAATAGTAAATTATTTGCTTTTAGTTCTAATGATAATAATTTAGAAGCATTGAATGTGAAAAATGGCAATAACTCTTATTTCACCTATTTTTCTGCAAATAATAATGCTAATTTAACTTGTATACAAGTAGATGACGTAAGTTTTTCTACTACAAATTGGGAGTTAATTGACACAGTAGCTAATTTTAATACAGATTGTAATATTCCTGCCCCTGTTAGTATACCAGATTATAATATGAAAACAGCTTTAGTGGCAGACAATACTATAAATAGTAATGGAGATACTGAGATTCAAGTTTCTGAAGCAGAAGCAGTAACAGGTACTATAACTTTAGAGGCTTTAGGTATAGATAATTTAACTGGTATAGCAGCATTTAAGAATATTACGGGTTTAAATGTTAGCGAAAACAACTTAACAACGGTAGATTTATCTAATAATACTAAGCTTTCTTATTTAAGTATTTATACCAATCAATTAACAGCTTTAGATATTACTTCTCTAACAAGTTTAGAATCTCTATATGCAGGTAGTAATCAGATAACAGAAATAGATGTAACAAATAATTTACTATTAAAAAAATTATGGTTAAACATAAATAACCTAAGTGCTTTAGATATTTCTAATAACACAGATTTAGAAGAATTAGAACTAGATTGGAATTATAATTTATCTGCTATAGATTTCTCAAATAATTTAAAATTATATAGAATTCATTTATGGAAAACGGCAATTTCTACCATTGATGTTACGCAGCTAGTAGATTTACAAAGATTGTATGTTTCTGAAACTAATTTAAAAACAATAGATATTTCTAATAACATAAAACTATATGATTTTAGATCTACAGATAATCCAGAAATACCTACTTATGATTTTTCTAATAATACAGCATTAAATAGAATAGATTTATCAAACTCAGATGTAAGCGATGTGGATGTTTCTAAGAATATAAATTTAACACAACTATTATTAGGACAAAACAATTTAAGAACTGTAGATATTTCTAAAAACACATTATTACAGGAAGTTTATTTAAATAATAATAAACTAGAAAATATTGATATTTCTAAAAATACAAGTGTCACAAAATTATTTTTAAACGACAACTTACTAGAAAGAGCTTATTTAAAAAACGGAAATAATACAGCAATTGTTGAGTTTGATATTACTAACAATGCAAATTTATCTTGTATTGCCGTTGATGATGTTACGTTTTCTGCAATTAATTGGACAAGTATAGACGAATCTGTAAACTTTAATACAAATTGTGGTGCAGAGTGGGAGGTATATACAGAAGATGAAAACCTTGAAACAGCTTTATTAACAGTAGTTGGTTTAGACGCTAATAGTGATGGAGTAATTACTTATGAAGAAGCTCAAGAATTTACAGGTGATTTAGATTTAAGTGGTCAAAATATAATTTCTGTAATAGGATTAGAGGCTTTTTCAAACGCAGCAAGTATTGATGTTTCAGAAAATAGTATTACAGATATTAGTAGTTTTTTAAATGGAGAATCTGTTATACTTTCATCAAAAAGTACTGCAGAAAAAAGAGTGGTTAATAGAACAGGTACCGGAATAAAAGTTTTAAATGTTGCTAATAATTTAATAGAAAAAGCAGATATTTCTAACATAACAAGTATTATAGATTTTGATATATCTAATAATAAATTAACGTATTTAAATTTAAATAACGAATCAAATAGTAGTTTAACAACCTTTAGTGCTATCGGTAATCCTAATTTAAGCTGTATTCAGGTTGATGATGTTGCTATTGCAACGGCTAATACAAACTGGCAGAAAGATACAACAGCAAATTACAGTACAGATTGTGCAGCAGCAGCTTTATCTACTGATAGTTTTTTGAAAGAAAATATTGCTATTTATCCTAATCCGATACTATCAAAGATTCAAATTTCATTATTAAATAGTATACAGTTACAAAGTGTAGAAATATATAATTTTATGGGAAAAAAAATGTTACTGAGTAAAAAAGAGTTGATAAATGTTGAAAAATTTTCAACAGGTGTTTATTTTTTGAAAATATCAACGGACAAAGGGGTATTAATTAAAAAAGTTATAAAAGATTAAAGTAAAGTAGTCTTTAAATAAAAAACGAGTTCAATTTAATTGAACTCGTTTTCTTTTATTTAAAATTTCATGCCAACTTTAAAGTTTAAAACTCTTCCTGTCATATAATTCGGAATCCCGAATTGTGTTTTAGAATATACATCTCTTACCCAAGTGTTGGTAATTGAATTTTGAATATCAAACATATTAAAAAGCTCTAAACCTGCGGATAATTCTTTAAATTTAGATAACCAACCTGTTTCATATTGTTTATTAGCATCCACAAAAATATAAGAAACGCCTAAATCTGCACGTTTATAATCTCTTAAACGACTTTGGTAGTTATACACATCTGCATAAGAAGGAGAGCCTCCAGGAACTCCTGTATTATACACCAAGTTTAAATACGCTTTTAGATTAGGTAAATTGGGTACATAATCTTGAAAAAGAATTCCGAATTTGATACGTTGGTCAGAAGGTCTTGCAATATAACCTCGATTATCAATATTTTCCTCTGTTTTTAAATAGCCTAAACTTACCCAACTTTCGCTACCAGGAACAAATTCACCATTTAAGCGAACGTCCAATCCGGTGGCATAAGCTTTGGTAACATTATCTGCTCTATATCGTATTCTAACATTGTCTATAGAATAGGCATTTACATCAGATAAATCTTTGTAATAGAATTCTGTAGTTAATTTAAAAGGTCTGTCCCACATATCAAAACTATAATCCATTCCTGTAACGAAGTGAATCGATTTTTGAGCTTTTACATCTACATTAATATCACCATTAAAATCTCTTAATTCTCTATATGAAGGGGGTTGAGAATACCATCCACCAGAAATTCGAAACAGCATATCTTTGTCCCAATTTGGTTTGATAGCAAGTTGACCTCTAGGACTAATAATTGTCTGGTTTTTAGATTCGATATCGTTTCCTGTAACTGACCAACTTTGAGCTCTAAGTCCTAAATTATAAAAAACTTCATGTTCATTCCAAAATGAACGTTGATTAAATTGTACAAAGGCAGAAACTCTATTAATGGCAACGTTATTATCTTTTCTGATGTTTTGATAAGGAGTGATTTCACCTTCAAAAGCTTCATAAGGTTGATTGTTAGAGGTATGGTTTGGAGGTCTTATAGAAAAGCCTAAAGAATCGATCATTTCCCATTCTCTAATACGATCTCTAATGTCTTCTTTTTGATATTTTGCTCCAAAACTCCATTGTATATCATCTTTCTTGATAGTTCCTTTTATTTGAATATTGGTAATTACTGCATCTAAATCGTTACGAGCATGGTTTAACTGTGAGCCAATTCCTTGAGAGAAATCTACTTCTCCAAAATTTTCTGAACCAATATTAGCGTCAACTTCGCCTAAATTATAGGCTGCAGCAATATCAAAATGCTCTTCTTCTTGTGTGTTGTATCTAGACGCTGTAGTTGTTAATGTAAAGTTGTCATTCACTTTATAATCCGCAGAAAAAGCACCAAACATCGTTAAATATTTATCTTGCTCTTGTCCTGAGTAAAAAACGATTAATTCTAAAGGGGCTGCAACCGTACCAAAACGTGTTCTTCTAGAAATTGGTTGATAATTATAATCGTTCAAAGAAAAATTTCCTAGAAAATTTAATGTAAATTTTTCTGAAAACTCATAAGATAAATAGGTTTGTACGTCTGTAAATTGTGGTCTAAAATTAGTTTCAATTTGTTTACTATTTACAAATAAGCTATTGTCTCTATATCTAACACCTGTAATTGTACTTAGTTTTTTATTTAGAAAATTACCTTCAAAAGTAACGCTTGCACCTAGTAAACTTGCATCTATTGTCGTAGCCGTTTCTGTAGGTTTCTTGTAGGTAATATCTAAAACAGAAGATAATTTATCTCCATATTTTGCTTGAAATCCACCAGCAGAAAAATTAATATTCTGCACCATATTAGAGTTGATAAAACTTAAGCCTTCTTGCTGACCAGATCTAATTAAAAAAGGTCTGTAAATTTCAATTCCGTTTACATATACCAAGTTTTCATCAAAATTACCACCTCTTACATTGTATTGTGTGCTTAATTCGTTGTTATTGCTAACACCGGGTAAAGTCATTAATACGTTTTCTACACCCGCATTGGGTCCAATTACATTTTTAACAACAGCAACATCAATCTTCTTTATACCTTGGGCATTTCTTACATTGTCTTTAATTATAATTTCTTTTAATTTTTCTGTTTTTGAAGAAAGAACAACAGAGTAACGGACACCGTTTCTGCTGTTTCCAATATATTTTTTAGTAAAAGTTCTATAGGATAAATGGCTAAAAACTAAGGTGATTTCTTCTTTAAAAGGAATTCGAATAGAGTAGTTTCCATTTTTATCTGTGGTAGTACCAACGTTGTTATACTTTATAGAAACTTGTTCAATAGGTTGTTTGTTTTTATCATTAACAGTTCCTTTAAGGATTGTTGTTTTTTGAGCAAAAGCAAAAACAGGGAGAAAGTATAAAAAGAGTAAGATTTTTTTCACGTAGGTTTTAGTTTACTTGTTTTTTAAAGAACGTTGTAGAAAGTGTATTCGTATTCCCAACATTGTCTGAGACTACAATTTTAAAGATATGTTTGCTACCAACCAATTTTTTATCACTAAAGTTATAGGTTAATATTCTTTTTTTATGATTGTATTCCATTAAAATCCATTCTCCATCTAAAGTAGCTCTATAGTTTTTAATTCCAGAACCAATATCAGAAATCTTTACTTTAATAGTTTCTCTTTTAGAAATCCAATCGTTATTTTTAAAATACAAGACGCTAGCTTTAGGCTTATGAGTATCTGAAACTAAAGCATATTTCCCCAATGTTTTAGTGGTTGTATAAAACGTACTGTCCTTTTTTCGAGTGCTCAGGTAATATGGATATTTTGAGTTTTCTACATTCGCTATATAAAGTTGTTTTTTTTCGGCTTCAGAATATTTAGAAACATTAAAAGTTAATGTAAAACTTTTATCTAAAGGAATATTAGGAGTATGAATTTTAGCAACGCCTTTATCAACCTTAAAATCTAAATATACATCTTCATAAAAAGTATTCTTAGGAAAAGCAACTGTAACATTTTCTTCTTTAAACTTTTGAAAGTTTTTAGCAACTATTTTATAGGCAGTGGTGTCTTTTGGTTGTGTAAAAATGGTGTTGTTTTTTACTCCAGTAATGGGAATTTTTAAGGTACTTGTATTTCCTTTATAGTCTTTTGCAATAATTTCTATATTGTAATTCAATCCATTTTCAATATTTAATATGCCATTATCTATTAATCCCTTATATGTAGATAGTTTATTGGCTTTTTCTTTATAGGTTTTCTGATATTTTTTCTTATATTTTTTATAGTGCGGATAATCTATATGTAAGTTGATGAATTTACTTTCTGCAAAAGAAAATGTTTCTACATCATGATGATAAAAACGTTTTCCATTAACAAGCATTTCTAAACTAAATATTCCATTTTTATTGTATGCTTTGTCTAATTGGTCAAAAACATTTACACTAAAACCAATATGTCCAGAAGCAGCAATTTTACCCACTTTATATTTTCCTTTTTCTATACTCTTTAGAGATATAACCGTACTTCTATTTTTATTATTAATTCTAGCATTCTGGTCTAGTGGATACACTTTTAATGCTAAAAAAGTAGGTGGATTTGTATCAATAGGTTTCAACCCAAAAAACAAAGGATTAATAATGTGTTCTGTACTTGTATCTCTTATTTCGAAGTGTAAATGAGGTCCACCAGAACTACCAGTATCACCAGAAAAAGCAATGATTTCTCCTTTTTTTATAGGAAATTGATCTGGTTTTAAAAATAAATTACCGGTTTCATAATTTTCCTTTTTGTATTGTATCGCTTTTACATACTCTTGTATTTTATCAGCATATTTACTGATGTGGGCATACACGGTTGTAAATCCGTTTGGATGCGTAATATAAATCGCTTTTCCAAAACCATATTGAGCAACTTTTATTCTAGAAATATAACCTTCTGCAGCTGCATATATTTTTAAGCCTTCTCTTCCTTGGGTTTTTATATCTACTCCAGAATGAAAGTGATTACTTCTTAATTCGCCAAAAGTACCTGATAAAATAGTAGGGATGCCTAAGGGGTTTCTAAAATAGTCTTTTGGGTATTTTTCTTGTGAAAAACTAAAAAAAGCAGATAAGAATGTGAATAACAATAGGGTTTGTCTCAAAATGAAAATGTTTTCTGCAAAAATAGGGAAAATCATTTTTTAGTTAAAGAGTTAATCTTTAGTTTTTTAATAAAATAAGCAACAAAATGTTGTAAAGTTTAAAACAGAATGTTAACTTTGTAGTTATAGTTTTATTCTTAAAATATAGATGGGTAATACAATTGAGGCAATTCATTTACTGGAAGATAAGTTAGAAAGCTTATTGTCAAATTATGAATTTTTGAAGAATGAAAATGAAATTCTGCTTCAGAATACAAGTAAATTACAACATCAATTAAAAGAAAGAGAGCAATTATTAGCAGCGCAGAAAAAAGAATATGAATTGCTTAAGGTTGCCAAAACTATAGACGGCAGTGGTACAAATACAAGAGATACAAAACTCAAAATAAATACTTTAATTCGAGAAATCGACAAGTGTATCATACAGTTACACAAATAAAGTTCATTAAATTGTGGGAAAACTTAAAATTAATATTGTTATAGCAGGTAGAACTTACCCTTTAAGTGTGAACAACACTAAAGAGGAAGAAGGCATGAGAAAAGCCGCAACTGCTATTAATAAATTAATTTCTATGTATGAAGAAAATTACGCAGTAAGTGATAAACAAGATGTTTTAGCTATGTGTGCGTTACAGTTTGCATCAAAAGCAGAAATAACTTCATTAGAAAAGGATTCTACAGATAGAGAAGTAGTAGATAAAATAAAAGAGTTGACTAATTTGGTTGATTCTCATTTAAAATAAGTTCTTTAAAATATACATTAACAACACACTGCCTACGTTAGTACATTGTTTATTAAACTCAACACGATTCAATTATGAAGGATGAGTCTTAACTACTATAGCAAGCCATCTAGAATGGATCCTTGAACAGTTAGTTAGTCCTATAAGTAACCATATTTGGAGTTTAAAAAACCTCACTAATGTAGGCTTTTTTTTATATATTAAATTTAAATTATGGATGGAATGATACTTCCCATTATTGTGGGAGTTTTGATAGGAATTGCAGGTGGATTTTTGATCGCTAAAGCGATGGAAAAAGCAAAAGGAAAAAAAATACTTAGTGGCACTAGAAAAGAGGCCGCAACAATCTTAAAAGAAGCTAAGATAGATGCCGATTCTGTAAAAAAAGAAAAGATATTACAGGCAAAGGAAAAATTTATTGAATTAAAGGCTGAGCATGAAAAAGTAATTCTTACTAGAGAGAAAAAGATTTCTGATGTAGAGAAACGTATTAGAGATAGAGAGTCTCAAGTTGCCTCTGAAGTAGATAAAAATAAAAGGTTAAATAAATCTTTAGAACACAAAGAAGGAGAGTTTAATAAAAAATTAGACTTTTTAGAAAATAAAGAATCAGAATTAGAAAAAATGCACAAGCGTCATGTAGACATGCTAGAGCAAATTTCTGGTTTATCGGCAGAAGAAGCCAAAAAAGAATTGATTACTTCTTTAAAAGACGAAGCAAAAACAGAGGCAATGGCTTTTGTACAAACTTCTATTGAAGAAGCGAAGTTAACAGCAGAACAAGAAGCTAGAAAAGTAGTTTTAGGAACCATACAAAGAGTAGGTGTAGAGCAAGCAGTAGAAAACTGTGTGTCTGTATTTAACTTAGAGTCAGACGATGTTAAAGGTAGAATTATTGGTAGAGAAGGACGTAACATTAGAGCTTTAGAAGCAGCAACTGGTGTAGAAATCATCGTAGATGATACTCCGGAAGCAATTATCCTTTCTTGTTTTGACCCTGTTCGTAGAGAGATTGCAAGATTGTCTATGCATAAGTTAGTAACCGATGGTAGAATTCACCCAGCAAGAATTGAAGAGGTTGTTAAAAAGACAGAGAATCAAATTACCCAAGAAATTATTGAAGTTGGTAAAAGAACTGTAATAGAGTTAGGTATCCACGGATTGCATCCAGAATTGATAAAAACGGTGGGTAGAATGAAATATCGTTCTTCTTATGGTCAGAATTTATTACAGCACTCGCGTGAAGTAGCAAATCTTTGTGGTATTATGGCTTCGGAAATGGGCTTAAATGCAAAAGTAGCAAAACGCGCTGGTTTATTACACGATATTGGTAAAGTGCCAGATACAGAAAGCGAACTTCCACACGCATTGTTAGGTATGGAATGGGCTGAGAAATATGGTGAAAAACCGGATGTTTGTAATGCAATTGGAGCGCACCACGATGAAATTGAAATGAAAACTTTAATAGCACCAATTGTACAAGTTTGTGATGCTATTTCAGGAGCAAGACCAGGAGCAAGACGTCAGGTTTTAGATTCTTACATTCAACGTTTAAAAGATTTAGAAAATATTGCATTTGGTTTTCCAGGTGTTCAAAAAGCGTATGCTATTCAGGCAGGACGTGAATTACGTGTAATGGTAGAGAGTGGTAAGGTAAATGATACCAAAGCTGCTGAGTTATCTTTTAGTATTTCTCAGAAAATACAAAACGATATGACATATCCAGGTCAAGTAAAAGTAACTGTTATTAGAGAAACAAGAGCGGTTAATGTGGCGAAGTAGATAAAGCCCATTCTTATCCTTCCCAAAGAAGGTAGACTTTTGTATTATCAAAATATTTTTAAAAATCCCTACCATGTTTATGGTGGGGATTTTTGCTTATATACATTTCTTAATATTTGTGTTTCTAGTCCTTTACCTTCTTTGTTGTAACATTAGCGAAGCTTTTTTATAGAGTAAATATTTGTAGTATTTACTAAGATAAAACCCACTGAAAATAAGTAAATATTTTCTTAAACTAGGATTTTAAATGCCTTATAAGAAAGGTGTTGGAGAACCCGATAAATTAAAAATTAATTAGCCTTTAGTGTATTCTTAAGGTTTTTTTATCTCCATGTTTCTTAAATTAATGTTAATATAAAATCAGAAAACCATCTCTACTTAACAAAATGGTAAGCTAATTAGTGGTTTTACTTGCAGTATGCTAACGTTCATTTTAGGTTGATTTAACTTAATATTTTTTGCTTTGTAGTTCAATAACAAAACTAAACTAACTACAAAATGAAACACAAAATTTTAAGTAAATTTTTAATTTTAATGTCACTTTTTCTTGGGACTGCAGCTTTTTCTCAGCAAGTCTTAACAGGGAAAATAATAGATGAAACAGGCGCTTTGTTGCCAGAAGCAAGTGTTCATATAATTAAAGATAATAAATGGACTACCTCTGATTTTGATGGGAATTTTAAAATAGAATTTACAGATCAAAACAGTATTTTAAGAGTAGAATTTCTTGGGTATCAAAGTCAAGATATTGTTATTGGAAATAGAAAAAATATTACCATTACAATGTTACCAGAGGTTAATGCTTTAAGTGAGGTAATTGTTACGGCTTTAGGTATTAAAAGAGAACAAAAGAAAGTTGGTTATGCTACTCAAAGAGTAGATGCTTCTATTATTAAAGAAGTTGTTGCTCCAAATGCTGCTGGTTTAATTACTGGTAAAGTTGCTGGTTTAACAGTTAGTAATCCAACAGGTTTATTTCAGGCACCTTCTTTTTCTTTAAGAGGGAAATCTCCATTAATTGTGGTGGATGGGATTCCTGTTAGCACAGATTTTTATGACATTTCTCCAGACGATATTGTAGATATTACGGTTTTAAAAGGAACTTCTGCATCTGCTTTATATGGATATAGAGGAGGAAATGGGGCGATACAAATTACCACATCTAAAGGTCAAAAATCTGACGGATTAGAAATAACAGTTTCTCATAATACCATGGTGAGTGCTGGTTTTACTGTGTTTCCAGAAACACAAACAGAATATGGAAATGGTTCTAACGGTCAATATGAGTTTTGGGACGGACAGGATGGTGGTATTTCTGATGGAGATATGATTTGGGGACCAAAATTTGAGCCTGGAGTAAAAATAGCACAATGGAATAGTCCTATTAAAGACAATATTTCTGGTGATGTTACTCCTTGGTGGGGAGATGTAAGTGGAACAAAATATGATGATAAATCTCGTTATTCTAGAGTGCCAATTGATTGGGAATATCATAATAATTTAAAAGACTTTTTAAGGACAGGAGTTATCAATACGACTTCTTTTTCTGTAGCAAATTCCTCTAAAAATGGGTCTTATAGATTATCTGGTAACTACAAATCGCATACCGGTAGAGTGCCAAATACCGATTTAAAAACAGGAGGATTAACTTTTAATTCAACAACAAAGTTATCAGATAAATTAACCTTAGATAGTAAATTGGCGTATAACAAAGTTTTCTCTCCTAATTATCCAAGACATGGTTACGGACCAAAAAATCACATGTACACTATCTTAATTTGGATGGGAGATGATGTAAATGGTCAAGAATTAAATGAACACAGATACATTCCAGGTCAAGAAGGATATAGACAAGCAAACTTTAATTACGCTTGGTATAATAACGTGTATTTTGCTGCTAATGAATTAAATCAGCGATACGACTCTAATGTTTTAAACGGACAATTAAAATTAAATTATCAAATTTCAGACGATTTTAGTATTCAGGCAATGGGTTCTGCAGTTATGAAAGACCGTTTTGAAAACAGAGAAAGTCCGAAATCTTATTTAAACTATGGTGACCCTAGAGATGGAGATTACAAAACTTGGAATACCAATTCTGTGGATGTAGATTATAATGTATTAGCGACCTATAATAAAGAAATTACAGATAAATTTTCTTTAAGTCTAAATGCAGGAGCTTCATCAGAATATCATAAATACCAACAAGAATACAATGCTACAGATGGTATTATTGTACCAGAATTATATAGTTTAAATAATACAAAAGGAAACGTTATAGCAAGTACAGATTTTTCTGAAAGGTCTGTAAACAGTTTATACGGAATGTTAGAATTAGATTTTGATAACAAGTTATTTTTAACATTTACAGGTAGAACAGATAAGCACTCTACATTACCAACAGATAATAATTCTTTATTTTATCCTTCAGTTTCATTAAGTACTATTGTTTCAGAATGGATTGAATTACCAGAATCTATCAACTATTTAAAAGCTTTTGGTTCTTGGGCGCAAGTAAAGAGATCTTTAAGTGCATATCAAATAAATTCTTATTATGACAACGCGGGTACTTTTGATGGAAGTCCAGAGTTGTCGTATTCAGGGAGTTTGGTAAATCCAGATATAGAAGGATCTTTAACAACCAATGTAGAATTAGGTTTAAGTGCAGGTTTTTTAAATAATAGAATAGGGTTAGATTTTGCGTATTATAATGCTATTGACGAAAATTCAATTATAGATTTACCAATTTCTTTGGGTTCTGGTTTTTCATCAAGAAAAGAAAATGCACACCAATTTACAACCAATGGTTTTGAAGTTTCTGTAAGAGCAACTCCAATTAAAAATACAGATTTTAGATGGGATGTTTTAGCAAACTGGTCTAAAAAGGTACAGCGTTTAACAAGGTTAGATGAAGGAGCAGAACAATACAATAGTTTACGTTTAAATGATAGAACTGATGCATATTATGCAACCGTTTGGGAAAAATCTGCAGAAGGAGAATTAATTTTAGATTCTAATACAGGGATGCCAACTAAAAATCCATATGAACAAAATATAGGAAATAAAAACCCTGACTTTAGATTTGGTTTAGAAAACACTTTTAAATACAAATGCTTTTCATTAAAAGTTGGTGTTGATGGTGTTTGGGGAGGTTTAATGAGATCTTTAACTGTAGAAAAAATGTGGTGGGGTGGTAAACATCCAAACTCAACAGAATATAGAGATTCAGAATATGCAAACGGAATTGGAACAGTATATGTGCCAACAGGTGTAAATGTAACTGGTGGTTCTGTGCAAAGAGATTTAAACGGAAATGTAACATCAGATACAAGAACGTATGCAACACATATTTCTCCAGTAAGCTGGCAATCTTGGTCTCAAAACTATCCATATAGAGCGCAAGTTACAGAAGAAGAAAGCGAAACTTTTGCCAATGTATTCGACAGATCTTACCTTAAATTAAGAACCGTTGCTTTAAGTTACGATTTAACAAATGTGTTAAAAGTAAAAGGAATTAAACAAATTAATGCAAGTATAAATGGTTACAACTTATTCATCTTAAAAAAGGCAGATATCATTGATCCAGATTACGGAAATGATGATAATTTACAAGATCCTTCTACAAGATATTTAGGTTTAGGTTTAACTTTTAAATTTTAATAAAAATGAAAAATTTTAAGATAATATTATTTTTAATGATGACTGTTGTAGTCTCTTCTTGTGAAGATTTAGACATCAATGACAATCCAAATAAAGTAAGTGTAACACATCCAGATTTATTACTAACTAACATTGTAACATCTGCTTTTCAGGTAAAAGGAACAGGGGCAATGTATGCTTCAAGAATGATTGTACAAACGGATGGCGAGAGTACTTCGCAATTTTATAAATGGGACAGAGCTAGTTTTGATGGATACAATAGCTTAAGACAGGTTACCAAAATGATGGAAGAAGCAGATAGAATAGAAGATGATTCTTACAAAGGAATCGGTTACTTTTTTAAAGCTTATTATTTTTATGATTTGGCGTTAACTTTTGGAGATGTTCCTTATGCAGACGCTTTAAAAGGAGAAACGGAAGATTTATATCAACCAAAATACAGTACACAAGAAGAGGTTTTTACAGGGGTTTTAGCTGAGTTAGAAATGGCAAACACTTTGTTAGATGGAACAAGTATTATTACTGGAGATCCTATTTTTAATGGAGATGTTAGCAAATGGAAAAAGTTAGTAAACTCTTTTCGTTTAAAAGTTTTGTTGACACTTTCTAAAAAGGAAGGAAGTTCTTCTATAAATATTAAAAATGAATTTGCTTCTATTTACAACTCAGAATCTATAATAGCAACTCCAGAAGAAAGTGCACGTTTAGAATTTGTAGATGTGGTAGATTCTAGATATACAGAATTCAATTCTAGTGGGTATGGTTCTGGTTTATACATGGCATCTACTTTTATAGATATGTTGGTAGAAAGAGATGATAAACGATTATTTGCTATTGCAGGTCAGACTAAAAATGCAAAAGAAGCAGGTTTGTCTATAGATGATTTTACTGCGTACGCAGGAGGAAATCCTATTGCGGCTTATAATGATGTGAATTTAGTGGCAGCAGCCGGAGATATATCTAAAGTAAATGATAGGTATACAGCAGACGCAACAACAGAGGCACATAATCTTTTAAGTTTTTCAGAGGTTCAATTTATTTTGGCAGAAGCAGCAGTAAAAGGATGGATTTCTTCAACAAGTGCTCAAATTTATTATGAAAACGGAATTAAAGCAAACTTCCAATTCTATAATACGTATGCAAAAGGTTATGAAGCGTATTATACGCAAGCTGAAGCTGTAAATTATATTGAAGGAACAAAAGTGAACTTTTTAAATGCAACTAAAGACGAAGAAAAATTAGAATTAATTCTTACTCAAAAATATTTGACTTCTTTTTTACAAGGTGGATGGAACATGTATTTTGATCATTTAAGAACAGGTTATCCAGAATTTCCATATTTAGGTTCAGATACACCTCCAACAAGATGGATTTATCCTTTAGATGAATACAATAACAATGCTACCAATGTTACGGAAGCTATTGATAGACAATTTGGAGGTTCTAATGACGGAATTAGAGAATTGACTTGGTGGTTAAAGTAAAAGAAAAACAAACTAAATAAGGTTGTAATTTTAATTATGGCCTTATTTTTAATTTAAAGAAAAATGAAAAAAAAGATATTCATTACATTTTCTATATTGTTTTGTGTTCCGTTTTTGTGGGCGCAAAAAATAGAGATAAAACCTTATTTACAAGATGCAGAACCTACTTCTATTAAAATTATGTGGCAAACTGATTTTGGAGAAGAATCTATTGTTTATTGGGGAACAAAAAAGAACAAGTTAAAAAATAAAGCTTCAGGAACTTCTTTTGATATTAATTTTACAGAAAAAAGAGTGCATGAAGTTGTAATAACAGACTTAACAAGGTTTACAACCTATTTTTATAAAGTACAAACAGGTAAAGCCGTTTCTGAAGTATATCAATTTAAAACACCTCCTTTTGCAGGCGGCTCTAAAAAGATAAATCTAGTTGCTATGAGCGATATGCAAAATGATTGGCAGCATCCAACAAAATTTCAAGAAATTGTAGAAGAAGGAGTTTTACCTTATTTTAAAAAGAATTTTGAAGGCGATATTTCAGACAATCTTGCAATGGTGGTAATTCCAGGAGACTTGGTAGTTACTGGCAGTACTTTTAATCAATGGGAAGAACATTTTTTTAAACAATCAGAAAAATTATTTTCTCAAGTGCCTGTGTATCCAGTTCCTGGGAATCATGAACGGAATTCAGATTATTTCTTTAAGTATTTTAGCCTTCCTAAAAACGGAAGTCCAGAATATGCAGAACATTGGTGGTTTAAAGATTATGCTAATACCAGAATTATTGGTTTAGACTCTAATGATGGTTATCGAAATATAAAGCAACAATTAACTTGGTTAAAAGAGCTTTTGGCTAAAACAGCCCAAAATGATTCGATAGATTTTGTTTTTGCACAATTACATCATCCACATAAATCTGAACTATGGATTCCTGGTGAAGAAGATTTCTCAGGAAAAGTGGTAGAATTATTAGAAAACTTTACAAAAGAATCCAACAAACCAAGTTTGCACTTTTTCGGACACACACATGGCTATTCTAGAGGACAATCTAAAGAACACAAACACTTATGGGTAAATGTTGCTTCCGCCGGAGGTGCAATTGATAATTGGGGCGAATTTGAAGGTAGAGATTACGACGAATTTACAGTAACACAAGACGAATATGGTTTTGTTTTAGCAACCATAGATCCAGATAAAGAGAACCCTTCTTTTACCTTAAAAAGAATAAGTAGAGGTAATAATATTGAATTTAGAAATAACGAATTAAGAGATAGTATTACGGTTTTTAAAAAAACGATTCAGCCAAAAACACCTGTTTTAGTTGGTTTTAGCAAAGAAGAACAACCTATTTATAAAGTAGTTTTAAAAGCAAATTCTTTTACAAGTGATAAAAAAGATGCTTTTCATGCAGGAGCAAATTGGCAAGTATCTACCACAGAAGATTTTGCAAAACCAACTTATGATTCATGGAAACAACATGAAAATTGGTATTACAGAGAAAACCGACAAAAGGATGATGATTTAACGGATGAGATTTTAGATAGAAAATTACAAAATGATACCACCTATTTTGTTCGTGTACGTTACAGAGATCAATTTTTAAATTGGAGTAATTGGTCTGCGATAAAAACATTTAAAACAATTAAATAATGAAAATATTAAAATTATTAAGTGTCTTTTTTTTGTTGATGTTAGCCGCGTGTTCTTCAGAAAAAAAGAATGAAATAACCTTTGTAGAAGACGATTCTAATAAGGTTTTTGTAATTACTTTAGATGGTTTACGTTGGCAAGAATTGTTTGCTGGTGCCGATTCTTTATTGGTAGGAAATAAAGAATATGTTGGGAATCCTGAAAGTTTGAAAAAAGAATTTTGGAGGGAATCTGCAACCAAAAGAAGAGAAGTGTTGCTTCCTTTTATTTGGAGTAAAGTTGCTAAAACAGGGCAAATTCACGGAAATCGTTGGGAAGGAAGTAAAATGAATTTAACCAACGGAATGCATTTTTCGTATCCGGGTTATAATGAGATTTTAACAGGAAAGGCAGATGATGTAAGGATTAATAGCAACAATAAAATTCCGAATCCGAATACTACGTTTTTAGAAATAGCAGAAAAATCGGACGTTTATAAAGGTAAAGTTGCTGCTTTTGGTAGTTGGGATGTTTTTCCGTCGATTATCAATGAAGAAAGAAGCGGTTTATATGTAAATGCAGGTTTTAGAGAAGCAAAAGGTACTGATTTGTCAGATAAAGAAGTCTTCTTAAATGAATTACAAGCAGAAACTCCGAGTCCTTGGGGAGGTGTTCGTTTAGATGTTTTTACACATCATTATGCTTTAGAAACAATCAAGAAAAAACATCCGAAGTTGGTGTTTATTTCTTACGGAGAAACCGATGATTTTGCACATGACGGAGAATATGATGCGTATTTAAAATCGGCACAAAGAACAGATGCATTCCTTAAAAAACTTTGGGACTTTACAGTACAAGATCCTTTTTATAAAGGAAAAACGACTTTTATAATTACGACAGATCATGGTAGAGGTACAGAACCTTTAGAAACCTGGAAACATCATGGAGACTCCATAAAAGATACAGACCAAGTTTGGGTAATTGCTTTTGGAAATAAAATTGAAGCAAAAGGAGAAATTGTATTGGAAGAACAATTGTATACAAATCAAGTAGCTGCTTCTGTAGGAAAGCTTTTAGATATAGAAGTAACAACAGATTCAATTGGGAAACCTTTTTCTTTTATAAAGTAAGAAGTTGTTTTTAACAAGTTAAAAAGGCTGTCTTTAAATTGTTTTTTTTGTCAACCTGAATTTATTTTAGGTTCTTAGAACTAGATGCTGAAACAAGTTCAGTATGACAAGATTTAAACTTTTTTAGACAGTCTTTTTTATTTTCTAGGATGATAGGTTTCTACCACTTCTTTTAAATAACTTTTATCTAAATGCACATACACTTCGGTTGTGGTAATACTTTCATGACCTAACATTTGTTGAATAGCTCTTAAGTCTGCTCCGTTTTTTAACAAATGTGTAGCAAAAGAATGACGCAACGTATGCGGACTAATCTTCTTTTTTAAATCAATTTCTAGAGATAGATTTTTTAGAATGATAAAAATCATTTGTCTGGTTAATCCTCTGCCGCGTCTGTTTAAGAAAACCGTGTCTTCAAAACCTTTTTGCGGTGTGATATGAGTTCTAATGTCTTTTATATAACTAGAAATATATTTTTGAGCAGCATAATGAATCGGTACAAAACGCTGTTTATTCCCTTTTCCGATCACTCTTACAAAACCTTCTTCAAAAAATAAATCAGAAATTTGTAGTGTAATAAGTTCACTCACACGCAAACCGCAACTGTACAAAGTTTCTAAAATAGTTCTGTTTCTTTCGCCTTGAGGATGACTTAAATCGATAGCAGAAATAAGATTGTTAATTTCATCTTCGGACAAGGTATCTGGTAATTTTCTTCCAATTTTTGGAGCTTCAATTAAATCTGTCGGATTGGTTTCTCTATAATCTTCAAAAATTAAATAATCAAAAAAACTACGCAAACCAGAAATAATACGCGCTTGACTTCTAGGATTCACTTTTTTAGCAACTTCATAAATAAATTGCTGAATGGACTCTCCGTCAATAGTAATAGAAGTGTGGTTGATTTCATTTTCTTCTAAAAACAACATCAGTTTTTCTAAATCTCTCGTGTAGCTCTCAATTGTGTTTTTAGAAAGCCCTCTTTCTATCTTTAAAAAGAGTTGAAAATCTCTAATTGCGTTTTGCCATTTCATGGGATAAAGATATTAAAAGTTAGCAGAAAAGATAGCTAAAGAATTTTACTAGGGTTTCTTATAAAATTATTTTTAAAAGAAACCTACTAATACAACTAGTTGAGTAGTTCTTTTTATGTTAAAAATTTACTCAATTTCATTTGAGTCAACTTTTAAATCTTTTCCGTTCATGTAAAAAGTAGTACTGATTTACTTTTGTAGAGAACTTAAAAATTTAAAAATTATGAAGAAATTATTGATAGTTGCTTTTGTAACAATAATGGGTGTAGGTGCTGCAAATGCACAAGAAGGTATTTTAAATGGAGGGCTAAATGTAGGAGTGCCTACAGGTGATGCCAATGACTTTTATGGTTTAACTTTAGGAGCAGAGTTAAATTATATGTATCCTGTTGCAGATGGTTTTACTTTAGGTCCATCGATACAATATTCTCACTTTTTTGGTAAAGATGTTGATGTGTTAGGAGGGAGTTCTATTGAGGTTTCAGACGCTTCTTTTTTGCCAATATCTGGTGCTGCAAGATTTAATGTTTCAGAAAAATTTGTAGTTGGAGCAAACCTTGGTTATGCAATAGGTTTAAGTGAAGATTTAGATGGTGGTTTTTATTATAGACCCGTAGTTGGTTATAAAATTGATGATACCACACAATTGAATGTCTCTTATTCTGGAATTTCAAATGATGGTTTAGAAATGAATAATGTTAGTTTGGGCGTAATGTTCGGAATCTAAAATAGAAATATTGATTATATTTACAAACGGAAGCTGAAAAGCTTCCGTTTTTTTGTTGAAAAAATGTATTTTTGATTTATGAAGCTACTTATACTAAACGGACCTAATTTAAATTTATTAGGAAAAAGAGAACCAGAAATTTATGGTTCAGAAACTTTTGAAGATTATTTTAGAACTCTTCAATTAAAGTTTAATGATGTAGAGTTGTCTTATTTTCAATCGAATAGTGAAGGTGTTATCATCGATAAATTACACGAAGTTGGTTTTAGTTTTGATGGTGTTGTTATGAATGCAGGTGCATATACGCATACATCTGTGGCTATTGCAGATGCAATTAGTGGTATTACAACTCCAGTTGTAGAAGTGCATATTTCTAATGTACACAATAGAGAAGCTTTTAGACATAAATCTTATTTATCTCCTGTTTGTAAAGGAGTTATTTTAGGTTTTGGTCTAAAGAGTTATGAGTTGGGAATTGAGAGTTTTTTGTAGGTGGAAAAAGAAAAAGAAATATCGGTTGTAATTCCTTTATACAGATGTGCAAACACTATAGAAGAGCTATCTATAAGATTAATAAAAGTTTTTTCAAAATTAAATATTTCTTATGAAATTATTTTAATAAATGATGGAAGTCCAGAAAATGATTGGGAAGTAGCTTTAAAACTATCCGAAGGAAATAATAATATAAAATCTATCAATTTAAGTAGAAATTTTGGTCAACACCCAGCAATCTTTTGTGGATTGGAATTTTCAAGAGGAGAATGGGTTGTGGTTATGGATGGAGATTTACAAGATGTACCAGAGGAAATTGAAAAATTATACAACAAAGCCTTAGATGGATTTCCTATTGTTTTAGGAGCAAGAGAAGAAAGAAAAGATACGTTTACAAAGAAGTTAGGTTCGTTAATATTTTATAAAATTTTAAACTTTTTTACAGGGTCTAATTTATCACATCAAGTAGGTAATTTTGGGGTGTATCATAAAAATGTTATTCTTTCTGTTTTATCATTAGGAGATGCTATAAAGTTTTTACCTACCATGATTAATTGGGTTGGGTATCAGAAAATAACTGTACCTGTAAAACATGCAAAAAGGCTAGCGGGTACATCTAGTTACAGTTTTGGCAAACTATTAAGTTTGGCGTTTGATAATATTGTGTCTTTTTCTAATAAGCCTTTAAAGATTTTTGTAAAGTTTGGGTTTTTGCTTGTATTTATTTCTGTATTAATGATTGTCTACAACTTATATTTAAGTTTATCTAATCATATTGTTGTTAAAGGATATTCAACTATTATTATTTCAATATGGTTTTTATCGGGTTGTTTAATTTCTATTATGGGGGTTATCGGCGTGTATTTAGGTAAAGTATTTGATAAAGTAAAAGCAAGACCCTCTTATATTGTATATCAAAAAAAGAATATATGATAGTAGAATACTTAGAATGGGATTCGATTTTTTTTGGAGTTGATGTTTATAGAGGTAAATGCAAAAGTGCTGTAAAAGCTAACGAAATACAACTTAATAAAGGATTGACTTATTTGTTTTGTGAAGAAGAGGTAAAGTTATTAGAGAAATATTTATTTGATGTTAAAGTTACTTTTACTAAAATATTGACTCATAGAAGAATAGGGATAGATCCTAAAATAATTTCTTATCCTTTAGGTAATAAGGTTTCTAGAGAATTACTTAATTTAACTTATCAAAGTGGTCAGTATTCAAGATTTAAAATAGACCCTAAAATACCCAATGATAAATTTTTAGAATTTTATAAATTATGGATTTTAAACTCTGTAAATAGAAGTTTTAGTGATGAGGTATTTACCTATAAAATTGACGGAATTGATGTAGGTCTGATTACCTTAAAAAAGGATAAAGAAACCTGTAAAATTGGTTTGTTGTCTGTTGATGAAGTTCAGAGAGGTAAAAAAATAGGGAGTAAGTTAATGTTGGCAGCAGAAAAGTGGGCACAAGACAATGAATGTAAAGAAATATTGGTCGAAACTCAAGAACAAAATAAAATTGCTGTCGCATTTTATAAGAGAATGAAATATAATATTGTGCAAAAAGAATATATCTATCATTTATGGAGGTAAATACTGTAATTCCATTTAACAAGCCTTACCTAACAGGTAACGAAACAAAATATATAGAACAAGCGGTAGCTTCTGGTAAAATTTCTGGTAATGGAATTTTTACGCAAAAATGTCAGCATTTTTTTGAAGAAAGATATGGAATAAAAAAAACACTGCTTACAACTTCTTGTACAGATGCACTAGAGATGTGTGCTATTTTATTAGGGATAAAAGAAGGAGATGAAGTTATTATGCCTTCTTATACGTTTGTGTCTACAGCGAATGCTTTTGTGTTAAGAGGCGCTAAAATTGTGTTTGCAGATTCTAGAGCAGATCAACCTAATATTGATGAAAATAAGCTAGAAGACTTAATTACATCAAAAACAAAAGCAATTGTTGTAGTACATTATGCAGGTGTAGCTTGCGAAATGGATACAGTTATGGCATTGGCTAAAAAATATGGAATTTATGTGGTTGAAGATGCCGCCCAAGCGATAGAATCTTTTTACAAAGGAAAAGCATTAGGAAGTATTGGTCATTTGTCGGCATTTTCTTTTCACGAAACAAAAAATGTAATTAGTGGAGAAGGTGGTTTGTTGGGTATTAATGATGAGCAATTTATAGATAGAGCAGAAATTATTTGGGAAAAAGGCACCAATCGTTCTGCTTTTTTTAGAGGAGAAATAGATAAATATGGATGGGTAGATGTGGGGTCTTCTTTTTTACCATCAGAAATCATTGCGGCTTTCTTATGGGCACAATTAGAAAATTTAGAAGATATTCAGCAAAGAAGAAAAGAAATTTGGAATACATATTATAAGTTTTTTAAAGAAGAGGAAAAGGTGTCATTACCAGTGGTGCCCGATTATGCAACAAATAATGCACACATGTTTTATGTGCTTTTAACATCTTTAAAGAAAAGAAATGAGTTTATTGCAAGTTATAAAGAAAGAGCAATAAATCCTGTTTTTCATTATGTAAGCTTGCATTCTAGTCCTTATTTTAAAGACAAACATGATGGCAGGCAACTACCTAATTGTGATAGATATGCAGATACGTTGGTAAGAATGCCTTTGTATTATGAGTTGGAACAATCTTGTGTTATTTATGAATAAGAAAAATATTTTAAATTTATTTGTAGGTTTTAGTATTCTAACCACTAGTGTTTATGCAGCTATAAGATTGTTGTCAATATTTATTCAGACAGGACTTATAAGAGATGAAGTTTTTTTTATTAAAGGATTTGATGTTTTTATAGATTCTGGGTTTTCAGAGGCAAATGTTTTAGGAAATTCAACTTTCTTTAATTGTATTTCCTTTTTATTTTATCAAGTAGGTGTAGAAAGGGTAATGGCAATGAGAATGACTAGCTTGTTTTTTGGTCTGGCTAGTATTTTATTACTTTGGTTGTTTGTTAAAAGAAATTATAGTTATTTACCCAAACTCTATAGAAGATCCATTATAATTACTTCTGTTAATGCCATGGTATTATTATCTTTTATATTTAAAGGCATTAACGATAGCGTATTAACTTTTTTTACGTTATTATTTTTTATAATTTTTTTCCACATAAAAAAAAATAGAGAAAGTAAAAGTCTTTATATTTATTTGGGGCTTATTCTCGCGTTAATGTTGTCAACAAGAATGATGAGTGTTTTAATCTTTCCAACATTTTTTCTTATTTTAGGTGTCTATTTTTATAAAGAAAAAATAAATTATAAACTCATTATTCATAAAAGCACATTCATAGTAGTTAGTTTTATAATTGGTTTATTGTTATTAAATTACCCCTCTATAAAAGAAAAAGGGAAACTTTCTTTTATGGAAAAAAAGATAGAATATAAAAATGTTTCTTGGCCTCAAGTACAATACTTAACAGCAATTTGGTTAGAGGAAGGTAAATTAAAATATGGTAAACATTGTAAACCAGAAGATGTTGTTGCTTATATTGATGAAAATGGGAGTAATTCATTACCTAATTCAGTTTTTGAAACAATAACATTTAATATTCCTAGAAGTATAAAAACATCAACTAGAGAAGCTGTTTATTTGATAAAACCTTATACAAGAATACTTGGACTCGTTTTTGTTTTTGGTTTATTTTTCTTTCTTAAAGGTGTTTTTAAAAAAGAGATTACTTTAAACAAAATTATTAATAATGAAATAGCTGTTTTTTTTATAAATTATAACATAATTATTGTTTTAATTATTTGTTCTTATGTAGAAGCTAGATGGTTTTTACCTATAATTGTATTAATACCAATTTTGTTTTTTTCTTATTTTTATAAGTATGTAAAAAGTAAAAACAAAAATAAGCTTGAATTTTTATTTTTTGTAGCACATTTTTTGTTATTGGGATTGATGAATATGAAGTTTATAATTAATAATTATAAATATCTTATATAATTTAGAATTGACATTTTTTTTAAAAATAAGTAAAGAGTTTAAAACTACTTTTAATATTTGTTTTAATGGATTCAATAAGAATAACACTGCTTTTTGATTACTAATATAAATTTACGTTTAATAGTTTTATGTTATATACTGTTTATAATATAGTTGCTTTGGTGTTAGTTTTGCTAGTTTTATTCCCTATTAATATTTATAAAACTCTATAAGTTATTTTTTTATGATTTGATAAGGTTCTTTTTTTTTAATGCATAAAAAGATATAATTATGGTTGATGTTAAGTGTTAAAATCATTAAATAAATTATATTTGTTTTTTAGAAAATTTAATAAATGGAGAAAGAAAAGTGGCTTTTTGAAATAACGCCAAAAACAAGTCTTTTAGACTTAAACTTAAAAGAAGTTTGGCAATATAGAGATTTGTTAATGCTTTTTGTAAAACGAGATGTTGTTACATTATATAAGCAAACAATTTTAGGTCCTTTATGGTATTTAATACAACCTTTATTTACTTCTATTATATTTACATTAGTTTTTAATAATATAGCAGGAATTTCAACAGGTTCAGTTCCTCCTTTTTTATTCAATTTAGCTGGTATTACTATTTGGAACTATTTTAAAGAATGTTTAATAGCAACATCAGATACTTTTAAAAAGAATGAAGCAATTTTTGGAAAAGTGTATTTTCCTAGAGTAATAATGCCTATGTCTATAGTTGTTTCTAACTTATTGAAATTTGGGATTCAAATATTTATTTTTATATGTTTTTATATTTACTATTATTTTAATGGCTTTCAGGTTTTACCTAATGCATACATTTTATTTTTCCCTTTATTAATCATTGCAATGGGGATGATGGGCTTGGGATTAGGAATGATAATTAGTTCTATGGTTACCAAATATAGAGATTTAACTTTTTTAGTTTCTTTTGGTGTTCAACTATTGATGTATATATCTGCGGTAATGTATCCTTTAGATTTAATGAGAGAAAAATTAATTAATACTGAAGAAGGAACAGATTATTCTTGGATTGTAGATTTTAATCCGATTGCTCACTTAATAGAGTTTGGTCGATTTATACTTTTAAATGATGGTAATTACTCTACTTTCGGAATTATTTATACATCTATATTTACCATTATAGTTTTCTTTTTAGGATTATTAATTTTTAATAAAACTGAAAAAACGTTTATAGATACAATTTAGATATGGAAAAAGAAGTAATCTTAAAGGTAGAAAATTTATCTAAGCAATATCGTTTAGGAACAGTTGGTACAGGTACAATTAGTCATGATTTTAACCGGTTTTTAGCAAAAATAAGAGGTAAAGAAGACCCATATTTAAAAGTAGGAGAATCTAATAATAGGGCTACAAAAGGTGAATCTGAATATGTTTGGGCTTTAAAAGATATTAATTTTGAAGTTAAAAAAGGAGAAGTTCTAGGTATTATTGGTAAAAACGGTGCAGGGAAATCTACTCTTTTAAAGATTTTATCAAAAGTAACGGGCCCAACTACAGGTTCTATCAAATCTAAAGGAAGAATTGCTTCTTTATTAGAAGTTGGTACCGGTTTTCATCCAGAAATGACAGGGAGAGAAAATGTTTTTTTAAATGGTGCAATCTTAGGGATGACTAAAAAAGAAATCTCTGAAAAATTAGATGAAATTGTAGAGTTTTCTGGTTGTGAACGTTATATAGATACACCTGTAAAACGTTATTCTAGCGGAATGAAGGTTCGTTTGGCTTTTGCTGTAGCAGCTCATTTAGAACCAGATATTTTAATTGTAGATGAAGTTTTGGCTGTTGGAGATGCAGAGTTTCAAAAGAAAGCCATTGGTAAGATGCAAGATATTTCTAATAGTGATGGAAGAACAGTATTGTTTGTTAGTCATGATTTAGTTGCAATAAAAAGCCTTTGTTTTAGAGGTGTTTTATTAGAAGATGGTAAGGTTTCTTGTATAGGTGAAATAGAAGAAGTCCTCAACCAATATGAAAGTTTAAATTTGAAAAAAGTATTAAAAAATGATACCGCTTTTTTTGATTTTAAAAAACAATTTGGAATACAATCTATAAAAACCTTTAGCAATAATAAACAAACAAGAATTATAAAAGCTGGTTCTGAATTTAAAATAGAATTTACTTATAATGTAAAAGAAGATTATTTTGCTCCAGAATTAGGTATAGGAATTTGTAATAACAAGAGAGAGTCTATTATGAGGTTTAATAATCTACATGTAGGTTTTCCTCTTAAAATAACTAAAGGAACTAATATTGTAAATTTAATTATATCTAACTTTCCAATTTACAGAGAGGGGGAATATTACATAACAATTTACTTTGGAAGTTTATCTAATTTTGAAGCACTGGAAGATGCATTTTCTATAAAAGTTAAAGAAGATAATGTGTTTAATTCAAGTAGAATCTTGGAAAATAAACATAATTTAATTATCCATAAAGCAATAAGTTATTCACAACCTTAAAAAGTAAAACTCTAATTTAGTGCTATGTTTAATTATAGATTTAAATTTAATTAATGATTCCAAAAATAATACATTATTGTTGGTTTGGCGGAGCACCAAAACCAGATTTGGTAAAAGACTGTATTTCTTCTTGGAAAAAGTATTTACCAGATTACCAGTTTATGGAATGGAATGAAAAAAACACTAAATTTGAACATCGCTTTGTTAAAAATGCTTATAAATTAAAAAAATGGGCATTTGTTTCTGATTATGTTAGGTTACAAAAAACATATGAATATGGAGGTATTTATTTAGATACAGATGTGTTGGTCGTAAAAAACTTTGATGAACTTTTAAAAAATAAAATGTTTGTTGGAATTGAAGATAAATTAACTATTAATGCAGCTATTTTTGGAGCAACTAAAAACCATCTATTTATTTTTAAAATTTTAGAAAAGTATAGTAATTTAAAAATTGGAGGATTTGTGAACTTATTTTCCATTGCCATTCCTAAAATAATCACTGAGACGTTTAAAAAAACATATAATTATAATGATCTTTTTTTATCTAAAATAGAAAAAGAAGATATTATCGTTTATCCTACCGATTATTTCTATCCATTACCGTCCAATAAGTCTTCAGAAAAAAATAATTATAAAAATTATTTAACGGCAAATAGTTATGCCGTGCATCTTTGGGATGCATCATGGGTAGATTTTAATGAGTTTCAATATATTAGGGCAAGAAAATATAATAAAGGTTTTGTTGAGTTAGTGAAAAATGTAAATCACGAACAAAAAATAAATTATAAATATTTAAGAAAGATATTATCAGCTATAAAGGAATCCATTTTAAAACCTAAAAGCTTAAACTGTTAAATGATTTTAGGGATAATAATAAAGAGAGAATTGAGGAACATTCAGGAAAGAGTTTTAAAAAAAAACGCTCTAAATTTAAAATAAATAATTTATAAAATAAATATGAAGCTTGTAAATGTTGCTGGTGGTTTAGGTAATCAAATGTTTGATTATGCTCTTTGTCTGGCTTTTAGAAAACAAGGCAATAAAACTTTTGTATTTGTATCAGAGGATTATAATTCACATTCTTACGGTCATCAGGGATATGAATTGGAGAAGTTGTTTTCTATAAATAAATCTGAACATAAATCGTATGGGTATAAATGGTATATACAATTATTAATAAAAGTCTTAAAGAAATTTTCATCAAGACGTAGACTTAAAATATACAAAATACTTCAATTAGAGGTTATTACAGAACCTAAAAGTTTTTGTTTTTATAAAAAAGTATTTAATCAAAATAAATCATTAAATCAATTATATTTAGGTACATGGCAGAGTGAGAAATATTTCCTAAATGCAAAAAAAGAAGTTAGAGACTGCTTTAAGTTTAATAAAAACTTATTGTCTAAAGACACAAAATTACTTGCTATAGAAATGCAAGAGTGTAATAGTGTCTTTGTCCATATTAGAAGAGGGGATTATCTAAGCGAAAAATACGTTACAGCGTTAGGTAATATTTGTAATTTGAGTTATTATGAGAAATCTATACAATATTTGTCGAAGAGTATTAACAATCCAAGGTTTTATTTTTTTTCAGATGATCAAGAATGGGTTAAAGAAAACTTAAATATTGAATCAGCTACTTACGTTCAGTTTAACTATGGAGATAATTCGTGGCAAGATATGTATTTAATGACTCAAGCTAAACACGGTATTATAGCTAATAGTACTTTTAGTTGGTGGGGAGCTTGGTTGATAGAAAATTCAAAAAAAAATATAATAGGACCAAAAAAATGGTGTAATGGTTCAGAGGATGATGATATAATTCCAAATGAATGGATTAAAATGTAATTTTTTTTGAACTAATAACTTTATTCAGCGTGCATATTTAAAAAATAATTATTTCTAAATTTTTAATAAACTTTACCAAGCTTAATTTATGCTTTTCAACTCCATCGAATTTTTAATCTTTTTGATTATTGTTTTTGTTTTGTATTGGTTTGTTTTTAAAAAAACGAAGCAACAAAATATCTTAATTTTATTAGCCAGTTATATTTTTTACGGTTGGTGGGATTGGCGATTTTTGTCCTTAATCTTTTTAAGTACGCTTGTAGATTTTTCCATAGGTAAATACTTAGAAATTACTGATGAAAAAAGAAAAAGAAAATGGGCATTAGGATTAAGTCTCTTTTTTAATTTAGGCATGTTAGGTTTCTTTAAATACTACAATTTTTTTATAGAAAACTTTGTTATTGGGTTTCAACAGTTAGGTATTCAAATGAATGTTTCCAGCTTACAGATTATTCTGCCAGTAGGGATCTCATTTTATACCTTTCAAACATTAAGTTATACGATAGATGTATATCAAAAAAAGTTAACGCCATCAAATAACTTTGTGTCTTTTGCTAGTTTTGTTTCATTTTTCCCTCAGTTAGTTGCAGGCCCAATAGAAAGAGCTTCTAATTTATTACCTCAATTTCATAGAGAAAGAAAGTTTAGTTATGACTATGCGGTTTCTGGTATGAAGTTAATTTTATGGGGGTTGGTTAAAAAAGTGGTTATTGCTGATAATTGTGCTGTTTATGTAAATCAGATTTTTGATAATTATCAAGAACAGTCCGGGTTCACTTTAATTATAGGTGCGGTATTTTTTGCATTTCAAATTTATGGAGACTTTAGTGGGTATTCAGATATTGCCATTGGTACTGCAAGGTTATTTGGTTTCGACTTAATGCGGAATTTTAAATATCCATATTTTTCTAGAGATATTGCGGAGTTTTGGCGTAATTGGCATATTTCTTTAACTACTTGGTTTCGAGATTATGTGTACATTCCTTTAGGAGGTTCTAAAGGTTCTAAAATATTTCAGTTAAGAAACGTTTTTATAATCTTTTTAGTTAGTGGTTTTTGGCATGGTGCTAATTGGACATTTATGGCTTGGGGAATTATAAATGCGTTGTTATTTGTTCCTTTGTTATTAACCAATAGAAATAGAAAAAATATTGATGTCAATCATAAAAACACTTCCATAAAAGAAATTTTAAGCATTATAGCAACCTTTTCAGTTACTTGTTTAGCATGGGTGTTTTTTAGAGCAGAAACAATAACAGAAGCGATACAGTATATTGGTAGCATATTTGATGTTTCTAATTTTTTACCGTCAGTTATTCGTCAAAAAAGAATGTTTCCGGTATTGTTTATCTTTATTTTAATTGAATGGCTTTCTAGAAGAGATGAAATTGTAGTTGTTTTTAAAAACAAGTTTAGAAAATTTTTCTATGTATTTTTTATTTTTGTAATCCTCTATTCAATGTCATCTGCAGAAAAAACATCATTTATATATTTTCAATTTTAATAAAATGAAATTATTTTTAAAAAACATTTTAATACTTTCAGTAATTGTAGTTTGCTTATTTTTTGTTCTCGATACTTTTGTATTTCCCAATAATAAAAACACATATAATTACAAAGCTAGTTTATTACAAAATAAAGAGGTAGAAGTTTTAATATCCGGAAATTCTCATTTAGGTTTTGGTGTATTTGCGGATAGCATTTTTAATTTCAACACTGTAAATATAGCGACAAAAGCAAGAGAGCTAAATACCGATATTGATTTGCTCGTTAGTAATGTTCAAAATAAGGAAAAGCTTAAAGCAGTATTAATTCCAATCTCTTATTATTCACTGTTTGGTGAATTAAGTTCGACTAATGAATACCATCAAAGTCAAATGCGTCTTTATTATAATTTTTTCAAATTAGAAAAATACGATCAAGGTTTTATTAAAAACAGCTTAATTATTAACGAACCCTTTAGAGAATTAATGAATGATAGTTTTTTTCTTTCTTTTATGAAAAAACAAAAAATATCTAAAAAAGGCTGGAGAGCAAATAATACTTTATTTGTAAAAGATCCTGAAATTATTGGTAAATTAAAAAGATTAAAAGAAAGTATTAAAAATAAATCTTTAATAGAAAAAAATATAAAAAGGATTAAAGAATTAAATACAGAATGTAACATAAATAATGTGAAGTTAATTTTAGTTTTACCTCCATATTCAGCATATTTTTATTCTTTGACTAATCATAAATATAATAAAATTATCAATAATATTCTTTCAGAAAACCTAAAGGATGTTCAAGTATTAGATGCGGTAAATTTTATGCCTACAGACTTAGAATATTATGAAAATTCAGATCATTTAAACGTAAAAGGAGCAAAGTTATTTACCAAAAAATTAGATAGTATTTTAAAACTTAGTTTATGAAAATCCTTTTTGTTTGTCTCCAATATATCCATGCAGCTAGGTGGATCAATCAATTAAAAGATACAGAACATGAAATTTATGTTTTCGATTGCTTAGATAGACCTATTCATAAAGATTTATTGTGGACGAATAATATTACGGGTTGGAGTAAAAGAAAAGTACCTTATTTAAAAGGTGAATATTTTCTTGAAAAAAAAATGCCAAGTGTTTTTAATAAAATAGAACCATATTTAAAAGTAACAGCTTCAGAAAAACTAGAGGCATTGATTAAAGAACTCAAACCAGATTTGGTACATTCTTTAGAGATGCAATCACAAACATATCCTTTGTTAAAAGTTAGAAAAAAAATCCATTTTAAATGGGCTTATTTTTCTTGGGGAAGTGACTTGTATTTATATCAAAATGAAAAAAAACATCAACAAAAGATAAAGCAAGTTCTTTTTAATTTGAATTATTTATTTGTTGATAATCATAGAGATATTGATATCGCTAAAAAGTTAGGGTTTATAAATGAAGTTGCAGGTGTTTTTCCTGGAGGAGGAGGTTATCAATTAGAAAAAATAAAAGAAAGTGTTACTCAAATAAAAAAAGAAAATTTAATCATAATTAAAGGATATCATCATTGGGCAGGTAGAGCTTTAGTGGTTTTAAAAGCATTAGATTTTATAAAGAAAGATTTAGTAAATTATAAGATTTTAGTATATTCTGCTCATGATAATGTTCTCGATAAGATTACAGAAATGAACAGTAACGGATGGAATATAGAATATATTAGTCGGAAAAAAGAAGTAAGTCAGACTGAATTATTAACGTTATTTGCAAAAGCTAAAATAGCAATTGGAAATAATATTTCAGACGGCATACCAAACACACTTTTAGAAGCTATTATTTTAGGTGCTTTTCCAATACAATCTAATCCTGGAGGTGTTTCTGAAGATTATATAAAAGATGGTGAAAATGGATTTTTAATTCAAAACCCTGAAGATGCTATTGAAATTTCTAAGTTAATATCTAAGGTATTAAATAATGAAGAATTATTAGATAGTGTATTTTTATTAAATCAAGAAATTGCTACTAAATTAGAGTATAATGTAATTAGAAAAAAGGTTTTAGATGCCTATTCTAAAATTGAGAATAAACTTTAACAGTATAACATGAGCTTAAAAACAGTTTTATTTGTTGTAAATAATAGTAAAATAGATTTAAACTCCAGTGGTGGAGCTTCTGTGTACTATAGTCATGTAGATTTACTACATGCTTTAGGTTATAGAATTATATTATTAGCGACACAATGGAATGATGTAAGTGTTTTTAATGATGAAGATTATAATGATGTTAGAGATAAAATAGATACAATTGTATCTTACTCTGTTGTAAAAAAGAAACCAAATAAAGGATTAAAACGATTAGGAGAAGCTGTTTTTAATCCTACAAAATTCGAGTATTATTTTATCAATAATGAAAATAAATTTTTTTTTGAGGACATTATTTTAAAACATAAAATCGATTTTGTTTGGGCGGAATGGAGATGGAATGCAATTATGATTGCTGCTTTTAATTTAAAAACTCCAAGTATTTACAGTCATCATGATTGGGAATATAAATTAGCAAAACTAAGAAGTCCTAATCAGAATTTAAAGAAACGTTTTCATACGTATCAAAAGAAACGAGTTGAAATCAACTTAATTAAAAGTGTATCTGGTGTAGTTTCTGGTTCTTATACAGAAACAAATGAAGTTTTAGAACATCAAAAAAATGCACTTTATTTACCAACAACTTATATAAATATAGAATCAGATATAAAACCAAGTAAATTTCCTAGAATAGTACATTTAGGAGGTATGGGAACAACAGCAAACAGAATCGGTTTAGAAAGGTTTATTACTGTTTGTTGGGATATTATAAAGGCAGAAATCCCTAATGTAGAATTGGTGGTTGTGGGAAAATTAAAAGGAGCTTCTAAAAACTTATTAGATATTATTAATTTAGACAGTCAGATTATTTCATTAGGTTTTGTTAAAGAATTAGATGCTGTTTTATTACCAGGAGATTTTCATATTATTCCTTGGGAATTTAATACAGGAACAAGAACAAGAGTTCCGGTAGTTTTTAATTACAAGCAAGTTTTAGTTTCAACAAAAGCAGCAGTAGAGTGTTACCCAGAAGTTACAGTAAAAAATGCTGTTTTATGCGATGATTTATTAGATATGAGCACAAAGATTGTTGCCTTATATAAAAGTAGTGATAAGAGGAGTAAAATAGCTATTGAAGGTAAAAAGTTATTTAAAAATCACTTTACAACCGTATCACAAAAAGAAAATTTAAAAAAGTTTTTACACAAACTATAATGAAAGAGACATTTATAATTGCAGAAATTGCACAAGCACATGATGGAAGTTTAGGTTTAGCACATTCTTATATAGATGCTGTAGCTAAAACAGGTTGTAATGCCATAAAATTTCAAACACATATTGCAGAAGCAGAAAGTAGTTTAGAGGAACCTTTTCGTGTAAATTTTTCTTTTGAAGATAAAACGCGTTATGATTATTGGAAAAGAATGGAATTTACTTTAGAACAGTGGAAAGAAATAAAAGCCCATTGTGATAAAGTTGGTTTAGAATTTATCAGTTCTCCGTTTAGTAATACTGCAGTAGATTTGTTAGAAGAAGTGGGCGTAAATCGTTATAAGATAGGTTCTGGAGAGGTTAATAACTTTGTTTTATTAGAGAAAATTATTCAGACTGGTAAGCCTATCATAATTTCTTCTGGAATGAGTTCTTTTGAAGAGTTAGACAAAACCGTTGCATTCTTAAAAAATAGAAATGCTAATTATTCTATTTTACAATGTACAACTGCTTACCCAACAAAACCATCGCAATTTGGTTTTAATGTACTTAAAGAATTAAAAGAAAGATACAATGTTGTTGTTGGTTTTTCTGATCATTCCTCTTCAATTGAAGCAAGTATTGCAGCGGTTGCTTTAGGTGCCGATATTTTAGAATTTCATGTTGTTTTTAATAAGGAAATGTTTGGGCCAGACGCCAAAGCTTCTTTAAACTTTAAGGAAACTAAAAAGTTAGTAAAAGCAGTAAGAAATATCAAAAAGGCTTTAAATAATCCTATCGATAAAAACGATAATTCTAATTTTAAAGAATTAAAACAGATTTTCGAAAAATCTTTGGCAATTAATAAAGATTTAACTGAAGGACACGTTATAAAATTTTCAGATCTTGAAGCAAAAAAACCAAAGGGATTTGGTATTTTAGCCAGCGATTATCAGCGTATAATTGGTAAAGAGTTAAACAAAGATCTAAATAAATGGGACTTTTTAACTTTTAAAGATTTAAAAGAATAATATGTCAAAGAGAAAAATTTGTGTTGTTGTAACTGCAAGACCATCTTACAGTAGAATTAAAACAGCACTTACAGCTATAAAAAATCATCCTAAATTAGAATTACAATTAGTTATTGCAGGTTCTGCTTTGTTAGGTAGATATGGTAATGCCGTAGATTTTATTGAAAAAGATGGTTTTCATATTGATGAAAAAGTGTTTATGGTTTTAGAGGGAGAAAACCCTACGGCCATGGCTAAAACTACTGGTTTAGGTGTTATGGAATTGGCAACGGTTTTCTATAATTTAAAACCAGATGCTGTAATTACTATTGCAGATCGGTTTGAAACGATTGCAACTTCTATTGCGGCTGCTTATCAAAATATACCTTTAGTACATATACAAGGGGGAGAGGTAACAGGTAATATTGATGAAAAAGTGAGACATGCAAATACCAAGTTAGCAGATATTCATTTGGTAGCATCAGAAGATGCAAAAAAGCGTGTCATAAAGTTAGGCGAAAGTCCAGATTATGTAATAAATACTGGTTGTCCATCTATAGATTTAGCAAAAGAAATTAAAGAAAAACCTTTATTAGATTTTAATCCAATAGAGAAATACGGAGGGGTAGGTACATCTTTAGAATGGAAAGAAAAAGGGTATATTGTTGTAATGCAACATCCGGTAACAACGGAATATAAAGCTGCAAAATCAGATGTTATAAAAACATTACATGCCGTTGCAGAATTAGATATTCCTACTTTTTGGTTTTGGCCAAATGTAGACGCAGGTTCAGACGGAACATCAAGCGGAATTAGACAATTTAGAGAAATAAATAAACCTCAAAATATTCATTTCTTTAAAAATATGGAACCTCATGATTTTTTAAGATTGTTAGTGAATTCTAAATGTTTAATAGGGAATTCTAGTGTTGGTATTAGAGAATGTTCTTATTTAGGAGTTCCTGTTGTTAACTTAGGAAGCCGTCAAAATAGAAGAGAAAGAGGAGATAATGTATTGGATGTAACTTATGAAAAAGACACTATAAAAGACGCTATATTAGCCCAAATTAATAATAAAAATATTACTTCTTCGGCAATTTATGGCGATGGTAGTTCAGGAGAAAAAATAGCAGACGTTTTAGCAGAAATCCCTTTATTATTTCATAAAACAATTACGTATTAATGAGAATTCTTGGTTTAATACCTGCAAGAGGCGGATCTAAAGGAGTTCCTGGTAAAAATATAAAATTACTAGGAAAAAAAACTTTACTGCAATATACTTCAGAAATCGCTTTGGCTTCTAAATATTTATCTAAAGTAGTTTTAAGTTCTGATGATGATGCTATTATAGCTATTGCAAAAGAATTAGGTGTTGAAGTACCTTTTAAAAGACCCTCAAACTTAGCTGAAGATGCATCACCTACTTTACCAGTAATAAAGCATGCATTGCAGTTTTATAAAGATAAAGGAGAACATTTTGATGCTGTATGTTTATTACAAGTAACAAGCCCTTTTAGAACATTAGAGTTCTTAGATGAAGCGATTAACAAATTTCTAAAAAAAGGAACAGATTCATTAGTATCAGTACAAGAAGTACCACATGAATACAACCCTCATTGGACATTTAAAATGAATGATGAAGGGAATTTAAAAATTACTACAGGAGAAAAAAACATTATTTCTAGAAGACAAGAATTACCAATAACATATCATAGAGACGGAAGTGTTTATTTAACAAAAACGAACGTTATTGAAGAGCATAATTCTTTATTCGGCGATAGTATGGCTTTTATGGTTACTCCTAAAGAAGATTATGTAAATATTGATACTTTAAAAGATTGGGAAAAAGCAGAAAGTATATTAAATAATAAATAGTTAAAGTATGAATGTAGTCATAAAAAAAGCAATTAATACGCATGTAACTATTTCTAAAAATAAGTTTAAATACACTTTTTTTAAACCAAAAAAGGATTTAAAAGGGAGTAAACATTTAAGTTGTAAAACAGATGGTTTTGTTTTTTTACTAATTTCTTCGGATAATAAAAAAAAGCAATTTAAAAAGTTTATTTCAAATGTTATTTCTAGTAAAGGAAAAGTATTAAAATCGAATCTTTCAAATTTAGATGGAATTTTTCAGGTTTTTGTACATGATAAAAAGAACAACAAGACCGAAGTGTTTTCTGATGCTTTAGGTATTGGTGCTTTTTACTATTTAAAAAAGGATGATTCTTTTGTGTTTTTCGAAAATTTCTATAAGATAGAAAAACTACAACAAGAGTTACCAGTTTCTCCATTAGGTTTGTTTTCTCAACTTACTTTTGGCTATAGAGTAGACCCTTTTCCAGAATTATATAAAGAATTAAAAAAAGTAAAAGCAGCTATTAAATATACTATAAAAGGTAATGAAATAGTTGAGAATAAATTTACTTTTTTAGAAAGTAAACCTAACTTAAATAAAGCAATTAAAGCTTTTGCAAAAGAGTCTAATAAATTTAAAAACGTTACTGTTGGTATAACAGCAGGTAGAGATTGTTTAACAATTTTAAGTACTTTAAATGATAAAAATAATATAGAGCTTTGTAATTTTGGACGTGAAGATGCTGCAGATGTGAAGCAAGGAAAAATTATAAGTGAAAAACTAAATCTTCCATTTAAAAATTTTGATAATGTAAGTGAAGCTAATTTTTTAAATTTTGCGAATAGCATCTCAAATGTTTCAGGTGGTTTATCTACTTTGTCATATGTAGATATGGTTAGTTTTGCATCTAATATTCCTGGTAATAGCAATTACCTTATGGGAGAAGCTGGTGCTTGTGTACGTCTTTTGTTAGATCATAATTTATCTAATAAGGAACAGTTTGATGAATATTTAACTCCAGATATTTTTGTAAACAAAGTTATAAATGATAAGCACAAAAAGTTGTTTTCTACACAAAGAAGCGAGCTTTTAGGTTTATTAGAAGATACGTATTGTAAGGATGATAATAGTGCTATTTCTATTAACTTTTACAGGCAAGCAAGAATGCCTGGTAATTTTGGAAATAGACATAAAATTCTTAATGTTTATGCAGATAAAACATCACCTTTTTTGGCGTATAACTTTATGAAACATAGTTATGGGCTGGAGAAAAGTAATTTTATAGATGATAATTTGCATCATCAAATAATTTTAAAATCTAACAATTCATTAGAAAAATATTTTAAATTTCCATTAGAAAAAACAGACACTACGGTACAAGATTGGAATCATAGATTTTCAACCTATATTGGTGATATTTATATTAAAATCATTGAAAAAAACTTTGATGTTTTAAATGAATTTTTAGACAAAGAAGCTACTATAGAATTGTGTAAAGAACAGATTAAAAACCCAGGAAGGGGAATTTATTTTTTACATAGATTAATCTCTCTATTATTATTTTTAAGGAATTTTAAAAATAAAGCGAGCAATGTCAATTAAAAAGAAAAAAGTAGTAATTGTTTTTGTAAATAAGTCTAATTATGAGAATTATGAAAACTCTGGCGTTTTAAAATCCTTACATGACAAATATGATTTAAAGATTTGGTATGATGGAGAAACTCGTTTTCCTTCAATTCAATTACCTTCTTTAGATTTTAATGGTAAAATTGAATATTTAAAGTATTTAAAAGAAAAAGCGAGTTTAAAGTATTTCGATAAAACGAAGAAACAACGTACACATACTTATTATAGGCGATTTAAAAGAGTACAAGGTTTTAAAAATATATTAAAATTTAAAAGCATTCTTTTATTTTCTAATTTTTTTAAATCAGATAAAGGAATTTCATTTTTAGAAAATAAACTGAATAGTTATGTGGAAAAAACACGTTTTTTTAAAGAAGCTACTAAAATTTTAAAAGAAGAAAATCCAGATATTTTATTAATAACGCATCAATCTACGAGCATAACTTTAGGTATTTCATTAGCAGCAAACAAGATAGAATTACCGGTATTAAGTTCTATTCATTCTTGGGATAATATTGTTAAAGGTAACAAACTAGTAAATGCAGATTATTATGCAGTTTGGAGTGATTACATGAAAAATGAATTGTTAGATTATTATCCTAATGTAAAAGTAGATACTATTTTTACAACTGGTACACCTCAATTTCATGATTATAATTCTAATCAGAAGTTAATACACAAAGAAGATTTTTTCAATGAATTTAAAATTCCAAAAGCTAAATTTTATATTTGTTTTTCGGCAAACTTTAAAGCTATTGGGCAAGATGAACCTCAATATTTAGAAGATTTAATTGTAGAAGTAAAAAAATACAATTCTATAAATGAAGAGAATATTCATATAATATTTAGACCTCACCCAACTGAAGGTTCTAATCGATTTGATGCTTTATTAAAAGAAAAGCCTAAAGATGTTACTAGAGTGATACATCAAAAAGAGTCTAAATTTAATGCTTCTCAAGTTTTATTTTCTACATTATATTATACAGATGCTATGGTTAATGTTGGCTCTACCATGGGGTTAGATGCAACTTTATTAGGTAAACTTGCTTTTTATTTAGATTATACGGTTAAAAATAGTTCTCCTTTATTTTCTATTGATGAAATTTATAAATTGGTTCATTTTAAAAGTTTAAAAGAATATAATAACGCAATTTATCATCTTAAAAGTAAGAATGACTTTACGGAAATTTTTAAAAGAATATCCGCAGAAAATAAAACAGCAATCGTAAAACAACAAAAATGGGCAGAAACTATTGTGAAGCATCCAATAGAAGGTTTTGCTACTAATTATATGAATGTATTAAATGAAATAATTTAAAATATGCATATTGCTTTTATTACTCCAGAATACCCACACCCCAACTTTAAAGGAAGTATTGGCGGAATTGGGACGTTTACAAAAAACTTAGCAGATGAATTGGTTAAAAAAGGAGAAAGAGTCACCGTTTTTGTTCATAGCCAAAATAAAGCTGAGGTTTATAACGAAAATGGAATTGAAATTCATTTTGTTATTAAAAAAAGGGTAAAAGGAATTACTTGGTATACAAATAGAAGGGTTTTTAATAAGTATGTAAATAAAATTATTTTAAAAAATAAGATAGAGGTAATTGAAGCTCCCGAATGGACAGGTTTTACTGCGTTTATGAATTTTAAGTGCCCATTGCTAATACGTTTGCATGGATCTGATACTTATTTTTGTGATTTAGAAAATAGACCTGTTAAAAAGAAGAATAAGTTTTTTGAAAAAGCAGCACTTAATGGAGCTGATAGAATTATTGGGGTAAGCAGTTTTGTTGGTTTAAAAACAAAAGAATTGTTTGGTGTTAAGAAAGAAATAGATACAATTTACAATGCTATTTCTTCTTGTGGGTTTAATCCCAATCATCAACAGATAAAAGCAAAGTCACTCTTGTATTTTGGTACTCTTATTCGTAAAAAAGGAGTGTTAGAAATAGCCAAAATGTTTAATGAATTAGTAGTAGTAGATGAGGAGGTTACTCTTGTTTTGTTAGGGAAAGATAATAAAGATATATTTACAAGAGCTTCTACTTTAAGTATGATAGAAGATGTTCTTTCAGAAAAAGCAAAACAAAAAGTAAGCTATGTAGAAGCTGTTCCTTATAACCAAGTAATAAATTATATACAACAAGCAGAAGTGGTTTTGTTACCTAGTTTTGCAGAGGCTTTTCCTATGACTTGGTTAGAAGCCATGTCTATGGAAAAAAAGCTAATAACCTCTAATATAGGTTGGGCTAAAGAATTAATGATTGATGGAGTTACTGGTTTTATGATTGATCCTACAAATACAGAAGATTTTAAAAATAAGACTTTAACTTTACTAAATAATCCTGAAGAAGCGGATAAAATGGCTAGAAATGCGAGACAAAGAATTGTAGATGTATTTGATATGAATAAGATAATAATAGAGAATATTAAACTGTATAATCATATTAAACTTTAATAGATGAAATTTAGTTTAATTATTTGCACCTACATGCGTCCAGAAGCAATTATAAAGTTGCTGAAATCTGTAGAAAAACAAGAATTGTATCCTAATGAGATTTTAATTATTGATGGTTCTACAGATGATAAAACAACCATTGTTTTAAAGGAAAATAAGTTTAAAAACCTTAACTATTTTAAAGTTGATGATGCAAATAGGGGATTAACAAAACAACGTAATTTTGGTATTGATAGAGTATCAGAAAATATAGAAGTTGTTTGTTTTTTAGATGATGATATTATTTTAGAAGAACCGTATTTTAAAAATTTAATGGATACATATAAAGTATATCCAGCAGCTGGTGGAGTTGGAGGTTATATTTTAAATGAAGTTAAATGGAGGGGTTTAAACAAAGGTGATAAGCCAAGTTTTAAAGAGTATGAAATTGATGGTTATGTTAGAGATTTAGGAAGTAGAAATGTTTTACGAAAACGATTAGGATTATTATCTGATAAAGCACCTTGTTTAATGCCAGAATTTTCAAACGGATTTTCTGTAGGAAGTTTACCTCCAAACAATAAAATCTATAATGCAGAATATTTTATGGGAGGCGTTTCTTCCTTTAAAAAGGAAGTGGTAGATACCATAAAATTCTCAGAATATTTTGAAGGCTATGGTTTGTATGAAGATTTAGAATATTGTTTAAGGGTTTCTAAAACCTATAATTTATATGTAAATACATCAGCTACTTTGCATCATTATCATGAAGACGGAGGAAGGCCCAATAAGTATTCTTACGGAAAAATGGTAATTAGAAATGGGTGGTATGTTTGGCGAACAAAATTTCCTAAGCCATCTTTAAAAGCAAGATTAAAATGGAATGCTACTGTATTGCTATTAATGACAATTCGTTTTTCTAATTGCTTAAAAGGAAATAAGAAAAAAGAAGCATTTACAGAAGCTTTGGGTAGAAAAATGGGGTGGATTAGTTTAATTTTTAACAAACCATTAAAAGTATGAAGTTTGCGATTATAACACATACTTTACATAAAAGGAAGAATGAAAAACTCTTTGCTTACGAACCTTATGTTCGTGAAATGAATCTTTGGCTAGAAAATGTTTCTGAAACTAGAATAGTAGCCCCTATATCCGAAGAAAAAATGAAAGCTATTGAAGTAGCTTATAAAGGAAGTAATATTCATTTAAAGGAAATTCCTAGTTTTAATGTATTGTCTTTAAAAACTAAATTAGTTTCTATATTTAAAATTCCGTTCATTTTAATTCAAATTATAAAGGCTTGTTTTTGGGCAGATCACATTCATTTACGTTGCCCTGGTAATGTAGGTTTATTAGGTTGTTTTGTGCAAATTTTATTCCCTTCTAAACCCAAAACGGTAAAATATGCAGGTAATTGGGATCCTAAAAGTAAACAACCAGTAAGTTATCGAATTCAAAAATGGATAATTTCAAATACTTTTTTAACTAAAAATTGTAAAGTTTTGGTGTATGGAGAATGGGAGAATCAATCAAAGAATATTGTTCCATTTTTTACAGCATCTTATGTGAATGATGAAATTATAGAAGTACCTAAAAAAGATTTTTCTTCTAAAATTAATTTTATCTTTGTTGGTGCTTTTACAGAGGGAAAACAACCGTTGTTAAGCGTTAAAGTTATAGAAAAACTTTTAGCAAATAATATAAAAGCACAGTTAAATATGTATGGTCATGGGGGAGAGTTTTTAAAAGTTCAAGAATATGTTGAACAAAATAATCTCGAAGACAATATTATTTTACATGGCAATCAATCTAAAGAAGTCGTTAAAAAAGGGTTTCAAAAAGCGCATTTTTTAATTTTCATTTCTAAATCTGAAGGTTGGCCAAAAGTAGTTGCAGAAGCCATGTTTTGGAGCTGCTTACCTATTTCATCTAAAGTTTCTTGTATTGAGAGTATGTTAGGTTCTGGAACTAGAGGAACCATAGTAGAAAGTAATGTAAAAGAAAATGAAATTGTGACTGTTATTGAAAACTATATCAAAAACAAAGATGGCTATCAAAAACAAGTTTTAGAAGCTAAAAAATGGTCGCAACAATATACTTTAGAAAAATTTTCATCAGAAATAAAAAAAATACTTTTAAATGCATAAAATAGGAGTTATACAGCTTATAGATTCTTTAGATGCAGGTGGAGCAGAAGTGTTAGCTGTTAATATTGTAAACGCTCTTGGTGATGAAGGTATAAATTCACATTTATGTACAACAAGAAAAGAAGGAGTTTTAAAAAATAATTTCAAAGAAAATATAGGGTTTTTATTTTTAGAAAGAAAAAAAAGTATCGATTTTTCTGCAATTATTAGATTTAAGAAGTATTTAAAGAAAAATAATATTGGTATTATTCATGCTCATACTACATCTTATTTTTTTGCCTTTTGTGTAAAGATTATCTATCCTAAAGTAAAAATAATTTGGCATAACCACACCGGTAATTATGTGAATTTAAAAGGATTTAAATTTTTTATAATTAAGTTTATGAGTCTTTTTTTTGACGGAATTATTAACGTTAATGAAGAACTTAATATTTGGGCAAAAAACGAACTAAAACATAAAAAATCAATAAAATTAGATAATTTTCCTCAATTTATAAATAAAAATAAAACAACACAGTTACTTGGGAAAGAAAATAAAAGAATTGTAATTTTGGCTTCTTTGAGAGAAGTTAAAGATCATCTAAACCTTTTAGAATCATTTAATAAAATACATAGTAAATACACCGACTGGACCATACATATTATAGGTAAGGATTTTAATGACAATTATTCAAAAAAAATAAAACAATTTATTTTAGAAAAAAGTTTAGAGAATTCTGTTTTTTTATATGGTTTGTGTTTAGATATAGAAAACATACTTAACCAAGCTACAATTGGGGCTTTGTCCTCTAAGTCAGAAGGTTTACCAGTTTCTTTATTAGAATATGGATTGGCGAAACTACCTGTAGTGGTAACTAATGTAGGCGAATGTAATAAGGTGATAGAAAACGGAAAATCTGGTATCGTTGTAGACAAAGAAAATAGTTTAGAATTGGCAGAAGCCTTAGAAGAATATATTCTTTCAGGAGATAAAAGAAATATTTATGGAGAATTACATCATAAAAATGTGCAAATAAAATACTCACAAAAACATTTTATTACACAATTAATAAAAATATATACTTTATAATTTGATTCAATATATATTAAATAATAAATTAAAACTTATAGCTATTCATATTCTTATAGGGTATTTAGGTACATTTCCTTTATTCCCGAAAATTTATGGATTGGTATGTCTTATTATTCCTTTAATAGTTATTTTTAGTTCGAATAATAGAAATGAAGAAGCTTTTTTATTTGCTTCTTATATGGCAGGAGGAGAAATCTTTTTAAGAATGATTAAAGGGCTTTTTCTTTATGAAACAGGTAAATACGGAGTAATACTGTTTTTAGTATTGGGAATCTTTTTAGGACCTTTTAAACAAAGGTTTTCTATCCATTATCTTTTTTATATTTTACTTTTATTATTGGGTATTGTTTTTACACAAGTACCAGAAGGAGAGTCTTTACGAACAAATATTGTGTTTAATTTAAGTGGTCCTATTGTATTAGGTGTCTGTGCTTTATATTTCTATTATAGACCTATAAGTAAACAACAATTACTAGATGCTTTGTTTTTTATGTTACTGCCTTTGTTTTCGATGATTACTTTTATGTATTTTAGAACTCCAGATTTAAAAGAAATTCTTTTTGGAGGGGCTGCGTTAGCTGAAACCTCAGGGGGATTTGGTCCTAATCAAGTTGCTACAGCTGTTGGACTTGGTATACTTATTATAGCTATTTTTTTACTATTGAAAGAGAAGCTAACAGGGTATATTTATTTAGATTCTTTTTTTTTAATTTACTTTATATACAGAGGTTTATTAACTTTTTCTAGAGGTGGACTTTTTACGGCAGCTATAGCTTTAATTTTGTTTGCGTTTTTTTTTATTTTATATAAAAAAATGAGTGTGCAGGTAGTGTTTAAATATGCGTTAATTCTTGGATTCTTTCTTGTCGCTATTTGGGTTTATACCTCTAATATAACTGGTGGAATGTTAGATAATAGATTTACAGGTAAAAATGCAGCTGGAATACAAAAAAAAGATATTACTACTGGTAGAATAGATATATTAGCTTATCAGTTTATAAATTTCTTTGAGAATCCTTTGGGTATTGGTGTAGGAAATGGTAAGTATGAAAGAATGAAATCTCATGAAAGACTTACGGCAGCCTCTCATAATGAGGTGGGGAGGTTAGTGGAAGAACATGGTCTAATTGGGTTTATTTTGTTACTATTATTATTAATTGTACCACTCATTAACTTTTTTAAAGCAAATAACTTTCAAAAAGCATTTATAATAGCATTTTATATAATGTGGTTTTTAACGATTAACCATTCGGCAATGAGAGTTGCTTTACCTGGTTTTATATATGCTTTAAGTTTGATAAGAATTACGGAGATAGAAAATGATTTGATAGATGATGAATAAAAGAATTTTATATATAGGCAATAATCTTTCTAAGAAATCTAAATACAAAACTTCAATAGCGATACTTTCTGAGTTATTAGAAAAAGAACATTATCAATTAACAGTAGTCTCTAATAAGACTAATAAATTAATTAGATTGTTAGATATGATCTATAAGACAATACTGTTAAGGAATAAGGTCGATTTTGTTTTGATGGATACATTTAGTACGCTAAATTTTTATTATGCTTATATCATCTCATTAATATGTAAACTATTTTCTTTAAAATATATTCCTATTCTAAGAGGAGGAGATTTGCCTAAAAGACTTATCAAAAATCCAGTATTATCAAAAACTATTTTTAAAAATGCTTATAAAAATGTAGCGCCTTCTAATTATTTAAAAGTTGCATTTAAAAAAGAGAACTTTAACACAGAATTTATTCCTAATACAATTCCTTTAGAAGACTATAAATACTTAGAAAGAACAAACATTCAGCCTAAATTATTATGGGTAAGATCTTTTAAACATTTATACAATCCAACTTTAGCGATTAAAGTACTTTTAGAATTAAAAAAGAAATACCCTGATGCAGTTCTGTGTATGGTTGGTCCATTTTTAGATGATTCATATCAAGAAACTGTAAACTTAGTTCAAAAATATAATTTAGAGGACTCTGTTGAGTTTACAGGCGTTTTAACAAAAGAAGATTGGCATAAAAAAGCTACAGAATATGATGTCTTTATAAATACTACTAATTTTGATAATACTCCGATAAGTGTGATTGAAGCAATGGCGTTAGGTTTAACTATTGTGAGTACCAATGTAGGAGGAATGCCGTATTTAATAGAAAATAAGGTAGATGGTTTACTGGTTGATAAAGAGAATGTTGATGCAATGACAAATGCTATTATTGATGTTATTGAAGGTAAATATCCAACATTATCCAAAAAGGCTAGAGAAAAAGCAGAAACATTCGATTGGGATATTATAAAGTATAAATGGTTTAAAATTTTAAAATGATTTATAATAAATTAATTGAAAATCTATTTTTACCTCTAGGAGATTTTATGAATAAATCTTCATATTTAAAGCAATTAAAATATTGGAGAAAGGTAGACGGTTTATCTGAAATTGAATTAGAAAATCTTCAAAAAAAGAATCTAAAAAATATTTTAGAACATACGGTAAATACAGTTTCTAAATACAATTCCATTCAATTAAAAGGGAAAGATCCTTATCGCTGGTTAGAAGGTTTTCCTATTTTGACAAAGGATGATATTAGAGGTAATTCAGATAGCTTACTTTCTAATAAAGTAAACAAAGCTAATTTAATATCTTACTCGAGTAGTGGTTCTTCAGGTATTCAAAGCACTGTTTTTATGGATAAAAAAGAGCAGTCAATTATTAGAGCTATTTTATCTCATTGGTGGGAGTGGAGTGGTTATAAAGTAGGAGATTCTATTGTACAAACGGGGATGTCTCCCAATAGAGGTTTTTTAAAATCTATAAAAGATAGTTTGTTTAAAACAAAGTATATAACCGCTTTTTCATTAACCGAAAAACAGTTAGAAACCCTTTTTAAAGAGTTGAATAATACTAATAATTATTACTTAGCAGGTTACGCATCTTCTTTGAATATTATTGCTGAATATGCTTTAGAACACAATTACAATATACATTTTAAGGCAGCCATTAGTTTTGGAGATAAAATGTTTAATCACTATAAAAAAAATGTAGAAAAAGCTTTTACAACTAAAGTTTATGATACTTATGGCTGTAATGAAGGCTTTTTAATTGCGAGTCAAAAAGATTTGGAATATAAGTATATTATGTCTCCACATGTATATTTAGAAATTTTAGATGATGATAATAATCCTTTACCTGATGGAGAGTTAGGACATGTAGTTGTTACAAGATTAGATGGTTTTTCGATGCCACTAATACGATATAAAATTGGAGATTTAGCGATTAAATTACCTAAAGAAAAATACCCCGAAAATCGAGCTTTTAATTATCCTCTATTAGAAAAAATTATTGGTAGAGATACTGATATTGTACTTTTGTCTGAGAATAAAAAACTGACCGTACATTCCTTTACTGGTATTTTTGAGTATGTTCTTGAAATAAAACAATTTAAAGTAATTCAAGAACAACTAGGTGAAATAACTATTGAATATATTAAAGATAAGGGCTTTAATAAAGATGTTTTAGTAAGTGTAACAAAGGAGTTGCAAAAGTATATTTTAGATGAAGAGTTTAAAATACGTTATAAAGAAGTAACCTATATAGCTGCTTCAAAATCTGGAAAACCACAAATAGTTGAATCAAAGCTTTTAAAAAAATAAAAATTCATTAACAAAATACCTATTTATAACTGTGAGTAAAAATATTGTCATTATTTCTAATTATTATCCTCCAGAAATGGGGGCAGCTGCCAATCGAATTAAAAATTTAGCAGAAGGCTTAAAAAGTAAAGGGAATAAGGTTACTGTTATGTGCCCATTGCCTAATTACCCGAAAGGTAAAATTTTTGAAAAATATAGCGGAAAGTTTTTTGTAGAAGAAATAGTAGAAGAGATTATTGTAAAAAGATATTGGATATTTCCTTCTAAATCAAAAAAAGCAATTGTACGCTTATTTAGTATGTTATCATTTGCTTGGGCTTTTTGGTTTTCCATTTTTAGTTTAGTAAGAAAAAAACCAGATGTTTTTATTATTCAGTCTCCACCATTATTAGTTGCGCTATCTGGCTTACTTTTGAGTAAGGTTTTAGGATGTAAAAATATTTTAAATGTTTCTGATATTTGGCCTTTGTCGGCTTTAGAGTTAGAGGTGATTAAAAAAGGGAGCTTTTATAGCTTTTTAGAAAAAATTGAAAAAATAAATTATAAATTAGCTGATAAGATTATAGGACAATCCGAAGAAATATTAACGCATATAAAGGGAGTTGTTGATACAGATTTTTTAATTTATAGAAATGTACCTAATTACAGAAAGTATTCGGTTAAGGAAAAAAGCAAGGGCAATTTAAAAATTGTCTATGCAGGCTTATTAGGTTATGCACAAGGTATTTTAAATATTTGTAATGAAATAAATTTTAAAGAAATTGGTGTAGAATTACATATTTATGGTGCAGGAATGGAAGAAAATGAAATTAAGCAGTTTTCAGAAAAATCTGATAACAATATTTTTTTTCATGGAGTAAAATCGGCCAAAGAAATTAAAGATGAAATAAGAAAATTCGATATTGGTTTTGTTCCTTTAAAAAATAAAATTTATGGAGCTCTACCTTCTAAAATATTTGAATTAATGCAATTAGGTATTCCTATTTTATATGTAGGTTCTGGTGAAGCAGAAGAGATTATTGCTTCTAAAAAATCTGGCTTATTTTCTGAGCCCAACGATCTTAAAAGCTTATGTAAAAACATTTCTATTTTTAAACAAATGGATAATAGTGATTATATTATGTGTTCTAAAAATAACATTAATGCTCACGTAAATGAATTTAACTTAGAGTTACAAATGGAGAAACTTCAACATTTTATAAACTTAAATTAAAAAATGCTTTTTAACTCTATAGATTTTGCTGTTTTTTTTCCAATAGTTTTTATTCTTTATTGGTTTGTTTTTTCAAAAACAAATACACGACAGAATTGGGTTGTTTTAATTGCTAGTTATGTCTTTTATGGTTTTTGGGATTGGCGTTTTCTTATTTTAATACTATTTAGTTCTATCATAGATTTTTTTATTGGAAAAAAACTAGGAAAAGTAGAAGACTCGTCTAAACGAAAAATATTTTTAACAATAAGTATTGTTGTTAATTTAGGTTTACTTGGTTTTTTTAAATACTATAATTTCTTTTTAGAGAGTTTTACATCAGCATTTACCTTTTTTGGGAGTTCTATTTCAGCCGAAAGACTTACAATTATTTTACCTGTTGGTATCAGTTTTTATACATTTCAAACCTTAAGTTATTCAATAGACATTTATAGAAAGAAACTAGAACCAACCAATAATTTTTTAGCTTTTTTATCATTTGTAAGTTTTTTTCCGCAATTAGTTGCGGGCCCCATAGAAAGGGCTTCAAATTTATTACCACAATTTTATAAGAAAAGAACATTTTCTTATGAAAAAGCAGTTTCTGGTGTACAACTAATTGTTTGGGGATTTTTCAAGAAAATAGTAATTGCAGATAATGCATCCATTATTGTAAATGGTATTTTTAACAACTATGAAAATCAATCTTTTGAATCTCTTTTAATAGGAGCTTTTCTTTTTTCATTTCAAATTTATGGAGATTTTTCTGGTTATTCAGATATTGCAATTGGTACAGCTAGACTTTTTAATTTTGATTTAATGACCAATTTTAAGTTTCCTTATTTATCAAAAAATATTGGGGAATTCTGGAAACGTTGGCATATTTCTCTTTCTACTTGGTTTAGAGATTATTTATATATTCCACTAGGAGGAAGTAAAGGAACTTTACTTAAGTCTATAAGAAATGTTGGCATTGTATTTATAGTTAGTGGGTTTTGGCATGGTGCTAATTGGACCTTTATTTTCTGGGGATTTATACATGCAGTTTTGTATATTCCTCTTTTTATAGCATTAAAAAAAAAAAAAATAGACGTAAAGAAAACGAATATCAATTTAAATATTTTAAAAATTGCAGTTACTTTTATTTTGGTGATGTTTTCATGGATTGTATTTAGGTCTCTTTCTATTACTGATGCTTTTAATTATATTTCAAGAATTCTAAGTTTAACTAACGGAGGAAGTTTTTATGCTTCTACAAGTAAGTATTTAATTATTACAGGTATTACGTTTTGTAGCATTGTTTTTTTAATAGCAACAGAGCTTTATAACGATAAAAAAGGAAGAGTTGAAACGTATTTTAATTCTTATTTTTTAATTTTCTTATGTTTATTTACTGCTTTCTTGGGAGCGATAAAAAATCATGCAGATTTTATCTATTTTCAATTTTAAAAGATGAAAAAATTTATAAAAAAAATAATTTACTTTTCGGCTTTAACTTTAATTATAGGTAATATTATTGCTTTTGGTACTAATTATTTTTTAAGAAAATCTACTTTTTATAAAAGTTCTTTTTTAGTAAACGGATTTAATCCCGATAAAAAATTAGATTATTTTGTAGTAGGTTCAAGTAGAGGTTTAACGACTCTTAATAGCGGTTTAATTGATGAAAAATTAGGCGTAAAAGGTGTTAACTTATCTATGGATGATACCGATTTAAAGACTCAATTTTTAATGATTCAACATTTTTTTAGATCTAATTTTAAAGCAGATTATTTGGTTTTAGTTTTAGATGCCAATCATTTTACAAAAACGTCTTTAGAATTAGGTAATAATGACTATCGATTTGCACCGTTTGTAAATAGAGATTATGTGAGAAATCATTTTAAAAAATATGAAAACAGTGCTTTAAACATATTAACTAATTCTAATTTTAATCCTTTTTTTGCTTATTCATATTATAATTTAGAATTATTATTACCTGCAACGTTGAGTGCAATAAAACCTAAGTTTAGAAATAAATTTGATGAGTTTGGTAACTATTCATACCCATCTTCTAGTCATAAAGAGGTTAACCTTAATTCTGAAATTAAAGATATAAATACAGAAATTACCAATCCAATAATTAAAGAGGTTCAAAATTATTTGATTGAAAATAATTGCGAATTAATAATTTATATCGCTCCTTATCAGCAAGAAAAGTTTACTTTTAATAATAAATTAGAATATACTATTATAAACCATTCATCAGTTTTAGAAGATAAAAATGAATTATTTTATGATGGAATACATGTAAATACTAAAGGAAGAAAACAGAGTACATTATTTTTTATAAATAATTTTAAAATGTTAATCAATTAATATTTTTTTATAAATTTACCAACTCCCAAAAAGTATTTTAGTAATCTTTTTTCAATCTCATTTATGTAATTGAATAAATTAAAACAGGTTAAAAAAACAGCATCATTTGGCAACAAAAATATCCTACTTTAATGTATCCGAAAGAAAACTTTTTTTAAGAATAATAGATGTTATTATTCTTATTTCTAGTTTGTACCTAGCTTCATTATTTATCAATTTTACCTACATAAAATTTAACAGCAATGCCATTTTTAATTGGTTATTATTATTAATTTTTTATTTTTCAATTTTTGGTCAAATTTTTCAACTGTATGGTTTAAACGTCTCTAATAATAGGTATTTAACCGTTAGAGCGGCTGTTCTTACGGTTTTTGCAACTACCATTTTTTATATTTTTACTCCTTATTATTCGCCAGAATTACCTCCTAATAGATTACAAATAGGCTATTTCTTTTTGCTTTCTTTTATTCCAATTTTACTTTGGCGTTTTATATATATATCATTAATATTTTCTCCAAAATACTTTAAATCTATCATTTTCGTTGGTAATTCAGAAAGAATTAAAAAATTACTTACTCAAGTATATAGTGATTCTTATCATGATGTTTCTGCTTATTTATCTGATCAAGAAATTAAAGGAATTAATGGTTTTATAGATATTTCTAAAACTACCATATCTTCAATTTTGGAAGACAATTCTATTACTGAAGTAGTTGTATCTAAAAGAGATCTTTCTGAAGAAGTTGTAAACCGTCTAAACAAAGAGCTTATTTTGTTATTTGAGAAAGGCGTAAATATTGTGAGTTATGAAACTTTTTATGAAGATGTAAATGTTAGAATTCCTAGAGAATATTTAGACCATAATTTTTATAGGCACATCAATTTTAGTAAGAATAATTCTAATAATTTTTATCTTTTTGGTTTAAGAATTGTAGATATATTACTTTCATTAATTGGAGCTATAGGTTTTTTATGTGTTATTCCATTAATTTTTGTTGGTAACATTATCGCAAACAGAGGTCCTTTGTTTTACACTCAATTAAGAGTTGGGAAGAATGGTAAACCTTTTAGAATTTTTAAGCTGAGGTCTATGGTTAGAGATGCTGAAAAAGGAGGAGCAGTTTGGGCTAAAAAAAATGATATTAGAATTACTGCTTTTGGAAAGTTTTTAAGACGTACTAGACTAGATGAAATGCCTCAGTTTTTTAATATTATAAAAGGAGATATGAGTTTAATTGGTCCTAGACCAGAAAGACCAGAGTTTGTAAAAGATTTAGAAGATAAGATACCATTTTATGCAATTAGGCACGTTATTAGACCTGGGTTAACAGGTTGGGCGCAAGTGAATTATCCGTATGCAAATACTATAGAAGAGCAAGAAACTAAATTACGTTACGATTTGTATTATATTAAAGAGCGTAGTACTTTTTTAGATTTCAAAATTTTTATAAAGACATTTACTACGGTCTTATATTTTAAAGGTCAATAATTTTTTGATAAATAGTAATACCTTATTGCAAGGAACACTAATAAAGGGATTATAACTACAGGGAACACCTGAATTTCTATGATCCACAAAATAGGAACTATAACTAGAAATAATAGTAATAATTGCATGTATTTTTTCAACCATCTTGGTTGATGTGTTTTTAACAATAGAAAAGCAACCACTACATTAGGAGCAAATGCCCATAATAAGTTAAAGTTATTTGGTGCTGTGGAGTGTGTAGAGAAAAACCAAAGAAAAAATAATGCACAACCTATAAGACCTGTAACAAAGAATAAGGTAAAATCTAAAGACTTTGTTCTTTTATTATTTTTAAAGTCTTTATATGTAATGTAAATACCTAATAAGGCTAAAAGGCTAAAGATTAAAAAAGGATTAAAAATAGTTGTCTTAGCTTTTTTTTCTTTAAAGTTTAGAAGTACTATTTCTTTCTTTATCAATTTTTGTGGTTGATTTTTAATAAAAACGGTAGCACTTTTAAAAGAACTATAGACATAGTCTGGTAAGTACATATATTGCTCAAAAGTAGCTTGTTCATCTAATTTTGTACCTGCTATTAAATTTAAGCCAAAAGTTCCCCATGAGTTCCAAGGAATTTCATTGTTTGTTAATTGTCTAAATGTGAGGTTTTTTTCTAGGTTGTTATCGTCAAAAACAACTTTATCTCCTAAAATAGTTTTAGTAATATCTCTTAATTTGGTAGCGCAATTATCAAAATAAGGATCATATTGATAGTTGCTGTTTTCTGGCAAAGCATTGTTTTCTAGAAATTTAAAATAGCGTTGCTTTTCTTGCGTTGTTAAATTTAAAACTTGCTCTTTTAACCAACGTTTGTCTCTTCTGTAACTTGCTATAAAGTATTTAAAATCATAACGAGCTAAGCTATAAATCATATTTCCTTTTGCAAAATTTGTATAAAAGTTAGGCTGATTAAAATCAAACATTCCGTAATTGTAAATTAAATCTAATTTTAAAACGGGATCTTTAATTCTAATGGCAGAATGTCCAAAAGCTTCATATAATTCTTCTCCTGGTCCTGCAGTAACAATACTTACTTCTGCATATTCAGAAAGTTGTAGTTGTGCTTTTAAGGGTGAAAATATGGAAAGTAAAAATAGTAAGAGAAAGTACTTTTTGTTCATAAAAACTAAGGTCTAAAGAAACTATAATCGATTGTAATTGAAAAAATATTTGAATACAATGCATTACCAACACTACCAATGTTTGTTAAAGCATAATCTATTTTTATACCATTGTATTTAAAGCCAACACCAAAATTGGGTTGCATAGAAAGTGATTTTGAATTGTCGAATTCTGTTATGTATTGAAAATTACCAACACCAGCTCTTAAGAAAACTAATTCATCATAATCTAACTGAAAACCTATTGCTGGATCTATACTTACTACATCAGAAGAAAATATATCATTGGTTTTGGTAAAACGCATATTTGCATTTGCTTCCGAAAGTAGATTAAACAGACGGCCTATTCTCCAACTTTTAGCCACTCCTAATTGTAATTTAGGTTTGGTAATTTCTGTTGTTTCTGGTAAATCTTGATTTTCTCCAGGAATGGCGTCTTTAATCTTGTTAAATTCATCTTCATTAATTGCCCAACTATTAAAAGTAGTGGTAATATCTCTTGCCATCAATCCAAATTTCCAAGAATTTCGTTCAAACTGAATTCCTGCATCAAAGCCAAATCCGTAAGAAGAAGCAAAATCACCAATAATTCTTCTAACAATTTTAGCATTTACACCAAATTTAACATCCTTAAAAATTAAATTTCTAGCATACGCAAAGTTAAAAGCATAATCTACGGAAGAAAATAGTTGAATTCTGTTATAATCGATGTTTCCATCACTATCAATTAACTCTGTGGTATTTAAAATATCATCTACCCCAAAACGAATTATAGAAACTCCAACGGCACTTTCTTTGTCTATTGGCATTGCAAAACTAGCGTGATTATAATTTGCAATTCCGGCAAAGTAAGAAACATGCATTAACGATCCTTGATAGTCCTCTATACCTACTAATCCCGCAGGATTCCAATAGATAGAGTTTACATCATTAGTTGTAGCAACAACACTTTTACTCATTCCTAAGCCTGCCGCATCAACTCCTATTGTTAAAAATTCATTAGAGTAACTTCTAAATGCTTGTGCAGATAAAAGGAGCGGACTAAGTAGTATAAAAAATAATATTTTTTGTTTCAAAGAGTGAAAATTATCAGTAACAAATATCTAAAAACATACTAAAATAACAGTAGTTTTTTAAAGATATTGTTTACAATAGATTAATCTGTATATTTTGTTTGATAAATCTTTCAATTCTAAGTTCTAGCCAGTTGTTTTTAGCGTTGTAAAAAGAAGAAATAAAGCCACAATGACCGCCATAATTTGTAGTTTCAAAAAAGAAATTTTTAGAATTATTAGCTTCCTCAAAAGGAAAGCATTTATCAGATAAAAAAGTATCATCTTTAGAGTTGATAAGTAAAGTTGGTATTTTTATTTTTGATAAATACGGTTTGGCACTCGCTTTTTCCCAGTAATCTTCTGGACTTTTAAAACCAAAAACAGGCACAGTATATAGGTTTTCTAAATGTTTAAATCGGGTAGCCTTTGACAATTGATCTTTATCTACATGAAATTCAGGAAATTTTGCTGCTTTTTCTAAAATTTTAATCTTCATGCTTTTCAAAAACCGCTCTAAATACAATTTGTTCTTTAATTTTTCTAATTCATTTTCTCCAGAAGCAATATCAATAGGAACAGAAACAGCAATTCCTCCTTTTATTTTAGAAGATATGTTTTCAGATTGTTCACCTATATATTTTAAGGTTAAATTACCGCCTAAACTAAAACCAATTAGTACAATATTCTCATAGTCATAATGGGCTAAAAGGTGCTTTACAACAAAATCCACATCTTCTGTTTTACCACTATGATACGTTCCTAAAAGTAAATTATCTTCACCAGAACAACCTCTTAAATTAAAACAAACAGTATCTAATCCTTTTGTATTTAAATGTTTGGTGGTAGATATGATGTATTTAGAATTAGAACTTCCTTCTAAACCGTGAATTAATAAAACCAAGGTTTTAGAGCCCACTAAAGAAAAGTCTAAATCAATAAAATCTTTATCCCAAGTAGTAATTCTTTTTCGTTGATAATTACAATGTTCTTTGGTAAAAACAGATCTGTAAATAGTATTAAAATGACCACTTTTAAAGAGAAAAGTAGGAGTGAAGTCTGACGTAAATACAGGCATATATTGAAATTAAACTATTTTAAAAATTGAAATTAAAAGTTTTGCTCGTTGTATAGTATGAATTGTAATTTTTTCTAAAAAATACTTACAAATATCATAAAAAAATAAAGAATAATTTAAACCACGCAAATTTGATTTCTTATTTTAGCTTTTCAATTAAACTAAAAAATGAATTTAAAGAAACACATTCCTAATTTAATAACGCTCGGTAATCTTTTTTGTGGAACAGTAGCTACTATTTTTGCGGTTGAAGGTAATTATATATATGCAGGTTTATTTGTTGTTTTAGGAATTTTATTTGATTTTTTTGATGGCTTTGCAGCGCGTTTACTAAATGTTTCTGGAGAGTTAGGTAAACAATTAGATTCTTTGGCGGATATGGTTACAAGTGGAGTTGTACCGGGAATTATCGTTTATAAATTATTGATAGAGAATGCTGCAGGGATACAAGATTTTAATGAGCAAAGTTATTTGCCTTTTTTAGGTTTACTATTAACTTTAGGAGCTTGTTATAGATTGGCTAAATTTAATATTGATACAAGACAATCAGATTCTTTTATAGGTTTGCCAACACCTGCAATGAGTTTATTTATCATTTCTTTACCTCTAATTCAAGAATACTCAACGGTAGCATTTGCTCAGGAGTTAATAGCAAGTAATTACTTTTTAATTGCAGTTACTTTGATTTTAACCTATTTAATGAATGCAGAATTACCTTTATTTTCTTTAAAATTTAAAGATTATTCATTTAAAAAGAACATAATTGTATATTCTTTTCTTTTTGCATCTTTAATTTTAATTTACACTTTACATTTCCTTTCTATTCCATTTATTATTATATTGTACATTATAATATCACTTATTAACAAAATAATTGTATTTAATGGAAATAGCCAGAATCCCCCAAAATGAACAAGAAAGGTTAGATGTTTTAAAAAGTTATAATATTTTAGACTCTTTACCGGAAGATGAATATGATGCAATTACAAAAATAGCATCGAGTATATGTAATACTTCAATTGCCCTCGTTTCTATTATTGATAAAAATAGGCAATGGTTTAAATCTACACACGGTATAGAAGGCGTAACAGAAACACCTAGAGATGTCGCTTTTTGTTCACATGCAATTTTAGACCCCAACGAGTTATTTATAATAAATGATGCATCAAAAGATAAACGTTTTTTTGATAATCCTTTAACGATTAATGAACCGAATGTAATTTTTTATGCAGGCGCTCCATTAAATAGTTCAGAAGGGGTTCCTTTAGGTACTTTGTGTGTTATTGATAACAAACCAAAGATTTTAACAGGTAATCAAAAAGATTCTTTAAAATTATTATCTAAACAAGTAGTTGTACTTTTAGAACTTCGAAAAAAAAACAAAGAATTATCTACTTCTAATAGCGAGGTAAAAAAGTTAAACGATCAACTAAATAGTTTTGCTTATCGATTAACACACGATTTAAAATCGCCAATAAATGGTGTTAGTTTTTTATTAGATGTTTTAAAAGAAGATCATATTGCTCTTTTTAAAAATACGGGAGCAGAAGAGTACATTGGTTTAATTTCAGATAGAGTTGTATATATAAATACTTTGATAAACGAAATTCTAAATTATTCTAAAGTAACCAGTGAAAATATTGTTTTCGAACATTTTAATTTAAAATTATTTTTAGATAGTATTATAACCAATATAGATTTTGAAAATAAGATATTCTTAGACACTTCTCATTTAAATCTAAATGTTTTTTCTTCTAAAATTGGGCTTCTACAAGTTTTTCAGAATTTAATATCTAATTCAAGGAAATTTTTTGACGAAGAAAAATCTATTATTACTGTTAGTTTTAAAGAGGATGTAGAAAGCTATTATTTCATTTATGAAGACAATGGTCCTGGTATAGAAGAAAAATACTTTAAAAAAGTCTTTGAAATGTTTGAAACTTTAGGAAGTACAAATGATAATAATACCGGTATTGGTTTATCAACAGTACAATCTATAGTAAAAAGACTTGGAGGTAATGTTGGTTTAAAGAAAAGAGAAAATAATAAAAAAGGAGTTTGTTTCTATTTTAATATTTCTAAAAAAGAAGATAAATTATCAATCTGTAAAGATTAAAAAACTCTCTTCTTTTTCAATTCGAAGTCTTTACCTAAATATACTTTTCTAACCATTTCATCTGCTGCCAACTCTTCTGGAGTCCCACTTTTTAGGATACTTCCTTGGTACATTAAATAGGTTTTATCTGTAATCGCTAAAGTTGCTTGTACATCATGATCTGTAATTAAAATACCAATATTTCTGTCTTTTAAATGAGCCACAATGCTTTGTATATCTTCTACAGCAATAGGGTCTACACCAGCAAAAGGTTCATCTAATAAAATAAATTTTGGATCGGAAGCTAAGCAACGTGCAATTTCTGTTCTACGTCTTTCTCCTCCAGATAATAAGTCTCCTCTGTTTTTACGAACATGGCCGATATTAAACTCTTCAATTAAAGACTCTAATTTTTCTTTTTGTTCTTTTTTAGATAAATCTGTAAATTGTAAAACAGACATAATATTTTCTTCAACAGATAATTTTCTAAAAATAGAAGCTTCTTGTGCTAGATAACCAATCCCTTTCTGAGCACGCTTATACATGGCATCTTCAGTAATTTCTTCATCATTTAAGAAAATTTTACCAGAATTTGGTTTTATCATCCCAACAATCATATAGAAAGAAGTTGTTTTTCCGGCACCATTAGGACCTAAAAGTCCGATGATTTCACCTTGTTTTACCTCTAAAGAAATCCCGGTAACAACTTTTCTACTTCCGTAGATTTTTTCTATGTTTTCTGCTCTTAAAATCATATTTTATAAATATGTAATTGTTTAATTGTTGAAACGTGTAATGTTAGTTTGTGTAAAAGTAATAAATTATGTTTTTTTTAATCTTAATAGATTCACAACATTCATTTTTACTGATTACTGCAACTCAAAAGAGCTTACTTATTTTCTAGCATTTCCCAATACTCAACAGCTCTTCTTAAATGCGGAATTACAATAGTACCACCAACCAAGGTAGCAATAGACATTGTTTCCATCATTTCTTCTTTAGTAACTCCATTTTTCATAGCAGCTTCTAAATGATATTGTACACAATCATCACATCGTAAAACTGCAGAAGCAACTAAGCCTAAAAGTTCTTTTGTTTTAACAGGTAAATGACCTTCTTTAAAGGTATTTGTGTCTAAATTGAATATTCTTTTTATTACTTTATTATCAGAATCTAAAATTTTATCGTTCATTTTCTGACGATAGTCATTAAACTCCTGTACCTTTTCGTGCATTTTTATTTTGTTTTTTTATTACTATTTTAGAAACTCTAATACTTACCTCATATAAAATAAGAATAGGAATGGCCACAATTACTTGACTAGCAACATCTGGTGGCGTAATAATAGCTGCTAAAATTAATACAACTACTAAAGCATGTTTTCTATATTTTTTTAAAAACTCTGGTGTTACCAAACCAATTTTAGTTAAAAAGTAAACTAAAACGGGTAGTTCAAATAAAATTGAAACACCTAATAACATATTGGTGACTAGCCCTATATGAGAGTCCATTGTAAAGTTATTCTGAATTAAATCTGTAATTTGATAATTATACAAAAAGTGTATAGAAATAGGTGCAATTACATAAAAGCTAAATGCGATACCACAGAAAAATAAAAAAGAAGCTATAAAAATAAATCCTCTAGACTTATTTACTTCTTTTTTTGTTAATCCAGGTGCCACAAAACGCCAAATTTCCCATAATAGATAAGGGAAAGCCAAAATAATACCCAATATAAATGAAGACCAAATAGAATTCATTAATTGTTGGGTGGGCTTTAAACTTATTAAGTTGTCTTTAAAAACAACATTACAAAAGCTACTATCCAACTTAAAAAAAGTGAAAAAATCACAAAATAGTTGATAGGTTATAAAATCGGATTTTCTGTGTGCTAATAAGAAGTTTTCATACACTTCTTTTTGAAACACAAATAATACAATTGCTATGATAAATATTGCGGCAGCACTTCTTACCAAGTGCCATCTTAATTCCTCTAAATGACCTAAAAAGGACATTTCTTTTTGTTGCTCTGCCATTAAAAAATACCTTCTTTAATTAAATCATGTAAATGTACAACACCAACATATTTGTTTTTATGGTCTACAACTAACATTTGTGTAATGCTATTTTTTTCCATTAGAGTTAATGCATCTACCGCCATTGCATCTTCTAAAATAGTTTTTGGGTTTTTACCCATTATATCTTTTGCTGTAATTTGAGAAATTTGTGTAGATTTAGAAAGCATTCTTCTAATATCTCCATCGGTAATAATACCTGTTAATTTTTCTTTATTTAAAACAGCAGTAACCCCTAATCTTTTTTCAGAAATCTCTACAATAACTTTTGCGATACTATCTGTTTCGTTAACAGCAGGAACTTGGTTTTTTTCTACCAAATCAGCTACTCTTAAATACAAACGCTTACCTAAAGCGCCTCCAGGATGGTATTTTGCAAAATCTTTACTTGTAAAACCGCGTAAATCTAGTAAACAAACAGCCAGTGCATCACCCAAAACTAATTGTGCAGTGGTACTTGTTGTTGGTGCTAAATTATTTGGGCACGCTTCTTTTTCTACATAAGCATTTAATGTAAAGTCTGCATGTTCGCCTAAATAGGAGTCTACATTTCCTGTAATTGCTACTATTTTATTCCCATAATTTTTTATCAATGGAACTAAAACTTTAATTTCTGGAGTATTACCACTTTTAGAGAGACAAATAACAACATCGTCTTGTTGTACATTTCCTAAATCTCCATGAATAGCGTCTGCAGCATGCATAAAAATAGCAGGTGTTCCTGTAGAATTAAATGTAGCAACTATTTTAGCAGCAATGTTTGCGCTTTTACCAATTCCGGTTACAATAACCCTTCCATTAGAATTTAAAATAAAATTAACGGCCTCTTCAAAGTCCGCATCAATTAATTTTGCTAAATTAGCAATAGCATTACTTTCTGTTAAAATAGTTTCTCTGGCAGTATTTATAATTGTGTTTGTCTTTTTCAAATGTTTGGTGTTTTATCAGAATAAAAAAAAGTTATATCTTTAGATTAAGAAACAAGCAAATTTACTATAAATAATAATTAGAGCAAATATAATAGTATGTTTGTGAGTTGATTTTAAAGTTAAAATAATATTTAATAAAAATGGATTTATATACCCCTCTAAAAAAGTTCTTTGGATTTAATAAATTTAAAGGTTTACAAGAGCAAGTAATTAAAAGTATTGTTGAGAATAACAACACTTTTGTAATAATGCCAACAGGTGGAGGAAAGTCTCTTTGTTATCAGTTACCTGCATTAATGACAGAAGGAACTGCTATCGTAGTTTCTCCATTAATTGCTTTAATGAAAAATCAAGTAGATGCAATTAGAGGTATTTCTGAACACAATGGTGTGGCACATGTTTTAAATTCATCTTTAAATAAGACTGAAATCGCTCAAGTTAAAGAAGATATTGCTAACGGAATTACAAAACTTTTGTATGTAGCGCCAGAATCTTTAATAAAAGAAGAGTATGTTGCTTTTTTAAGAACTCAAAAGATTTCTTTTGTAGCGATTGATGAAGCTCATTGTATTTCTGAATGGGGTCATGATTTTAGACCTGAATATAGAAATCTAAAACATATCATTAAAGCAATAGATAATGTACCTGTTATTTGTTTAACGGCAACTGCAACAGAAAAAGTACAAGAAGATATTTTAAAAACTTTAGGAATTCCGGAAGCGAATAGATTTAAAGCGTCATTTAATAGACCTAATTTATTTTATGAAGTAAGACCAAAAACAAAGGAAGTAGAAAAAGATATTATTCGCTTTGTAAAACAAAGAATGGGTAAATCTGGAATTATCTACTGCTTAAGCAGGAAAAAAGTTGAAGAAGTTGCTCAGATTTTACAGGTAAACGGAATTAAAGCTGTTCCGTATCATGCAGGTTTAGATGCTAAAACAAGAGTAAAACATCAAGACATGTTTTTAATGGAAGATTGTGATGTGGTTGTTGCAACGATTGCATTTGGTATGGGAATTGACAAGCCAGATGTTCGTTTTGTAATTCATCATGATATTCCTAAAAGTTTAGAAAGTTATTATCAAGAAACTGGTAGAGCGGGTCGTGATGACGGAGAAGGGTATTGTTTAGCGTTCTATGCTTATAAAGATATAGAGAAGTTAGAGAAATTTATGGCTAGCAAGCCTGTTGCAGAGCAAGAAATTGGGCATGCATTATTGCAAGAAGTTGTTGGTTATGCAGAAACCTCTATGAACAGACGTAAATATTTGTTGCATTATTTTGGCGAAGAATTTGACGTTGAAAATGGAGAGGGAGCAGATATGGATGACAATTCTAGAAATCCGAAGAAAAAACACGAAGCAAAAGAAGACGTTAAACTCTTATTAAATGTTGTTAAAAAGACCTTGCAAAAATATAAATCTAAAGAGATTGTAAATACAATTGTAGGAAAAGAAAATGCTTTATTAACATCTCATAAAACACATTTACAACCATTTTTTGGAAGTGGTAAAGATAAATCTGCACTTTATTGGATGGCACTTATCAGACAGATTTTGGTGGTTAATTTAATAAAGAAAGAAATAGAACAATATGGTGTTGTTAAATTAACTGAAAAAGGAGATGCCTTTATAAAGAATCCTACTTCATTTATGATGACAGAAGACCATTCTTATAGTGAAGAAGATGATAACTCTATTATTACAAATGCCAAATCTTCAGGTGGTGTTGCTGATGATAAGTTAGTAAAACTATTAAAAGATTTACGTAAAAGTGTAGCAACAAAACAAGGAGTGCCTCCATTTGCTGTTTTTCAAGACCCATCATTAGATGATATGGCTTTAAAATACCCAATTAACTTAGCGGAACTTTCTACAGTTCATGGAGTAGGAGAAGGTAAAGCAAGAAAATTTGGAAAGGATTTTGTAAAATTAATTGCTTCTTATGTAGAAGAAAATGAAATTCTAAGACCAGATGATTTAATAGTAAAAAGTACGGGGACAAACTCTGGCTTAAAGCTTTTTATTATTCAGAATACGGATAAAAAATTGCCTTTGGAAGATATTGCAAAGTCTAAAGGACTTGAAATGGGAGAATTAATTAAGGCTATGGAAGGAATTATTTTTTCTGGAACGAAGCTGAATATTGATTATGCTTTAGATGATTTGCTAGACGAAGATCAACAAGAAGAAATTCATGATTATTTTATGGAAGCAGATTCTGATAATATACAAGAGTCTTTAGATGAGTTTGATGGTGATTATGATGAAGAGGAATTAAGGTTAATGAGAATTAAATTTATAAACGAAGTCGCTAATTAATACAGGTTCTTATAGAGAATAAAAAAAATATTAGTAGAATATTTATTACAATACAAAAAAGCACCTAGAAATAGGTGCTTTTTTGTATTGTGAAAGAAGTAAAATTCTATAAAGTAAAAATAGTAAGTAATACCCCTAAAATAATGGCAATAAATTTTTTTAAATTAAATTTATGATTTTCAGAGCCTTCAAAAAGAATAATGGTAGAAATATGAAGAAAGACACCAATAATTATAGCTGTTATTTCTTTTGCATAGGTTGTAAAAAATGGAATTTTATCTCCTAATAATAATCCAAGAGGACTCATCAATGCAAAAACAATAAGGAAAATAAACGTTATTTTTTTAGAATATTTTGTCTGAATTAAAAAGGTTGTTAAAACAAATGCAATTGGTATTTTATGCACTATAATTGCCCATAACAAATTATCTCCTGCATGATGAATAGGTAAACCTTCGGAAAATGCGTGTAAAGACAAACTTATGAATAACAAGGTTGGAAACTCTTTACCATCAGAATGAATATGAATATGTCCGTGTTCTGCTCCCTTAGAAAAAGATTCTAATATAGACTGAATAATAATTCCGATTAATATAAAAATTCCTATTTTTTTATATTCTGTAGTTTCAGCATATACTCCTGGTAGTAAATGCAGAATAGTAACAGATAATAAATAAGCGCCACTAAAAGCTAATAATAGACGAACAGCTTTTTTACTTGGTTTTATTATATAGACAAGTAAAGAACCAATAAAAACTGCTGTTAATAATAAGACATAACTCATTTTGCAATAATAATTAATCGATCAGAATTTTTTGATTCAAACGTATCTAAGTTGTAATTTCCAAAAACGCTTGTAATTGTAAATCCTACTTTTTCTAAAAATGTGGTCATTTTAATAAGGTCTAAGTCTTTAACTTGTTCTGTATAAGAGTGGTTTTTTCCATCAGCAAAAAAAGAAATATGCTTTAAGATAAAACCATCTTTAATTTCTCTTTCTATATGAAAGGTGATATTATCTACAGTTTTTGTTTCTTTCTTAACTAAATTCAGCTTTACTTTTTCGGCATTTAAAAAGTCAAATACAAAAACTCCGTCTTTATTCAAGCCATTTTTAATATTCTCTAGAATTAAAATATCCTCTTTATCGTCTTTAAAATAACCGAAACTTGTAAATAAGTTAAAAATAGCATCATAAGTATGATGAAAAGGTTTGCGCATGTCATGCACATTAAATTTTAACGTATCATTTTCAAATTCTTTTGCAGCACTAATACTGTTTTCTGCCAAATCACCACCCGTAACAGTATAGCCTAAAGAGTTTAAAAAGACAGAATGACGCCCTTTACCACATGGTAAATCTAAAATATGCGTTGTTTTTGGCAAGTTTAAAAAAGAAGTAATATTCTTCATAAACAATTGCGCTTCATTGTCATTTCGTTCCTTATAAAGTGTGTGATAGTAAGGGGTGTTAAACCAATCTGTAAACCAATCTTTTGTTTTCATTTTTATAAAATTTGCAATAACCAGCGAATTACTTTCATTGCTATTGGCCATTCTTAGCCTTGTGCCATTATAGACATTTCAGTCTGTAAAAGTAACCAAATCTTACGTTCTGTAAAATGAATTTCTTAATTAGTATAAAAGCTATTTATAAATAGTATTTTTGCAGTCAATTTTATGAGCATGAACAAAGATTTTAAAATGACAGCAACAACACTTTTTGGATTAGAAGGTGTTTTGGCAAAAGAGTTAAGAGACCTAGGAGCACAAGATGTTAATGAGGGAGTTAGAATGGTTTCTTTTAGAGGAGATACAGGTTTTATGTACAAAGCAAATATTGCTTTAAGAACAGCTGTAAGAATTTTAAAACCGATTAAAGTTTGTAAAATCTACGATGAAGAAGATTTATATGAAGCAATTCAGAAAATTAAATGGGAAAACTATTTAGAAACTGAAGGTACTTTTGCAATAGGAGCAGTAGTAAATTCTAAGAACTTTACGTCTAACTCACATTATATCTCTTTAAAATCTAAAGATGCAATTGCAGATTATTTTAGACATAAATATAGTAAAAGACCTAATGTAGATTTAGATTATCCAGATTTAAAAATTCACATTCACATTCAAAAAGACTGGTTAACCGTTTCTTTAGACTCATCTGGAGATTCTTTACATAAAAGAGGGTATAGAACAGCGACTAATATTGCGCCAATAAACGAAGTTTTGGCTGCAGGTATGGTATTATTATCTGGTTATACGGGTGAGGAAAACTTTATAGACCCAATGTGTGGTTCTGGTACGATTTTAATTGAAGCTGCTATGATTGCCAATAATATTCCGGCAAACATTAACAGAAAATTATTCGCTTTTGAGAATTGGAAAGATTACGATGAGGATTTATATTTTACAATTCAAGAATCCTTATTAAAGAAAATACGTTCTTCTCATTTTAAAATAATGGGGTTTGATAAAGCGCCTTCTGCGGTACAAAAAGCACAAGACAATGTTGCAAATGCTAATTTAGATGATTTTATTGGTGTGCATCATGTTAACTTTTTTAACTCAACAAAAGAAGTTTTTGGAAACACTACAATTTTGTTTAACCCACCTTATGGCGAGCGTTTAAACATTGATACAGAAGAGTTCTATAAAAAAATAGGAGATACACTTAAAAATAATTATCCTGGTTCTACGGCTTGGTTAATTACATCGGATACAGATGCTTTAAAATGTGTGGGCCTAAGAACCTCTAAAAGAATTGCTCTTAAAAACGGAGATTTAAACTGTAAGTTTGTAAAGTATGATTTGTACGAAGGAACGCGTAAGTTTAAAGAACGTAAAGAAGACGATACGGATACAGAGGAAGATACAAATGATTAAGTCATTGCGAGGAACGAAGCAATCTGTTAATTATTAAGAAATAAGTTCTTTTAACGATTGGGGAATCTTTATTAGAAGCCATTTCCTGCTTTCCGTTATATCTTTTTGTAAAAAACAAAAAGGATGTCACTTCAATCAGGGCTAGACTTGTTTGTAAAAGTTAGGAAACCTATATAAGAAAAGCTAAATATTAAAAAATGTCTTAAATAAATTGAATAATTTCGATTTATTTAAGACATTTTTAGTTTTCTAATCTAATTTGTATAAAGTTGTTTTCTGCTTTTGTTGAGATTTATTTAAAATTAGATTGTTTAAAGAAAACCTGAATTTAGTGTTTTATTTAAACTCTATTATTTCTGCAGTCATAGTTGCTGAAATTCTTTTTTTTGTTTCAATTAAATCAACAGATACATTAACAAGAGCTCTACTACCTATTAATTCTACACCTGCAGCTTTTGCATCTTCTAACATTTTTGCTTTAGCTCTAGCGATAATTCCTACTTTATTTGTGATGTTTCCTGTCAATATTTTTTCTGTAACAGTACCAGTAAAACTACCTAATACGTTAAAATTAGAACTTGATAAGATTGTTTGAGTTTGATTTTGTTGTTGATAACCACCACTATAAAGGCTAGATGTTTTGCAAGAGGTTAGTGCTGCAGCAATAACCATGATAAAAAAAGTTTTTTTCATTTAAGAAATGTTATATAATTATGCCTACTTCTTTTTTAAGTCTTTTTTCAGCTTGTTCAGACGTAATTTAAATATGATTGATTCACTATTTTAATTTTCTAAAATTACTTTAATTCTTTAAATTGAGACTACGGTTTTCCGTAATTTTATTTAACATTTTGTGAAATATTAGACCTATTTGTATGGTTGATTTTTAACTTTAAGTAGTGATAGTATAAGTACACATAATTATTAAACGAAATTAGTTTTTTGGGAGCTATTTGCTACTTTCCGTTATATCTTTTTGTAAAAAACAAAAAAGATAAACTTTAATCAAGGCTGGACTTGTTTACCTGGTTTAGGTTAATTTATTAACTTTTAATTAAATATTTAATTTTGTTATCCTAATTTTCACAAACTTCAATCATTTCTTTGTAATGAATTTCGTCAATTTCTTTAATTAGATCCAAAATATCTTTTATAACATTGGAACCTTCGTCCAGTTTGTTGTCAGAGGAATCATTATCAAAGTCCTGTGCGTGAGAATATTTGTTTATAAAACGATAGATATATTCTTCTTTGTCTTTAAATGATGTTTTTTGAATCCCTTTTTGTAATAATTGTCTAAAATCACCTAACCTTTTAGGGTGTTTGAATTTTAGAAAAGTTTCAAGTATTTTTCTAGAAGCATTTGCAGATAAATAGGCTTTGTCTAAATCTAAATGAGTGTCATTGGAATAAGTTATTAGTTTTTTAAATAAGTAATGATATTCTGAGGTATATTCTAAGAGAGTAGGGTCTGCATCTTTAATATAAGAAAAACGCATTTGATTAGTATCAAAATTCGATTCTATTGAGTAAATATTACATATGGTTTCTGGTTTAGTAGGGTCTTTTCGGTGTTTCTTATTTTGGTTTTTATTTTTGGTTTCGAACCAATCTCTTACAAGTCTGTAATAATTGAAATTATGTGTTAATATAAATAATTGCTTAGCTTCATTGCAATTTAGTTTTAGGTATGAATACGAACTAAATAAATTATTCGAATCAAAACTTGAAATTGGGTCGTCAACTATTATGGTTGTATCTTTTATCTTATTGTCTTGTTCTAATATTTTATTTATAAAATAAACAAAAGCTATTGCGGTTTTTTCTCCTTCACTTAATTGATTCCCGTTTGTGTTAGGGTTTCCATTTCTTTGTAACTTATAACCTCCTTTTTCTTGTGGATCTAAAGCTATATCTTTTCTTCCTAAGAATTTACATAAATCATTATTAAACTTGGTAGCCCCCAGAGCTTCCGTAGAAATTAATGAATTCAATTGTTTTATATCGATTTTTATTTTTTCAAGTTCTAATTGAAGTTCCTTGTTTTTTTGAATAGTAAGTAGTTCAATGTTTTTTTGCTTATAAAAATCATATCTTTTAATTTCATCTTTAATGTACTCAATTTCAAGATTATTCTTTGCCTCTTGTATAATTGTCGAAGCACTTAAATATTTTTTATTATGGCTTTTAATTATTTCTGTTGCCTTTTTATAAAACTTAATTAAATCGGTTTCATCAAAATTTAAAACTGAAGTTTTAGGAATTTCAAATGGATTTGATACCTTAGTTTTAAGTATTTCTTTCCATTTGTCAAGTGCTTTTATTAGTTTTTCATTCTCAAAATCAATGTTCTTTTTAATTTCCTCGTATTCAGATTGATATTCTTTATAAAGTGCTTTGTAAGCTGGTAATTCTGTTATTTTTAGTTCATCTATCCAAGTAATGGCTTTAGATAGTTGTTCTTGTAGATTTTTGAAAGAATCACTAAAATGATTGTTTAAAATAGAAAGACGTTGTTTAGAGATGTTGTTTCCACAAAAAGCACAATTTTCTTCGGCTTTATGCAGTTCAAGTCCTAATTTAACCCAATCAGATTTTTTAAAATCATTCTTTAAACCATCAATAACTTCTGATGTTATTTTTAAATTTAATAATGAAATTATTTGTTTATAGCCAGAAGGTATTTGAGATAAAACTGAAAAGTCAGGTGTTTCAATTCTATCTTTGTCTTGTGGCTTTATAGTTTGAGCTAACTTTTCAATTTCTTTATTAGTCAATGAAGCTTTTCTAATATTATCTCTATTTTTATTTAAAGAACTTTCAATTTTTGTTTTATTGTAATTAGACAAGTGTTTGTCTTCAACCTCAATTAATTGAAACTTTTGTTTAATATTTTTTGCAGATTCTGATAGGAAATTACTGTTGTTTCTTATTAATCCTTTGTTTCCTTTCTTTTCTCCGTTAAGTATTAATTCATTTTGAGTTATCGACGAACTAATTTTTGATTCTTCTTTTTTCTTATCCTTTAGTTTTAATATTTCTTCATTTTTATCATTTGAAACGACAAGAATTCCTTTAATTGTATCGTTCCAATTAATGTTACGCTCTATAAAATCAGCATTGAAAACTTTAATATTAAAATCATTTTCAAATTTGTCTGATTCGGAATAAATTTTTCCGCCTTTTTCAAAACTCCATTTTGAATCTGGAAACCTAGATATGGATTCATTTGATTCAATTAAAGAAAATAAATGAGATATTGTTGACTTTCCACTCCCATTTAATCCGTAAAATAGATTTAGTTTATTAAAATCACTATATGTTGGGTTACTTTCTATTTTTTTGAATATTCCAAAATTTGATACTCCTTTAATTTTCTCAATCATTTAATTTAGTCTTATTTCGAGTTAGATTATAATTTCGTTTTAGCTTAAGTATTGGCTAAGACTTAATTTAAATACAAACTATCACAAGTAAGCTAAGTTAATATTTTTAAATCAAAATGGGATTAGGAATAACACCTGTTTTATGTTGAAATAAACTAATAAGAGCTCATATATCAAAACATTTCAACCAAAAAAAATCCAAAACAATTAAGTTTTGGATTTTTAAAATTATCTAAAGGCATTGCTTTTTATTTTTTACCTTTCTGTTGTTGCGCTTGTTGTTCTTGCGCTTGTTTCATAGCATCGTCTATTTTTTGACGGAATTTACTCTTCTTCTTTTCTGGCTTCTTTTTGTTTTCTTCTATTTGAGCGTGTATCTTATCTTCATCAATTACGTAGTTTTTAATTACTAACATAATTGCAATAGTTAACAAGTTAGAAATAAAGTAATACAAACTTAAAGAACTTGCATAGTTGTTAAAGAAAAACAACATCATAATAGGAGAGAAGTAAATCATGTACTTCATCATTTTCCCCATATCTGGCATTCCTTCTTGCGTAGGAGGTTGCATATTTGCTTGCTGACTTTGGTTCATTTTCATGTAAAAGAAAATTGCTACAGAAGCTAATATTGGAAACAAACTTACGTGATCTCCATAAAATGGTATCTTAATAGGTAATTGATAAATCATATCGTAAGAAGATAAATCATTTGCCCATAAAAAGTTTTCTTGTCTTAATGCTAGGTTTGTAGGGAAAAACTTAAATAAAGCAAAGAATACTGGCATTTGCAATATGGCAGGTATACAACCAGATAACATACTAACTCCAGCTTTACGCTGAATAGCCATGGTTTCTTGCTGACGTTTCATTGCATTTTCTTTCCCTGGATATTTATCATTTAAAGCTGTTAACTCAGGTCTTATTACCTTCATTTTAGCACTCGATAAATAAGATTTATATACTAACGGAGACATGATGATTCTAACAACAATTGTCATTAAAATAATAATTAATCCGTAATTAGATAAAAAACCTTTTAAGAAGTTAAATACTGGGTAAAATACAGTTCTGTTTAAGAAACCAAAAATTCCCCAACCTAAATCTGCTGTATGATCTAAATCTGTACCTTCAAAAGTTTTTAATAAGTTATAATCACTTGGTCCGTAAAACCATTTCATGTTATAATTTAACTCACCACTAGCTAATTCTAACGGAGTTTTTAACTCATATCGTTTTGTGAATACTGTATCTAATTCTTCATTTTTAATAAGATCTGTAGAAGTTACAGTACTATTATTAAAAGGAGTATCAGTTAATAAAATAGACGTAAAGAAGTGTTGTTTATAAGAAATCCAATCTACATCATTTAAAATTTCTGTTTTACCAGCATTCAAATAATCTACATCATCTTCTGTTTTATAGTACAGATGAGAATACATGGTGTTTTCTGTTTTTACACTTTTTTCATGCGCATAACCATCTAAAGACCAATCTAAATTAATTGGGTTAGAAGAGTTAATTACAGTACTTAAACCTTGAGAACGAACAGCAAAATTAACCATGTAATTTTTTGGTTTCATCTCATATCTATATTCTAGAAATTGAGTGTCTGAAACTTTTAATTTCATAGAAAGAACAGTCGTTTCTCCATTTTTAGAAACTGTAGGTTCAAAGAATAAGTCTTTAGTGTTTAAAATTCTATTGTCTGTAGTACCAAAATTGATGTTAAAAGACGCGTTTTTGTCTTTTATCATATATAAAGGTAAAGAATCATGAGTTTTATAATTCTTAATTTCAGCCTCTATGATTTGTCCACCTTTATTACTAACGGTTAATTTAACCAAGTCGTTTTCTAAAACTGAAGTACCGTTAGTACCTTTTATTGCACTTTGTGCAAAAGCACCAAGTTTAGTTGTGTAAGCAATTTGTTTTAAAGAATCGTTTTCAAAAACAGGTGTGTTTTCAGTAAAAGTATTCGATGTGTTGTTTGTAGAGTCTACAATTTGTTCTGTATTCGTAGAAGGATCCGTAGTTTCATCTGGTTTGGTAGAGTTAATCCAGTATAATAAAATACCTCCTAATAATAACATTCCTATAAAAGAATTGATATCGAATTTTTTTTGTTCCATGTGTTATTTTAAAATGTCAATTTGTCATTAAACCAAAAATGTCTTTTGATTAAAAAGCGACAAATGTAGTTAAAAAGCAGCTTTATATAATTTTTGCTACTTTATTTTTGATACTAACTATGTAGTTCAAATAGTATTCCTAATTTTTATAATGTCACTTTAATAGCAGTCGAAATATTAAAGTTTCGACTGCTATTAATTAAATTATTTTTTATTTTTGAGACTGTTTTAAGGCAGCTTTAATAAAATCTACAAATAAAGGATGTGGTTTTAAAACGGTACTTTTATATTCTGGATGGTATTGTACACCAACAAACCAAGGGTGTGTAGGTACTTCTACAACTTCTACCAATCCTGTTTTTGGGTTGAATCCTGTTGCTTTCATTCCTGCAGCTTCAATTTGTTCTAAATATGCGTTGTTAAACTCAAAACGGTGTCTGTGACGTTCACTAATCAATTCAGATTTATAAGCTTTGTATATTTTAGAATCTTTTTTCAGTTCACAATCCCAAGCACCTAAACGCATGGTTCCACCTTTTTCGGTAACATCTTTCTGACTTTCCATTAAATTAATAACAGGGTCTTTAGTGCTTTTGTTCATTTCTGTAGAACTTGCGTTCTCTAAACCTAAAACGTTTCTAGCAAACTCTATTACTGCCATTTGCATTCCTAAACAAATTCCGAAGAAAGGAATATTGTTTTCTCTTGCATATCTTACAGCTCTAATTTTACCTTCAATACCTCTATCACCAAAACCAGGAGCTACTAAAATACCATTAACACCTGCTAATTTTTTCTCTGCATTTTTAGGTGTTAAACTTTCTGAATGTACCCAACGTACTTTTACTTTAGTTTCATGAGTAGAACCTGCATGAATAAAAGCTTCTGTAATAGATTTATAAGAATCTTGCAACTCAATATATTTACCAATTAAGGCAATTTCTACTTCGTGCTTTGGGTTTTTGTGTTTCTCTAAAAAGTTGTTCCAAACTTTTAATTCTGGTTCTCCTTTAGAAGAAAGCTTTAATTTATTTAAAACAACGGTATCTAAACCTTGTGCTAACATTAAATTAGGAACATCATATATAGTCTCTGCATCTATAGACTGTATTACGTCTTCTTGCTTCACATTACAAAATAAAGCTAGTTTACGTTTAATGTCGTCAGAAATTTCATGTTCTGTTCTACACACTAAAATATCTGGGCTTACACCACTTTGCATTAACATTTTTACAGAGTGTTGCGTAGGTTTTGTCTTTAATTCACCTGCTGCAGCTAAAAAAGGAATTAATGTTAAATGAATAACAATGGCATTATCTTCTCCTTTTTCCCAAAGCATTTGTCTTACAGACTCTACATAAGGTAAAGATTCAATATCACCAACAGTTCCACCAATTTCTGTAATTACAATATCATAATCACCCGTTTCTCCTAAAATCTGGATTCTACGTTTAATTTCGTCTGTAATATGAGGAATAACTTGTACCGTTTTTCCTAGAAACTCTCCTTTACGCTCTTTATTAATTACAGATTGATAAATTTTACCTGTAGTTACGTTATTAGATTGACTTGTAGGAATGTTTAAAAAACGCTCATAATGACCTAGATCTAAATCTGTTTCTGCTCCATCATCTGTAACATAACATTCTCCATGCTCGTACGGATTTAAAGTTCCTGGGTCTATATTAATATAAGGGTCTAATTTTTGGATAGTTACAGAAAATCCTCTTTGCTGTAATAATTTTGCTAATGATGCAGCAATAATTCCTTTTCCAAGGGATGATGTTACGCCTCCTGTTACAAAAACATATTTAGTATTACTCATGGTATTCTTAGGTTTGCGCAAAAGTACTAACTCTAAAAATTCTGTCAAATAAAAAAGGTGAAAAGATTTACAAAACTTGTACTTTTGTCTCGTTAAAAAATATTTCATTTTTTTTTAAAATAGTGTTTGTCATAAATAAAAACAGTTGTATATTTGCCAACGCTTTAAAAGAGTAGAATTTAAAGCAATAACATAATAATAGAAGACATTTAAAAATACAGATAATGCCAAAAAGAACTTACCAACCGTCAAAGAGAAAGAGAAGAAATAAACATGGTTTCATGGAAAGAATGGCTTCTGCTAATGGTAGAAAGGTGTTAGCTCGTAGAAGAGCTAAAGGAAGAAAGAAAATTTCTGTTTCTACTGAAACTAGACATAAAAAATAAATGATTAACATTTGTTAATATATAAGGTGTTACTTTTTTAAGTAATGCCTTTTTTTATACCCAAGCACTAACTATTTTTGTAAAACAACATAACACAACAACTTACAATGCCAAAAAGAAAAGACCTCAAATCAGTTTTAATTATTGGATCTGGACCAATTGTTATTGGACAAGCTTGTGAATTTGATTATTCTGGTTCACAATCTTTACGTTCTTTAAGAGAAGATGGAATAGAAACAGTTCTAATCAACTCGAACCCTGCAACAATTATGACAGACCCATCTATGGCTGATCATATTTACTTGTTGCCTTTAACAACCAAGTCTATCATTCAAATTTTAAAAGAGCATCCACAAATTGATGCTGTTTTACCAACAATGGGTGGGCAAACTGCATTAAACCTTTGTATTGAAGCAGATGATAAAGGAATTTGGGAAGACTTTAATGTAAAATTAATTGGTGTAGATATCGATGCCATTAATATTACTGAAGATAGAGAGCAATTTAGAGAGTTAATGTTAAAGATTGATGTGCCAATGGCGCCTCAAGCAACAGCTACTTCATTTTTAAAAGGAAAAGAAATTGCACAAGAATTTGGTTTTCCTTTAGTTATTCGTTCTTCTTATACCTTGGGAGGGGCTGGAGCTTCTATTGTTTATAAAGCAGAAGATTTTGACCAACTATTAAGTTTCGGTTTAGAAGCATCTCCTATACATGAGGTGATGATTGACAAAGCGATGATGGGATGGAAAGAATACGAATTAGAATTATTACGTGATAAAAACGATAATGTTGTTATTATCTGTTCTATCGAAAATATGGATCCTATGGGAATTCATACTGGAGATTCTATTACAGTAGCACCTGCAATGACACTTTCTGATAAAACATATCAGAAAATGCGAGACATGTCTATAAAAATGATGCGTTCTATTGGAGATTTTGAAGGTGGTTGTAACGTACAGTTTGCAGTTTCGCCAGACGAAAAAGAAGATATTATTGCTATCGAGATTAATCCTCGTGTTTCTCGTTCATCCGCTTTAGCGTCTAAAGCAACAGGGTATCCTATTGCAAAAGTAGCTACAAAATTAGCGATTGGGTATACATTAGATGAGTTAGAAAACGGAATTACAAAATCTACATCGGCTTTATTTGAGCCAACTTTAGATTATGTAATTGTAAAAATACCTCGTTGGAATTTTGATAAATTCGAAGGTTCAGACAGAACTTTAGGTTTACAAATGAAATCTGTTGGAGAGGTAATGGGAATTGGACGTTCGTTCCAAGAAGCACTACACAAAGCAACACAGTCTTTAGAGATTAAAAGAAACGGTTTAGGTGCAGACGGGAAAGGGTATACAGACTACAACCAAATTATAGAAAAATTAACCAATGCAAGTTGGGATCGTGTATTTGCCATTTACGATGCAATTGCAATGGGAATTCCATTAACTCAGATTTACGATATCACAAAAATAGACATGTGGTATTTAAAACAATATGAAGAGTTATTTCAACTTCAAAAAGAAATTTCTACCTACAAAATTGATACTTTAGGAAGAGATTTATTATTAGAAGCAAAACAAAAAGGATACGGAGATAGACAAATAGCACACATGTTGGGCTGTTTAGAAAGTGAAGTATATACAAAAAGAGAAGAATTAAAAGTACAACGTGTTTTTAAATTAGTTGATACTTGTGCTGCAGAGTTTAAAGCAAAGACTCCTTACTACTATTCAACTTTCGAAAATGAAATTGAAACAGCAGACGGAGAAATTATCATTGCAAACGAAAGTATTGTAACTGATAAAAAGAAAATCATCGTTTTAGGATCTGGACCAAATAGAATTGGACAAGGAATTGAGTTTGATTATTGTTGTGTGCATGGTGTTTTAGCAGCTGCAGAATGTGGTTACGAAACCATTATGATCAACTGTAATCCAGAAACGGTTTCTACAGATTTTGATACTGCTGATAAATTATATTTCGAACCTGTTTTTTGGGAACATATTTATGATATTATTCGTCATGAAAAACCAGAAGGGGTTATTGTACAATTAGGAGGACAAACCGCTTTAAAATTAGCTGAAAAGTTAACGAAATACGGAATTAAAATTATTGGTACTTCTTTTGAAGCATTAGATTTAGCTGAAGATAGAGGGCTTTTTTCTGAATTGTTAAAAAAGAATAGCATTCCTTATCCTGAGTTTGGTATCGCAGAAACTGCGGATGAAGCTTTGGCTTTAGCAGATGAATTAGATTTCCCTATTTTAGTAAGACCTTCTTATGTATTAGGAGGGCAAGGGATGAAAATTGTGATCAACAAAGAAGAGCTTGTAAAGCATGTTGTTGATTTATTAGGAAGAATGCCAGGTAATAAATTACTGTTAGACCATTATTTAGATGGAGCCATAGAAGCAGAAGCAGATGCAATTTGTGATGCTGATGGTAATGTGTATATTATAGGAATAATGGAACATATAGAGCCTTGTGGAATTCATTCTGGAGATTCTAATGCTACTTTACCTGTATTTAATTTAGGAGATTTAGTTTTACAACAAATTAAAGATCATACACGTACTATTGCAACAGAATTAAAAACGGTAGGATTGATTAATGTTCAGTTTGCTGTTAAAAATGATATTGTTTATATAATTGAAGCAAACCCAAGAGCATCTAGAACAGTACCTTTTATTGCAAAAGCATACAAAGAACCGTATGTAAATTATGCAACTAAAGTAATGTTGGGTCATAATAAAGTAACAGATTTTAATTTTAACCCTCAATTAGAAGGGTATGCAATTAAGCAACCTGTATTTTCTTTTAACAAGTTCCCGAACGTTGATAAGAAACTAGGACCAGAAATGAAGTCTACTGGAGAGAGTATTTTATTTATTGATAGTTTAAGAGACGATCAGTTTTATGATTTGTACGCAAGACGTAAAATGTATTTGAATAAGTAATTAGAAATTATTAGAACATAAAAAAGCATCCAAATTTTGGATGCTTTTTGTTTTTATAATAAACCACTTATTTTAATAGCAATATAAAAGATTAGTTCTAAAAGTTAAGAGAATTATCTATTAGTTTAAGGTTATCTCTTCTAATTTAAAAGAATAGAAAATTCATCTTTTAAAACAGAAAGCCAATCGCTTAACCTTTCTTCGGTTAATTCCGATTGATTGTCTTCATCAATAGCTAATCCATAAAAGAAATCATCATTGTATAATGCTTTAGATTGTTCAAAATCATAGCCATTAGTGGACCAATAACCTGTTATTTTTCCATTATTCTCTAAAATAACTTTTGCTAACATTCCAACGCCATCAATAAAATATTCTCCATAACCATATTGGTCTCCCAAACCATAAAGAGCAACTGTTTTACCTGTAAAATCTATTGTTTTAAATTCATCATAATAAGACTCCCAATCGCTTTGTAAGTCTCCGTCATACCAAGTTGAAAGGCCAAGAATTAGGATGTCGAATTTATTAAAATCTTCTTTTTTTACTTGAGAAACTTCTATAACGTCTATGTTGCATAAATTCCAATTATCTATAATAGAACTTGTAATTTCTTCGGTCATTCCAGTGTCTGAACCGTAAATTAAGCCAATGTCTTTTATTTTTTCCATAGATACAAGTTTCTTACAAGGAAAATACTAGCTAGAGAAACTAGCGCAAGCATAAAAATTTCAGAAATATTATCACTTTCAAAAATTAGTGCTTCAATAAAATGATAAATATTATATATTCCAGCAATAATAGCCCAAATAAAAGAAGTCCATTTAAACCATTTTTTTGAAACCTCTATGGTTAATAAACCAAAAAGTAGACAAAGACCTTCGAATAAAATTCTGTAAATATGATGATTAAAAGGAGTTTCTCCTGTTGCACCTTCAATAATTAAAGTTTCGTTATAATAGATATTAAAAAGACCATAAATGTGATGAACAATCCAACCGATTGCTAAAAATATCCAAAGGATTATAATTTTTGTTCTCATAGGAATCTCGTTTTTATTTAGTAAATCTTTATCTGTAATTTCTGTTTTGTTAGTATTGGATAGTTTATTCTTTTCTTCTGATAATAATTTTTTTCGATTCTTATAGTCAATAGGATGTTTTGTAAATGCACTTTGTTCTTTCACTTTAGGTTTTATTTTTAAGTAAAACAGTAATGAAATTGAAGCAATAATAATCCAAAGCACATCAATTGTTAAAATATCAAATTGGTTTTTTGCAAAGGTTTTCCATAACCAATTCTCAGAGATAATTCCGTTTGTAATTGGTACTAAAAATCCGAATATAGCACCTAAAAGAAGGCTTACTTTATTGGTGTAATAATTATCTCTTTTAAATCTAAAAAATAGAATAAATAAAAGCCATGTAATAAAGTAAAACCAATAAATAGCAGCTTGATTATCGTTAAAGTAACCTATACATGTTTTAACAAACAAAAAAGATAAGGCTGTAACCGGCAACATAGATAAGCATATTGCTAAATAAATATGACCAACTTTAGCTGTATATAATCGTTGTTTTAAAGTGATGCTTTTTTTGTTTCTGGCCTCTACGTAAATTAAAACTCCAGTAATTATTACAAAACAAGTAATTAAAGAAAGTAGAAAATAGATGATTTTAATGGGGGTTCCGCCAAAATCAGCAAAATGTAAACGTCCTAAAACCCTCTGAAAATCTTCTATGTAATTAATTTTATTAGGATTTTTTATAGATTCAACAACACCTGTATATGGATTGTAAATAATTCGTCCAATACCTATAAAACGTTCGCTATCTTTTAGGTCTCCAATAAGAATATACTTCATATTAGTACCTCCATAGTTTCTTACAAAACCTCTGGTTAAATGAAAATGATCCCATTCTTTTACTGCTTTTTCTGCAAATTGGTTAAAACTAGGAATGTTTTTATCTGATTTAGCAACCCATTCGTAAATTTTTCGATCAGGTCTTACATCTTCCATTAATTTAGCTTGATCTCCATTATATAAAAAGTTAGCAGGTATTAAGACCAATAAACTTAAGCAAAAGTAAGCTCCAGTTACGGCAAACATAAATTGAAAAGGTAAGCCAATTACACCTAATGCTGTGTGAGCATCTGTCCAAACTCGTTTTAATGCAGCTTTAGGATTAAAAGAATAGAAGTTTGATATTATTTTTTTCCAATGAACAATAACTCCCGTTACAATAGCAAACAAGAAAAATAGAGAAACAAAACCAGCTAAGTAAATACCTATATATGGAAATTGAGCAAGAAAATGTAATCGATATAAAAATTCTCCTAAGCTATAATGTTCTTCATAATTTTTTGCCTCACTTGTATTGATGTTAACAGAAAAGTAATTTGTTTTTTTTGTTTCTTCCGTGGCTAAAGAGTCTCTATTTTTGCCTAGAGAAACATAAATATGGTCGTCTTTTTCTCCGAAATTTAATTGCAAATCTCTTCCTGTTAATTGATGATCTTCATCTAAAGATTTAAAAATTTTATCGAAATCAATATCTTGTCTTTCTGTATGAGTTATTGAGTTTCCATTTTCCCAAATAGCAATTTCTTCTTTAAATAGAGAAAAAGCACCTGCAAAAAAAATAACAAATAAGGCAAAACTAATAACAATACCACTTACAGTATGTGTATTAAAAAAAACGTTGTAATTTTTATTACTCATTATATAAAAGGATTGTTTTTAGATGCTAAATAATAAACACTAAAAAGAATTAGAATTGTTAAAAGGTAAAGTAACCATGCTTTCCATCCGTTTTTAAATAAAAAAGGGACAATTAAAAGTATGCACCAAACAATAAATATGGTTATGGTAGATGTTATTAAAACTTCTTTTGGATTTGGAAGTAATAATGACAAACACATATGAAAAAGTGCGGCAATTAAATAGCCTCCTATAATACCAGCAGAAATTTTTGCAAATTGTTGCCAAGGAGATTTGTTTAAGTATTTAGTATTTGCAGGCATATTTATGTTATTAATTCTAAAACGAGTAGTATTAAAAATAAAATGATTAAATGTTTATAGTTGACGATCTTTAAAGGATAAATAATAACGATAGTACTTAAAAAAGAGATGAATGAGATTAACCAAAAAATAATTCCAGAGGTAAAACCAAAGATTAAAATTATAGATAGTAAACTAACTATTAAAAACAGTAAGGCTATAGCTTTTGAATAATTTTTATTTACTTGAATCCAGGTTTCTATTGCTGAATTATATAGCAATAGTGCTTTTTTAGAAGTGTTATAAAAAACTAAACTTGCTAATAAAATTAATAATAAACTAATTGTAATCATTTTAATCATTTAAAAATAAACAACTCTAAACCATTAGATTTAGAGCTGTTTAAAAATCAACTCAAATAAATATTAAAACTTGTATTGTATCGTTCCTAAAAATGCTCTAGGTGCTTGTGCGTTAACAGTGCTCCAACCTTTATAATAGGTTTCATCTGTAATGTTATTTACTTTTAATCCGATTCTAATTTTATCTGTATTATAGTATATTGTTGAATTGAATACTGTATAACTTGGTAATGTAAAGGTACCTGTCACTGCATTATTTGCTGTTATGTGTTCTGAAGTACCATTAAAACCTGCTCCAAAACCTAAATTCTGTAAAAATTTATTATCAGAATTTACTAATCTATAGTCTGCCCAAAAGTTATAAGTAGCATCCGGTCCGGCAGATTCTGGTCTTCTGTCCTGTAATTCATCGTATTGTAATCCGGTTGTTTCGCTATACGCATCCGTTATTTTACTGTCGTTATAAGAATATGAAGCGCGTAAATTTAAACCAGCTAAAGGATTTGTGTTCACTTCTAACTCAATACCTTCACTTTGTGATTCATTAAGAATTAAACTTTCTGGAAATAAAACTGAATTAGGATCTGATCCTACAAAATCTTCTACTGTAATATTGTAATAACTTGCGCCAACATTTAACTTTCCTTTAAAAAAGTTTGTTTTAATACCACCTTCAAACTGAATGGCTTTTGTTGGTTTAAAAGTGTCTACAGTTCCATCAGAATTTACAGAAGGATCGTTATTTACAAAGCCTGTTTGGTAATTGGTAAATAAAGTCAATTTATTAGGGATTGCTTGGTATAGAATCCCTGCATTTGGAGAAAACGTTGTTTTAGTATAATCATCTAAAAGATCATCATCATTACCATCTTGGTCAAAATGATCTAAACGAAGTCCTAGATTAACCGTTAAGTTATCAGTAATATTAACTACATTAGAGGCATATAAAGCAAAAGTTTGAGAACTTGTACTAATGTGGTTTGCTGTTAGTGGATCAAAAATTGCATCCAAATCAGATTTAGTAGTCTTATAAGTTGCATTTGGGGTAAAGGAAGTTGCTACTACTTCTCCGTTTGAAGAAAAGAAACCATCAAAATAAGGAAAACTAGCTAATTGAGCAGCAAAAGCATCACCAGCTCCTGGAATTGCATAGTTAAAAGTATTCACTATGTTTGGGAATTGTGAGTTTTGGGCTAATGTAGGATTTCCATTTTTATTTCTTGAATTTGCATTTCTGTAAACATAATCTAAGCCTAAAATTAATCGATTACGAACCTCTCCAATTTTAAAATCACCTATAAAATTTTGTTGAATATTTGTTTTTACTGCATCCGCATCTCTTTTGTCATACAAACGAGCAAATACATCATCTTGTAATAGAATGGCAGATTCTCCAAGAATTAAATCTAAATCATTTTGTACATAAGCAGCAGCATCCCCTAATAAATTAGGAATAGTAAAAAAAGCAGCACTTGCGCCGTCAATTAAATATTGATAGTATCCTTTAGCTTCAGAGTAAGTTGATGCAAATACGGTTTGAGAAGTCCAATTATCTGAAATTTTGTAATCAGCAATAGCACGTGTGTTAAAAATCTGGCTAGTTAAAGTGATGTCATTAGAAGTAAAAGATTTATTTGGATCTATGCCTAATTGTTCAATATTATTAGAAACCAAAGGCAACCCTCTTCTTAAAAATAACATAGAAGGATTCGTTTGTTCTGTATTAGAATATTCGATACCTACAGATATGTTTAAACGATTATTTACAGTGTAAGATAGAGAAGGAGCAACAAAAAATGTGTTTCTAAACCCTGCATCCTGAAAACTATCTTGTGTTAAGTAAGAGGTATTAATTCTAAAAAATAAATCGTCATTGTTGCCTAAAGGAGTATTTACATCCGCAGATACACGATTCATTCCAAAAGATCCTCCTGTATAAGAAACGCTTCCTCCAAAACCTTTATAAGGTTTTTTTGTTACCACATTTATTAAACCTCCAAAAGAAGAAACTGTGCTACCAAACAATGTTGCAGATGGTCCTTTTATAACTTCGATCCTTTCTATATATGATGGATCTACAGCACTAAATGTAAAGCCTGGCATACCATCAACTAATGAAGGTTGTACAGAAAACCCTCTGGTAGAAAAATAAGCAGTACCTTCTCCTGGAGCACGTCCTGTAGATTCCCAAAGTTTTGTAATACCGGTAGCATTTGTCATTGCATCATCAAAATTGGTTACAATTTGAGATTCTAATAACTCGTTTGTAATTGTACTGTATACTATAGGGTTTTCTAAATCTTTTAAAGGTAATTTAGAAACATAAGCGGTTTTTTTACGAGAAAATTTATTATTTCTACTTTTTAATACAATCTCACTTAAAAGCTCATTACCTTCAAACAGTACAATTTCTCCTAAGTTTGTTTTATCGTTGATTACAATTACTTTCGTTTTAAAACCAAGGTATGAAAGCACTAAGGTTTGATTTTTTTGAGTATTTTTAATTTCAAAATTACCTTTAAAATCGGTTTCAGAACCTTTTTTTGTACCTTTAATAGTTACACTTACTCCTGCAAGAGGTGTTTTTTTATTGTCTAAAACTGTACCTTTTATAGTATTCTGTTGCGCTACAGCTGCGGTTAATGTTAGTACTAATATAAAAAAAGTTACTATTTTTTTTATTACCATTTTTAAATAAAAATTAAATTATAAATTATTTCACAAATGTATTTTAACTAAATTTAACATCAAAATTTATTTAGATTAAATTTAAATAAGGTTAGTTTTGTTTTTAAATTATATTTATGTTTCTGTATTTTAGTACTTTATTTGTGTGTGTTTATCTGAATTGTATTTGAGTTTTAAAATTAACTGTTTTTTAAAACAATTTCAAGTGGAAATCGTAACACATGTTTTCTGTGTTTATATAGAAATACAAGTGTTGACTTAAAGTTTTACTTAAATTATATTCTAATCAAAAAAAATAATATTGTATAAATACACAATGGTTTATTTTATTAGTTCCTAAATATATTTATCATAATGCTTGATAATCGTTACTCATAAATTATATGTCGTTCTAACTCTTAATTTTTTTGCTTTCTTCATCTTTAGTATGCGTATTAACATGTATTTACAATTAGATTTCTTCAATATTTATTAATTGATGTTTTATTTTATTTAGAATTGTTCTAAATAAAATTAAAAACTATATTTGCTAAATATTATTTAGAGTTGTTCTAAATAGAGCTAGGCAAAAACCTTTAAAATTAAATATGGAATTAATTTATAAAAATAAATATGGAGCAAGTTATAAAGTAAATAAATACCCAAACCAAAATTATGAAATGCAAATAGTTATTGGCTCTGTAGGAGTTTTTATGGCAGAAAATGAACTAGATAATTTATTAGATGTTGTTCGAGGATCTCATGTTCCTTGTAATTGTGACAGCTGCAAAGGAGAACGATGTAATAAAATTTGGACTACAAGTGAATTAGTTGATACTTGTATTAAAGTGGATGACACAATTTTAGGGCTTTTAGAGGATTTAATTTTAGGTACTCAATTTATTTTAAATATAGACGATATTTTAGATGAGTATAGAATTAAATAGAGTATTTATGAAAGAAGAATTAATAGAATCGGTTGATAAAGAAGAATTAAATCAATTGGCACAGCAACTTCGTTGTCCAAAGGGAGAAAAGGGTATTTTTATAGGTGAGTTATTAAGCGACACTAATAAAGGTATGGTTTTAGAAAGTGTGAAATTACTTGATGTACAAGATAAAGATAGGGTATTAGAATTGGGGCATGGAAATGCTTCTCATTTACCCGATGTACTAAAACAGGCTAGTGAATTGAAATATTTTGGAATGGAGATATCTGAAATTATGCAACAACAAGCAGTAAAAATAAATGCAAAATACATTAAGAAAAGGGTTGCATTATTTTTATTATACAATGGACTAAACATTCCATATGTTGTTAATTTTTTTCATAAAATTATTACTGTAAATACTATATATTTTTGGACAAATCCCATAGATTTTTTAACAGAAATACACAGAGTACTTAAATCTAATGGTGTTTTTGTAGTGTCTTTTGCCAATAGTAGTTTTATGAAACAACTTCCTTTTGTTGCTAATACAAACGTTTTTAGTCTTTATGATCATGAAACGTTTATAAACCTAATAGCTGAGACTGATTTTAAGTTAGTAAAGATTAAAAATAAAACAGAAACAGTAAAAAGTAAAACGGGAGAGTGGGTCAGTAGAGAGTATTCTATTGCAGTATTACGAAAAAATTAAATCTCTTTATTTTCAATCAAAAAATGTCTAAGAATCTTTATTTATACAAACAATAAAAATAACTAACAGAACAGATCTGATTACAGCTTCATCCGTTAGGAATTAAAGCTTATTTTAATATGTTTTATAATCTTCTCCTTAAAGTTTTGTATTCAATGTGTTTATTAGCACTACTGTTTTTCTCTTCCATATAAATTTCTTATTTATCAATAAAAGATGAAATATTTAAACTTCATATTTTCTCCATTCAAAGCTTACTATTTTATATAACAGTAAGCTTTGAATAGAGATTATTTTTTATTTAGTTGGAACATATTTTTTTCATAAATCTATGTTTTTATATCTAAAAAAGAAGCGGTTTTATATCTTTTATTGACAATAATGTTTTAAATTTTATGATTATATATTTATAGTAAAATATTTAAGTTAATTACAATTTATAAAAAATTATTCACTTTTAATAAATGAATGAACATTTATTCATAACTTTGTATTGGAAAATAATTCTAAGTATGGCGCGTAAAATTGATGAAGATAAAATAGCAAGAATTAAAGATGCGATTATGCATACCATTGTAGAACATGGTATTGAAGCAACTACAATTGCTATGATTGCTAAAAAAGCAAACGTAAGTGGTGGGTATTTGTATAGAACTTATACGGGTAAACAAGATTTAATAAATGAACTCTATCGTGATAAGGTAAACTCTTTATATAAAGAGCTAGAATATTTATTAACCATAAACACAGATACTATTAAACCACTTATAGAAGAGTTTATTAGAAATAGAGTTACTTACTTTTTAGAAGAGCCAAATGCTTCAAAATTTTTTTATCAATTGTTACATAATGAAAACTTTTTTGCATCAGAAATCATTAAAGAAAAAAGTGCTGAGTTAATGAATAGCATCAAAATAATTGGAGTGAAATCTGGTGAGATTTCGAAAGAAACAACGGTGTATCAATTGCATTATCACATTTTGGTCTATGCCGTGGATTATATCAATTTTACAAGAAAAAATATTTTTGGAGAACAAGAAGTTACTATAGATGATGTAGATAAACTAACTGATAATATTTTAAATATTTTAAAATAAGTGAATATCAATTTAAAAAATAAATCAATGAAATTGAATGGAATAGGAGTGTTTTTCTCTGTTGTATTAGGTTTTATAACAACATTTACAAACGCCCAAGATATTACCTTAAGGCAAGCGTATGACTTAATGTTGTCTAAAAACGGAGATGCAAAAGCCTCTAGCTTTGAAGTAAAAGCGATGGAAGAAGAGCATAAAGCTACAAAAGGATTGCGTTTACCAACGGTAGGTGTTTCTGGTACTTATATGCATTTAGATAAAGATATTTCGGCTGATTTAAATGAGCAAAGAAATATGGTAGGTGGCTTGTTAGGGATTACAGATCCTACAGCCGTTTTAGGGAGTTGGGATTTTACTCTGCAAGAAAAAAATATGGGGTTTGCCACTGCAGATATATCGATGCCAATTTATGCAGGAGGAAAGATTAATGCCGCTAACAAAGCTTCAGAAATAAAATTAGCATTGTCAGAAACCAAGCATAAAATTAAAGAAGATGCATTGACGATTCAGTTAATCAATTACTTTTTTAAGTTAAAATTAGCCGAAGAAGCAGTTCAGTTAAGACAAGAAGTATATGATGTTATTTTGTTACATAATAACCAAGCAACTAAGTTTTTCGAAAATGGTATTATTCCAGAAGTAGAAACTTTAAACGCTAAAGTAGCTTTGTCTAATGCAAATAGAGAGTTGTTAGGTGCTAAAAAAGATGTCGATTTGGCTACTACGGCTGTTCAGAACTTAATAGGAGTAAAATCCATTTCTGGTTTCAGTAGTGAATTTAAGGAACCCACCATTGTAAAACCTTTGCAAGATTTTACCAATGATATGTTGACTGACAATGAACAGTTAAAAATCATTGAAAAAAATCATGAGCTAGCAAAAGTAGGTGTACAAGTAGAAAAGAGTGATTATTTTCCGAAAGTAGGAGTTTCTGGAAAATATATCCTTTGGAAAGATAATTTACCATTGGTAGATACAAAATGGTTTGTTGGTGTTGGTGTAGAATGGGAATTGTTTAATGGTTTTCAAAGAGAACATAAAATAAAAGCATCAAAATATAAAATTTCTCAAGTAGAAGAAATTGATAGACAAGCTCGATTAAATTTAACGACGTATACAGAAAAACTGTACAATACCATGCAAAAAGAACTGGAGCAATACGAAAGTTTACATACAGATGAAGCATTGGCAAATAGACTAAAATTTATGAGAACACGTGCCTTTGAAGAAGGAACTGGAACTTCACTAGAAGTGATGGACGCAACTCTAAAGTTATCAGAAATTAAATTACATAAAATAAAAGCCTTATATGAGTACAATGTAGCTTACGGAGAGTTAATGGTACTTACAGGAAAAACAGCTTCTTTCTTAAATCAAAATTAATAATAAAATTAAAATGAGAAATTCAAAATTTATAAAATCATTAATAGGTGTTGTAATTATTTCAATTATAGTTCTTACAGGTGTGTGGTTTTTAACGAAACCTAAATCGGTTGTTTTACAAGGTAGAATTGAAGCAAAAGAAATTTATTTGTCTTCTAAAATACCTACACGTATCAATTCTTTTGAAGTGAAAGAAGGAGCAAGTGTAAAAAAAGGACAATTGATAGCAACGCTTTTAAGTCCAGAAATTATGGCAAAAGAGCAACAAGCGTTAGCTTTAAGAGATGCTGCAAATGCTCAAAAGAATAAAGCACAAAATGGAGCAAGGTCAGAAGAAATTAGAGCAGCAAAAAGTGTCTATGAAAAAGCAACAGCAGCAGCCAATGTAATGAATAAGACATACACTCGTATGGCAAACTTATTTAAGGATGGCGTAATTTCTGAACAAAAAAGAGATGAAATATTTGCAAAAAAAGAAGTTGCGTTAAAAGACCAAGAAGCAGCGTTAAGCATGTATCAAATGGCAAAAAAAGGTGCTAGAAATGAAGATATAGATGCTGCAACAGCAATGGTAAAACAGGCAGATGGCGCTTTAATTGAGTTAGAAGGTTATAAAAACGAGCGTAATATTATTGCACCTATAGATGCAGAAGTTCTTGATTTTTTACCAGAAGAAGGAGAATTAATAGGAGCAGGTTACCCAGTTGTTCATTTGGTTGATTTAACAAATAGTTACGCTATCTTAAATATCAAAGAAACGAGTCTTTTCAATTTTAAAAAAGAAAGTGTTTTTGAAGCAACGATTCCTGCTTTAAACAATAAAAAAGTACAATTTAAAATTTATTATGTTGCTGCTTTAGGAGATTATGCTACTTGGAGTGCAACAAAAGCTACTGGAGATTTTGATATTAGAACTTTTGAAATTAAGGCGATGCCTGTTGAAAAAGAAGTAGAGTTAAGACCTGGAATGAGTATTTTAATTGATTATTCTCAATTTAATGAGTAAAATGAAACCCTCTTTACGGATTGCAAAAAGAGAGATCGCACTGTTATTTAACAGTAAGTCGACTTTTGTTCTTGCAGTAATATTGCCTTTTGTGTCCATTTTGTTTTTCAATACGCTTTTAAGTGAAGGTGTTGCTAGAGATTTACCTGTTGCTGTGGTAGATTTAGATCATACCGCAACCTCAAGAAATGTTATTGCTCAGTTAGATGCTGCGCCGGATATTAAAATTGGTTTTTTTCCTATAAATCAGCAAAAAGGAGAAGAGTTAATTAGCTTGGGAAAAGCGTATGGTGTCGTTACAATTCCTCAAAACTTTGAAGCAGATTTAAAAAGAGGAAAACAAGTAAACATCATCAACCAGTACAATAGTAATTTTTTATTGGCTGGTGGATTAGAATATAAAGCATTTCGGAAAGTTATTGGCACAATTTCGGCTGGTGTAAACATAGAAAAGCAACGTAAAAAAGGAGTGTCAAAGCAACAAGCATTGGTGAATTATCAACCTATAAAAGCAAATAATCATATATTGTCTAATCCGTATACAAATTACTCCTATTACTTAAACACCGGGTTTTTAACGATGTTTTTTCAATTATTTGTCATGCTAACCACTATTTATTGTTTTGGGGCAGATCTAAAGTATAGCAAAGGAAATAAGTTATTGAGCATTACAAACGGAAGCTTATCTGCTATTATTTTAGGAAAAGTTTTACCTTATACAATTTGGTTTTTATTTGTAGGTATTGTTACATTATTAAGTATGTACGTATGGCAAGATTTTCCTTTTTTTGGAAGTAAAACAACCGTTTTAACAGGTTTACTTTTATTGATTTTAGCAAATCAGTCATTTGCATTATTCTTTATTGCTATTAGTGGTAGTTTTAGAGAAGCCTTAACAATTGGATCTGGTTTTGGAGCTGTAAGTCTTTCTTTTTCAGGAATTACATTTCCAATTTTTGGAATGCCAGAAATATTGCAATGGCTGAGTCAGGTTTTTCCGTTTACCCATTTCTTTGAATTATTACTAGATCAATCGCAACGAGGGTTTCCTGCATTTTACTCTTTAAAGGCAATCATTATTTTAGTTGTTCTGTGTATTGTGCCAATTTCAATAAGTTGGTTTAAGTTAAAAAGATTGTTTTTAAAAGGGAAGTTTAATCACAGTATTTAAAATGAAGAATTTATATAAATTATTTTACAAAGGCATCATTTCATTTAAGAATACATTCCGTACCGAATGGAATTCAATTAAATCGGATAAAGCGGTGGCAAGTACTTTTTTATCTGTAACCCTTATTATTTTGGTGGTGTATACTTATATATATTCAAATCAAATAATTAAAGAAGTTCCGGTTGCAATTGTAAATCAAGATGGTACCAGAATGAGTAGAGATTATATTGCTATGTTAGCGGCTACAGAAGGTACAAAAACAATAACATCATTTGCCGATTTAGAAGAAGCTAAAGTAGCTTACTATTTTAGAGAAGTGCAAGGAATTGTTATAATTCCAAAGAATTTTGAAAAGAATATTAGAAGTGGCAGACAAACAACCATTACTACTTTTTCTGATGCTGCTAATATGTTATTTTACAAACGTGTTTTAGGAGATGTTACTGCGGTTAACGGATATTTTAGTGCAGGAATTGCAGTAAAAAAAGAAATGGCAAAAGGAGTTTCTTTTGATGAAGCTCAGAAAAATTATACGCCAATAAAAGCAATATCCACCAGTTTGTTTAACACAAATTCTGGATATGCAACTTATTTAATTCCGATGTTAACTGCTTTAATTATTCAATTAGTTTTATTGATGGGAATTGGTCTTTTAAGTGGATCTCGACGAGAATCTAAATCTACACATAAAGAATTTCCAAGGATACTACATAAAGGAGGCGTGCTATCTGTTTTATTAGCCAAAGCGTGTTTATATACTTTAATTTATATCGTTATTATTCCTATTCAAGTTGGCGTTGTGTACACGTTGTTTGGAATTCCGGTGCGTTCTTCATTATTATCAATTTACGTATTTATAATTCCCTATATATTTTCTGTGGTGTTTCTAGGAATATCCATCAGTTCCTTTTTTAAAAGAAGGGAAGATTCTATTGTATTTTTAGTATTGCTTTCTATTCCGTCATTAATGTTAAGCGGGTTGTCTTTTCCTGTTGAAGGTTTTTCTAAGTTTTATAAATTTATTTCAGACATCATTCCATCAACACCAGGTATGAATGGCTTTGTTAAATTAACACAAATGGAAGCTTCATTTTTAGATGTAATAAAAGAATGGAATCACTTATGGTTGTTAACGGTAATTTATTTTGTCATTGCTGCCATCTCTTTAAAATTAAGAGCAAAAAAGGAAGTAATGTTAAAAAAAGGATTAGAGGTAAATAGTTAATTATATAGATTATAAGAGTCGAAAACTATTTTAGTAATCGAATTAGTTCTCAACTGCGATCTAACTGACAAAAATAAATTAAGTAGCTACTATAAAACAAGAAGTTAAGGTAAATAAAAAGCAGGTTTTTATTTACTGATATATAAAAGTGATTATAAAATCTATACATCGCTTTTTTTTGATTTGAAGACCTTGAAATTACTAAGCTTTTCATAATCTTTCTCAAATTTCTATTATCTTCGTTTTTCTAAAAAAAAGAGACAGAAAATGAGTAGAAATATAAAGGACTATATAGTTATTGGTTTAAAAGGAATGGGAATGGGTGCAGCAGATGTAGTGCCTGGAGTTTCTGGTGGTACAATTGCCTTTATTTCTGGTATTTATGAAGAATTATTAGGATCTATTAGCAATGTAAATCTAGACTTATTTAAGACATTAAAAAAAGACGGATTAAAAGCAGCTTGGACACAATTAAACGGTAATTTTTTAGCTTCATTATTTATAGGGATTTTTATAAGTATAATTTCATTAGCAAAAGTCATTAAATATTTATTAGAAAATGAGCCTATTTTATTATGGTCGTTCTTTTTTGGTTTGGTATTGGCTAGTATAATTTACATTGCTAAGCAAATTACAAAATGGAATGTTATTTCTGTAATAGTCTTGGTTTTAGGAGCCTTTTTAGCGTATTATATTACGACTCTAAATCCTTTAGTTTCAGAAAATTCTTCTCCGTTATTTATATTCCTTGCAGGAGCAATTGCTATTTGTGCAATGATTTTACCTGGAATTTCAGGTTCTTTTATTTTAGTGTTATTAGGTGCATATAAACCTGTTTTAGATGCTTTAAATAATAGAGATTTTAAAACTATTTTAGTTTTTATGGCTGGTGCAATTATTGGTCTATTAACATTTTCTAGAGTTTTAAAATGGTTGTTTAAACATTATAAAAACATAACGTTAGCTGCTTTAACAGGTTTTATAATTGGATCTTTAAATAAAATTTGGCCTTGGAAACAAACCTTAACATGGCGTACAAATTCTCATGGAGTAGAAGTTCCATTTAATCAACAAAGTGTAAGTCCTTTTTCTTTTAATGGAGATGCAGAGTTAACCATGGCAATTGTATTGGCAGTTGTTGGTTTTGTAATTATTCTAGGAATGGAAAAATTAGCTGTAGCGAAAAAATAAATGTTAGTAGAAAGAACTTTTTTACAGAAATTAATCCTTTTTTTTAAAGGGTTGGCAATGGGGGCTGCAAATAAGGTTCCTGGTGTTTCTGGCGGAACAGTTTCTTTCGTTTTTGGCTTTTATGAAGAATTAATTTACTCATTTAGAAAGGTAAACTTAAAAGCATTTAGGTTGCTTCTAAATGGTCGATTTAAAAGTTTTTATAGCTACATTAATGGCTCTTTTCTGCTTTTAGTTATGGGCGGAAGTGTCTTTAGTTATTTTAGTATTTCTTTAATACTAGATTATTTTTTAGACAACTTTGAGTTGTATGTTTGGAGTTGGTTTTTTGGAATGATTATAGGATCTATCTATTATATTGGAAAAGATTTTGGAGAGTGGAATTTTAAAAACATACTATCTTTAGTTATTGGAGCGTCTATAGGAATTGGAATTAGTTTTTTAACGCCAGCAACAGAAAACGACAATCTTTGGTTTGTTTTTGTATGCGGAATTATTGGTGTTTCTGGGATGACGCTTCCAGGACTTTCTGGGTCTTTTATCTTAATTCTTTTAGGGAATTATGTGTTACTATTGGTAGATTCTGTAAATGTATTATTCAATGTTATTACAAGTCTTTTATCGGGAGATTTTAAAGTTTTATCCGATCCTGTAAAAGTACGTTATTTAAAAATAATTAGTGTTTTTACGGTAGGTTCTGCTTTTGGTTTGGTTTCTATTAGTCATGTTTTAGGCTATGTTTTAAAACGGTGGAATCAAATTGTAAATGCAGTTATTATAGGTTTTATTACGGGATCATTAGGGATTGTTTGGCCTTGGAAAAAGGCTGTGTATTTACAAGAAGAAGGAAGTTTTTTAATAGATAAAAAAGGAAATAAAATCGTGGAAAATTATGAACGATTTGTTCCTGATTTTTCAAATTTAGAAACCTGGACAGCTGTGTTTTATATTGTGTTAGGTATTTTGTTAATTTTAGGAATAGATTTTTATGGGAGAAAGAAAAAATAAAGTTTTTGGATTATTAGGAAAAGGTATTGAGTATTCTTTTTCTCGTGGGTATTTTACAGAAAAGTTTGAAAAATTAGATTTACAAAAATGTAAGTACGTTAATTTTGATATTCAAAAAATAGAAGATTTTACTGCTGTAATAAAAGAAGGAGGAGATAGTTTAGGCGGAATAAATGTTACCATTCCTTATAAGGAAGAAGTAATGAAATACTTAGATCAATTAGATGAAACAGCAAAAGCTATTGGCGCTGTAAATACTATTAAATTTACTAAAAGAGGAAATTTAAAAGGATATAATTCTGATGTTGTTGGTTTTGAAAAATCAATATTTCCATTGATAAAAAAACACCATAAAAGAGCTTTAATTTTAGGTACAGGAGGTGCGTCTAAAGCAATTGCATATGCCTTAAAAAAGAATGATATTAAGTTTAAATTTGTTTCTAGAAACCCAGAAGGTAAAAAAGAAATTTCTTATCAAGATTTAACGGAAGAAATCATGGAGAAATATCAAATTATTATCAATTCTTCTCCAGTTGGTACATCTCCAAATACAGATAGATGTCCGGATATTCCGTATCAGTTTATTACAGAAAAACATTTGTTGTACGATTTAATTTACAATCCAGAAGTGACAACTTTTTTAGCAAAAGGAAAAGCACAAGGAGCTACAATTAAAAACGGATATGAAATGTTGCAATTACAAGCAGAAGAATCTTGGAGAATTTGGAATAAAGCATAATTAGAATGATATTATTTATTTAATATTAAAAGAATAGTTGGCAATTAGCGCAGTGCGTTAGGGGGAGCATTGGAAATCCTTTTTATGAAGAATAAATAAAAAGATTGTAAAGGAAAGCCCGACCTGTAAGGGAACGCCCAAAAGTAAATTATCTATGTTATTTTATAGTTAGATAGTTTGTAGATTTAGTAAGTTGTCAGTATCTTTATAAGATATATAATAGTAGTATTATAGTAGACCTTAAACATTGTAGATATGTTAGAAAAAAATGAAGTAAACGTTGATAAGACGGAAAAGAAAGTAGAAGAAGTTTTAAATGAAACTAAAAAAGTTGAAGTTGTAGAAAATCTTGAAAAAACAGATGATACTGTTGATGCAGTTGATGAAATAGAGAAATCTATTGCTAAGGATGCTGAAAAAGATACTGATAAAGATGCAGAATCTGATGTTGTAGATTATTCAAAATTATCTTTAGAAGATTTAGTTTTAGAACTTAAAAAAACACTTTCTGATAATCCTGTTCAAAAAATAAAAACTCAAGTTGAAGGTATTAAAAGTGCTTTTAATCAGAAATTTGGAGCTCTTTTAGCAGAAAAGAAAGCAGCTTTTTTAGAAGAAGGAGGTAATTCTATCGATTTTCAATTTTCTAGCCCTATAAAAACGGATTATAATACGCTGTTGTCTGATTATAAAAAACAACGTGATGCACATTATAATGATTTAGACAAGCAACTTTCTTCTAATTTAGAAAAAAGACTTTCTGTTATTGAGCAATTAAAAGATTTAATTGAAAATGCAGATACAGCAACAATGTATAAAAGTTTTAGAGAATTACAAGATTCTTGGAAAACGATTGGACCTGTTTCTAAGAACCATTATAATGATACTTGGAAAACCTACCATCATCATGTAGAGCGTTTTTATGATTTATTACATTTAAGCAATGATTTTAGAGATTTAGACTTTAAACATAATTTAGAAGAAAAATTAAAAATTATAGAAAAAGCAAATGCATTGGCAGAAGTAGCTGATATTAATGTTGCTTTTAAAGAGTTACAAGATTTACATAAAATTTGGAAAGAAGATATTGGACCTGTTTCTCAAGAAATGAGGGAAGATGTATGGGGTAAATTTAGTGAAGCAACTAAAAAAATTCACGATAGAAGGCATGATCACTTTAGAGAAATGCGTTCTAAGCATCAAGAAATTATAGAGAAGAAATTATTGGTGGTAGAAAAATTAAATGCTTTTGATACTTCTAATAATAAAACGCATAACGATTGGCAAAAAAGTATTAAAGATATAGAAGAATTAAGACAAGAATATTTTAATGCAGGTAAACTTCCGTATTCTAAAAGTGAAGAAGTTTGGCAAAAATTTAAAGCGGCTACAAAGAAATTTAACAGCGCTAAAAATGTTTTTTATAAGCATGAAAAAAACGATCAGCAAGAGAATTTAAAGAAGAAAATGGCGTTAATTGAGCTTGCAGAATCTTTAAAAGAAAGTGAAGATTGGGAGTCTTCGACGAATACTTTAAAGAAAATACAAGCAGATTGGAAAAAAATAGGGCATGTACCTCGTAAATTTTCTGATGATATTTGGAAGCGTTTTAAAGCAGCTTGTAATCATTATTTTGATAGATACCACGAACAGAAAAACTCTTTAAATAAAGAGCAACAAGAGGTTGTAGATGCTAAAAAAGAATTCTTGGAAACGGTTAAAGAATTAAAAGATCCTACTAAAGAAGGTATTTTCGAAATTATAAATAACTGGAGAAATTTAGGTGCATTGCCAAGAAATGCAAGACACATTGATGGTAAATTTAACAAGTTAATCGATAGAGCTTTAAGTGGTTTAGATTTAGACAAGAATGAAGTTGCTATGTTAAAATTTACACATGTTGTAGATAGTCTTGCAGCAGATAACGATGTTAGAAAGTTAGATTCTGAACAAATGTTTGTTAGAAAGAAGATTGATGAAGTTGTTAAAGAAATTCAACAATTAGAAAATAATTTAGGTTTCTTTTCTAACGCAACAGATGATAATCCTTTAGTATTAAATGTAAAAAATAGAGTAAATGAGTTTAAAGCAGATTTGACTATTTGGAAAGAAAAGTTAAGTTATATTAAGAACTTAGATTACTAATTTACTTATAAAGTATATGAAGTTTAAAACTCGAAGCAATTTGCTTCGAGTTTTTTTGTTTATATACGGTGCCCAAAAATTGTATAAGTATAACTATTTATTTAGTGTGCTTACTTTTAATTTACTATTTCCAAAATGCCGAAGTGACATGTTTTGAAGTTTGGGAGGTTTTTATATTTTTAAATAATTTTTCTCAAAGTTTGACCTTTCGAGGTAGAGAGTAATCACACAAAGTTGCTCAACGCTGTGTTCTCTTCTTTATGTGACTTTTCATTCCATCCGAAGTGATAAGTTGGAGTTTTGTTCTTTTTTCTACTTGGTTAGTATCTCTGAATAGTTTCTCTCTCCAAAAGGGTAAACATAGGGTAAAATATTCTTTTCTGAATGACAATCTATGTGTGAAAAAAGAATAAGAAAAGTTAATTTAGTCTTGATTCTTGTATTTTTTAGCGAAGCAGTTTTGAAACATTTTCTATATAAAACAAAAAACTCGAAGCCTAAAAGCTTCGAGTTTTTTATAATTTATGAGTAGAAAGATTAAGAAAAGAATTTCTCCATTTTTAATTTTTCTTCTTCAGCCAAAGCAGCATCTACTAAAATACGACCACTATGTTCATCGATAGTAATTTTCTTTCTATTTGCTATTTCTAATTGCACCTGAGGTGGAATTGTAAAATAAGAACCTCCAGAAGCACCACGCTCAATAGCAACTACTGCTAAACCGTTTTTTACTTTAGTTCTAATTCTTGTATAAGCAGCAAATAAATGTGCATCTAAAGTTTGAGAAAACTCTTCAGATTTCTGAGCTAATAACTCTTCTTCTTTTTCAGTTTCTTTTAAGATTGCATCTAATTCAGCTTTTTTATGGCTTAAATGTTTTTCTTGTTTTGCTAACTTTTCGTTAGTAGCATCAATTACCTCTTTTTTCTGAGCTATTTTTGCTTTGTATTCAATAATTCTTTTTTCAGCTAATTGAATTTCTAAATCTTGATATTCAATTTCTTTAGATAAAGAGTCAAATTCTCTGTTATTTCTAACTTTCTTTTGCTGTTCATCATACTTTTTCATTAACCCATTAGACTCATCAATAGCTAATTTTTTGTTGTTAATGTCAGTTTCTAAGTTTGCTGCGTCTTGGTTTAAGTTCGCAATTCGCGTGTTTAATCCGGCAACTTCATCTTCTAAATCTTCAACTTCTAAAGGTAGTTCACCTCTAACGTTTCTAATTTCGTCAATTCTAGAGTCGATTAATTGTAAATCGTATAAAGCTCTTAACTTTTCTTCAACCGAAATTTCTTTCTTCTTTGCCATGTTTATATATAATATATAGGATTTGTACTTTCTTCTGATAAAATGACTGCAAAATTACTAAATTTTTTCGTAAGATAGTCTACCAAAAGGTTTTTTGTAAACTGTTCACTCTCATAATGTCCAATATCTGCCAAAAGGATACTGTTTTCAGCTTTAAAAAACTCATGATATTTAAAATCTGCACTCACATATGCATCTGCACCTGCTTTTATTGCATTAGAAATGGCAAAACTACCAGATCCACCTAAAACAGCTACTTTTTTTATTTTTTTATTGATTAAATTAGAATGGCGCACACAATCCGTTTTCATTGTGGCTTTTAAATATAAAAGAAAGTCGGTTTCATCCATCTCTGATGGAAGTTCAGCAATCATTCCCATTCCAATATTTTGGTGTATATTTTCTGTGGTTATAATTTCATATGCTATTTCTTCGTAAGGATGATTTGCTTTTAAAGTTTTTAAAATAGCAGCTTCATTCTTACTTTCGAAAGTGATAGAAATTAAAGTTTCTTTTTCAGTTGTATCTTTTCCTTTTATACCAATAACCGGATTCGATTTTTCGTTTCCTCTAAAAGTTCCTTCACCTAAAATATTAAAAGAACAATTATCATAATTCCCAATATTTCCTGCGCCTGCAGCAAATAGAGAATTTCTTACTGCTTCTGAATCTTTAGTAGGAACATAAGTGGTTAGTTTTTTAATAATTCCCTTCTTAGGAATTAAAACTTTAGGATTTTCTAAACCTAAAACTTCGCACATTTTAGCAGAAACACCATTATTAGAATTATCCAAGGCAGTATGCGTTGCATAAATAGCAATGTCATTTTTTATGGCCTTTAAAACTACGCGTTCTACATACGAATTTCCGTTTAGTTTTTTTAAACCTCCAAAAATAATAGGATGAAAACTAACAATTAAATTACAGTTCTTAGCAATTGCTTCATCTACCGTTTTTTCTAAGGTATCAAGAGTTACTAGTACACCAGAAACGGTGGTATTATAATTCCCTACTAATAAACCAACATTGTCAAAGTCTTCAGCATAATTTAAGGGAGCTAATTCTTCTAAGTAGTTGGTGATGTCTTTTATGATCATAAATAAATATTGTGTCAAAAAATCAAAGTTAACATTTCTGTTTATAAATTCATAATAATGACTTACTTTTTGGATGTGAATTTCTTCAATTTGTTAAAATAATTGCGTTATAGCCTATGGAAACTCTTTAAAGTAGATTTTAAAAGAAAGTTGCGTAGACAAATTTATCCTTTTCTTTGATTAAACTTATTTGTTTTAAAACAATTGCAGGTTTTTGTAGTGTCTGTTTGAGCGCTGTCGAGAATTATTAGGTTTCTAAAATAAGTTTCGATTAACATTAACTATACATTTAGATTGACACTAATAATTTATATAACGAACTAATTTCCGCTTTAAAGAATACAGCAATCAAAATAATCGATAAACTTTACAAAAGAAATTTACGTGAAATTCGTGTTTTTTTTCTTTTTTAATGTGTGTAACCTGCTTATTTTTGAATCAATGAAATTTCTAAGATTTTTACTTTTTCCGTTTGCCATTATTTATGATGTGGTCACTAGCATACGAAACTTTTTTTTTGAAGTAGGTTTTTTTAAACAGACTTCTTTTAAGATTCCGATAATTGTGGTTGGCAATTTAAGTGTGGGAGGAACTGGGAAAACTCCGCAAATAGAATATTTAATCCGTTTATTAAAAGATGGTTTTAAGACAGCTGTTTTAAGTAGAGGATACAAACGTAAAACAGAAGGTTTTGTATTGCTTAATAGTACGCATTCTGCGGAAGATGTTGGAGATGAACCTTTACAATACTATAAAAAGTTTAATACCATTGATGTTGCTGTTGATGCAAATAGAGTAGCAGGAATTACTAAGTTGATTACAGACAATGCTCCTGAAGTTATTTTATTAGATGATGCTTATCAACATAGAAAAGTAAAAGGTAGTTTTTACATTTTATTGACAAAGTATGATGATTTATTTACGGATGATTTTTTATTACCAACAGGAAATTTAAGAGAAAGTAGTAGTGGAGCAAAGCGAGCGGATGTTATTTTGGTTACCAAATGCCCTGTAAATTTAACGGAGTCTTCCAAAAACAGTATTAAACAGAAGTTAAAGAAGTTCCATAAAAAGGTGTTTTTTACAACGATTTCTTATGATGATCAAACGGCTGGATCTGAATCTATTTTGGTGAATGATTTAAAAGACTACGATGTTTTATTAATAACAGGAATTGCAAATCCAACACCACTTTTATCTTTTTTAACGGAGAAAAACGTGAATTTTAAACATTTAAAATTCCCAGATCATCATCATTTTACAGATAATGAAATAGAAATAATTAAGAAGGAATACACGAATTTAAAGTCTTCTAAAAAGCTTATTTTAACAACAGAAAAAGATTACGTGCGTTTAGAAAATAGGGTGGAAGCACTTTCATTTTTAGGAATACAAACTTCTTTTTTAGAAGGACAAGAAGTGTTTAATTCAATACTTAAAAACCATATACAATAAAACCAGCGTTGTTAGGACGCTGGTTTCTTTTTTTGATTTTTGTTAGAAGTATCTTTTTAAGAACACCTCATTTATAGGACACCATTTTTTTTAATAAGTCACATGATGTTTTTTTCTCTGAATTTATAAAATATAAAGACCTCAGATGGTTTTAATATCTAAGGTCTTTGTATTTATTATACTATTTTAAAAACTAAAATTTCTTGCGTTAGGGATAGAAGTAGAAAGCCCACAGCCCAGAAAGGTCGAGTACTTGTAACGAATAAGCCCGACCCTTGTGGTAACGCCCAAATACTTTTTACATTTCCATAGAGTGAAAGACGTTTTGCACGTCATCATCTTCTTCTAGTTTCTCCAACAATTTTTCTACATCTGCTTGTTGCTCTTCGTTTAATTTTGTGGTTGTAGTAGGGATTCTTTCAAATCCTGAAGATAAAATTTCTGTACTATTTTCTTCAAAGTAAGTTTGGATAGCTCCAAATTGCTCAAAAGGAGCATAAATGATAATTCCTTCTTCATCATCAAAAACTTCTTCAACTTCAAAATCGATTAATTCTAACTCTAACTCTTCTAAGTCGATTGTAATATCTTCTTTTTTGATTGTAAAAGTACATACATGATCGAACATAAAAACGACAGAACCAGAAGTACCTAAATTACCATCACACTTATTAAAAGCAGACCTTACATTGGCTACAGTTCTATTATTATTATCTGTTGCAGTCTCTAAAAGAACCGCTATTCCGTGAGGTGCGTACCCTTCAAACAAAACTTCTTTATAGTCTGCAGTATCTTTATCGGTAGCTTTTTTAATTGCACGTTCTACATTATCTTTAGGCATGTTTGCAGCTTTTGCATTCTGCATAACTGCCCTTAATCTAGAGTTAGAATCGGGATTTGGACCACCTTCTTTAATAGCCATTACAATATCTTTACCAATTCTAGTAAAGGTTTTTGCCATTGCTGACCAACGTTTCATTTTTCGTCCTTTTCTAAGCTCGAATGCTCTTCCCATTTCTAATGATGTTTTTATAAAAATTATAAATACAAATGTAAAAATTAGCAAGTTGATTCACAATTTTTTAAACAAGGATTTTTTAGAAATATACCTATTTGTAGGTATTGTTCTGAGTAACTATTTTTTATAGTTTTAAGGTGAACCTTTTAAATATATAAATTATGAAAAAAATTACTTTATTACTTTTACTTCTTTGTTCAATTACTGCTTTTTCGCAAGTAAAGCTAACCTCTGCTACAGAAGAATATTACAATGGTACAAGTTGGGAGAATAATTATAAAAGAACGTTTACTTATGATGCAAACAATAACCTAGTCTCAGAAAAATCTTATTATAGGGATAGTAGTACTACTAGTTGGGAATTTAGTAGTAGTGAAACCTATGTGTATAATGCTGCCAATAGGGTTGTTAGTAGTACTTATGAAAGTTTTGATGTTTCAGGCAATATATCTTATGGTTATAAATCAAACTATACGTATAATGGTAATAATCAAGTTACGGAATCAATTGATTTAGAATTTACTAATGGAGTTTGGGTAAACCAATATAAAAGTACTTATGCATATACTAATGGAAAAATTACTAGTGTCGTAGGTCAAGATTGGAATGGTTCCTCTTGGGTTTATGTTACTGATGGGGATCAGCAAGACGCTTCTTCTAAAATTACCATAAGTTATGGTGCAAATGATTTGGTTTCAGAATTTATTTATGCTGATTGGAACGGTAGTTCTTGGAGTTTAGTTGATAAAGAGTTGTATACATATAATACAAATAATAAAATTGTTCGTATTATATCTTATGATTGGAATGGGGCTGCCTATGAAACCTACTTTAAGGAAGAGTATACTTATGATGCAAATGGTAATTTAATCTTAGAAAAAAGTTTTGATTATAGTAATGGTTCTTATGAGCTTTCTTATGAAACAAGTTATACGTTTGATTCAACTCAAATGATGAGTAGTTTTACGCATCCATTTAAAGATCAATTTGGTTTTGATGCGTTAACAGGGCAAGAGAATTTTTATGTAAATAAAATACTAGGGTATGAGGAAGAAGATTATAGAACGACTTACAATTATGGAGAAGCTACAGCAAGTGTAAAAGATTTTAGTTCTATTGATTTTGCAGTGTTTCCAAACCCAACTTCTTCAATTTTAAAGATTGATGATACTAGTTTTGCTTTAAAAAATATAGAATTATTTAACGTTTTAGGAAAAAAAGTATTTGTATCAACTAAAAATGAAATAAATATAGCACATTTAGTGAATGGCGTTTATCTATTGAAAATAGAATCAGAAAAAGGTAATGTGGTTACAAAAAGAATAATAAAAAATTAAAAGTAAAATTATTTTATGTACCAAAAAGAGCCTTCATGTAGTGTTACTAGAAGGCTCTTTTAATACATAAACGTATGGTTATTTTAAAAGATCGTACGTTTCTTTTGCAATTTCTAGTTCTTCGTTGGTAGGAATTACTAAAATCTTCACTTTGCCTGTATCTTTCTGAATTTCTCTAATTTCTTTAGAACGAATGTCGTTTTTTTGTTCATCTAATTCAATACCAAAAAACTCTAAATTTTCGCAAGACATTTGTCTCATTAAAATTGAGTTTTCTCCAATACCGGCTGTAAATATAATAGCATCTAATCCATTTAAAGCAGCAGTATAAGCACCTATAAATTTCCTAATTCTATAACCTGCTAAATTTAAAGCGATTTGGCACTCTTCATTACCATTACCTGCTTTTTCTTCAATTTCTCTTAAATCAGAATAACCAGTTAAACCTTTCATTCCAGATTCTTTTTGTAAAATATCATTTACTTCATCTGCAGATTTACTAAATTTCTTCATTAAAAAGAAAATAACAGATTGATCGATATCTCCAGCACGAGTTCCCATAACTAAACCGTTGGTTGGTGAAAATCCCATAGTGGTATCAATACATTTTCCGTCTTTAATTGCAGACATACTACAACCATTACCTAAGTGAATCGTAATTATTTTTGATGATTTTTCACCTAAATGTTCTATTGCTTTTTCGGAAACATATTTATGACTAGAACCATGAAAACCATAAGCTCTTACTTTATTTTCTTTTAAATAAATAGTAGGAATTGCATATTGGTACGCTTCCTTTGGCATTGTTTGATGAAAAGCAGTGTCAAAAACAGCTGTTTGCTTTGCAGAGGTAAAAATGGTTTCAGCAACTTCTATACCAGTTAAATGTGCAGGATTGTGTAAAGGAGCTAAATCAAATAAATCTTTAATATTAAATTTTACTTTTTCAGTAATAAGAACAGTACCGCTATATCTGCTTCCTCCATGCACAACTCTATGTCCAATTGCTTTTATTTCATCAACTGAATTTATAACACCTAATTCTGGATCTAATAAAGCTTTTGCTATTTTTTTTAAACCAACTTCATGATTTAATATTGGTGCGACTTCAGAGTGTTCTTTATCTTCTTTTTTGTGTGTGAAAATGGCATCTTCCATACCAATTCTTTCTACCAAACCAACGCATTTTACAGCTTGAGAAGGCATTTCTATTAATTGGTATTTTAAAGATGAAGAGCCTGCATTTATAACTAAAATATTCATATTATCCTTGGTGTGCTTGTATTGCTGTTAATAAAACGGTGTTAAAGATATCTTCTACTGTACAACCTCTACTTAAATCGTTTACTGGCTTGTTTAAACCTTGTAACATTGGGCCAATTGCTAAAGCTCCTGTTTCTCTTTGTATAGCTTTGTAGGTATTGTTTCCTGTATTTAAATCTGGGAAAATTAATACAGAGGCTTGTCCAGCAACTTCAGAATCTGGCATTTTTGTTTTTGCCACAGACATATCTACGGCTGCGTCATATTGTATAGGTCCTTCAATTTTTAACTCTGGATGTAAGCGTCTCACTATTTCTGTAGCTTTTCTCACTTTTTCTACTTCTTCTCCTTTTCCAGAGCTTCCAGAAGAATATGATAACATTGCTATTTTTGCATCTATACCAAAAGCTTCTGCAGATTGCGCTGAAGAAATTGCTATTTCTGCTAATTGTTCTGCGTTAGGGTTTGGGTTTACAGCACAATCTCCCATTACAGAAACTCGGTCTGATAAACACATAAAAAATACAGAAGAAACTACAGATACACCTGGTTTAGTTTTAATTAACTGTAAAGATGGTTTTATGGTATGCATAGTAGTGTGCACTGCACCAGACACCATTCCGTCTGCTAGACCATTCATAATCATTAAGGTTCCGAAATAAGAAACATCGTTTACTAAGTCTTCGGCAATGGTTTCTGTCATGCCTTTATGTTTACGTGCTTCATATAATGTTTTTACAAAAGCACCATTATGTATAGAGTCTTCCGGATTTAGAATGTTTATTTTATCTAAATCTATTTGTAATCCAATTTGATCACATTTAAGTTGAATTGTACTTCTATCTCCTAATAAGGTTAAGTCTACAATATCTAATAATTGTAAACGCGCTGCTGCAGTAATAATTCTTTCATCATCACCCTCTGGTAAAACAATATGTTTTTTATAAGCTCTTGCTTTTTGTAGCAAGTTGTATTGAAACATACTTGGTGTTAATTTTACGGAATTGTATGAAGTAAGTGTATTTGTTAAACCTTCTGCATTCACATATGTATCAAAAGTATCTAGAGATAGTAATATTTTTTTGTTATGGCTTGCGTAAATTTTAGATTTTACTGCGCCAATCTTATTGGTAATACCAAAAGTACCTCCCTTAACGGAAATAATAGGCACGGTAGATTGTACACCTTCAATTAGTTTGGTAATGGATTCTTCTGGTAGTAAAGAACCTGTTAAAACAATTCCTGCAATTTTTGGATAGTTGGTAGAAGCATTAGCTTGTAAAGCACCCAAAATAATATCTGCTCTGTCCCCAGGAGTAACTACTAAAGCATTTTCTCTAATTCTTGTTAAATAGTTGCGCAGTTGCATAGCTCCAGTACTATAACTTCCTATGGCATTGTCTAGAAATTGTTCTCCAAATAATACTTTACCTTCTAAAGCTTGTAAAACTTCTCTAACGGTTGGATATGCTAAAAAGTCAATTTTAGGAATTACGTTTATTTGTAAGTTTTCTGGAAAACTTTTTTCTAATTCTTGTTGAATGTAGTTTACCTCATCACCTTCAATTTTATTAGCAATAATACCAATTACATCTACTTCTTTTTTGATAAAAGACTTATAAGTAAGTTGCATGGTGTTTACAAAATCTTTCTTTTTCTTGCCATTTCCAGAACCCACTATTAAAGCAGGAATACCTAGGTTTTTGGCAATCATTAAATTTACATCTAGCTCTGTAAAACCACCTTCACCAGAAAAGTCTGTACCTTCTACTAAAACATAATCATATTTAGCTTCAAGCTTTTTATATTTTTTAATTACTTTATGAATAACGTCATCTGTTTTTCCTTCACTTAAAAGTTCTACAACCTCGTTGTGCTTATATGCATAACAGTCATCATAATCAATATCTAAATTAAAAAAGTTAATAGCAGTATTGGTATGATCATCAAATTTACTGTCTTTAACTTCGTTGATAATAGGCCTAAAATATCCTACTTTAGATGATTTGGTTAACATCATTCTTAAAAGACCTAATGATACCAAAGATTTACCACTGTCGGATTCAATTGCGGCAATATATATAGCTTTACTCATTTTTTTTTGTTAATTGTATTTGCAAAAATATGTTTTAAAGGAACTATTAAGTATGATAATAGTCATTTTTGGATGTTGATTTTATAGAAAAAAAAATACCTGTTTAGATATTATTTACAAAATGTTGGCAGATATTTAAACCTGTAAAACCCCCATATTAAATTGTTTTGTAATAGGAGCGTGGTTTGCTGCTTCAATTCCCATGGAAATCCAATCTCTAGTTCTTAACGGATTAATTACAGCGTCTGTCCAGATTCTGGCAGCGGCATAATAAGGTGAAATTTGCTTGTCATAACGCGATTTTATTTTGTCAAATAATTCAGCTTCTTTTTCTGGAGTTATTTCTTCGCCACGTTTTTTTAGTGATGCCGTTTCTATTTGTAGTAATACTTTTGCAGCAGAATTTCCGCTCATTACTGCTAATTCTGCACTTGGCCACGCAACAATTAATCTAGGATCGTATGCTTTACCACACATTGCGTAATTACCTGCTCCGTATGAGTTTCCTATAACAATTGTAAATTTAGGAACTACAGAATTACTGACAGCATTTACCATTTTAGCGCCATCTTTTATAATTCCACCATGTTCAGATTTAGAACCGACCATAAAACCAGTAACATCTTGCAAGAAGACCAACGGTATTTTTTTCTGATTACAATTGGCGATAAAACGGGTAGCTTTATCTGCGGAATCGTTATAGATTACTCCTCCAAATTGCATTTCTCCTTTTTGTGTTTTTACTAATTTACGTTGATTGGCAACTATACCAACTGCCCAACCATCAATACGAGCGTAACCAGTAATAATTGTTTTTCCGAAGCCTTCTTTGTATTGTTCAAATTCAGAATTATCTACCAAACGCTTTATGATTTCTAACATATCATATTGTGCATTTCTTTCCTTCGGAAGGATTCCGAAAATATCATCTTCATTTTCTTTTGGCGGAAAAGCTTCGGTTTTACTAAAACCAGCTTTGTCATAATCACCAATTTTATCAATAATGAATTTTATTTTATCAAGCGCATCTTTATCGTCTTTTGCCTTGTAATCTGTAACTCCAGAAATTTCACAATGTGTAGTTGCGCCACCTAAAGTTTCATTGTCTATAGATTCGCCAATAGCTGCTTTTACAAGATAACTTCCGGCAAGAAAAATACTGGCTGTTTTATCTACTATTAAAGCTTCATCACTCATAATTGGTAAGTAAGCACCACCAGCAACACAGCTTCCCATAACGGCAGAAATTTGAGTAATTCCCATACTGCTCATAATGGCGTTATTTCTGAAAATACGTCCAAAATGTTCTTTGTCTGGAAAAATTTCATCCTGCAATGGCAGATAAACACCCGCAGAATCTACTAAGTAAATAATTGGTAATCTATTTTCTATGGATATTTCTTGAGCACGTAAATTTTTTTTTCCTGTAATAGGGAACCAAGCACCTGCTTTTACAGTAGCATCGTTTGCTACAACAATACATTGTTTTCCTTTTACGTATCCCATTTTTACAACTACACCACCAGAAGGGCAACCGCCATGTTCTGCATACATATCTTCACCAGCAAAAGCACCAATTTCTATAGATTTAGAATTGCTATCAAGAAGGTAATCGACTCTTTCTCTTGCGGTCATTTTACCTTTTTCATGCAGTTTGTCAATTCTTTTTTGACCACCACCTAGTTTTACTTTGGCAAATCTTCTTTTTAGATCTGATGCTAACAATTTATTGTAATCTTCGTTTTTATTGAAGTTGATATCCATCGAAATTTATTTCTTAATTTATGCTAATTTAAGAAATATTCTTTTGATTAAAATGATAAAAAAAAGAGGTTGTCTAAAAAGGAGTTTTTTTGTCAATCTGAATTTATTTCAGAATCTTAGAATTACCTAAATTTAGTAAGTTTAGATGCTGAAACAAGTTCAGTATGACAAGGTTTAAAACTTTTTAGAAGACCTCTTTTATTTTTTTAAAGACGCTTTTATTTTCTTAATAAAGAAAAATGGCCTTTTTTAAGAATTGGCTTTTTTTCAGTATCAATAGGTATTAGTTGTACAGAAAACCAATAGTCATTAGAAGAGAGGAGTTTACCATTGTAGGTACCATCCCAACCGTCACTATTTATGGTTGTTTGTGCTATTAACTTGCCATATCTGTTAAAGATGTTAATAGTACTGTTTGACTGATATAAGCTGGTATTAATTCCTTTTACTGCCCAAGTATCATTTTTTCTATCGCCATTTGGCGTAAAGAATTTAGGGAATTGAATAACAGAAACCATTAGTTCTGAAGAACCACAACCATTTTTATTTTCAACAATTATTTTATAAATTCCGCCTTCTATATCTTCAAAAACATTACTATCTTGATAAGAGCGAATTGTCATTCCGTTTTCATCTTCTAGCGCATATAGAAATTCTTCGTTAATTAGTGGATTTCTAGGAATGTCTATTCGGATATTTAAATTAGAATTTATAATAGAAAGATCATCTGTAATGGTAACAAAACTTTCTTCTAAATTCTCGAAATCTGATTTATAAACGGTGATGGTTCTTTGTTTAGAACAAGTTTTTGTATTTGTTGGAGTTGTTTTACTAAATGCTGTAACGGTGTAAATTCCTGCATCGGCAATTATGATTTCTTCTGCATTTCCACCAAATGGTGTTCCGTCTTTTAACCATTCATAATTGTAATCACCTATTGTATTTACTGATAATGTGTAAGGAATATTTTCTGTACATATAATTATAGGATCATTTGGTGCTTCTTCATCAACATTAAATTCTGGAATCTTATTTACCTCTAAATAAAACTCACCAATTCCTTGACAATTGTTATTTGTAATACTGATTAATTTGTAAAAAATAGTAACAGGGTTTCCGGTTGTATATGGATTGTTTTTGTTTCTATAATTACTTAGATTTTGAGTTTCTGTAATTTCATTTAAAGACCTTGTTCTATCATCATCAGACTCATAAAATTCAATTTTTATATCAGAATCTGTAGAGATTTTATTAGGTATACTGCTTAAGTCAAAAAAAGTAATTCCGTCTTTATCGTCGTTGTTAATGGTGTTATTTCCTTCCGTATCTAAAAAATCGTCACATTGATAAATGGTGTCATTAAAAGTTTCGTTAGGAGCATAACTAACGATTAAATTAATTTTAGAAATACTGTAACATCCTGTTGTATTAGAAATGGTTTTTACCCAAGATTCTCCTGTATTGTCTACAAAATAACTTGTTTTATCTGCAACTTCTGGTGAGTCATTTTTGGCGTCTAATTCAGTAGCATAGTATTTAAAAGTTACATCAGTTTCATTTGTAATGTTAATTTCTGCTTCCGTAAGATTAAATGTTGTTTGCAGGTCTGCATCATTATCACATTGGTATAATTCTGCAGAATTATTTTCAATAGCAGGTTTTGGGTTTACTATTAAAGTAATTGTATTAGAGATTAGACCACAAGTATTACCTAGTTTGTTAAGTTGTACTCTAAATTGAAAATTGTTTATTTCTTTAGAAGCTGCTGTAATTTTTAATTTTGAAGTATCTACATTATTAAATTTAGTATCATCAATAATTGAATTCTCGATAATATTTATGAATCTAATTCCATCATCAACGGATATTTGCCATTGAAAAGTTGAGGCATTTGTTTCAATTTCTATTTCGTTTACATCTCCTTCACAAAAAATAACATCTTCAAATGTTGTTATAATAATAGGTGCTGAGGTTGTGTAATTGGTATTAATAGGATTTATATAGCCGTCAGAGTTTATAACTTTTCCGTTGTTATCAACATCTAAATAATTTGGAGATAACCTACCAGAAGCATCTCTCGTAAATCCAGCTTCAATAACATCAAAACAATCATCACCATCAGAATCTAAATCAACAAAATCAAAGAAGGAGTCTTGGTTAGTAACGATTAATGTAGTGCTATCAGAATTTTTGAGAGGAGTCTTTAATACCCCTGAATCTGGTGAAGTTTCTAAGTCATCTAACAAACCATTTGTACCAACTGTTCCATTAATTTTTCCATCATTATCGGTATCAAAAACTCCATTTCCAGATTCAATAACATCATAAATACCATCGTTATCAGCATCGTAATCTAAATAGTTTTTAACACCATCTGCATCTGCATCTAAATTTGTTGTAATGGTACCAAAAACATCATCTAAACCATCAAGATCAGCATCTGTTTTTGTTAACGAAATATCTTGACCATAAGCATCATACAAGTCAGGAATTCCATCATTATCAGCATCTAAATCGAACATGTTCTCTATACCATCTCCATCAGAATCTAACGTAAAACACGTTAAACGGATAGTTCCGTTAAAAGTAGAAATATCACGACTAATATTGTTATAATGCTCAAAAGAAATGTTTGTAATTTGATTAGCAACAAATTGAAATGTACTTGTACCAGCTACAAGATTTTCTTTAAATTTAAACTTAATTACTGAAGCAGAAAATTGCGTAAAATCATCTTCAAATTCATCATCAAAATTAGAGTCTATTAAAATTTGATTTTCTGGATCTATTAAAGTGATGTTTTTCTCCGTTTGTGATAGCTTTATAATAAAATACTCGTTATTAGAAATGGTATGATTTGTAGTACTGTTTTGGGTTAGTTTAAAGTTGATGTTGTCGTCAAAATCTAATGTGTATTTAGAGTTTGATGTTCCACTTGCATTAGCCGTAGAAATAAAATCACCAGTTGAGTTTCCTGTAAAAGTTGTGTTTTCTGTAGTTAAACTAGCAGAAACTGCTGTTAAATTATTTTCTACAGTTGGATTGTTTATATCAGATAAATCAATGGTTTTATTCCCCAAAGATTCATCACAATTTAAAATTCCGTCGTTATCAATGTCAGCATCTACGTTGTCTATAATACCATCATTATCATAATCATCCGGACAAATACTAACAGGGATTTCTGAAGATTCAAAAGTTGTATTTGTACAATCTATTTTACCAATTAGTTGATAGCTTCCTGGTGCAGTTGGTATTAGAGTAGCAGAAGTTTCATTTGTATCAATATAACCGCTTCCATCATTAAAGTACCATTTAAAAGAGTCGAACAATTCTGTGTTTGCAGCTTGTAATTTTAAATCATTCCCAAGACAGTTACCTAATGTAGATATAGCTACGTTAAATTTTATTTCTGGGTTAGAAGGAAAACCAGAAAAGAAACTACCAGAAGATGCAGAACCATTTTGATTGAAATAAGCACAATATAATTCATCTGTGCTATCAATAGAAATGCTACCTGTTAAATTAGTTACTTTATAAGTTACGTAATTAGAATTTCCATCAACATTAAATGGGCCAGAAGTAGAGTAGTTAGCAATTGGTTGAGAGTTTATATTTACAGTTGCACCAATGTTGGTTACAATAGTTATTCCACCTGTAAAAGTTGTGTTACCAATATCTTCAATATTTGGAATGTTATCTACTTTTCCTCTATTTTCACAACTTAAAGGAGGTACAAAAAATAAACCTTGATTTGCTTCGTTGTTATTTGCTCCAATTCCTTGGTAAGCAAAAACTTGATAAGAAGTTTTTACATACATATTTCCATTTGAACTGTATTTATTACCTTCTATTAAATAATATTCTCCAGCATTTATAGTTTTTTCAGAAGTAGTGTTTCCATTAATAAACACTTCAGTATGATCTTCGTGAGCAACAATTAATACGTTTTCCCAATCATTAGAACCATTTCCTTTTACAAAAATATATTCCGAACCAACCTTATCGATACCAACGATTTGATCTATTCCGTAATCTCTCCCGTTGCCATTATGAAAACTTCCGTTAACAGAACCTGTATTTACAACAATAGGTTTGTCTGAAGTAATTAAAGTACCAATTAAACCATCTCTATTTATCGTGTTATCAAAAGAATTTGTAGCAACAACATAGCTTTCTCCTTCATTTAAAAGAATATTAGAAATTGGTAAAGAACCAGAATAATTTTTTATCAAAATTCCCGCAGGTAAATCATCAAAATCTACAATAGTATTATCTTCTGTAGCCATTACAGAGATAAAATTTAAGTAGTTGTCTTGTGGATTTTCATTTGTAAACATTCCTGCTCTAAAAGAGGTTCCTAAAGCAGATGAACCTTTACTTACTAAAGCTCCAGCTTGCGCTCCTCCACCAGCTAAAACACGTATAGAAACATATATAACATCACTAGCTTCTATTATATACCCCTTATTAGAATGCACCACACTTGTTTGTCCCGAATCTATAAAAAGCTGAGTATCTCCGGTTCCTATCGATATTTCTTGAGGAGAGGTGTTGGTGACAGTACCTGTAATATCATCATTAGAACCAATTTGGGTAATTGTATAACTTACATTTTGGTTGCTTGGAGTTGAAATATAAAAATATTGATTTTCTGGATTTGCATTTCCGTTTTCCGCATACGTTAATGGTGGAATAAAGTGTTTTTTACTTAATTGAGCATTTATATTTTGAAAAGTAATAAAACAGATAAAAAATAGTAATACGTGGGGGAAACTTTTGCGCATTGTAACATTAAATTAAGTATTCTTATTATTAGTGGTTAAACAATTTTAACAACACAATAATTTAATGCCAAATTACAAAAGTTTATTGATTTTTTTTTATTTAATTATAGTATTAATAGATTTAATATGCTTATAAATCTCTCTTTTGTAGTAATCTGTAAGATAGGTAAACAAATATAAATGACCAGAAGCAAACAATTAGAATAGAAGAAAAATGTACATCGTAACTTTTTGTAAAGTTTTCACCTATTTGGCTAGCAACAGATTTTACAGCACCTAATCTAGAAAAAGGTTCTTTTATTAAGTTTGATATAGCTTCTAGAGGTAAAAATTGCATAATGGAATCTACAGATTCAGTTGTTTTGTCTGCGTCTCTAAAAGTCCAAAATAAATACCCTTTAAACATACTTTCTACAATAAGCCAAACTACCATTGCTCCAACAGCAAAAGCAGAACGTTTTACTAAAATTCCAAAAAATAAACCCATAGAAAAGAAACCAACTAGCTTTATAAAAAAAGCTAATAAGTAAACTAAATCTGTTGTAATTATTGAAAGTTCATTGTAATCTGAATACACTAAGCCCAAAATTAAAGAAACTACAAATACAAAAATGGTTGAAATTAAAGCAAATACAACTACTGTATAAAATTTTGAGAGTATAAATTCTTTTTTACTTAAACCATCAATTAAATTTTGCTTTAACGTTTTATAGCTATATTCATTTGCCATCATAGAAACAATAACCAAGAGCAAGAAAAACTTTAAAATTGAAGCCATGTAAGTATTAAAATGCCAGATGTAAGGAAAATTAAAAATGCCCATATCTGCTAAATGGAATTTTATAGGGCCAATATCAAATTTTATGGCAGCAATTAATGCAATAGAAGTAAGTAACCCAAAGTAAATAAGTGATAATACTTTACTGGCGCTGTTGTGTTTTAATTTATGAAATTCTATAGTAAGTAGTCTTAACATGACTTTGTAGTTTAAAAGATGATTAATTATTATTGGTTAGATCTAAGAATTGTTGCTCTAAACTAGGTTTGCGTTTTACCAAGTGAGATAGAATAATTCCATTTTTAAATAGAAATTCATTTATTTCTGTTGATGAAATTTCGCTGTTTAAAGTAGCAATTATGGTTTCGTGATCTTTACTAATTTTACCAATTGCAGGATGTTCTTCTAAAATAGTCATTAATTTATCTTCGTTCGTTTCTACTTTTAATTCGAATAAACCATTAGAAGCTGTCATTTCATCTACACGACCTGCATATAATTTTACACCTTTTCTTATAACCACTACGTGAGAACATACTTTTTCTACTTCGTCTAATAGGTGAGAAGCTAATAAAATAGTCGTTCCGTTTGCTGCAATATTTTGTATAATCTGACGAATTTCGTGAATTCCTTGCGGATCTAAACCGTTAGTGGGTTCGTCTAAAATTAAAATTTCAGGATCATTTAATAGGGCAGAAGCAATAGCTAAACGCTGCTTCATACCTAAAGAAAACGTACTAAACTTACTGTCCTTTCTGTCAAAAAGATTTACAGTTGCAAGTTTCTCGTTTATTTTTTCTGTTGATATTTCTTTTATCTTACAAATTAGAGCTAAGTTCTGAGTAGCTGTCATGTAAGGGTAAAAGTTAGGGCGCTCAATAATTGCACCTACTTTTTTTAAGGCTTGATGTGTAGTTAGTTTTCCGTTAAACCAAGAAAACTCTCCAGAAGTCCTGTTTACAACGTTTAAAATAATACCTAAAGTGGTAGATTTTCCACTTCCGTTTGGTCCTAAAATTCCGTAAACATTCCCTCTTTCTATATCAAAAGAAAGATTGTTTACTGCGTGAACTTTTCCGTATTTTTTATCGAGATTTTTGAGTGATAAGATAGTTTCCAAAGAAATTGATTTAGTCGATTATGTTTGTAAGACGACTAATTTACAATTTTGTTACGGGAAATTTAGGTAAATGTTAAACTGTGCAAAGTTGTAATTGTTAAAATTAGAGGCTTAATAATTATTGTAAGTGTAATTTTAAACACAGTTACACTAATAAACGCTAAAACAATTACACGAATTTCCTAATATTCAGTAAAGTCGTAATCATCATCAAAATGACCAAACTCATCATCGATGTCTTCTTCATCACCAAAACCATCGTCTAATTTTTCTGCAATAAATTCTTTTTCTGGTGCTTCACTAGGTATTTCTCCTACAGTTAAAATAATTTGTGGTAAATCACCTTTTTTATCAGCCGAAACCTCAATAACTTCAACGTAGAAAGTCCACATTTTTAAGAAATCGTAAACATAAATTAGTTTATCACCTTCCTGGGGTAACGTCTCATTTAAAATACAAGTTTGCATGGAAAGCCCTTCGCCAATCTCTTCCATATTAAACAACGGAATTTCTTCACCTTGGTTCCATTCATCATCAGTTTTATAAAAAGAAGCCATTTCTTGACCTCCAAAACCAAAAGATTTTGCAATGGTTGCATGTAAAACTTCTAAGTTTAAGCTGTCATCAACTAAAATAGTTCTGATTACATCTTCTTTTGTGTCTAAAATTATGCGTATTTTGTACATGAAATGGTTTCGTTTTTCTGCTGCAAAAATACAAAATTTTATATGTACTTTTACCATATAAAACGAATGATATGGATACAGTTGCTATTTTAAAAGCATTTAACGAGAGTTCTAAAAACACATTAATGGAAACTCTTGATATTGAATATGTTGCTCTTGGTGACGATTTTTTAACTGCAAAAATGCCTGTAAAATCTAAGGTTCATCAACCTTACGGACAATTACATGGAGGCGCAACGGCGGCTTTGGCGGAAAGTGTAGGGAGTGCTGCATCTAATTTTTTTATAGATAGTAAAACGCAGTTTGTAAACGGAATTCAGTTGTCTATAAATCATATAAAAAGCAAAAGAGAAGGTATGGTTTTTGCTACTGCAAAGAATATTCATAAAGGTAAAACAACGCATTTATGGGAAGTTAGAATTGTTGATGAAAATGACGATTTAATTTCCGTAGCAAAAATGACAAATATTGTTTTAACAAAGAGATCATAAATACAATACTTTGAATATTATTTTTAATAAAATTGAAGAAAATTACAAAAGAAACATCCCTTTTGTAGTTTATAGAAAACCGAATACAGAATCCGTTAATGGGTTTTTTATGAAGGATGATGCATTGAATTTTACAACACAATTTAAAGAAACCGGATTTGTTTTTGCGCCTTTTAATTCCGATGAAAAAGCTGTTTTATTTCCTTTAGAAAAATCAGAATTTATTCATGAAAATATTTTAATTGAAGAAAATTTATCTCTTAATGATACTATATCAAGTGAGGTGAATTCTGATAAAGAAAAACATCTTCATTTGGTAGAAAAAGCGCTAGATGATATAAGTAATAATGAACTTATTAAAGTAGTTGTTTCTAGAAAAGAAGAAATTCAGTTAGATGAATTTGATGTACTTCTTACTTTTAAAAAATTACTAAATACCTATGCAAATGCATTTGTATATGTTTGGTTTCATCCAAAAGTAGGTTTGTGGTTTGGTGCCACTCCCGAAACCCTTTTAAATATTAAAGGAACCCGTTTTAAAACGATGTCTTTAGCAGGTACACAGGTTTATGTAAATTCTGAAGATGTTGTTTGGAAAAACAAAGAATTAGAAGAGCAACAATTGGTTACCGATTTTATTGAAAGTCAATTAAAACCAGTTTCTACCAATCTTAAAATTGACAAGATAGAAACGGTAAGAGCTGGGAGTTTGTTGCATTTAAGAAGTAGTGTAGAAGGTGAGTTGAGGTTTACGTCCAATTTAAAAACATTAATTAGAAGTTTGCATCCTACACCTGCTGTTTGTGGTCTTCCAAGAGAAAAAGCTGAAGAGTTTATCTCTAAATATGAAAACTATAAAAGGAAATTTTACAGCGGTTTTTTAGGAGAACTAAATATTGAAAATAATAGTTCTTCTCTTTTTGTAAACTTAAGATGCATGAGTGTAGCAGATAAAATAGCTTCTATATATGTTGGTGGCGGAATTACAAAAGATAGTTCAGCAAAAAAAGAGTGGGAGGAAACCATTGCTAAAACAAAGACAATAAAGAAAGTGCTTTAACTTATAAAAATAAAAATCAAAAAACCGCAAATAGTAAATTTGCGGTTTTTCTTTTTGTGTAAAACTTGAAATAAAATATTTTTAACGTATTTATTTGTTCCTACTTTGATATTCTCAATTAAGCAAATACAAAAATAGTCTAGGACTGTTATATATCGTCAAAAGAAACATTTGTAAAACTCTCTGTAGATTTTATTTCTTCAGTTGTTTCAGTTCCTTCTTCCTTTTTAAAATCTTTTTGGTGGCGCTCACTAATTACTTCGCTCCCTTTTTCATTTAAAATATAGTCGGTTGCTTTACCTAGCATTTCTTGAAAATCTGTAAAATCTTCTTTATATAAGTAAATTTTGTGTTTTTGGTAATGGAAAGACCCATCATCATGTGTAAATTTTTTGCTCTCCGTAACAGTTAAGTAGTAATCATCTGCTTTTGTTGCTCTTACATCAAAAAAGTAAGTTCTTCTTCCTGCTCTTAATACTTGTGAAAAAATTTCTTCCTGTTCAACTCTCTCTGCTCTCTCTGCCATAATTATTGTAAAATAGTAATTATAATATTTTTTTTATACTTAACAAATCTAACAAAATATTTTATGTAGCAAGGTTAAAGATTAAATTTCTTTTTCTAAAAGTTGTTGGTCATACAAATCTTTATAGTAACCGTCTATGGTTATTAGTTGATTATGAGTTCCTTGTTGTATGATTTCTCCTTGGTCTAAAACAATAATTTTATCGGCATTTTTGGCCGAAGAGATTCTGTGACTAATTATAAAAGTGGTAATATTTTTTGATATTCTCTCTAAATTCGAAAGGATTTTTTCTTCAGTTTCTGTGTCTACAGCAGACAAGCAATCATCAAAAATTAAAATTTTAGGTTTCTTTATTATTGCTCTTGCAATAGAAACACGCTGCTTCTGTCCGCCAGAAAGGGTTACACCACGTTCTCCTAATACGGTTTTGTATCCGTTAGGGAAATCGATAATATTTTTATGTACATCCGCATTTTTGGCTGCAGCAATAATCTCTTCTTGTGTAGCGTCTTCTTTACCAAATTTAATATTGTCTTCTATACTTTCAGAGAATAAAAATGGATCTTGTGGTACAAAACCAATCTGACTTCTAACTGCGTCTAAATTGGCTTCTTTAATAGGTATGTCGTCTAGTAAGATTGTTCCTATTTTGGTATCATACAACCTAGAAATTAATTCTATAATAGTAGATTTTCCCGAGCCTGTTTTACCTAAAATAGCAATGGTTTCTCCAGATTTAACAGAAATGTTGATGTTTTTTAGAGCAGTTATATTAGTATCATCATACGTAAAAGTAACATCTTTAAAAGTAACATTTCCTTTTAATTCTATTGGCAAATTGCTGCTATTTTGTATTTCTGGTACATGCTGTAAAAATTCATTAATTCTAGCTTGTGAAGCTTCTGCTTGCTGCACCATAGAGGTAACCCAACCTACAACAGCTACGGGCCAAGTTAAGATATTTACATAAAGCATAAACTCTATAATGGTACCTATTTGTATTTCATTTTCTATATATAATTGACCTCCAACATATAAAACTAATAAGTTACTAATACCAATTAAAAAGACCATCAACGGAAAAAATAACGCATTTGCTTTTTGAAGATGGATGTTTTTTTCCTTGCTTTTATCTGCAATTTTATCGAAGTCTTTTATAATTGAAGCTTCAATTCCGTAAGATTTAACCACATTAATTCCTGAGAAAAACTCTTGATTAAAAGTGGTTAATTTTGATAAATATTGCTGAACAATAGTACTTCTTTTATGTATTACTTTACTTAAAACGAATATTGAAATCGATAATAAAGGAAAAGGAATTAAAGTGTACATGGTTAGTTTCACATCAATACTCATCATTTGAGTAAAACCAACAACTAACAAAACAATCATGTTAATGGTATACATCACTGCAGGTCCTACATACATTCTTACTTTAGAAACATCTTCAGAAATACGATTCATTAAATCTCCTGTTCTGTTTTTTTTGTAGAAATTGAGTGATAACCTCTGGTATTGTTGATAAATTTCGTTTTTTAAATCAAATTCTATCAACCTAGAAGTAACAATAATAGTTTGCCTCATTAAAAAAGTGAAAAAACCAGATAATATGGCAACTCCTATAATAAGAAGTACATTTATTAATAATTGGTGCTGTACTTCTTCTAGATTAGTAACAGTACCGTCTAGGTAATCTTCTACAATGTTTAAAGAATCTCCTACTATTTGAGGGATTTTTAAAGCTAAAAATTTGGCTAAAATGGTTATTGATAACCCTATTAATAATCGCCATTTATATTTAGAAAAGTATTTGTTTACGTGTCTTAGTTCCTTCAATGAATATTGAATTTTTAAAAAATAAAATTACAATAATTATAATATCTATAAATTATTTTTTTGTTAAATAAGTAAAAATGCAAAGATACAAGATTCAGGATAGAATTAATTCTTAAAAAAGAATAAAAAGGTAGTCGAATAAAAGTAAAATAACACTATTTTTGCACCCAAATTTATATATAAGTTCTTTAGAAAATGATTAACAGGAGACATATTCGAGTTAAAGTAATGCAATCTGTGTACGCTATGTTACATTCTTATAATGATGATATCATTAAAGAGGAAAAATTTTTAAAACATAGTATATTAAAAATGTACGATTTGTACGTTTTAAACCTACAGTTATTGGTAGAAGTACAAAAATTAGCAGCTAAAAAAATAGCACTTTCTAAAAAGAAAATTCTTGCTACCAAAGAAGATTTAAACCCAAACAACAAGTTTTTAAACAATAGACTTATAAATACCATCGCAGAAAGCGTAAGTATAGAAGGTTATGTTGAGTTAAATGATGTAAACAACTGGGAAGAAAATGATGAGTATGTAAAAATTATTTTTGACAAATTGCAAAATAGCGATTTGTATAAAAAATATTTAGCTACTGAAGAAGATTCTTATAAAGTAGACAAAGCTTTTGTAATTGATTTCTTTAAAGAAATTATTGCACCAAATGAAAAATTAGGCGAATATTTTGAAGACACTATGATTTCTTGGTCAGATGATATTCCTTTTGTAAATACTTGGGTTGTAAAAACGTTAAGTAAGCAAAAAGATAATACTATTTTTGTTTTAGGTAAATTATATAAAGATAAGGATGATGAAGATTTTGTATCTAAAATGTTTAAGAAAACAGTTTTAAATAATACAGAGTACGAGTCTATTATTGAAGAAAAAACACCAAACTGGGAAACAGATAGAATTGCCGATATAGATATGATTCTAATAAAAATGGCAATTGCAGAGTTTTTTAATTTCCATTCTATACCAACCAGAGTTACTATTAATGAATATATAGAAATATCTAAAGATTATTCTACAGAAAAGAGTAGCTACTTTATCAATGGAGTTTTAGATAAAATTTCTAAAGAATTTATAGAAAGTAAAAGAATTGTTAAAATAGGTAGAGGATTGCTTTAAACTATTGTTTTAGGTAATTAATTTATTATTTTTACGCAAAATTAAATCATAATGAAGAAAATAACAATCTTATTAGCATTTGTAATTACAGCATCTTTCTTTACAGCTTGTAAAGACGGAGGAAGTGCCGTTAAAAAAGTAAATCAAGAAAATTTAGATAACGCTGCATCTAGAGATAATGAAATTAAAAAAGGAACAGCTTTAATTTCATTAGATAAAACAATCTATGATTTTGGTACTGTAAATGAAGGAGATTTGGTAGAAACTAGTTTTGTGGTTACCAATTCTGGAAAAACAGACTTAGTAATAACAAACGCACAAGGATCTTGTGGTTGTACAGTTCCTACTTGGCCAAAAGCACCAATTAAACCAGGTGAAACAGGTATTGTTGATGTGAAGTTTAATACAAACGGTAGACCAAATAGACAACAGAAAACAGTAACCTTAACAACAAACACAGAAGCTGGTAGACAGGTTTTAACAATTAAAGGTTCTGTAACACCAAAAGCAAAATAAAAAATATGTATACTGTAATATTTTTACAAGAAGGAATGAGTGGTAGTTTAATGAGCATGTTGCCTTTTTTAGCAATTATTGTTGTGTTTTATTTTTTTATGATAAGACCACAAATGAATCGTCAGAAAAAAGAAAAAGCTTTTCAATCTGAAATTAAAAAAGGAGCAAAAGTGGTTACTTCTAGTGGTATTCATGGTAAAATAGCTGAAATTAATGAAGCGGAAGGTACCGTAACTATAGAAACTGGAGCAGGGAAAATTAAGTTTGAACGTTCTGCTGTTTCTATGGAATTAACAAACAAAAAATTAGCACCAGCTAAAAAATAAATAGTTAGTTAATTAAAATATTAAGTGAGCTATGTCTTTTTAGATACAGCTCACTTTTTTGTTAACAAGCTTTTGTGTAGATTGCATTAAAATTGATTTATTACCTTGATAAAGAATAGAAAAATAACGAAAAGTTTTATTAGTTTTTTAATAGCCTCTATTTTAATGTGGTTTTTAATTACGCTTTCTAAAGAATATACCACTAGTCTCACTTTTTCTGTAAACTATAAAAATATTCCTCAAGATAAATTATTACAGAATAATCCTACAAAAGAAATAGATATTATTGTAAAATCTACTGGGTTTAATATTATAAGATCTGGTTTTGGTGATAAAACAATTACCCTAAACGCTAATAGTTTACGTAAAAAATCTTCTGGGAGCTATTATTTTTTAACAAGAAACCAAGTTAGCACAATTCAAAAACAATTGCATTCTGGCATTGAATTACAACAAATTGTGTTGGATACTATTTATTTAGATATTGGTACTTTAACTTCTAAAAAAGTCGCCTTAAAACCAAATTTAGATATTAAATATCAAATTGGTTATGATATTTTAGAGCCAGTAAGTGTGGAACCAGATAGTATCTTTATTTCTGGTCCAGAAGCACAAGTAAAGAACATAACTTCCATCGATTTAAAAGTAATAAAACTAGAGAATGTTAGAGAAGATTTTTCTAAAGATGTTGAAATTGTATTGCCTAAAAACTCCGGTAACATTAAGTTTAATTCTAAATTTACAACTATTAGTGGTAAAGTAGAGAAGTTTACAGAGGGTACTTTAGAGGTTCCGTTTACAATTAAAAATCTTCCAAGAGGAGTCGATTTAACGATACTTAATAAAACTGTAGAAATAGTTTATGTAGTAGGTCTTTCTAACTTTAATAAAATTGATAAAAACTTTTTTGAGGTAGTTTGTGATTATAATCTTTCTAAAGATAATAAGCTTGGGTATTTGTTACCTAAAGTTATAGGAAAACCAGATTATGTTAAAAGTTTTAAAGTGATACCTAATAAAATAGATTTTTTAATTCAGAAATAAAATGGTTGTAGGTTTAACAGGTGGTATAGGAAGCGGAAAAACTACAGTAGCTAATATTTTTGCCAATTTTAATACGATTGCTATTTACAATGCAGATTTAGAAGCTAAAAAGTTAATGAATACCTCTCCTGTAATAAAGTCTAAAATTATTGAAGAGTTTGGAGATGAATCTTACCTAGATAATCAATTAAATCGACCTTTTATAGCGAACCTTGTTTTTAAGGATAAAAACAAATTAGCAGCCTTAAATGCAATTGTGCATCCTGAAGTAAAAAATCACTTTAATGAATTTGTAAAACTACATACAGATAAAGAGTATATTTTATATGAAAATGCGATTCTTTTTGAAAGTAAGAGTAATCTTAAATGCGATATTATAATATCTGTTTATGCACCTCTTAACGTTAGAATAGAAAGGACAATGCTAAGAGATAACAGTTCTAAAATAGCGGTAGAAAACAGAATAAAAAACCAATGGTTAGAAGATAAAAAGTTACTACAATCTAATTATGTTATTACCAATTTAAGCAAAGAAAATACTCATTTTCAGGTCCTTAAAATCCATAATATTTTAACAAAAAAAGAGGTTTCAATTTAATTTTATTCAATAGGATTGTTAAAATAGTCTTAAATTTAAAGTAAAGTTGTTAATTTAGGTTAAAAACAATAAAATCAACTTTTGAAAGCCGTAACTTTGATGTATGGGTAAGAAAATGTTTGTTCTTATTGTGGTTTTAATGAGCATTTCCTTGATAGGAATTATTGCTGTACAATTGTTTTGGATAAACAATGCGGTTGAAAGCAGAAATGAGCAATTTAAGAATGATATTCAAAAATCTTTGGGGAATGTAACCCAGAGAATAAATGATAAAGAGGAAGCTTTTTTTGATAAAAAAATGGAAGATTTCTTTGATAACGTTGGTTTGGCTAACGATGCTCAAATAAGAAATTATTTATTTCAAGAAATAGATACTATTACGAAAGAGCGTTTTTCTATAGGAACTACTTATTTAGAAGAAAATTTTAAATTACCAACAGAGTTTTTAGACAATGATTCTATCATAGTAAAAAGAGTTACTGGCAAACAAGATTTTTTTCATTCAAGATTAATTAAAGGAGTAGACAATGCTTTTTCTTCAACAGATGAAAATAGATACTCTTTTACTAAAAGATTTAAGAAAATTGAAAACGCTTATAATTCTGCATATTTTGAAGACTATAAGAAAATTACTCCTCTTCATCAAAGAATAAGTAATAACGATTTAAATAATACGATTAAGGAAGAGTTAGAAAAACGAAATGTATATTTAGATTTTAAATATGGTGTTTATAGTAAAGATGGTTTAGCTACAAAACTAAAATCTGGATATTATACTATAAACAAAAAAGAAAGCTATCCGTATCCTCTTTTTTTTAATGAAAATGGAGATGTTGAATATGAGTTATATGTAACTTTTCCGTCTAAAGATAAACACATACTTTCTGGTCTTTCTGGAATTTTAATACTTTCATTGTCATTTATATTTATCATTATTATCGCTTTTTCTAGTTCTTTGTATCAATTAATTAGACAGAAAAAAATATCAGAAATAAAAACTGATTTTATAAATAATATGACGCATGAGTTTAAGACACCAATTGCTACCATTAACCTTGCTTTAGACTCTATCAAGAATCCAAAGATTATTAATGATAACGAAAAAGTGTTGCGTTATGTAAAAATGATTAGAGACGAAAATAAAAGAATGCATTCTCAAGTAGAAAATGTCTTAAGAATATCTAGGTTAGAAAAAAATCAGTTAGATATTAGTAAGGAAACTATTGATATGCACGACACAATAGAAGATGCAATAACACATGTAAGTTTATTAATTGCAGATAGAAAAGGGACGATAAATACACATTTTGAGGCAATTATAACAGAAATTCCTGGTAACGAATTTCATTTAACAAATATAATTGTTAATATATTAGAAAATGGTTTAAAATATTCTGAAGGTGCACCAAAAATTAATGTGTACACAGAAAGTACTAATAAATTCTTTATCTTTAAAATAAAAGATGAAGGAATAGGAATGAGTAAAGCGGTTCAAAAACAAGTTTTTGATAAGTTTTATAGAGAACAAAAAGGAAACATACATGATGTAAAAGGCCATGGACTTGGTTTAGCATATGTAAAAGAGATTGTAGAAAAACATCATGGTACTGTTTTTGTAGAAAGTGAAAAAGGAAAAGGAAGTACGTTTACAGTAAAATTACCTTTAATTTAAAAACATAACAATGGGAAGTAAAAAAATTTTATTAGTTGAAGATGATCCAAATTTTGGAACAGTCTTAAAAGATTATTTAGCATTAAATGATTATAATGTAACACACGCTAAAGATGGTATAGAAGGTTTAATCATGTTTAAAAACAGCGATTATGACTTATGTATATTAGATGTTATGATGCCGCGTAAAGATGGTTTTTCTTTAGCACAAGATATTAGAACGACTAATAAAGAAGTGCCAATTATTTTCTTAACGGCAAAAACCTTAAAAGAAGATGTATTAAAAGGGTATGCAGTTGGTGCAGATGATTATTTAAATAAACCATTTGATTCTGAAGTCTTATTACATAAAATTAAGGCAATTTTACAACGTAAAGACACAGATAAAACAGCCGAATCAGAACAATTCGAATTTGTTATTGGAGGCTTTTTCTTCAATTCTAAATTAAGACATTTATCTATTGGTGAAAATGGAGAACCTATAAAATTATCTCCAAAAGAAAGTAAATTGTTACGTATGTTGGCAATTCATAAAAATGATTTAATGCCAAGAGAATTAGCATTGACAAAAATATGGAGAGATGACAATTATTTTACATCTAGAAGTATGGATGTTTATATTGCAAAACTTCGTAAATACCTAAAACCAGATGAACATGTAGAGATTTTAAATATACATGGTGAAGGATTTAGAATGGTAGATAAGTCTTAAATAAAAATAAGTTTCCCAGAAATAAAAAACTCAACATGATTGGTTATCAGGTTGAGTTTTTGTATATTTAATATATGGCAGAATTTATCAAAATATATAATGAGAATCCAAACCAAAAAGAAATAGACAAAGTTGTTGCTGTTTTAAAACGTGGCGGTTTGGTTATTTATCCAACCGATACTGTCTATGGTTTAGGTTGTGATATTACTAATAATAAAGCTTTAGAAAAGGTAGCTAAGATAAAAGGTGTAAAATTAGAAAAAGCAAATTTTTCTTTTATTTGCAACAATTTAAGTCATTTATCAGATTATGTAAAGCAAATAGATAGTGCTACCTTTAAAGTTCTTAAGAGAGCATTGCCAGGTCCTTATACATTTATTTTACCAGGAAGTAACAACTTACCAAAAGTCTTTAAAAAGAAAAAAACAGTAGGTATTCGTATTCCAGATAATAATATTATTAGAACTTTAGTAGAAACGTTGGGTAACCCAATAGTATCTACTTCTATTAGAGATGAAGATGAAATCTTAGAATATACTACAGATCCAGAATTAATCTTTGAAAAATGGTCTAAACGTGTCGATATTGTGATTGATGGTGGCTACGGAGACAATCAAGGATCTACAATTATAGATTTTACAGATGGATATCCAGAAGTAATAAGAGAAGGCAAAGGAAGTTTAGATATTTTGTAATGCCAAAAATTCACTTAGAAACCATTATTAATATAACTGATATTGATATTGTTTTCAATTTAATTAGAAGTATAGATTTACACAAAATTTCTACAAAAAACTCTAAAGAAGAAGCAATTGCTGGTAAAAATTCTGGATTAATATCACTTAATGAAACAGTAACTTGGAGAGCAAAGCATTTAGGTGTTACCCAAGAATTAACTTCTATTATAACAGATTTTGAAGCATCAACTTTTTTTGCTGATGAAATGGTTCATGGTGCTTTTAAAAGTTTTAGACATGAACATTTTCTTGAGCAGAAAGGTGATAAAGTGATTGTGAAAGATATTTTTAACTATGTTTCTCCTTTTGGTATTCTTGGAAAAATTGCTGATTTTATTTTTCTAAAAAAATATATGCAGTGTTTTTTAATTGAAAGGAATAAGGTGATAAAAGACTATGCAGAGTCTGGGAAATGGAGAGATGTTTTAGAAAAAGAATTACTTTAGTTCGTCAAACTTTTTTCTACCCAATGCAAAATATTGCCAAACAATACTTGTATGTAAATTGTAGTCTTGTTTTTTTTGTAAAACTCTACGTTTTTTCAAAAATTTAAAGAAGTTTTTATAAAGGCTCAAATGAGCTTTTACAATTGCTAAGGTATGAACTGGTTTTAATTCTAATAAAAATTTTAACCCCGCGACTCCGTCTAAAATTAAACGAGAAAAAAGAACGAATAGAAACCATTTTTTTGGAACGTTTTTTATAATATTTAATAAGCTATTTCTAAAGTTTAAATATGTTTTCTGAGGATTTGTTTCCTGTAAAGTAGCGCCACCAACATGGTATACTGTAGAAGTGCCAACATATTTTATTTTGAAACCTCTATTTTGTGCTCGCCAGCATAAATCTATTTCTTCTTGATGTGCAAAATAATCTTCATCTAAACCACCTAGTTGATGAAATACTTTAGAACGAATAAATAAACATGCTCCTGAAGCCCAAAAAATAGTAGCCTCATCATTAAATTGCCCGTTGTCTTTTTCTAATTGATCAAATACACGTCCTCTACAATATGGATACCCGTATAAATCTACAAAACCTCCTGCAGCGCCAGCATATTCAAATTTTGTTTTGTCTTTAAAAGACAATAATTTAGGTTGAATAATAGCGGTGTTTTCTTCATTTTTAAAGACAGTTTTAATTGGTTCTAACCAATTTTCTGTAACTTCAACATCAGAATTTAATAGACAGTAAATATCTGCATCTATAGATTGCAAAGCATCATTATATCCTCTTGCATATCCACCATTTATAGTATTTTCTATTACTTTAACGGTTGAGAATTTTTCTTTTACATAGGTAACAGAAGAATCTGTAGAGGCATTGTCTGCTATATAAATATTAGCTTCTTTAGAACTAAAATCTATAACCGATGGTAAGAACTGTTCTAACAGTTTTTGACCATTCCAATTTAATATGACGATTGCTATTTTCAAGAATGCGAATTTACTATTTATAAGTTATTTTTTTTATATAATTTGTCTTAATAAAAGTATAAATAAATTGAACTTACACATGAATTTAAGCAAAAGAGAAGTATACGTTTTCTATTCTTTATTCTGTTTTACTTTTAGAATAATGACAATTGTTATTTATAATCAGGAATATTCTTTAAAAAAATATAAGTTTCCTTTTCAAAATCCATTTTACAATAAAAATGCTCTAAACCGTTGGTAACGATTAAGTAATTGGCTTTTAACTTTAAATTATATCGTGCAATTTGATCGAAAGTATCTTGTGTGATTTTAATAGAAGGTGCTTTGCATTCAACAATAATTTCATGATTTCCTTCTTTATTAAAAACTAAAATATCTGTTCTTTTTTTGCGATTATTAATGGTTAACTGTTTTTCTAAGGCAATTAAAGTAGTAGGATATTTTTTTTCTTCAATTAAAAAAGAAACATAATGTTGACGTACCCATTCCTCTGGAGTTAAAACCATATATTTTTTTCTCAATTTATCAAAAATAAGCGTCTTATTTTCGCTACTTTTGAGTTTGAAATTATAAGAAGGTAGGTTAAGTTTTTGCATCAGTCAAAAGTAAGTAAATGAACGAAATAAAAGACATTGTTTCAGATATAAAGAAAGGAATTATAAAGCCAATTTATTTTTTAATGGGTGATGAGCCTTATTATATTGATAAAATTTCTGACTATATAGAAGAACATATTTTAGAGGAAGCCGAAAAAGGGTTTAATCAGCAAGTAATGTATGGTAGAGATGCAAGCATAGAAGATATTGTTTCTGCTGCAAAACGTTACCCAATGATGGCGGAAAGGCAGGTTATAATTGTTAAAGAAGCACAAGATTTAAGTAGAAATATAGAAAAGTTAGTTGCTTATGCAGAGACGCCACAACCAACCACTGTTTTAGTTTTTAACTATAAATATAAAAAACTTGATAAACGTAAAAAGCTACACAAAGTAATTGCAAAAACAGGTTTAATTTATGAAAGTAAAAAACTGTATGAGAATCAGGTTTCAGATTGGATTCGTAGAGTTTTAAGTGGTAAGAAATATAAAATAGAACCCAAAGCATCTCAGATGTTAGTAGAGTTTTTAGGTACAGATTTAAGTAAAATTTCTAACGAGTTAGATAAATTAATGCTAATTCTACCTAAAGAATCTATTATTAGTGATAAGCATATAGAAGACAATATTGGTATTTCTAAAGATTTTAATAATTTTGAATTGCGAAAAGCAGTAGGAGAGAAGGATATTGTAAAAGCGAATAGAATTATAAATTACTTTGCAGAAAACCCAAAGAATAATCCTTTGGTGATGACTATTTCTTTATTGAATGGATATTTTACACAACTCCTTTCTTTTCATGGTTTAAAAGACAAGTCTAAAAGTTCTGTAGCAAAAACATTAGGTGTTAATCCTTATTTTGTTGATGAATATTTTTTAGCCGCTAGAAATTACCCAATGCGTAAAGTGGCACAAATAATTGCTTTTTTAAGAGATGCAGATGTAAAAAGTAAAGGTGTGGGAGCAAGCCAATCTCAAAAAGATATATTAAAAGAATTATTGTTTAAAATATTACATTAAAATGAAAAATATTTTCGAAAAAGAAATTACAAACGATGTAATTAAAAGAATCAATAATTTATCTGCTACATCAAAACCAACTTGGGGGAAAATGTCTGTATCTCAAATGTTAGCGCACTGTGCTGTAACTTATGAGATGGTTTTTACAGAAAAGTATCCAAAACCAAATGCTTTTACCAGATGGATTTTAAAAATGATTGTCAAAAAGATTGTGGTGTCAGAAAAGCCGTATGCTAAAAATGGAAGAACAGCAGCTCAATTCATTATTGCTGATGACAAGGAATTTGAAACTGAAAAGAAAACTTTAGTAGATTATATTATTAAAACCCAAGAATTAGGAGAAACTTATTTTGAGGGTAAAGAATCTAATTCTTTTGGTAAACTAACTGCTGTAGAATGGAATAATTCATTTTACAAGCATTTAGACCACCACTTAACTCAATTTGGAGTTTAGGTTTGCATATTTTTTATAAATAAAGAAAGCGAGTAATATTTATATATTGCTCGCTTTCTTTGTTTAAATTAATAATTATTGAGTTAGTTTAAAATCAATTTTTTAGTAAGAATTTGATTCTTTGCATCCTTAATTCTAATAAAATAAACACCTTTTTTAAATGCTGATATTTCAAAGTAATTGCTGTCTATTACTTCTTTAGAAAACGATTTTACTTGTTTTCCGGTAATATCAAAAATGGTAACTTCATTTGTTTTATTAGAAAGAACAAAGTGTGTTTTAGCCGGATTTGGATACAGCTTCATAGAACTTTTATCGTCTATCGTAAAATCATCAGAAGAAAGAGAAGCCGGATTATTTGCATACACTTTAAATTCACCTGGAGCTAACGATATACTAGCAGTTGTATTTGTAACTGTTATTGTAGTGTTGTCTTCTAATAAATTATACCAAGTACCTGTTTGTTGAAAAGCAGGAGAAATATTCTGCGTGGTTACTCCAAAATTACCGATAATAGTAATGTTTTGTATATCTATAGCAGATGTATTTGTTAAATGAATTTTATTTAAGCCATTAGCATTGCCAACATCTAGGGTGAAATCTGAAGTTTCAAAAATATCATACTTCAGTTTTAATTGAATTAATTTAGACCAAGTTTCTTTTAAACTTTCTCTATAAACATTGTCTAAGTAGTTCCATAAAATTGGTTTATTACCTGTTCTACCATTTTCTTCTATAGAAATATCATACCCTAATTCTCCAAATTGCCATATCATTTTTGGACCTGGAACTGTAAAATAAAAAGCACCCGCTAATGCTTCTCTAGCTAATGCTGTATTTAAGTCTTTAACACTGTAGCTTCCGTTTGCGTTACCAAATTGTATGTTTTTATACATTAAACGTTCTTCGTCATGGCTTTCCATATAGCTTACATTTGCTGGCACAGACCAACCTCTATTTTTGTAAGAAATCCAAGAAAAATCGGCTTCAGTTCCATAACCCATTGTAGCTTGGTTGTATTGATGGTTGTGGTTACCCCAAACCATAATTCCTTTTCCTTCATTTAATTTATAATTCACCCATTCAGTTTCCTCTTCATTGGTGCCTAAGTGTTCGAAAATAATATAAAAATTAGGATCTATTTCCCATTGATTATCAGCATATTCTTTTAAAACATCTACTCGGTCTTGCTGGTATGCATTTGTACAAGCATCACCAGAAGCACAGTTTTGAGTAAATCCTTTTGTTAAATCCCATCTAAAACCATCAATTTTATATTCGTCAATCCAATATTGAGAAACTCTTTTTACATAATCTTTTACAGCTTGTTTAGAGTGATTAAAATCGTTAAAAACACTGTACGAATGTGTTGCTGTTGGATTGAAAAAAGGGCTATCTGAATTTGCTTGTCCGCCATAACCACCATTGTCTGTATTGTACATTCTATAATACGGATTTTGACCTGAAGCATGATTAAAAGCAACATCTATAATTACCGCAATTCCTCTTTTATGACATTCGTCTATAAATTGTTTAAATGAAGTAGTATTTCCATAATATTTGTCTAAAGCCATGTGAAAAGAAGGGTTGTAACCCCAAGACTCGTTACCGTCAAACTCCATAACTGGTAAAAATTCGATAGCATTAATACCCAATCCTTCTAAATAATCTAATCTTGCTTTTATAGCATCATAAGAATGCAATGCATCAAAATCTCTTATTAAAAGTTCGTAAATAACCAAGTCTGTTTTTTCTGGCTTCGTAAAGTTGGTAGTTTGCCAAACATAATCTGAATCTCCAGTTCTTAATAAAGTAACTGCGTGGTTTGTTTCCCCGGTAGGGTAACTTGGTAAATCAGGATAGGTTGTTGCGTTTATATATTGATCATTATATTCATCTAAAATTACAGTAGAGTAAGGGTCTGCAACTCTTAAATCTGCATTAATAATATATTGATATGTATAATCTGTTTTTGGAGTTAAATTTGTAAGTTCTATCCAAAAACGATCTGTAGCACTGTCTTTTTTTAATAAATAAGTATTGTTGATTTGCCAGTTGTTAAAACTACCAATTAGGTGAACAAACTCTTTATTGGGGGCATAAAACACCAATGTAGCTTTTGTATTATCTGATGCGTTTAAATTAATTCCATCTTTCAATCCTGCAGGAACTGCCGCTTCTGAAACGGTTGGTTTTACAATTACTTTAAATGTTGTGCTTTTAGTTTCAGCGTTATTTGTGGCTTCTAAAATGAAAGAAGTACTTTCTGTAACAGTAGGACTGTAGTTGTATGTTGATGTATTATTTTGTTGATTAATAACAACTCCATTTGCTTTTAATACAAAGTTTGCAGATAATGAAGTAGTTGCTTCTATTGCTAAACTTTCTCCTGAATTTAGTATTGTTGTAGTAGTTGTAGGAGCATTTAAAGTTAGTTGATAAGCGCCAACTTCAAAATATTGGTCTTGCGTTTTTTTATCTCCAGAACCATCCTTAGCTTTAACTAACATACCAATACGTCCTAAACCAGTTCTGTTATAAAGAGTTGAGGGTTTAAGAGTTATTGAATACGTACCATCGCTATTGTTTGTTAGTTTTTGAGCTTCGTTAGAGTTTGTCCAACTTCCATTTGTTGGAGAATCTATAGAGTTTGCATCATTGATATCATAAGACCAAGACCATAAATAGATATCTGAAACACCCCAAGAAGCAGTTGTAATGCCTGAGACTGTAATTGTTATGTTATCACTCTCGTTAAAAGTAGTAGGGGAAACAGAAAAAGTAGCATTTTGTACTTGACTATAGCTTAAAGTAGTTATTAATAATAAAAGTAGTGTAATTTTTTTCATAAGTAATAGTGTTAAAAAACAAAGACTACCGCTTTTAGGGGTAGTCTTTGTAAAGTTTAAAAAAAAATTAATTTATTGTATACGTTGGATTTTCTGGATCTGTAAAGTTTAATACAAAAGAATAAGTTCCAGCAGTCGCTACTAAATTAGCTCCTCCATTATCTAAAATTCCATCTGCATTGTCATCTCCATAATTTAATGCCCATGCTCCATTAGATCTGAATTTATATTCACCAGCTTTAAGAGCAACATTATTTAATATCCAAATATCATCATTAGGTTGAGACCAATCTCTTGTAAATAATACGTCTGGACCATCCCATCCATTAGGAGTTGCTTCTCCTACAAGTCCCCAAATATCTTCTATTGGTTCTAAAGAATAAGATAGATCGTTTAAGTTTACAGTAACAATATATCTACCAGCTGTAGTAGCAATATTAGGTCCAGATGCATCTAAGAATCCTGCAGCACCTGCTCCGTAACCTGTAGCCCAATCATTATTCATTCTAAATTTCATTTCACCATCTAATAATTTTACAATTCCTCTAAATTGATCTGAATAAGAATCGTAAGTAAGAGCAAAATCTGGAGTTTCTCCCCAATTATTATATGAAGAACCAACAATACCTAATGAGAAATCTTCTATTTTATAGGTGTTGCTATTTAAGTTCATGGTAATTTTATAAGCACCAGCCTCAACAGCTATGTTACTTCCACCAGTATCTAAAGTTCCGTCTGCACCGTTATCTCCAAAATCATTGGTCCATTCATTGTTTTCCCTAAATTTAATTTCTCCATCAATTAAAGTAACATATGCAACTAAAACACCAGCTGTACTTGTTGTAAAGAATGGTAAATCAGGAGTTGCACCCCAGTCATTAGCTGCAGAACCTATAATTCCCCATGTAGTAGATAAATCTAAAATACTTGAGTATGGAGTTATATTAATTGTTTGTAAATTAGTATCAATTAACAATTGATTGCCAATAAAACCTTGTAATTTTATAGATAAATCTGAAGCAACATCTGCTTCTGTACCTAAAGCCAATGCAATAGAATTTAACTCTAAAGTTGTAAATGATTTCTCTAATTTGTCACCAATTTCTATGGTTTCTGCACTACTAAAATCTCCTGTGGCTAAATCTATTAAAATTTTATACGTTGGCACTGCATCAAAACCAAAATCTGGTGCTGTCCAATTTGTATTTAAAGCAATTTCATCTTGATTTTCCTCTAAAAGTACAATAGGTGTAGTTTCTTGAATAATCAACTCTGTTGTAGCTGCTACATCTGGGTTTATGATTACTCTGTCATTAATATCTTCACAACTGGTAAAACCAATTGATACAATAATAAGAGCGAATAATGAATTTATTATTTTTTTCATGTCTTTAGTTATTAGTATCCTGGATTTTGTGTTAAATTAGGATTCGTTGTTATAATATTGTTAGGTAAAGGAAAAAGATTTCTATAATCTTGAACTCCAGATCCGTTTTTAGAATTACCTTTAAAAGGCCATAAATAAGTATCAGAAGTAAAGTAGTTGTATCTTATTAAATCTGTTCTTCTTTGTCCTTCCCAATACAGCTCACGAGATCTTTCATCTAAAACAAATTCTAAAGTTAAGTCTGTTGTACTGATGTTTCCACTTGCATTTCCGAAAGCTCTTTCTCTTAATTCGTTAATTTTAGTTACAGCCAATCCTAAATCTCCGCCGCCACCTCTAAGAGATGCTTCTGCGTAGTTTAAATAGATTTCTGCTAATCTTATTAACGGTAAATCTGTATCTACAAAATCTCCTGCAGCATCAGATCCTTGGTTTCCATTAGAATCGATGTTTTTAAATTTAGTAACAGCATATCCATTTTCAAAAGTAGGAATCTCTTCGATTTCTAAAGTTTGTCCATCTGAATGGAACATCCCTCTTTTATCGTTTGCATCAAATTTATTAACCAAGTTTTTGGTAGTTCTTAAGCCTCCCCAGCCACCGTTTACACCAAACTCTGTAGCATTCATGTTTCCACCAATTGCAGCATGTACTAAAAATGTAGTACCTCCATAAGTTTGAGATCTAAGACCATCAAAATTTAATGCGAAAATAAATTCATTTTGTGCCCCGTTTGTATTGTTGTCTGCTAAGAAAAGTTCGTCATAAGCACTTCCGTTTCCATTAGCATCTGTAGTGTTAATAGAGTAACTAGAAGACATAACGTTGTTTGAAAAAGTTACTGCTTCTGCATATTTTGCTGTTCCAGTAAAAATTTCTGCATTTAAATATAATTTAGACAATAATGCCCAAGCAGCAACTTGATCTACTCTACCATACTCGCTAGATCCACTTACTTTTAATTCATCTTGAATTTCTAATAATTCAGTTTCAATAAAATTGAATATTTCTGTTCTTGATGCTTGCATTGGCAACTCAGTAGAAACAGAAGTTACTAAAGGTACATTACCGTATATATCCATTAAGTTATAGTAAGAAAATGCTCTTAAAAAACGAGCTTCGGCAATATAACTTGCAACTTCTGTATCTGTTAAAACAGCTGCATTATTTATAAATGAGTTACAAAAAGATACTTCTTGTGCTAACCTATAGTACAATGCTTCAGAAAAATCATTACTACCAGACCAATACATTCCATGTAAATCTGGTAAACCTGCATCTCCCCAACCAACTACAGCGTGGTCTGTTGTTAATTCATTTAAGTTGAACAACATTCTAGAATATTGAGAAAAACCTTCATCGATATCTTGTATGTCTGCTTCACCTGAAGGTCCTTTTTGGCCTGTTAAAGCTAAACTTGCATATAATTTAGCAAGTGCTCCTTGTGCTTCTGTAGCATTAGAAAACACATCTTGTTCTGTAAAACTATCTGGATCAATTGGTAATTGATTCAAATCTTCGTGACATGATATAACTCCTAAAGAGAATAACATGATTACAATTAAATATTTAAATTTTTGTTTCATTTTTCTTTTTATTAAAAGTTAACGTTTACGCCTAATACAAAAGATCTAGGTCTTGGGTAAAAATCATTATCGATTCCTAAGTTAATTTCTGGATCTAAACCATCATAATCGGTTATTGTTAAAACATTTTGTAATGATCCATAAAAACGAAACGTTGTGTTTTCTATCTTGTCTAAAGTATAACCAAGTGATATATTATCAATTTTAAAGAAAGAAGCGTCTTGTACAAAATGATCACTTAAAGCCGTTCTATCATTAATAACTGTAAAACCACTATTGTAGTAATCTGCATGTAAATTAGATAATATGCTGTTGTTTGTAGCGTTTTTTTCAACACCTTTATTCGCAGCAACATCATTATACATATAGTTACCAAAACTTGCTCTAGTTTGTATAGATACATCCCAGTTTTTGTAACTAGCACCTGTGTTAAAGCCCATTAAAACATCTCCAAAAGGGTCTTCATTAATGTATTTATCATCATCATTAATCATATTGTCGTTATTTCTATCAACAAATACGCCTTCTAAAGGTTTTCCATTGGCACCGTATACTTGTTGAAAAACTAAGAAACTATTTGCAGTTTCACCTTCTCTATGTACTTGTACATTATTACCAACACCTGTAGAGATTCCTCCTTGTGGTTGGTCTGCAGATAATTTGGTGATTTTATTATCATTTAATGAAATGTTATAGTCTACTGTCCATTCAAAATTATCTGTTCTAATAGGGGTTGTGTTTAAGTTAAACTCTAAACCTCTATTTTCCATATTACCAATGTTGGCGTTAATTCTGTTTCCAAAATTTGTAAAAGGATCTACAATAGAACTAGCAATAAGATCGTTTGTTTCTTTTAAATAAGCATTTACAGAACCTGTAATTCTTCTATCAAGAAAAGCAAAGTCTACACCAAGATTTAAAGTTCTTCCAACTTCCCAACGTAAATCTGTATTAATTGGTTCTGGTCTAAATGTTTGGTAAAAAGAGTTTCCGAATTGATAGTTAGCAGTATCTGTACTACCTTGATACCTAGTTAAAAACTGATAATCACCTAAACCATTAATATTACCTATTTCACCATAACCAACACGTAATTTTAATTCATTAAAGAAAGAATCTTCCATAAAATCTTCTTTATGAATGCTCCAAGCTGCAGCAAATGATGGGAAGAATCCCCAACGATCATCAGGGTTTAATTTAGATGAAGCATCCGCTCTTACTGTTGCTGTTAAATAGTATTTACCTTTATAATCGTAATTAGCACGACTGAAATATGATAATAACACATTTTTAGATTTATCTACAAATTCATAGGTATTACCATCTTCTTCTGCTTCACTATCATAACTATAGTTATCATATTCAAAAGACTGATATGCATAACCAGCAACTGCTGTGAAGTTATGCTTTTCATTAAAAGTTTTTGCGTACGTTAAGTAAGCGTCTAAAACTTTGTTGTCTGAATTTTGAGTAAATCTTGATAAAGAACCATTAAAAGTTGCATCTGAAGTTGGAATAAATTCTGAAGTAACTTTTCTACCATGACTGTTAGAAGTATCATACCCTAAGTTAACTGTTGCAGTTATATCTTCTAAACCATGAATTTTATAATCAAACTTTACATTACCTACAAAACGTCTAATTTCTGCAGAATCATCTATTAAGTCTAATAAAGCTAAAGGGTTTGTTGGTGCTAAGTTGTTTTGGTTTCCGGTACCAGCGTCTAACCATGCAAAGTAACCACGGTATTGAGAATTTGAATCATAAGGAGATTGTGTAGGATCAAAAGATACAGCTCCACCAATTGCACCTCTATCTGCAAATTCATTTTCTGTGTACATTCCTTTTACATTAAAATCTATCTTTAAATGTTCATCAAATAGAGTAGGAGATAAGTTCATAGAAGCAGTAGTACGTTGTAAGTTATCTCCTTTTAAGATTCCTTCATGTTCAGAATATCCTAAAGAAGCTCTCATTGGTATTCCATAAATTTTACCTAATGCACTAAAGTTATGATCTTGTCCTATAGCAGTTGTATAGATTTCTTCTTGCCAATCTGTTTCAGCAGTACCTAATAAAGCAACTTGATTAGGTGTACCAATATCATTTATTAAGCTTCTAAATTGATTTGCAGATAAAACATCTACTTTATCTCTTAATGTATAAACAGTTGTTTGAGAGCTTACGTTAAACTTAAACTCACTGTCTTTCCCTTTTTTAGTAGTAATTAAAATTACCCCGTTTGCAGCTCTAGAACCATAAATAGCAGTAGAAGACGCATCTTTTAAAACTACAAATGTTTCAATATCATTAGGATTTATAAAGTTTAATGGATTTCTAGATCCACCAACACCACCATTGTCTAATGGGATACCATCTATAACATATAATGGTTGGCTTTTTAAAGATAAAGAACCCGTACCACGAATGTTAATGGTTTGTCCATCTCCTGGAGCACCAGAACCTCCAATTACATTTACACCTGCAACTTTACCACTAATAAGTGATTGTGCAGATACAATAGGTCCTTTGTTAAAATCTTTACTTGTTAATAAATCTGTTGTACCTGTTAGATCTTCTTTTCTTACCGAACCGTAACCTACTACTACAATTTCATCTAGAGATTCTAAAGATTCTTCTAATACTACAGAAAGGTTAAAATCTGTACCTATTGTAACCTCCTTGTCTGAAAAACCTAAATATCTAAAGACAAGTACGTTTCCTGTTTGTACCTTATCTAGAGTGAAAATCCCATCAAAATCGGTTTGCATACCTCTAGTAGTACCTTTAATAACTACACTAACACCAGGCAAAGGATCGCCAGATGTTTTATCTTTTACAACACCCTTAACTGTTTGTTGTGCAAACACGCTAAAAGTTGATGTTAAAAGAATTCCAATTAACAATAATTTAAATTTTTTCATGTATAATTTGTTAAATAATAACTGTAAATTTGATTTTTTGATTACAATAAACTTACATTCCACTCCGTAAATATACCCATTAGTAGTATGTTTACAACATGATATAAATCACGAAAACGTTTTCGTGTTAACAACTTTTTTTATGTGATTATCATTATATTGATAAAAAATCACGCTAATATTTTATATTTAATAAAGAATGAAGCAAAAAATTACTATAAAAACAATTGCGAAAGAATTAGGAGTTTCTACGTCTACCGTATCAAAAGCTTTAAAGGACAGTCATGAAATTAGTAAAGAGACTAAAGAAAAAATTCAAGCTTATGCAGATTACTATAATTACAAACCTAATAGTTTAGCGCTTCAACTTCGCAATCAAAAAACAAAAGTAATTGGTGTTATTTTACCTAAAATAGTGCATCATTTTTTCTCTACGGTTATTATGGGGATAGAAGAAGGTGCTATTGAAAAAGGATATCATATTATGGTTTGTTTCTCTAATGAATCTTATAAAAAAGAGGTAGAAACCTTAAAAGTGTTATCAAACGGAAGTGTAGATGGTTTAATTGTTTCGATTGCAAGTGGAACATTAGAAAATAAAGACTTTAAACATTTTGGAGATCTTGTTGCAGAAGAAATTCCGTTGGTCTTAATAGATAGAGTCGTAGATGAAATTTTGTGTGATAAAGTAGTGGTAGATGATGTTGGTGCTGGTTATAAAGCAACGAAGCATTTGTTAGAAAATGGTAGAAAAAAAATTGCGCTAATAACAACACCAAAGCACGTTAATGTTGGAGCTTTAAGAAGGCAAGGTTATGAGAAAGCATTGATAGAAGCCTATATTAAAACAGATTCTAATTTAATCCTTGAAATTGATGAGGAAGCTGATATCTCTGATCAAATAGAAAAAGTATTTGAACAAGATATTGATGCAGTGTTTGCTGTAAATGAAATTTATGCAGCTAAGGCAATGAGAGCAGCAAAACAAAAAGGACATAAAATACCAGAAGATTTTTCTGTAATAGGTTTTACAGATGGTTTAATCTCTAGATATTCTTCACCTTCTATTACAACAATAGCACAGCATGGTTTTGTAATGGGGAAACAAGCAGTTGAACTTTTAATAGAACGAATAGAAAAAGAATCTGAAGTATTTAAACCTAAAAAAATCGTAATTTCTAGCGATTTAAAACTACGAGAATCTACGAAACCGTCGTCGTAGATTTTTACTTTCCTTTTCTTCACATATATAAAAAACACATATCTTTGTTAGATATTTACGATTTATCAATAAATTACATTCCACAAAATTTATGAATTGATAAGTCTAAACGCTTATCGTTATATTCACTTAATAGCATACGATAAATGGAAAAGCGTAAATTAAGTTTTTGGCAAATCTGGAACATGAGTTTTGGGTTTCTAGGAATACAAATGGGGTTTGCTCTACAAAATGCAAACGCAAGTAGAATTTTACAGATTTTTGGAGCTGATGTTCATGAACTTTCATGGTTTTGGATTATTGCACCATTAATGGGATTAATTGTTCAACCAATTATAGGGCATTATAGCGATAAAACTTGGGGGAAATTCGGTAGAAGAAAACCTTATTTTTTAGTAGGCGCTATTTTAGCTTCTATAGGTTTAGTTTTAATGCCACAAGCCGATATCTTTATTGCTTTCTTACCAGCACTTTGGGTAGGAGCAGGTTTTTTAATGATTATGGATGCTTCTTTTAATATTGCCATGGAGCCTTTTAGGGCGTTAGTTGGTGATAATTTAAGAACAGACCAAAGAACGCAAGGTTTTAGTGTACAAACAGCTTTAATAGGTTTTGGAGCAGTAGTTGGTTCTTGGTTACCGTATGCATTACACCATTGGTTTGGTGTTTCTAATAGAACATCTTTAGGCGTTGTACCAGATAATTTAATTTGGTCATTTGTTATTGGTGCTGCAATTTTAATAATTTCTATTTTAGTTACAATAACCACTACAAAAGAATACTCACCAGAAGAATTAGCAAGTTTTGATGTGGATTCTGAAGAAGATATAGAAGAAGAAAGTTCTAGTTTGATGGATATTTTTGAAGATTTCAAAAAAATGCCAACAACAATGCGTCAATTAAGTTGGGTGCAGTTCTTTTCTTGGTTTGGTCTTTTTGGAATGTGGGTTTTTGCAACCCCTGCAATTGCACAACACGTCTATGGTTTACCTTATACAGACAGTAGCAGTGCTACGTATCAAAATGCAGGAGATTGGGTAGGAATTCTTTTTGGAATTTACAATTTAGTATCAGCATTTTATGCATTTGCATTGCCTTACATCGCAAAGAAAATTGGAAGAAAAAGAACACACTCTATATCATTAATTATTGGTGGTTTAGGATTATTGTTAATTTATATAATGCCTAATGAAAACTGGTTAATAGTTTCTATGATTGGAATTGGAGTAGCTTGGGCTAGTATTTTAGCGATGCCTTATGCAATTTTAGCAGGTTCTATTTCTGCTAAAAAAATGGGTGTTTATATGGGGATTTTTAACTTCTTTATTGTTGTTCCTCAGATAATAAATGCTTTAATTGGTGGGCCATTAGTAAAGTATGCTTATAATAATGAAGCAATATTTGCTCTAATGATAAGTGGTGTTAGTTTTTTAATTGCTGCAGCATTGGTCTATAAAGTAAAAGATGTAGATGATGTTGTACAAGCAAAATTATAAGAACATAAATAAAATTAATTAGTTGTAAAACTAATATTATATCAAAATTAAAATATTAAAAGTAGATGAAAAAAGGATTTATATTCGATTTGGATGGGGTTATCGTAGACACTGCGAAATATCATTATTTAGCGTGGAAAAAATTAGCAAACGAATTAGGTTTCGAATTTACCAAAGAACAAAACGAATTATTTAAAGGCGTAAGTAGAAAACGTTGTTTAGAGATTTTGTTAGAAATTGGAAAAAGAGAAGCAACTCAAAAAGAGTTTGATACTTGGATGATCGAAAAAAACGTAGATTATTTAAAGTATATAGAAAATATGGATGCTTCAGAGATTCTTCCTGATGTGCCTAAAGTATTGGCCTTTTTAAAAGAACAAAATATACCAATAGCCTTAGGTTCTGCAAGTAAAAATGCACAACCTATTTTAGAAAAAGTTGGTTTACTACACTATTTTGATGCTATTGTAGACGGAAACAATGTTACAAAAGCAAAACCAGATCCAGAAGTATTTCTTTTGGCAGCAAAACAATTAGGTGTAAATTCAGCTGATTGTGTAGTTTTTGAAGATGCAGTTGCAGGTGTAGAAGCGGCAAATGCAGCAAAAATGATCAGCATTGGTATTGGAGATAAAAAGATACTTTCTGAAGCAGTGCATAATTTTAATGACTTTACTGAAATCAGCACAGATTTTATACAGCAGTTGATTGATAAATAAGTCAACAGAAACAATAGAATAGAAAAAAATAAATTATAGAGCAAGAATCAGTCTAACTATATAGCTTCTATGTTCTAATATATTAAAAACACACAATGAATCAAGATTACATCATACCAAACGAATGGTCTATTATAGAAGAAGGCTTTAATTCAGACAAAGTAAAATCATCAGAAAGCTTGTTCAGTATTGGTAATGGCGCCATGGGACAAAGAGCTAATTTTGAAGAAAATTATTCAGGAGAAACTTTTCAAGGAAGTTATATTGGTGGTGTTTATTACCCAGATAAAACTAGAGTTGGGTGGTGGAAAAATGGATATCCAGAATATTTTGCAAAAGTATTAAATGCACCAAATTGGATTGGTATTAACGTATTGATCAACGATGAGAAATTAGATTTAAACACTTGTAAAGAGGTTTCTAAATTTAAAAGAGAACTCAACATGCAAGAAGGTTGGTTGTCTAGAAGTTTTGAAGCTGTTTTGCAAAACGGAATCAAGATTAAAGTAGCTACAAAGCGTTTTTTAAGTTTAGAGTTAGATGAAATTGGAGCCATTAGTTATAATATAACTCCATTAAAATCAGGTGCTAAAATAACGTATACTCCTTATATCGATGCAGGAATTACCAATGAAGATACTAATTGGGATGATCAGTTCTGGGATGTCTTAAAAGTATCTCAAAATAAGCAACAAGCTTACATTGAGGCAAGAACCATGAAAACACATTTTTATACATGTACTTTTATGGAGTCTCGTTTGTTTGTAGACAATAAAGAAGTAGAGTTACCTTGTAAAAGCGAGCAAACTTCAAATTTAATTTCTTGCACATATCAACAAGAAATTAAAGAAAATGAAACATTTACCATCCATAAATTTGGTGGTTATGTGGTTGATAGAGATTATGATAAAGACGCATTAGTTGCTGCTGCAAAGGTAGCTTTAGATAAAGCTGTAAGTTTTGGTTTTGATGTTTTATTAGAGAAACAAAAGGAATCTTGGGCACAAATATGGAGTATGAGTGACATTACCATAGAAGGTGATGTAAAAGCACAACAAGGAATCCGTTTTAATATTTTTCAATTAAACCAAACGTATTTAGGTACAGATGCTAGTTTAAATATAGGACCAAAAGGTTTTACAGGAGAAAAATATGGAGGAAGTACTTATTGGGATACCGAAGCATATTGTATTCCTTTTTACATGGCAACCAAAGACCAAGCTGTAGCAAGAACGTTGTTAGAATACAGATACAATCATTTAGACAAAGCTATTGAAAATGCAGAGAAGTTAGGTTTTACAAACGGAGCAGCATTGTACCCAATGGTTACCATGAATGGTGAGGAGTGCCATAACGAGTGGGAAATTACTTTTGAAGAAATTCATAGAAATGGTGCCATCGCTTTTGCCATTTATAACTATCACCGTTTTACCGACGATTATTCTTACATTCCAGAAAAAGGATTGGAAGTTCTAATTGCCATTGCACGTTTTTGGCAACAAAGAGCTACTTTTTCTTCAGATAAAAACAAGTTTATGATTTTGGGTGTTACAGGTCCAAATGAATATGAGAATAACATCAACAATAACTTTTACACTAACTACATTGCAAAATGGTGTATTAATTATGCTTTAGAAAATATTGAAATTGTAAAAACAGACCATATTTCAGATTACATCAGAATTAAAGAAAAGGTAAATTTCTCTGATGAAGAATTGGCAAAATGGAAAAGTGTTGCAGATGATATGTATTTTCCATATTCAGAAAAACACAATGTGTACTTACAACAAGATGGTTTCTTAGATAAAGAATTAATAACAGTTGCCGATTTAGATAAAAGTCAGAGACCGATTAACCAAAAATGGAGTTGGGACAGAATTTTACGTTCGCCGTACATAAAACAAGCAGATACTTTACAAGGTTTTTATATGTTCGAAGATGATTTTTCTACAGAAGAATTAGAGCGTCATTTCGATTTTTATGAGCCATATACAGTACACGAAAGTTCATTATCTCCTTGTGTGCATAGTATTCAGGCTGCAAAGTTAGATAGAATGGATCAGGCATATACGTTCTATTTACGTACTTCTCGTTTAGATTTAGACGATTATAATCACGAAGTAGAAGAAGGATTGCATATTACTTCTATGGCAGGAACTTGGATGAGTATTGTAGAAGGTTTTGGAGGAATGAGAGTGCAAAATAATACCCTTTCTTTTTCGCCAAAGATTCCTAAAGGATGGAAAGCTTATTCATTTAAAGTGAATTTTAGACATCAAGTTATTACAGTAAATGTTTCTCAAACAGGAACAGAATTTACATTGGAAGGAAAAGAAGCAATTGATATTTTAGTTGATGGAAAACAAGTAATTGTATCACCAAGTAAATAAATATAAATAGATACCTCAAAGGTTTTAGCTCCTTTGAGGTATTATATCATTAATAAAAATGAAAAACTTATTCTTAATTTTTGTTATTGTATTTTTGTTTTCATGCCAAAAAAGAGAACAAAATAAAATGGAGGTTACTAAGGAAATTACAGCAGTAATAAACGAAATTGAAAGAGTAGAACCACCAAATTGGTTTGTAGGTTTTAAGGATACTTCGTTGCAATTATTAGTAAAAGAAGAAAATATTGGTGATGCAATACCTTCTATTTCTTATGAAGGAGTTACTCTCGAAAAAGTGAACAAAGCTAGAAGTAATAATTATCTATTTATTGATTTAAAAATTTATGCGTCTACAAAAGCAGGGAAATTTAATATCGATTTTACTTTTACGGATGGCACAAAAAAAACACATACTTACGAGTTAAAATTAAGAGATAAAAAGTCGGACGATTTTATAGGTTTTAACAGTTCTGATGCTATTTATTTAATTACTCCAGATCGCTTTGCAAACGGAGATGATTCTAATAACATCAATGCAGCATTAAAAGAAACAGATATAGACCGTTCTGATAATTACAAGCGTCATGGAGGCGATATACAAGGAATTATAAATCACATAGATTATATTTCAGACCTTGGTTTTACAACTGTTTGGCCAACGCCTGTACTTTTAAATGATATGGCAGAAAGTTCGTATCATGGCTATGCAATTACAGATTATTATAAAGTAGATTCTCGTTTCGGAAATTTATCAGAATATAAAGAGTTAGCTGATAAATTAAGAAAAAAAGACATGAAATTAATCATGGACCAAGTTGCCAATCATTGTGGTATTGGACATTGGTGGATGGAAGACTTACCTTTTGGTAATTGGTTAAACAATCAAAAAAATTATGAAGAGAATATTGATAATTGGAACAATGAAACCAATATTGGGTCTAACCATAGAAGAACTACAAATCAAGATATATACGTATCAAAAGCAGATTTAAAAGGAAATAATGAAGGATGGTTTACACCTGCAATGCCAGACTTAAATCAGCGAAATCCGTTTCTAGCAAAATACATTATTCAAAATAGTATTTGGTGGATAGAAACCTTGGGTTTAGGAGGTATTCGACAAGATACATATCCATACCCAGATAAAAACTTTATGAGTGATTGGGCAGGAGCTATTATGCATGAATATCCTAATTTTTCTATTGTTGGGGAAGAGTGGAGTTACAATCCGTTAATTGTTGGTTATTGGCAAAAAGGGGCTAATAATAGAGATGGTTATGAATCTAACTTAAAATCTCCCATGGATTTCCCAATGCAAAAATTTATTGTAGAAGGCATCAATGAAGAAGAGTCTTGGGACAAAGGTTTGATAAAACTATATGAAGGTTTAGCCAATGATTTTCATTATGCATCGCCAAAAGATGTGTTTATCTTTTTAGATAATCATGATAAAACAAGGGTTTTTACCGAGCTTTGGGAAGATACCTCAAAAGTAAAAATGGGGTTGAGTTATATGTTAACTTTACCTAGAATTCCTCAAATTTATTACGGTACAGAAATTTTAATGAATGATTCTGCAAACCCTGGAGATCATGGTTTAATACGAAGTGACTTTCCAGGAGGTTTTAAGGATGATGCTGTAAATGCTTTTACGGGTGAAGGATTAAATGAATACCAAAAAGACATGCAATCTTTTGTAACAAAGGTTTTGAATTATCGAAAAGAGAGTAAAGCAATTCATGATGGTAAAACCATTCATTTTGCTCCTTTTATGGGAACTTATTTCTTGTTTAGAACAAAGGATGATGAAACGGTTGTAAATATTATCAATAAAAATGACCAACCAATTACAATAGATTTAAAGCGATTTGAAGAGGTTGGATTAGAGGGGAAAACCTTAAAAAACATTATTACGGGCGATACTTTTATTTGGGGAAATGAAATTCATTTATCTGAAAAAGGTAGTGTTCTTTTAACAACAAAAATATAGGTAGTACGGTCTAAACCTTTTGAGGTTTTTAAACATAAAATATGAAGAATTATAAAATATTTTTTTTATTACTTTTTATAACAACTTTTTCGTTTTCACAGAATACAGACAGAGTCTTTAAAAGCATAAAACAAACAGCTAATGGTTTTAATATTAATGTGAATGATGGTTTGTACATTGTTACATTTTTAAACTCAAAAATTATAGAAACTAGCTTTATTCCTGCTGGTGAGCAGCAAATTAAAGAATCTCATGCGGTAGTTTTAAAACCATCAGAAGTAGATATTACCCCTGTAATTAGTGCAAATGAAAGTAATTTCTTTTCAAAAGGAATTTCTGTACTTGTAAAACATAAACCTTTTCAAATTATTTATAAGTATAATGATGAGGTTGTTATCTCAGAAAAAGCAGGTTATTTTAAGTCGGAACACCAACCAATGGATTTGGTTAGAGGCAATATTGTTGCCGATAAAACGGATAAAATTGAATTCAATTTAACTTCAGATGAGGTCTTATATGGTGCAGGATCAAGAGCTTTGGGCATGAATAGAAGAGGCAATAGATTGCCGCTTTATAACAGAGCTCAGTATGGTTATGAAACACATGCGGAGTTAATGAATTTTACGATTCCTTTGGTCATTTCTTCAAAAAAATACATGCTTCATTTTGACAATGCCCCTATTGGTTATTTAGATTTAGACAGTAAAAAAGACAACACATTAACGTACGAAACTATTTCAGGAAGAAAAACGTACCAAGTTATTGTTGGTGATTCTTGGCTAGAATTGGTTGACAATTATACAGATTTAACAGGAAAACAGCCTTTACCAGCTCGTTGGACTTTAGGAAATTTTTCGAGTAGATTTGGTTATCATTCTCAAGAAGAAACAGAAGTAACAATTGCAAAATTTAAAGAAGAAAAAATACCTGTAGATGCAGTGATTTTAGACTTGTATTGGTTTGGAAAAGAGTTGCAAGGAACCATGGGGAATTTGGAGGTTTACAAAGATTCTTTTCCTGATATGAAAGGAATGATTTCTGGACTTAAAGACAAAGGTGTGAAAACGGTTTTAATTACAGAACCTTTTATTTTATCTACTTCTAAAAAATGGGATGAAGCTGTAGCCAAAAAAGTTTTAGCAACAGATTCAATCGGAAATCCTGCAAAATATGATTTCTATTTTGGAAATACAGGTATAGTAGATATTTATAAAAAAGAAGGGAAAGAATGGTTCTGGAACATATATAAAGAACTTATAAATTTAGGAGCAAAAGGACTTTGGGGAGATTTAGGAGAGCCAGAGGTTTTGCCTTCTTGGGTCAATTTTCAAGATAAAAAAGCAGACGAAATTCATAATATTTACGGGCATGATTGGGCACGTTTAATTTTTGAAGGATATCAAAAAGATTTTTCGAATGAAAGACCTTTTATTTTAATGCGAGCAGGTTATTCTGGGTCGCAACGTTTTGGGATGATTCCTTGGTCTGGAGATGTTAACAGAACTTGGGGAGGATTACAATCTCAACCAGAAATTTCCTTACAAATGGGTATGCAAGGTTTGGGATACATGCATTCTGATTTAGGCGGTTTTGCTGGCGCAAATTTAAATGATAATTTATATATCCGTTGGTTACAATATGGTGTTTTTCAACCGATATTTAGACCTCATGCTCAAGAAGATGTTGCAAGTGAACCTGTTTTTAGAAGTGATAGAGCTAAGAAATTGACAAAAAAAGCAATTGAATTACGCTATAAATTATTGCCATATAATTACAATGTAGCGTTTGAGAACAATCAAAAAGGAACGCCTTTGATGCGACCTATCTTCTTTGAAGAAGACGATAAAAGATTGATGACTAATTCATCAACCTATTTATGGGGAAAAGATTTTTTAATCACACCAATTTTAAAAGATTCGGTAGCAAGCAAAGAAATTTATTTTCCAAATACAGCCAATTGGTTTAATTTTTATACAGATGAAAAAGTTATTGGTGGACAAACAAAATCCGTTGAATTAGATGAAGCAACAATTCCTACTTATGTTAGAGGAGGTGCTTTTATACCGATGGCAAAATTAGTACAGACTACAGATGCTTATAAAAGTGATGTTTTAGAAGTTCATTATTATTTAGATGCTTCTGTTAAAGAAAGTAAAAGAACGTTTTATAATGATAATGGTTTGCTTTCTAAAGCATTTGAAAAAGGAGCTTATGAAATTCTAGAATTTGAGTCTAAATTAACTAAACGTTGCTTAGAATTTGAAATGAAAGCAGCATTTGGTGAAAATTGGAATCCAGAGCAAAAAGAAATTACGTTGGTATTGCATAATATCAATTGGAATCCTAAAAAGATAAAAGTTGATGGAAAAAGAAAACGAATTTTATCAGAAAAAAATACCCTTACAATTCCATTAAATTGGAATCCTAAGAAAGAATTAAAAGTAAAAATTTTATTAAAATAAGAAATCAATTATGAAAAAAATATACAGCGTTATATCTGTTTCAGTGTTAGCAATAATAATTGGTTGTTCAACAGAAAAAACACCAAAAATTAAGAAGATGAATTCAAATCAAGAGAAAAAAACAGTGGTTTATCAGGTATTTACACGATTATTCGGTAATACAAATACCACTAATAAACCTTGGGGAACTATTGAAGAAAATGGTGTTGGTAAATTCAATGATTTTACTGATAAAGCCTTGTCTGAAATTAAAGATTTAGGAGTTACACATATTTGGTACACAGGTGTTCCGCACCATGATGTAATTAGAGATTATACCGCGTTTGGCATTTCAAATGACGATCCAGATATTGTAAAAGGTAGAGCAGGATCTCCATATGCAGTAAAAGATTATTACAATGTTAATCCAGATTTAGCAGTAAATGTAGAAAACAGATTAGAAGAATTTGAGGCTTTAATAGCGCGTTCTCATAAAAACGGATTAAAAGTAATTATAGATATTGTACCAAATCACGTTGCTAGAAATTATCAAAGCTTATCTAACCCAGAAGGGACTAAAGATTTTGGAGCAGATGATGATAAAACAGTGGAGTATAATGTAGATAATAACTTTTATTATGTGCCTAATAAAGCTTTCCAAGTACCAGACTTTTTAAATGGATATGCGCCTTTAGGCGGAGAAAAAAATCCATTATCAGATAATAAATTTGATGAAAACCCAGCAAAATGGACAGGTAATGGTTCACGAGCTGCAAAACCTCATTTTAATGATTGGTATGAAACTGTAAAAGTAAATTATGGTATTGCTCCTGATGGGAAAAAAGATTTTGAAGAATTACCAGAAGGTTTTGATAATGAAGATTACAAAAAACACTTTGAGTTTTGGCAAGACAAAAAAGTGCCTAGTTCTTGGATTAAATTTAGAGATATTGCATTGTATTGGACTGCAAAAGGAGTAGACGGATTTAGATACGATATGGCAGAAATGGTGCCTGTAGAGTTTTGGAGTTTTATGAATTCTGCCATTAAAATGAAGAATGAAGATGCTTTTCTATTGGCAGAAGTGTACAACCCAAATGAATATAGAAATTATATTAGAAAAGGAAAAATGGATTATTTGTATGACAAAGTGCAGTTGTATGATACCATAAAAAATATTATGCAAGGTCATGGATTAACAGATCATATTGCGCCAATTCAAGAAGATCTAAAAGATATTGAACACAATATGTTACATTTCTTAGAAAACCATGATGAGCAAAGAATTGCAAGTCCAGAATTTGCGGGAGATGCTTTAAAAGGAAAACCAGCAATGGTGGTTTCTGCAACAATTTCTACGGCACCAACAATGGTGTATTTCGGGCAAGAATTTGGAGAACCAGGTGCAGAAAATGCGGGGTTTGGTACTCCATCTAGAACTTCAATTTTCGATTATATTGGTGTGCCTACATTACAACGTTGGGTAAATGATAAAGAGTATGATGGAGGCCAATCTACAGATCAAGAAAAATCATTAAGAGATTTTTACAAGCGTTTGCTAAACTTTACCATTAAAAGTGATGCCTTAATGGGCGAGTATCAAGATATTCATCATTTTAATCGTGAAAATGCAGAATGGTATAATGAAAGAGTTTCTTCTTATGTAAGATGGAGTGATGATGAAAAATTAATTATCGTTTCTAATTTTAATGCTCATGATACTTATGGTTTCGAGTTAGGTTTACCACAAGATATTATTGCAAAATGGAACTTAAAAGAGGGGGGATATCAAGTAGAAGATCAATTGTATAAAGAGTATTCATCAACTTTAAAAGTAAAAAACGGAGAAGCTAGAGTTAGAGTAGATCTAAAACCATTAGAATCATTTATCCTTAAAGTTAAGTATTAATAACATAAACCTCAAAGGTTTTAAAACTTTTGAGGTTTAAAACATAAAATATAATTATGAAGAACCTTGTTTTTTTCATCTTCTTAGCATCTATTTTTAGTTGTAAAGAAAATTTATCAAAAGAAAAAGTAGCAACACAAACTGCTCAAAAAGAGTTTGTTTGGGAAGGCGCAAATATTTATTTTTTATTGACAGACCGCTTTAATAACGGAGATACCTCCAATGATATTAATTTTGAAAGGACTAAAGAAACAGGGAAGTTACGTGGTTTTAAAGGTGGAGATATTAAAGGAATTACTCAAAAAATAAAAGAAGGTTATTTTACCAAGTTAGGAATTAATGCTATTTGGATGACGCCAATTGTAGAGCAAATTCATGGTGGAACCGATGAAGGAACTGGAGTATCTTATGGTTTTCATGGCTATTGGACAAAAGATTGGACAAGTATAGATCCAAATTTTGGGACTAAGGAAGACTTGAAAGAATTGGTGGCTATTGCGCATAAAAACGGAATTCGTATTTTATTAGATGCCGTTATCAATCACACAGGGCCTGTTACAGAAAAAGATCCTGTATGGCCTTCAGATTGGGTAAGAACAGAGCCTACGTGTACGTATGATTCATATGAGCATACGGTTTCTTGTACGTTGGTAGAGAATTTACCAGACATTAAAACAGAAAGTAATAATGCTGTAGAATTGCCAATTCAGTTGGTAGAAAAGTGGAAAGCAGAAGGACGTTACGAGCTAGAAGTAAAAGAATTAGAGGAGTTTTTTACAAGAACTGGTCACCCAAGAGCACCTCGCTTTTACATTATGAAATGGCTAACGGATTATATTACTGAATTTGGAATTGATGGTTACAGGGTAGACACCGTAAAACATACAGAAGAATTTGTATGGCAAGAATTTAAGCAAGAGTGTGATGCCGCTTTTGCTATTTATAAAAAAAATAATCCTGAGAAAGTTTTAGATGAAAATAATTTTTATTTAGTAGGCGAGGTGTATAATTACACGATATCAGATGGAAAAGAATTTGATTTAGGTGGAGAAAAAATTAATTATTATGACAATGCTTTTCAAAGTTTAATCAATTTTGAATTGAAATGGAATGTGAAACAAATGGCAGAAACAGCTGTTTTTCAAAAATACGATTCACTTTTAAATACAGATTTTAAGGGATACGGAGTTTTGAATTATCTAACCTCTCATGATGATGGTCAGCCTTTTGATAAAGAAAGAGAACAGCCTTATAAAACAGCCACTATGTTGCTATTAACTCCGGGGACTTCACAAGTATATTATGGAGATGAATCGGCAAGAAATTTAATAATAGAAGACGCTGTTGGCGATGCAACCTTGCGTTCTTTTATGAATTGGGAAGACATTCAATCGAAAGAAGAAACTCAGAAAATTTTAGAGCATTGGCAAAAATTAGGTCAGTTTAGAGCCAATCATCCAGGGGTAGGTGCAGGGAAACACTCCCTTATTACAAAAGAAAATGGAGTTGTTTTTTCGAGAGTTAGAAAAGAAGATAAAATTATTGTGGGTATCAATTTACAGAAAGGAAATAAAGAAATTGAGGTTTTATCATTATTTAAAAATGGAGAGAAATTGAATGATTTTTATTCTAACCAAACTGTAGAAGTGAAAGACGGAAAAGTCGTTGTAAACTCAGAATTTGATCTTGTTTTGTTAGAAAAACAGTAAATTTTAATTATTAAACTAGTAATACAAACGTTCAAAATTTATTTTTGGACGTTTTTATGTATACTAATTTATTTTCAGGGCGTTACCTAAAGGTCGGGCTTTACACTATATCTTTTTGAGAAAAACAAAAAGGATGCCGTTTCAATCCCTAACGCAAGGACGTTTGCTAACAAAAGAGTAAAATAAAAGAATGAATAGAATTTTAAAAATTATATAAAGAAGTCTGTTTTTAGATTGTATTTTATTTTCATTTTTCTGTTTTAAAAAAAAAGAAAAGTCTATAAAAAAAATAATAAAAAAATCCACAAAAATAGCACAAACAGAGCGTACTTTTGTACTTGCTAAAAACAGTGTATTTAAAAGCAATTTAACTAGCAATTATTCATAAAGTAAGTGCCTATTACAAATTGGCATAATTAATGAATAGATAAACAAAGTAAGTGTGTTATTTAGATATTATAAAAAAAAGTTGTAAATTATAATATCAAGTGCACAAAAAGAAGTATCATTTAAGTCGGTTGCAGTCAACTTAAAACGATATTTTTTTGAGAAAATAAAGAGTCATTTTGTAAAATGACAAATAAAGAAATAATATGGGGACATTAGTAAATAATTATATTTTTAAAGCATTAGAGAGCTACCCTTTCGATTTGGAGGAGGTAATGGAGGCTTTAAATTTTGCATTATCTTATGATGATAAAAATACAATGGCATTAACTTTAATGGGTAGGGTTTATGCGGAAAAGTTGTATAAATATGAAGAAGCAATTGTGTATTTTAAACAAGCTTTGGCAGAAAATATTCATGCTTTTGAGGTATATACACCTTATATTAATACACTTCTATGGAATGAAGATTATAAAGAAGTAGAAGATTTTATAGATTTTGCTTTAACAGTAAAAGGATCTGATAAAGCACTTTTATATCTAAAGAAAGCAATTTTGCATGAGCAATTAAAAGACTATAAAACAGCGCTTACTTTTATAAAGTTAGCAAAAGAGCATACTTTTAATTCAGAATTTATGGCAGATATTGTTATCGAAAAAGAGAGAATAAAAGGAAAAATGCCTAAGAAAAAGAAAGCAAAAGCAACAAAGAAACCAGGTAAGACTTCTAAAAACAAGAAATAAGTAAAAGGTGTTAGCAGAAAAAGCTAACATCTTTTTTATTCAAATAGGGCGTCTAGGGTTAAAACGTCTAAAACACCATCTACAAAAAGGTTGTTTTTTTCTTCAAAATCTTTAATAGAATTTAAAGTTTCGAGCTTATAAAACCCATCTAATTTTATATTGAATCCCTTTTGATTTAATTGCTTTTGAATTTCAAATATCAAAGCACTTTTATACCCATAAAGCATTGTTTTATCAGGATTAAACATACTTTTAATTTTATTGATTGCAATTGATTTTTGGTGAGATTTTAAGTCGGTTCCGGTATTTTCTAAAAACTGAATTTCTTCATTAGACAAACCTTTCGTTTTTAATACAGCAGATTTTTCTAATTTACTTTCATAAAATTTAATAGTTGCAACTTTATCTGCATATTTTTTAACGGCTAATTTGGTTTCTTCTGTATCCTCTTCAGGAGTTCTAACATCAATATTATTAGCTGTCCACTGCAGTTTTACAAAACTATTTAAATCTTCAATAGCTTTATAATAATTGATAACCGTTTCCTGGTTGTAATAAGCGTTATCTATTTCTTTTGTCGTTTTATAATCAACATTAGGAGAATTGAATCTTTTATATTGAGAATATTGTCCGTAACCAATAAAAAAGGCAATAATCAATAAAAGTAAAATAATTAATTGTTTCATAAGGTTTGATTATTGTCTATTAGGTATTAACAAAAATAAGCAAAAGAAAAGGTTAGGAGTGTTTTCTATTAGAAGAATCTCTAATAAGTAATTCTACATCTAAAATCTTTTTGGTAAGTGTTTGTTTTACAACATCATTTTTAACATGTTCTAAAAAAGAAAGTGCAGCTAGTTTACCAATTTCCTCACTATGTTGCTCTATACTTGTAATAGAAGGAGTAACCATAGAACTAAAAGGTTCATTACCAAAACCAACCAAAGCTATTTCATCCGGAATACTAATTTTTTCTTCATTTAACACTTGTAAAGCACCAAGAGCGGCATAATCTCCAGCTACATAAACAGCATCTGGTCTATGTTCTAACGCTAGTAATTGATGCATTTTTTCTCTACCATCTTCAGTTGTTAAGTTACTTTCTATCAATAACTCATCTATGAGAGGTAAGTTGTGTTTATTTAAAGCATCTATATATCCTTTAATTCTGTTGTTAAAAATTCGGGTACGTTTAAAACCACCAATATGTGCAATTCTTTTACATCCTTGTTCTGCAAGATGTGCGACTATTAAATGACTGCTATTGTAATCATCTATACCGATATAATCTACATTTAAATCATTTTCTCCACGATCAAATGTGATCAAAGGAATTCCTGCTTTTTTAACTTTTTCAAAATAACTTAAGTCCACAGTTTCATTTGCCATGGAAGCAATAATACCATCTACTTGAGTAAATAATAAAGTATCTATACTAGCACATTCTTTTTTAAAAGATTCGTTAGATTGGGTGATAATAATGTTATAGCCTTCTTTATTTAGTACTTCTTCTATATTTTGTATTACAGAAGAAAAAAAATTGCTATTTGTTCTAGGAACAATCACACCCACTAGTTTACTTTTTCCACTTCTAAGAGCACTTGCTAGGTGATTTGGCTGGTAGTTTAGGTTTTTTGCAACTTGTCTAACGGCTTTTTTTGTTTTCTCACTTATTCGAGAATCGTTATGTAATGCCTTAGAAACAGCTGCTGGAGAGATGTTTAAAACACTTGCAATATCTTTTATGGTAGTTTTCTTTTTGATAATACTTTTTTTTATATATTTGCTTAATCGATTAAGCAAATATAATTCGATATTTAATATAATCAAAACGATAGTTCATTTCTTTCCTTTTGATTTTATTTTGAAACATTGCTTAAACGTTTAACCAATTAACTATAATATTAAAAAAAGGATTAAAATGGCAAAAGTAGTAACATTTGGAGAGATCATGTTAAGATTAGCTCCTCAAGGATTTCTAAGATTTTCACAAGCAAATAATTTTGATGCAGTTTACGGAGGTGGAGAATCTAATGTAGCAGTATCATTAGCAAACTACGGAATTGATGTAGATTTTGTAACGCGTTTACCAAAAAATGATATTGGTGAGTGTGCAATGATGGAAATGCGTAAAAGAGGTGTTGGTGTAGATAAGATTGTTTATGGAGGAGACCGTTTAGGAATTTATTTCTTAGAAACTGGAGCTGTATCTAGAGGATCTAAAGTGGTTTATGATAGAGCGCATTCTGCTATTGCAGAAGTAGAGTCTGGAATGATCGATTGGGATGCAGTTTTTGAAGGATGTGAATGGTTTCATTGGACAGGTATTATCCCTGCAATTTCTCAAGGTGCAGCAGATGTAACTTTAGAAGCTTTAAAAGCAGCTAGTGCAAAAGGAATTACTATTTCTACAGATTTAAACTACCGTGCAAAATTATGGAATTTCTGTGATGATGCTCATAGAGAGTCTATTATGACTGAATTAACTTCTTACTGTGATATCGTTTTAGGAAATGAAGAAGATGCAGAAATGCATTTCGGAATTAAGCCTGATGGAGCGGCAGTTCAAACAGCAGGACATGATGTAAAAGCAGAAGCTTTCTTATCTGTTTGTAAGCAAATGATGGAAAAATTTCCAAGAGCTAAAAAAGTAATTACTACTTTAAGAGGTTCTATTTCTGCATCTCACAATACTTGGGCAGGAGTTTTATATGATGGAAATGAAATGTTACAAACGCGTCAATACCAAATTACAGATATTGTTGATAGAGTAGGTGGTGGAGATTCTTTTATGGGAGGTTTAATCTACGGATTATTAACATACCCAGATAACGATCAAAATGCATTAGACTTTGCAGTTGCTGCATCTTGTTTAAAACACACTATTAAAGGTGATGCAAACTTAGTTACAGTTGCAGAAGTAAATAAACTTATGGGTGGTGATGCATCTGGAAGAGTAGCTAGATAAATCTAGTTTTTTGTTTAACTGTTAAGTAGTTTACACTATTTAACAGTTAAACAAATTTATAACTGTACATATACTAACTTTAAAATCAACGATATAATATGAAGAAATCTATAGCTATAATGTGTGGAGGTGGTCCTGCTCCAGGAATTAATACAGTAATTAGTACTGTTGCTAAAACCTTTATGAAAGATGGTTATGAAGTTATTGGTGTTCATCATGGATATCAAGGATTGCTTTCGGAAAACCCTGAATTGGAGATTTTTGATTTTCATCGTGCAGATCGTATTTTTAGTAGAGGTGGTTCTAGTCTTATAATGAGTAGATTTAAACCTAAAGACAGTGATTTTAAAGCAGATTTTTTTAAGAAAAATAACGTAAAATTATTGGTTACTATTGGAGGAGATGATACTGCTTCTACTGCAAATAGATTAACCAAATATTTAAAAAGTGAAGCATTAGACGTTAGACATATCCATGTTCCAAAAACAATAGATAACGATTTACCTTTGCCAGATAGAAACCCAACATTTGGTTTTCATACAGCAAAAGATGAAGGTGTTCGTATTGGAAATACCGTTTATGAAGATGCTAGAACCAGTCAAAACTGGTTTGTAATGTCTGCAATGGGACGTTCTGCAGGACATTTGGCGTTTGGAATTGCTTCGGCATGTCATTTTCAAATGGTGATTATTCCAGAAATGTTTAACAAAACAACGATTACATTTGAGAAGTTAATCAATATGATTATTTCTTCTATTATAAAATGTAAGGTTATGGGGGTAGAATACGGTGTCGCTTTAATTAGCGAAGGTGTTTTTCACTTTATGGAAGAGAAAGAAATTATCAATTCAGGGATTAACTTTACCTATGATGATCACGGACATCCAGAATTAGGAAACGTAAGTAAATCGCATATATTTAATTACTTACTGCAAGTTAAATTAAAAGAAATAGGATTAAATATTAAATCTAGACCAGTAGAATTGGGATATGAATTAAGATGTTGCAATCCTATAGCGTTCGATTTAACTTTATGTACTTTACTTGGTATTGGAGTTAAAAAATTATTTGATCAAGGTATTACAGGTTGTATTGTAAGTGCTAATTCTAATGGAGATATTTCACCTTTATATCTAAAAGATTTTGAAGATGAAAAGGGTAAAATTCCACCAAGATTAGTAGATATCAATTCTGATATGGCACAATTATTCATACAAAACTTATTCTTTTTAAAAGAAAAAGACTATGAAAATGCGAAAAAATATGTTACCAATCCGGAAGCATACGATTTCAAAAAAATATTAAACTGGGTATAATATTTAATTCGTGTAATTGTTTAATTGTTAAATTAATTGCAATTTTAAATTACGTAATTAAACAATAACCAAGTAAAGGATTAAACAAACAGTTAAAAAAACACAAAATAAAATGGCACAATTTTCAAGATTAGAAGTAGCGCAAGTAATGAAAGAAACAGGAATGATTCCTTTATTTTTTCATAACGATATAGAATTAAGTAAAAAAGTATTAAAAGCATGTTACGATGGTGGGGCTCGTTTAATGGAGTTTACAGCACGTGGAGATTTCGCTCACGAAGTTTTTGGAGCGTTAACTAAATACGCTATTGCAGAATTACCAGGTATGATTATGGGAGTTGGATCTGTAACAGATGCAGGAGCAGCATCTTTATACATGGCTTTAGGAGCAAACTTTATTGTAACTCCGGTTTTAAGAGAAGATATTGCAATTGCTTGTAACCGTAAAAAAGTATTATGGTCTCCTGGTTGTGGTACTTTAACAGAAATTACTAGAGCAGAAGAATTAGGATGTGAAATCGTAAAATTATTTCCTGGTGATATTTATGGACCACAATTTGTTAAAGGAGTAAAAGGGCCTCAACCTTGGACTAGCTTAATGCCAACAGGTGGAGTTTCTCCAACGGAAGAAAATTTAAAAGGTTGGTTTGATGCAGGTGTAACTTGTGTTGGAATGGGATCTAAATTAATTTCAAAAGAAATTATTGCAAATAAAGATTATGCTAAATTAGAAAAAGATGTGAGAGCAGCTTTAGCTATTGTAAAAGCAGTAAGAAAATAGTCTAAACTATTTAATACAAAAAGCTCCAACTGAAAAGTTGGAGCTTTTTTGTTTTTACAATTAAATGTGGTCTATACTTTTTTGCATTTCGTCGATACTTTAACATTCCTGACCAACCATCTAAATAATGGTCAATTAAATTAACTTAGATTTGTATATATAAATTAAAAACTTCTGAAATGTCTAAGAGCTTAAAAATATTATTAATAGAAGATAATCTAATTGAAATAATGAAAATGAAAAGAACACTTTCATTATTAAAATTAGAACATACAATTCAAGAAGCTAAAAATGGTGAGGAAGCTTTAAAAATTTTAGAAGATAAAAGTAATTTTCCTGATTTAATTTTATTAGATTTAAACATGCCAAAAATGAGTGGTATAGAATTTTTATCTATTTTAAAAAAAGATGAAAGTATACAGCATATTCCTACTGTAATTTTAACCACATCAGATAATCAAAGAGATTTAGACCAATGCTATAAAATTGGGGTTTCTGGTTATATTTTAAAACCTTTAAAATATGATGATTATGTTCATAAAATTGAAAAAGTTTTATCCTATTGGAGTACAAATGAATTAAAAAAATATTAAAGATGAAGGGGATAGTTTTTACAGAGTTTTTAGATTTAGTTGAGGAAAAGTTTGGTTTAGAAATGGTTGATAAAATTATTTCTCAATCAGAATTAGCCTCTGAAGGAGTGTACACATCTATAGGAACCTATAGTTTTTCTGAAATGTTACAATTGGTAACTAACTTAAGTGGTAATACAGGTATCTCTACAGATGATTTACTTTTGGTTTATGCAGAACATTTTTTTTCCGTTATAAAAACGAGTTATCCCGGTCTTTTAGAAACATATAAAGACCCAATAGAAATGTTAGCTTCTATAGAAAATCATATACATGTAGAAGTTCAAAAAATATATCCAGATGCAGAACTACCAACATTTGTTGTAGAAGAAAAAACAGATAACTCTATTATAATGCTTTATAAATCTAGCAGAGCAATGCATCACTTTGGATTAGGTTTAATGAACAAAACTTTTGAACATTTTAATGCAAAGGCATCTATTGTTTTAGAGAAAATTAAAGAAGACGGAACAGAAGTAAGGTTTATTGTCCACAAAATTTAAAAAAGGTTTTATTTATATCAGAATTTTTTATGAGCTAAAAATAAATTTAAGAGCTATATTATAAAAGAAATATAAAATGAATACCCCTTTAAAAGAAAATCAAGACCAAATAGGAATATTACAACGCGCTCTAAAACGCGAAAAAGCAGCAAGGAAAGCTGCCGAAAAAATTCTTGAAGATAAGTCTAGAGAATTATATTCTAAATCTGAAGAGTTAACAGAACTTTTAAACGAGAAATCATCTACACTAGAAGGAGTTTTTAAAAACATTAATGATGCATATTTAGTTATGGATTTATATGGAAATGTTTTAAAGATGAATGAAGTTGCTGTAGAAGTTTTTGGCTATGATATAAATAAAGAGGCATTTAATCTTTCGAAAATTGTTTATAAAGAAGATTTAGAATATACCGCTAAATCTTTTAATAAATTATACACAGAGGGGTCTTTTAATGATTATACCGCAAGAATTGTTGATAAGAATAATAATCTAAAGTGGATAGAAGTAAATTGTTCTTTAATTTATAATAAAGAAAATAAACCAATTGCTGCCCAAGGTATTATTAGAGATGTTAGCGAATGGGTAAGGATGAAAAAGCAATTAGAAGATCAAAAACACCAGTTAAGTATTATTATAAACAACTCTCCTATTGGTATTACTTTATCTAGAAATGATCAAAAAGGATTATTATTAATAAATAATTCTTTAAAAGAAATGTTAGGTTATTCTTCAGAAGAATTTGATAATATTAAAGTTGGAGACTTAACACACCCAGATGATATAGAAAAATCTAAAAAACTAACAGATCAACTTTATAAGGGAGCAATAAGTACTTACAATTTAGAAAAAAGATATATAAAAAAGAATGGCGATGTTTTATGGGCAAAAGTTACAGTTACTGCCGTAAAAGATGACAATAATATTATTAACTATAATGTAGTTACCGTAGAAGATATTGAGAAAGAAAGATTAGATAAAGAAAAAATTATAGAATCAGAAAATAGATTATCTGCGCTTGTTTTAAATTTAAATAGTGGTATTATTTTAGAAGATGAAAATAGAAAGATAGTTTTATCCAATACCAAATTTTGTCAACTATTTAATATAGATGTACAACCAACTGATTTAATAGGTATGGATTGTAGAGAAGCATCTGAACAGAATAAAGTTTTATTTAAAGACTCTTCTAATTTTGTTCAAAGAATGAATGAAATTGTAGAAAATAAAGTAGCTGTTTTTGGTGAAGAACTAGAAATGGTTGATGGTAAAATTTTAGAACGAAATTATACACCTGTTATAGTTAACGGTAAAATAAAAGGTTATTTATGGGCATTTAGTGATGTAACCTTAGAGAAGAAATACAACTTAAGTTTAGAGGTAGAAAAAGAAAAATACAGCAATATTATAGCTAATATGAATTTAGGATTGCTAGAGATTGATATAGATGATCAAATTTCGATGGTAAACCAAAGTTTTTTAGAAATGTCTGGTTATGCCAAAGAAGAATTATTAGGAAAAGTAGGTCGTGATATTTTTACATTAAAAGGTAGTCCGGAGGTTTTAAAAAATCAAAAAGAAAAACGACTTAGAGGTGAGTCTACTTCTTATGAAATTAAAACGGAAAATAAAAAAGGAGAAACTAAATATTGGTTGGTAAGTGCTGCTCCTAATTACAATTTATTTGGAGAAAATATTGGGTCTATTGCCTTGAGTCTTGATATTACAGAAATTAAAAAATTAGAATTACAAAAAGAACAAATTTTAAAAGAATTAGAAAACAGTAATGAACATTTGCATGAATACGCACATATTGTTTCTCATGATTTAAAATCTCCGCTTAGAAGTTTAGAAGCTTTAATTTCTTGGATTAAAACAGATAATGAAGGAAAATTTGATGAAATAACACTTCAAAATTTTGACCTTTTAGAAACTACACTAGAAACTATGGAAAAATTAATTTCTGATGTTTTAGAGTATTCGAGTGCAGGTTCTATTACACAAGAAGATGAAGAGGTAGATTTAAATACTACGCTATGCGATTTACAAAAGGTTTTATTTATACCAGAAAATATTTCTGTTAATGTCTTAAAAATATTACCGATAATAAAAGGAGATAAAACAAAATTTCAGCAGTTATTTCAAAATTTTATAAGTAATGCAATTAAATTTTGTGACAAAGAAATAGGGATTGTAGAAGTAGATTATATAGAAGATACTACTTTCCATCAATTTTCTATAAGAGACAATGGTATTGGAATTGAAAAGAAATATCATGATAAAATTTTTGAAGTTTTTACCTCTTTAAATAAAAGAGAAGATTCAACAGGAATAGGCTTGTCAATTGTAAAAAAAATAATTGACTTACATGAGGGAGCTATTTGGTTAGAAAGTGAACCAAATAAGGGAACTACTTTTTATTTCACCATTAAAAAAACTTAAATGAAAACCGTACAACTTAAAAAACATAAAAATGCTGATTGGAAATACTTATCGGAAAATATAACTTTAAAAGCACCGTTAGTACTTGTATTTGGAAATAGATATTTATTAGAAGATGAAATTATTTTTGAAGAAATTAGAGACAAATTTAAAGACGGACATATAGTTTTTGGTTCGGCTTGTGGAGATATTTCATCAGAATCTATTGATGATGAAAGTATTACTATTACAGCTATAGAGTTTGAAAAAAGTAATTTTATTATTAAAACTACAAATGTTTTAAATGCTGCTTCTGATGCTAAAGTAGATAGTTTTAAAGTTGGAAAGGATTTAATTAGCCAATTTTCTGAAGAAGGTCTAAAGCACATTTTTGTAGTTTCTGAAGGTAGTTTTATAAATGGTAGTCAATTAACAGAAGGCATGAATTCGGCTACAGATAATAACTTATTAATTACTGGAGCTTTGTGTGGTGATGATGCTAGATTTGAAAAAACAATAGCTTCTTATAACGAAAAACCAAAACCAGGAGAAATAGTTGCCATTGGTTTGTATGGAGAATCTTTAGAAATAACATTTTCTATTAATGGAGGTTGGACTCCTTTTGGACCAGAACGAATTGTAACAAAATCTGAAGGAAATACGTTATATGAATTAGATAACTTACCAGCATTAGATTTATACAAAAAATATTTAGGAGAAAAATCTAAAGAATTGCCAGGAGCAGCCTTATTGTATCCATTAAATGTAAAAACAGAAAATGGACACAATACGATTGTAAGAAGTATTTTAAATATAAACGAAGCTGAAAATTCTATGATTTTGGCTGGTGATATCTTAGAGAATTCTAAAGTACAATTAATGATGACCAATGTAGATAATATTGTAAATGCAGCAGAAAAAGCGGCTAAAAGTGCACTAGAGTTTAGAAATAAAAAACCAGAATTAGCAATTTTAGTAAGCTGTATTGGTAGAAAATTGGTTTTAGACCAAAGAGTAGAAGAAGAGGTAGAAGAAGTGATAGAAGTTGTAGGAGATACAACAACAATAACAGGCTTGTATTCTTATGGAGAAATTGCTCCTTTTATTGGAGAAAATAGTTGTCAACTTCATAACCAAACCATGACAGTTACACTAATAAGCGAATAATGAATTCTTTATTAAAAAGACAAATAAGAAAGTATCTACCCCAAGAATTGCAATCTAATGAAGATTTAGAGCGGTTCTTAGATGCTGTTGATAAATCTTATACTACTTCAGAAGAGCAGTTTTTAATGCTTCAGAGAGCTACTAAATTTAGTTCTGAGGAGCTATTTTGTGCAAATGAGCAGCTTAGAGAAGAATCTGATTCTCAGAAAAAAGTAATCTCAAAATTAGAAAGTGTCATAGACAAATTACAGTTTTATGATTTAAAAAATAACCGTCCTAAAGAAAGCGTAGATTCTTTAAAATTGGTTGACTTTATTGATGATCAAACTAAAGAAATCATTAAAATTAATCAGCAAAAAGATAAACTTTTAAGAAATTTAGAACGACAAAATCAGGAATTAAATGATTATGCTCACATGGTTTCTCATGATTTAAAATCTCCTCTACAAAGCATTGAAGTTTTGACTGCATGGGTCTTAGAAGATTATTCTGGGGTTTTAGATGCTGCCGGAAAGGAAAATTTACAATTTATTAGAGACAATGTAGAGAAAATGGACACACTTGTAAAAGGAATTTTAGAATACTCTACAATCGGTAGAATGGAAAAAGATATTTATGATGTAAATTTAAATGATTTAGTAAATAACTTAAAAAAGAAAGAAGAAAAATTAAATAGCGCTACTTATATAATTCCTGAAAGATTACCTACCATCAAAGGTGATAAATTTAGATTAGAGCAATTATTTTTACATTTATTAGATAATGCTGTCAAATTTAATGATAAAAAAGAACCTACGGTAGAAATAGGTTTTACTGAAGATTCTGATTTTTGGAAATTTTACATAGAGGATAATGGAAATGGAATTGATAACAAATATTTTGATAAAATATTTGTTGCATTTCAAAAATTAGAAGATGATTATAAATCTACTGGAATAGGTTTGTCTATCGTAAAAAAAATTGTTGAAGTATATAATGGAGAAATTTATTTAAAATCTGAGCAAAATGTGGGTTCTACTTTTTACTTTAGCATAAAAAAATAAAGATGGAACAACCAAACTTAATATATATAGAACAATTAGCAAGAGGAGATGAATCTATTAGAGCAGAGCTTATTGGGGTGATTAAAACAGAGTTTCCTGAAGAAAAGAAAGAATACCATAATAGCTTAGAGCATAAACAATTTAAAAAAATTGAAGAAAATGTTCATAAGATTAAACATAAAATTAGTATTTTGGGACTTGAAAAGAGTTACGAAATGGCAAATAAGTTTGAACATAATCTTAGAGAACAAAGTTTAGAAGGTCAGGAAGATTTTGATAAAATTTTAAAAGCAATTTCAGACTATATAGAAACTATATAAGTTTTATGAATTGTATTATTATTGATGATGAAAAAATGGCAAGGGCTATTATAAAAACCCTTTGTAATGAAGTTAAGTCGTTAAACGTTGTTGAAGAGTTTTCTGGAGCTATTGAAGCCATGAAATATTTGATAGAAAATACGGTAGATTTAATTTTCTTAGATATCCATATGCCTGGTTTTAGTGGATTAGACTTTATAAAAACCTTAAAAAACCCACCTAAAATTATCTTAACAACTTCAGATCCTAAGTTTGCCATTGAAGCTTTTGAGTATGATTTTATTATAGATTATTTATTGAAACCGTTAGAATTTCCTCGATTTAAGAAAGCTATTCTTAAAGCAGAAACTAAAACGATTTCTATTAATGAACCTAAAAAAGAAGTTGTTGATTCTAAAAAAGTTGATAACGATTTTTATATTAATATCGATCGTAGATTAATAAAAATAGACTTACCAAGTATTTACTTAATAGAAGCTAAAGGAGATTATATTAAAATAAAAACAGAAACCAAAGATTATACGGTTCACTCTACACTTAAGAAGATAGAAGAGAAGTTGCCTGAATCCCTTTTTTTAAAAATACATCGTTCATATATCATCAATATTAAAAAAATTATAGATATTGAAGATAATAGTGTCTTAATCAAAAAAGATGTTATCCCTGTTAGTAGGTCTAAACGTCCAGAATTAATGAAAAGACTAGACTTACTTTAATGCTTGTCTAAACAAGTCTTACAGCTCATCTATAGTTAAAGTGTTAGTGGCTAAAAGTTTATAAACCACCTTTACTTTGTGCTTATTTTTGTGATATAATGAAACATATCATAGAAAAAATAGTGCTAATTCTCCTTTTAATAACAATTGGAAACACAAATGCTCAAACAGACAAAAGTAATTTTGTTGGTGGAGATCGTGTGAAAAATAAGCAACAATTTTATAAAAAGAATTCTACAAATTCTTTTATCGATTATTTACCAGAAACAGGAATGAATCATACAGAAACAGCATTAGTTTCGATTCCTGAAAAACTTGTTGTAAATAAAAATATAAAAGATTTTTTATCGGTAGTTTATCATCAAGGAGATCAACAAGTGGCATCTGTTATAGCTACTGAAACAGAAGGCGGTATTTATAATCATTTTAAAGCAATTTGTAACAGGTTTAATGGCGTTAGTTTAGACAGTATTAATACAATTTTAATTAAAGAACACAAATTAATAAAAACTAAAATTAGCAACGTCTCAGGTGAAACAGAATATACTTTAAGTTTTTCTATTAATACACATAGAAAAGAACATGAGTTGTTTAGTTTTTGGAACATAGACCAATATCCTTCGAGTAATTATCAAAATTATTTTATTTGGGGAAGTTCTTTCGCTCAGGTTTATTCAATAGCAGATTATATTATAGAACAGCATACTGAAAAAAATAACTTAAAAAGTACTTTGGTACCTAAGGTATTACCTAATGTTTTTGTGAAAAAAGGAACTTATTCTAACGGCATTGTTCATTTAAATTTGGTAAATAGAACACAAGAGAAATCTGTTAATTTTGTTGGTAATATAGCAGAAACTGAGATTGCAGAGCATGTTAAAGTGGCTAATACGTTTTCTCTATCAGGAGCATATAATGAAGTTTTATCAATACAAACAGGCGTTTTATTTGATATTGGTTTTTATTTAGAAACTTCTTCTTCTTCTCAAAAAGATGATTTGTATTTGGCAGGTGGAACATGGGGTTTAGATTATTTAAAAGAATATGTAACGGTTTCAGACTTTGAAGTACATACTTTTGAAAGAGAATTAAAAGAGGATGTATATGAGGTAGAAAGAAGTGTTAAGGCTATTGGAGAGGTGAAAGGAAATATTAATTTATTTAGACACCTTTTACCTGAAAATAAAACTTTAAATGTAACTCAATATGACTTGATTAATTTTAATATTAAAAATAATGAGCCTGTAGAAATAGTACTTATGTCTGGTGAAGATAGAGCTTGGGAAAATAGGTTACGTTATACAATTCCTGTAAATTCAGAAGAAAAAAGGTATAGTATTTCATTCTTAGATTTTGTAGATCATCAAGGAAATCATGTAAATATTTCAGATATTAAAACTATTGTATTTTCAATTATAGGTGATTATACCAATTACAAACCTTTTAATTTTGATATAAATAAAATAGCATTTACAACAAATAGTAATTTAAGTACAGATGATCTTATCCTAGAAAATAATAACAAATTAATAAATTACCCTAATCCTTTTACGAGTTCTACAACAATTCAACTTTCAGCAGCTTCTAATGATATTCAAATTCAAGTTTATGACTTAATGGGTAGAGTAGTAGATATTCAAAAAATAAGCAGCCGTTCTTCTTTTACAAAAGTACAATACAATGCTCCTCAATTAAAAAAAGGAGTTTATAAATATAATTTGATTGACGATGAATACAAGCAACATTCCGGAACCTTTATCGTCAAGTAGTCCCCCAATTTCTAGAAGGAATGTTATTAGGCGAAAGAGAAATCTTTTGCCTTATTTTTTATATAAAGGTTTTCTTAAAAAAATCCATTTAAATCTTACACCAAACTCTGTATATGTAAAACCAGCAGAACCTGCAGTGGCAACAGCAGAAGCAATATTACTTTGTAATCCGTAGATATTTAAGAGTGCGCGTTCGGAAAACTTATAGCCTAATTTAGCTTGAACCCTATAGGTGCTAAGTGCGTCATCACCTTCTATGTATTGCAAACCAGTAGCCGCCGTTAATCCATAAAACCACTCCTTGTTTTTTGCAGCCGCTTCATCTTTAATAAGATTAACAAAAATCTCTACAGCATTAAATTTACTAGGACTAAAATAATTATCTCTAGATTCTTTAAAAGAGATGTTCTGGTAATTAAATCCTGCTTTTATAGAAGGTTTTGCAAAAATATTATAGTAAAGAGAAGTAAATAATAGGTTTCTAGCGTTGTCATCACTTTGCCAAGTATAATAATACTGAGTAAACCAACCTAAATTAAAGTTGGTATTTAAGCTATAATTTAAAATAAGATTATTTTGCACAATTTCATCATTCAATAATGTTGCATTAAAATTCTGAACATCTCTTTTGTATCCTAATTCTAAGCTTTGAAGCTTAAATGGTTTTATATTAAGTGAAATATCTGTTAATAGTTGATTGTATTTTTTTGATTCTGAATCAGAAGAAGTAACACCAAAACTACCTTTTAAGGTTAGGTTATTTAGTAATTGATAAGAAACACCTAACAATAAGTTATTTGTAGTGGCTTTTAATGAGTCAATTTGATTATTAAGAGTTGTTCTAAAGTTATAGTTTGCTAAAATTTTAAACTTTGTAGAAAACGGAACTTCAGCTTTTAGGTCGTATGCATTTGCTTCGTTATTTCCATTATCATAAGAATAAGAATATTTGGTTTCTACATACGGAGTAAAACTTAAATCTAGTTCCTTAATAAAATTAGAGGCATCTTTTTGTTTTTCATAAAAAACTAAAGTGTTTTCTGCACTTTTATAAGCACTATTATAATAGCCAGATGCTTTTAAAGCATTTGCTTTTCCTAAATTACCATCAAAAGAAGCACTGTCTTTTTTTAAGATTAAATTATAATCATTAATACTTTTCTTAAAATCACTTTTATAAATATTAAGTGTTGCTCGTAAAGAAAGCATCCAGTTTTCTGGGGTTTTATTATCATCTAATAGTTTATCAATTTCAGTTTTGGCAGACGTATATTTTTTATTCCAAATTAAAGCTTGAATGTATCTTTCTATCGTTTGTTTTTTTAAGGTTTCAGAGGTGTTTTTATCAATACTTTTTAGCGCTGTTTTGCTTACAGTTAATGCTGTTTTATCATCACCATCTAAGTGATGTGCTAAAGCGATTCCATTTAACGAAATAAGTTTATCTTCTGGCTTTTTACCTATAATTTCATAAGTGTTTTTTGCTTTTTCTATTTGTTTAGAAATTAAATATAAATTAGCAAGGTTTAGTAATGTTTCTTTATCGTCTTTAAATGAAGTGAAATTTTCTTTTAAAATGGTTTCTGCTTCCTTATATTTTTGATCACTTACTTTCTTACTTGCCAAGCCTAATCTCATGTATTTTTTAGAAACCAAAGCATTAGGATTACCAGGAAGTACCTCTAAGGCTTTGTCTACATTTATTAAAGCAGCTTTAAATTCTTTTAAATTAGATAAGGTATTAGCATAGCCTAATAATGCAGCAAAGCTTTTATCATTTTCTTTTAATAATGTTTGATAATAGATTTTTGCATCAGGGTAGTTTTTACTCCAAAGCAAAGACTCTGCATAATTAAGTTTTACTTCAAAATCTGTAGGGTAATCTTTTAATAAGTTGGTAAAAAGTGTTACGGCAGCAGTATCTTTCCCATTTAAACCAATAGCTCTTCCGTAACAAAGTCTGGCCGTTTTATTTGTAGGATACTCTTTTAATATGTCTTTAAAAAAAACTTCGGCTTCCTTGTATTTACCTGTTTCTAAATAGGTAAAGCCTTCTTGCATGTCTTGACTAAAACTTTGTATACTAAAGAAAAGAAAGAAGATCAGTGTTGAATATAAAAATTTCATAGATTTTGATTTAGCTTTGGCAAGTTAAGCATTAGTAATTAATCATTAAACTATATAAAAGTGTTTTTCAACCTAGAAATGTATTATTTTTAAAGGATCTAGATGATATTTGTCTAAGTATTACTTAAAAATTGAATGTTACTAATATCAGTAATTTTTGACTAATTGTAAAATAATAAAAGAATACTAGTGATTGTAAAGAAATTTATAATAATTTTAAAAGCCTAAATAGGATCATAAATTAGCAAAAAAATGCAAGAAATTATAAGGTTTGTAAAAAAAGGTATAAAACCTGAACAATTATTTATGCTAAGTGTGCTCTTAGTAAACGGAGGTAATTATATATATAATTTAGTTTTAGGAAGGGTTTTAGGTCCTGAGAAATTTGCAGATGCTGCTATTTTAATTACTTTTTTATTGGTTTTATCTTTTGTAGCCATGACTTTTCAGTTGGTAACAGCTAAGTTTTCTGTACTTTTTGAGGATAGTATTTTTTCGGGTTTTATTTCTAAAATTTATAAAAATGCTTTATTTACAGGAATTATTTTAGGTATTGCAATCATTGTTTTTGCTACACAATTACAACATTTTTTTAAAACGACTTCTTCTACAATGTTTGTTATTTTTGGAGTTGGTGTACCATTTTACTTTTTAATGAGTGTAAATAGAGGTGTTTTTCAAGGAAAGCAGGAATTGAAATCACTGTCTGTAACTTATCAATCAGAAATGATGAGTAGGTTATTATTAACATTTGCCTTGTTGTATTTTCTAGACATAGATTCTTCATTGATAATTGCTATTGGTATTTTTTTCTCTTTTGTTTTTGGGTTAATTCCTTTTAGAACGAGTAACTTTTCTTTATTCAAACCTTTTAAATTAGACAATGTTAATAAGAAATTGGTAAAGAATTTTTTTATTATTACGGCGTTTTATGAGTTAACTCAAATTATTATAAACAATAGTGATATTTTGCTAGTAAAACATTATTTTGATTCTTATGAAGCAGGTTTGTATGCTTCTTTAGCTTTAATAGGTAGAGTTGTTTATTTTATTGCTTGGATGTTTGTAATGTTACTTTTGCCAACAGTAGTTCAACTTAAAAAAGAAGGAAAAGATACGTTACCTATCTTATTAAAATATGTAGCATATATTGGCTTTATAGCTGCAACTATTGTAATTAGTTGCTTTTTCTTTCCCAATGAAATTATTAATATTTTATTTGGTAATGAATACGTGTCTGTAGCGTCATTACTATGGAAATATGCATCAGCAACAGGTATTTTTGCAATTTCAAACATATTTGCTTATTATTATTTATCATTAGACAAGTATGTGCCCGTTGTTCTGTCTGGTATTTTTGGAATGTTACAAATTGTTTTAGTTGTACTTTTTCATGAAAGTTTAGAACAAGTTGTACATGTGCAAATTATAGCAATGGTTTTATTATTAATAGTACAACTTAGTATCTTCTTTTTTAAAGATTCTAAGTCTTCCAAAAACCCAAAAGAAATAACCTAGAAGCAATGTCTATAGTTATTTTCCAATCAACTATATATAATTGCGTTTGAGCAGTTTATTTAATTAAAATTGCTGCAAAATTTTGAAATTTGTAGTACCATAAAAAAACAATATGAAATTAGCAATCGTAACAGCGTATCCACCAAGTAAAGTAACCCTAAACGAATATGCATATCACTTAGTTAAAAGTTTTAGGTTGAAAGAAAAGGTTACAGAATTAATTCTTTTAACCGATGAAACTCCAGGTGAAAAAGAGATTCAGTTTGAAGCAGATGGTTGTAAAATTACGGTAAAAGAATGTTGGCAATTTAATAGCTACGCTAATACTAATAATGTTATAAAAGCAATTAATGAAACAAAGCCAGATGCTGTTTTATTCAACTTACAATTTATGAAGTTTGGAGACAAGAAAGTTGTTGCTGCATTAGGATTAACATTGCCATTAATTTGTAAGGTGAAAGGAATTCCTACCATTGTTTTATTACATAATATTTTAGAACAAGTAGATTTAGAAAGTGCCGGATTTACCTCAAATAAATTGGCTCAAAAAGTATATAATTTTATTGGTACTTCATTAACAAAGTTGATCTTAAAAGCAGATTTAGTTGCGGTTACCATGGATAAATATGTAACAACTTTAGTAGATAAATACAAGGTTGATAATGTGAAAATGATTCCTCACGGAACTTTTGAAATTCCAGAAAATCCATCACAAAAATTACCTGAAGGTCCTTTAAAGATTATGACTTTTGGAAAGTTTGGGACCTACAAAAAAGTAGAATCTATGATTGAAGCTGTAGAAATTGTAAGAAGAGAAACAGGTGTAGATTTAGAAATTGTAATTGCAGGAACAGACAACCCAAATGTACCTGGTTATTTAGAGAATGCTCAAGAAACTTACAAACATGTACCACAACTTACGTTTACTGGGTATGTAGAAGAAAATGAAGTAGCACCGTTGTTTACAGAAAGTGCTGTAGTTGTTTTTCCTTATACGTCTACAACCGGAAGTTCTGGAGTATTACATCAAGCTGGAAGTTATGGTAGAGCAGTGGTAATGCCTAATTTAGGAGATTTAGCAACCTTAATTGAAGATGAAGGTTATAGAGGTGAGTTTTTTGAACCAGAAAGTGTAACAAGTTTGGCAAATGCAATTAAAGCAATTGTAACAGATGATACATATAGAATAGAACTTGGCGAAGCAAATTACAAAGCAGCAACGGCGTTCCCTATGGCAAGAATTACAGATATTTATTTAGAAGAATTTGATAAAATTATATCCAAAAAGAAGTCATAATTATTCTTTAGAAATGTATTTATAAGATAATTTTTTTTCTCCTTTATTATTGATAAAACCAAATTTCTTCTGCGGATTAGTTCTCCAAGGCAGTCTACCTAAAACCTCTTTAGGAACCACATCAAAATCATATAAAGTCCATGACATAAAAGGAACAGAGTTCTTTGTCAGGACTTTTTGTATTTCTTTATAATAGTTAGCTTGTTTTTCTTCAGAACCAACAAAAGGTCTCCAAAAACCACCATAAGATGATAGCCCAAACTCTTGTAATACAATAGGTTTGTCTTTTATTTCTTCTTTTAAGGCTAAGTATTCATCCTCAAAATTAAGTAAGTCTTCATAATAGTGAAAAGAAACAACATCTACTTTGTCTTTTAAAATAGTGGCACTTTTGGTGTTAGACCAACCAATGGTTACGGGATGTTTTTTATCAATATTTTTTATCAAAATAATCATAAAATCTAACCAAGCGGTTACATTTTCTTTACCTCTAGAGTTAAAATCTAAATTAGGTTCATTTTTTACGTCCCAAGCCAAAATAGCTTCATGTTCTTTAAAAGTTTCAACAATTTTCTCTGCATGTCTTTGGTTCAATGTCCAGTCTAAAACATCATAATTTCCATAAAAATCAAACAAAGTAACCACAACTTTTAGGTTTTCTGCTAATGCGGTGTCTAATACGTTTTTTAATTTTTCTAGTTTTTCTGGTTTCACATTTGCTTTACCAAAATCTTCATAAGGCACAAAAATTCGAATAGAATTTAATGCAGCCTCTTTTATAATTTTAAAATCGTTTTTTATAATATCAATATCAAATTCATCACCGTACATATTCCATGGGGTCGCTTGTGGGTAATAATTGATCCCTTTAATATCAGCAAATTCTAAGGATCTTTTTACAGGAGTATTTTTAAAATTTTCCGAAGCTTCTTTTACCATGTGTCTTACGCGCCAAAAGCCATCTTCTAATAATAATACATATTTGTAAGAAGTAACTTCGGTAGTTTCTAAGATTAACTTTTCATCTTTAAAAACCTTTTTATACTCGATTGCATTGGTGTCTTTTAAAACAATTAATTGTCCGTCTTCACTAAAAAACTCGATGTCTAAATTATGTTCTAATGTAGTAGCTTCTATAGAAGTGTTGTTCAGTTTGTTGTAATCTAAATTAGCATAGATGTTTTTTCTTGCACTTTTAGTAAAGTAATCTTCTATACCAACTCTTGTGTTTGTTTTGTAAGCAATTTGCTTTACATACCACGCGTCTAAATAATCGTTTTGCACGGCAGCAATTTTTTGAGGACTTATTTTTCTGCCTTCATTACCATCATCTTTCCATGTTACTTTAGGTAAGTATTGTTCTACTTTTTTAACTTCTGTATGCAACATTTTGCTTCTATCTGCACCAGTGTTTAAAAAACTGTATAGAGAGCTTACCAAGAATAAAAGAACGCCAATTATTGCTAGGTAAGTTAGCATTAACACACCTCTAAGAATTTGTTTATTTATTTTTACCATAATTTAATACTTTTAAAATCTTTTTTAAGACCTGCAGTTTCAATACTAAAATCATAAACATCATTTTCAAAAATATTGGGATCTAAGTAAAAAATTGCTATCCCGTTTAAAGACTCATTATATTTTTCTTTGATAAGTACGTTGTTTTTATAAATAGATAGTTTTACAGATAAACCATCTGGAATGATTTGATCCATAAAACTTTTTAAAGGACCAATTTTAATACTTCTATTCTTCTCTAAAAAGGAAACGATATAATCTTCAACAACTTTTTTATACTTTACTGTTATTGTATTGCTTTCTGCAATACCAATAAAATAGGCTTGCACGTTCCAAGTATCTTCAAAATCTGGATGTATAATTTTTGCGTGTGCGACTCCGTTTACAGTAGTACCAGCAGTTTTTAAAATATTTCCTTTTTTATTCGTAACGTAAAATTCAATATAACTACCATCACTAACAATATTTTTATTTTTGTCTTTTATTGTTGATGTAAAAAAAGTTGTTATTTGATTTCCATCTGCATACTCATGATTTCTACGAACATATAGTTTAAAGTTAGTAGCAATTGCTGGCATTACATTTACATCAAATTCTTTAGAATTTAAACCGAAAGATTCTGAGGAAATAATCATTCTACCACTTTTTTTAGGAGCATAAATATTTTTATGACCAATTAGCTTATCTGTAAAAATAGCTTCGGTTTTTTCAGATTTTAGAAATTGATACTTTACATCCACCTTACTTTTATTCGGTATAGGGTTGTCTAAGCTATCTGTTGGTATTACCACCAGCATTGTGTAATCGGTATCACCTGCATCTATACTTGGCGGACCTAAATAAGTTTCTATGGATGTTGGTTCTTGCAGAGGTGAAATAGAAATGTTCCCTGAAATTATGGTATCTGTTTGTGTGGTTTTCCAAGAAAGTATTCCTCTTTTTCTTGTTAAAAAATCGGGGATTTTAAATGTAACTTTTTTATTGATACTTTTAGATTCTATTACTGTAGCTCCATAACTGTTAGTACAATATAATTGAAATGTGGTATCTTTTTTAACTTTAAAATCGAGTGATATTTTATCACCAACCAGATAATTTATTTTTGTTGATACTAATAAAACAGCAGGTTTTTTAGTTGTTGTTTCTTGTGAAAAAAAAGAAACAATAACCAATTGAAAGAGAAGTAGAAAAAATACTTGTTTTAATTTCATTATTTAGGATTACCGATATACATACTTAATTCTATTCTAACATAGCTAAAAAGTGGATGGATTACTTTTTGTAGTTTACCAATAGTATGGTTTTTTATTCTATTTGGCATTATTTTAGAAGCAATATCTTTATTTGGTAAACCGTTTACAAAGCAAAAATCCATATTTTTACTTATTGTTTTAATGGTTGGGTTTAGAGGAATAGCATAATTAAAACGAATTTTTCTTTCTTGTCGTATCCCTTCTTTTAAAAATAAATTATCCACCCAAATCATTTCTTTATCCTTGTTATAAAATGTAATAATTAATTGAGGAACCGTAATTTCTTGAATTCCACTATTAAATAAAGTTCCGCTTATGCTAGTTGGTTTTATATTAATTTCACTTAAAACAATATCCTTAAACAAGTCCGAATTGGTTGTGTTTCCTGCAGCTTGTAAGTTAAATTTTGTGGGTTGCTCACTGAGTTCTATAGGTGTAAATTCGTCAGGATTAAAAGTTTTAGGAATAGAATCTTTTGTTTTAGACCAAGCAATACCTTCAAAATTAATTCTAAAAGCACTAATCTCTTTTGGCATTAATTTGTGTTTTAAAATGTGTTTAGCATTATAAGTAGCCAATTCTTTATTCTCATCATTATAAAGTGTCCCTTTTAAGACTACGTCTGATGGAACATTATCTATATTTTGTACTTCTCCAATAATAGCATAACGTTTGTTAAACTTTATTAGTTTGGCAGAAACAATTTCTAAAACGGGTTGTTTTAAAACATCTTCGTGATGGGTTTGTTCTGTAGTAATTCTTCTTCTTCCTTGATTAAAATAACCTGTAGAATTCTTAGAATATAATTGATCTGGTGGTAAATCTATCGATTTTCTTGTTGGTTTTAAATACCACTTACTGTTTCTTTTAACAGTTGTTTTAAATTCAGTTTTTGATAATTTTTCTAATGGAGTAATCCATTTTGTTTCTACCTTTAAAGTGGCCAAACTATCTGTCTGCTTTATAATCTCTGTGGTTATAGCGTCTAACTTTGCATAAGAACTTAACAAGCCATCTGTAACAGATATCTCTAGTAAATATTGTGCTCTTGTAAGCTCATCTTTTGGATCTATGTAGGTATAACTTTTATTCAACTCTTTAAAATCGACAGCGTCATAATATGCTTTTACTACATTTTCTGGAGATCTTTGTGTATCGTTTTTAATATAAAACATATAGCATGCATAACCAATTGTAATTATTAAAATAACTGCCCAGAGATGAAATGCTTTTAATACAATTCTCGGAAACTTATTGTAATCTACTTTAAATTTAAAGTATACAGGAACAGCTTTAAACTTTGTTTTTAAACTATGAACAAATAAGGACTGTATATTTAAAATAAATGCAATAAGTACAGTTAAAAAAGGAATGATCCCCCAAATTATTTTTACCCAAGCAGGTACATCTTCTTTGGGTAAAATAGATGAAATAGGGGGTACGTTTAATTTTTCCCAAACCATAATGCCGTTCTCTAATTGCGATAAACGCTGCCATCCGCAGAAAAATAATACGGGGTCATAAAATTTATCATTAGAAAAAATATATTTTAAATTATACTTTTCTGGTGTTGTTAAAAATTGTTGCAGAGAACCAATACCGGCAACTCCTTTAAACTTTGAGTTTTCTAAACGTTCTATAGGTCTTGTTGTTAGCTCTGGCAAACGTCTAGCAGAGTGATAATTACCATCTACACTCATTGCGTTTGTTTGGGCCGCTAACCACGCCATTTGATCTCCAAACCCCAACGTTAAATACCTCCAATGGTCATGCGAATCTTGACTTAGAAAGTTTACAATAGGAAGCATTTTTATCTTTTGAGGTTGAGAAGGTCTAAAATATCCCAAACTCATGGTAAAAATTACCATAGAAACATAAAAAGCGGCCAAAAGTCCTCCTAATAAACGGTGATAAACGGCACCAAATCGTTCTTGTATTAGAACTTTTAAATCTCCTTCTACAAACCTATAGATAAACTCTCCAAATATAGGAATAGACATGATTGAACCCCAAAGTGTAAACCTGTCTAAGGTTAAAATATTAAAGGCCGTTTCACCTAAAATCATTTTAGGTATTGGTGTTGTGCCACCCGTTCCCAAAATAACTAACATGGTAAAAGACAATCCGAAAAATAAATACCTTTTACTAAAGTATCTGTAAAAGATATAAGGAAAAATGAATAGTAAAATTCCCCATGGAATTGTGAAAAATACTAAACCCGAAGATGTTATATCTATAAAACTGTCTCTAGATCCGTGAGGGATAGGTACTTGTGTTATTGGGTTTAATTTTGAATTCATCCAATAGGGAAAAATACAAAATATTATAAGGAACAGTGAAGAGAACCCAAACGCAAGGTTTTTCTTCAGTTGTTTCATAAATGTTTTTAGAAATAAAGATAAAGTAACTTCTTTATAAGAGTTAACTTCTTCTCTAGCAACATCCATAATAACTGTTCCTATTAAAGGAAATATAAAAAATAACATTCCAAAGATAGGGGTAACATGATGAGAAGTAACGGTAACAGCGATTAAGGAAAGAGAAGTAAAGAAAAATTTATATTTTCCCGTTTTAAGCCATAGGTATATTTCGGGTAACGAATGCATTAAAACAGAAACTCCTATAATACTGGGTAATTGACCAAATATATGCAAAGTCTCTACAAAAGAAGACGAAAAAACAGCTAAAATAGCAGCATAACCAGCAACAGTTCTATTAGATGTTATTAATAAAGAATATCTGTAGGCCCCAGTAACAAATAGAACAATGGCTATTAGAGCCACTGTAAACATCCCAAATTTTAAGCCTCCGATTAACGATAAAGCTCCAATTGTTTGATGCACCAATGGAGGATAACTCTGCACCGTAAAGCCAGTATACCATTTATAATTCCAAGGTTCAAACCAACTAGTTGCATAATGATCTGCAAAAAATAAATGAATTAAAGCGTCATAGGTAGTTTCTAATGTAAAGAAAATAGTAGAACCATGAAAAAGAACTGCCAATAGAATTGCAGTAATTAAGTATTTATTAGATTTTTCTTTCATTAATAGATATCTGACTTAGAATCATGTAAAGGTAAAAATTTTAAGCTTAGTTTTTTTTATTTGTCTAAAGTAACTTACCTTTCATCCTAATTAATCAACCTTTAAAGATCATATTATAAAATAAAAATAAAACAAAAGTATTTTTGAGGTGTAAATAAGTAATATAAAAATATCGTTATGAGAATTTTAGCTATTGATGATCAAAAATTAGTTCTAATACCTTTAGAAAGTAGGTTAAAAGAAATGGGGTATGAAGTATTAACAGAAACAGATGCTTTAAAAGGAATTGAACTATACAATTCTTTTAAACCAGATTTAGTGATTGTTGATATTAATATGCCAACTATTTCTGGTTTAGAGGTTGTAAAACATATTAGGGAAGTTAAAAAATCTAATACACCAATTATGATTTTATCTGGTAATACAGATGATGACATGATTACAAAAGGCTTTGATTTAGGTGTAAACGATTATATGAAAAAACCTCTAAGTTTAACAGAGGTTGGGTTAAGAACAAAAAGATTAATTGGTCTTCCTGAAAATACAGATACTACAAAAAAATATAAGAACACTATTATACAACAAAGATGTGTTGGGGTTGTAATACCTTGTTATAATGAAGAAGAAAGATTGCTTAGCAAAGAATTTACAGATTATATAGATAAAAATACCGGATATCACTTATGTTTTGTAAATGATGGAAGTAAAGATAAAACTTTAGAGGTTTTACATAAGTTAAGAAAAGGTAGAGAAGACTTTATTACTGTTTATGATTGTGAAAAAAATGGAGGTAAAGCAGAAGCTGTTAGGCAAGGTATGTTATATATGGCTAAGCAAGAAGATTTAGACTATATAGGTTTTTTAGATGCAGATTTATCAACAGATTTAGCAGATTTTGATGATTTAGTTTCAACTATTGAAAAATCTAATTATAAGATTGTAAGTGGTTCTAGAATTAGTAGAATGGGTGCAAATATTACAAAAGAGTCAGCAAGAAAGATTATTAGTTTGACCATTAATTACATCATTAGAAAAATTCTTTCTATGGACTTTAAAGATACCCAATGTGGTGCTAAAATTTTTCATAAAGATGTGATAGATATTTCTTTTAAAGAAAAATTTGTTACCCAATGGATTTTTGATGTTGAAATTTTTAGAAGAATAACGCTTCATTTTGGATTAAAAAAAGCGAAAGAAATATTATGTGAACAGCCATTAAAAAGATGGATTCATGCTGATGGTTCTAAACTATCAATGAAAGATTCTGTTAAAATAGTTGGTCAACTAGGGCAAATTGCTTGGCATTATAGAAGTGGAAAAAAAGATTATAAAAGTACTGTTGTTGCATAATCTTTTTTATCGAAAAAATATGAAAAAAGGAATCATAATAATATGTAATAAGAATGACCTTGATGTTTTAGAGGAAATCCGTTTTAAATCACTTTTTAATAAAGAGTTTAAAATATGTATCGTTAATAATGGTAACAATAATAAAATATTAAATTTCTTACTTAAGTTAAAAGAATCTTCTAAATTTGATATTTCTATTTTAAACTTGAGAAAAGAAACAGCTTTAAAGTTAGCAATGAAAGCAGGAGTGCGGTTTTTGTCTAACTTATATGATGTTCAGTTATTTGTGCATACTACCCCAAAAAGTGTTTTTAAACACAATTTAAAAAAGAAATTAGAAAGTATTAAGGATGAAAATTTCATAAATAAAAAAAATGAAAGGGTTTTGTTGCGAAGCGTGTATTCGTTAAACGAAATTACTAGTTTATAAAAAATATATAATGAAAAACTTAGAAAACAAACTACTTAGAATTGAAGGTAAAGTGCAAAATTATGATTGGGGAGGAGAAAGCTTCATTCCTAATTTAGTTTCAGAAACTATAGAGCCAAACACTACATATGCAGAATATTGGTTAGGAGCACATTTAAAAGCACCTTCAAAAGTTATTACAGAAGAAGGTAGTGTTTCATTAGATGAGTTTTTAGAACAAAATATAACAGAAAATTTAGGCGTTGAAGTAGCAAAAGACTTTGGTAAACTACCATATTTATTCAAAGTTTTAGATGTAAGTAAAATGTTATCTATTCAAGTACATCCAAGTATTGCTGCTGCTAAAATAGGGTACAAAAAAGAAAATAAACAAGGAATTCCTTTAACTGCTGATAATAGAAACTATAAAGACGAAAATCATAAGCCAGAAATAATGGTGGCTTTAACCGATTTTTGGTTGTTACATGGATTTTTAGAAAGTGAAAAATTAGCAAAAAACTTAAAAGAAACTATAGAGTTAAGTTTCTTATTAAATACTTTCTTAGAAGAAGGTTATTTAGGGCTTTATAAAAAAGTGATGGAATACTCACAAGAAGAAGTAAATACAATTTTGAGACCTTTGGTAAAAAGAATTCTTCCAAAATTTGTTAATAATGAATTAGAGAAATCTTCACCAGCATATTGGGCAGCCAAATCATTAAACAATAAAGATTCTGAAGATATTGATAAAGGTATTTTTTCTATTTACTTTTTTAATATTTTAAATTTAAGTAGAGGAGAAGCAATTTTTCAAGATGCAGGAGTGCCGCATGCGTATTTAGAAGGTGTAAATATGGAGTTAATGGCAAATTCAGACAATGTGTTAAGAGCAGGGTTAACTAGCAAACACATAGATGTTGAAGAACTTATAAAAAACACAAAATTCGAAGAAACGATTCCTATTATTTTATTCGGTGACGAAAATAAAGAGAATGGAGAAGTTATTTTTAAAACCAAAGCAAAAGACTTCGAATTAAGTAAAATTGAATTGATTAAAACAATGTCTCATACTTCAACTTCAAATTCCGTAGAAATATTAATGACTTTAAAAGGAGTTGCTGTTGTTACTCAAGAAAATGAATCTATCTCTTTAGATAAAGGGCAGTCTGTGCTTATAAAAGCAAATACTAGGTATAAAATTACTACAACTTCTGAAGTAGAAATTTATAAGGCAAGTGTGCCAAAATAAATTTATAAACTAATTTAAAATTGTTTTAGAGTGCTTTACTCTAAAACAATTTTCTAATCCCAAGAATTTAGGATCTCCTGCTTCTTCAGACCAAAATCCTTCTAGAATATCTTTATTCAAGCATTTGTAAACCACTACTCCTTTATAAACTTTATCTTCAAAACCTAAATATTTAAAGTTGATAACAAGAATATTATTCTTAAAGAAACCTACTCCTGTTTGCTCTTGAGAGTCACTAATATTCCACTTAGCAACAATTCTGTTATTTTCATCTAAAGTTAGTTGTAGCTCTCCTTTATACGAATTTTCATTAGCATCTTGGTTGCTACCAATAATAGAATATGTTCCAGCTAAATCTTGAGTTGTCATTTTTTTTGAAAGGTTTAGACTTTTAAGTTTACAATAATAAGCTATTTTATAATTTCATAATTAATTTTACTATTTTATATACTAAATCATGGTTTTAAAATATTATGTAATTTAAAAAATAAGCCGGATAATTCGGGTTGAGGAGCTTATATGGCTAAGAAATTGGAATTAGACGGTCTGTATAATTATTGAAAAGTTAGGAATAAGTATTGTTGAAACAAACATAGTTTAAATTTTGATGTGCAAATAAAAAGCACCCACAATAAAAATTAAGTTTTTATTTTCTAATTTTATCAGAAGAAGAAAAAAACAATATAGATGGGCACACAAAACATAAAATTAAGATAAAAATATGTCTCAAACATTATTTGATATTACAGGGAAAGTAGCCTTAATTACGGGGTCTACGCATGGTTTAGGAATGGCGATGGCTATGGGGTTAGGGAGAGCAGGTGCTACTATTGTAGTGAATGGAAATTCATCACAAGAAAAAGTAGACAATGCAGTTGTTGAATATCAAAAAGAAGGAATTATAGCTTTTGGTTATCAGTTTAATGTTGCAGATGAAGAAGAAGTTATTGCTGCCGTTAAAAAAATAGAAAAAGATGTGGGGGGTATTGATATTTTGGTAAATAATGCAGGAATTATTAAAAGAACTCCTTTGGTAGACATGGAGGTTGCTGATTTTAGGCAAGTAGTAGATATCGATTTGGTGAGTCCTTTTATTGTTTCTAAACACGTAGTTCGTGGAATGATGGAAAGAAAATCTGGTAAAATTATTAATATATGTTCTATGATGAGCGAGTTGGGTAGAAATACAGTTGGGGCTTATGCAGCAGCAAAAGGAGGCTTGGTTATGCTAACCAAAAACATGGCAACTGAGTGGGCGCGTTTTAATATTCAAATAAACGGAATTGGTCCTGGTTACTTTGCGACTTCACAAACAGCTTCTATTAGAATGGAAGGGCATCCGTTTAACGATTTTATTGTAAACAGAACTCCAGCAGAAAAATGGGGAAATCCTAATGATTTGGCGGGAGCAGCAATTTTCTTATCATCTAAAGCAAGCGATTTTGTAAACGGTCATATTTTATATGTAGATGGTGGGATTTTAGCAACCATAGGAAAACCATTCAACGAAGATTAAAAAAATATAGTTTATTAGTAAAAAATAAAGATATAATAAGCTGAAAAAAATAGAATTCTTTTAATACGAATATATAAGTGAGGTAAAGGGAATTTATGTATTGTTTATTAATAAGGTTTATTCTTTAAATAAAAACCATACAACTTATTAATTTTAGTCTTATTTAATGATATTTAATGTAACTTAGTAACCAAACATATTATAACAAGTTATGTATAGACTTTTATTTTTTATTTTTTTTATTAACGTTGTTAGTACTGCTCAAGAATTACCGCCAATTAAAATTTTTACAGCAGAAGATTACAATGCTCAAAATCAGAATTGGGAAATTTCACAATCTGAAGATAATCTAATATATGTAGCGAATAATGGAGGTCTTCTAGAATACAATGGTGAGCATTGGCAATTGTATACTCATTTTTCAAATCCTATTTTAAGATCTGTGAAAGTAAAAGATAAAATAATCTATACGGGGTCTTTTATGGATTTTGGTTTTTGGAAAAAAAATAAAAAAGGCCAATTAGAATATAATTCATTAGTAGAAAAGTTACAAATAAAATTAAAAGAAGGAGAGGAGTTTTGGGAAGTTGAATTTTATCAAAACTGGATTCTTTTTAAATCTAAAACAAGAATTTATTTTGTAAATACCATTTCTAATGAAGTTAAAATAATTGATTCTGAGGAAACCATTTCTGGACTTTTTATAATAAACAACACCATTTTTTTTCAAAAAAAGAGCATTGGTTTGTTCACATTACAAAATGGAGAAGAAAAAATTTATTCAGATGATGTGTTTTTTAAAAACAATAATATTATCAATTGTTTTTATTATAATAAAGAGCTTGTTTTTTTATCTGAAGAAAAAGGTTTTGTTTCAGTAAAAGGAAGTAAAGTTGTGTCTCAAGAAACAGACTTAAATAATGAGAGCTTTTTAATTTTTAGTGCAATTCAATTAGAAGATAAAAGTTTTTTGCTTGGTACAATCTCTAATGGAATTGTTTTTCTGAGTAAAGATGGGGTAATTACGTCTATTATTAACCGTAAGAATGGATTAAGTAATAATACAGCGTTGTCTTTGCTTCAAGACAATTCTGGTAATATTTGGATTGGTTTAGATAACGGTATAAATTATTTAAATGTTTCTTCAGCATTTAAAATTTTTGAAGATGAAGAAGGTACTTTAGGTACCATTTATACCTCTTTGTTTTTTGAAAATGAACTTTATTTAGGGACAAATCAGGGACTGTTTTTTAAAGATGAAAATTTAAAATTTAAATTAATAGAAAAGACAGAAGGACAAGTTTGGTTTTTGAAAGAAATTGATGGGAATCTTTTTTGTGGGCATGATAAAGGAACTTTTATTATTAAAAACAAAAAGGTAATTAATGCTATAACCGAAGAGCTTGGAACCTGGAACATAAAAAAAGTACCAGGAAACAATAATTATTTAATTCAAGGGAGTTATCAAGGCTTGTCTATTTTAGAGAACGACAATGGGGATTGGCAGTTCAGAAATAAAATTGATGGTTTTGATGTTTCTAGTAGGTTTTTTGAGTTTTATAATGATAGATTATATGTAAACCATGAGTTAAAAGGCTTATATGAATTACAAATTGATAATAGTTATGTTAAAGTTCAACAAAAAGAGAAAATTATCATTCCAAAAGTAGGTTATGGATCTAATATTTTTTCTTTTGGCAATAATTTATTTTACTCATCATCAGAAGGTGTGTATAAAAAACAAGACGATGGTAGTTTTAAAGTAGACTCATTGTTTACAAAAAATTTAAAAGATTTAGATAACTTAACAACGATAAGGAAATTAGCTCAAAAAAAGAATGCTTTATATAGTTTCTCTAAAAATAATATTCTTTTTATCACCTCTAACAGTATTAGTTTAAGTCCGCAAGTAAAAGCGATTCCTATTGATGGTACTATAAGGAATAATGTTTTGGGGTTTGAGAACTTAACCCAAATTAGTGCAGAGAATTATTTAATAGGTACCTCTCATGGGTATTTACTTTTAAATGATGCTCTTGTAAAAAATGAAAAAAACGTTGATATTTCTTTTCAACAAATACTTGTCAATAAAATAGATAGTGATAAGATTCATCTTTCATTAGCAGAAGCCGTAGAATTAGAAAATAAGCAGAATAATATATCGTTTTCATATAGTATTTCTAAATATGATAAAATGATAAAGAATGAATATCAATATCAGTTAGAAGGATTGACTAATAAATGGTCAGATTGGACAGAGGACTCTACACAATTGTATGAAAACTTATCTTATGGAGATTACACTTTTAACGTAAGAGGTAAATATGGAAACCAGATGACGGATATTAAATCTTTTGAATTTTCTGTCAAGCGTCCTTTTTATTTAAGTAATTTATATTTAGTTTTTTATGTAATATTTATGGTGTTTATTATTGTATTGATAAATATTTATTACAGAAGAAGGTATAAACGTAAAAATAAGATTCTATTAGAGAAAGCGCAGAAAGAGTTAAAGTTAAAAGAGTTGGAAAGTGCTCAAATAATTATGAAACTTAATAATGATAAATTAAAAGTAGATATAGAAAGTAAGAGTAGAGAGTTGGCTAGTTCTACAATGAATATTATTAAGAAGAATGATTTTTTAAACACAATTAAAACAGAATTGACAAACGGAGAGAGTAAAGACGTCTCAAAAGTGGTTAAGATTATTGATAAGAACTTAAACAATACAGACGATTGGAAAATGTTTCAAGAAGCATTTAATAATGCTGATAAAAACTTTCTAAAAAAGGTAAAAGACAAGCACACTAGTTTAACTCCAAATGATTTAAGACTTTGTGCCTACCTTAGGTTAAACCTATCTTCTAAAGAAATTGCTCCTTTATTAAATATTTCTCCTAGAAGTGTAGAAGTTAAAAGATATCGATTAAGGAAAAAAATGGGGTTACCACATGATGAGAACTTAACAAATTATATTTTGGAAATTTAACACCCCTACATCTTCTTTTTTTACCACAACAACACCAATACATTGGTAATTTAATTGTGTTTTAGGTTAATATTTAACACATGTGTAAAGTCTTGTGTTTATTAGGGATATGGTATTTTTTAGCCATTTTATTTGTGATGTATGTTTTTTGTTGTGGTTGTTTTTATCATTTAACTATAATTTAACTATAATTTTATAATCAAATAATAAATACCTTATTCATGAGAAAACAAATCACATTATTACTCCTTTTATTTGTAGGTTTTTGTGCTTCTGCACAAACTATAAATGTAAAAGGTGTTGTTAAAGATGCTAAAACGGGTGATCCATTACCGGGAGTAAGTATATTAATTAAAGGAACAACTGTTGGAACTGAAACTGATTTTGATGGACTTTTTAGTCTTGCTAAAGTTGAGAAAGGAGCAACTTTTGTATTTAATTATTTAGGATACGCTGTAAAAGAAGTATTGGTTAATCAACAAACTTTAAATATTTCTTTAGAAGAGTCGGCAGAGGCTTTAGATGAAATTGTTGTTGTTGGTTATGGTAAGCAAAAAAGAAAAGATGTTACGGGTTCTGTATCTATAGTAGGAGAGAAAACCTTAGAAGCATTAAAACCTATTGATGCAACGAGTGCATTACAAGGAACAACTTCTGGAGTTGCTGTTAACCTTTCGTCTGGATCACCAGGTGCAAAAGTGAATATTTTAATTAGAGGTGTTAGTTCTAATACCAATAATCAACCGTTAACAATTGTAGATGGTTATGAAGGAGATTTAAATAGTATCAATCCAAATGACATTGAATCTATTACCGTTTTAAAAGATGCACAAGCAGCTATTTATGGTATAAAAGGGGCAAATGGTGTTGTTTTGGTAACTACTAAAATTGGTAAGAAAAATAAAAAAGCAACTGTAAAATACGATACGTATGCTGCTTTTCAACAAACTACCAAAAAATTAGATTATTTAAACGCAACTGAATATGCTTTAGTTTTAAATGAAGCGTATGCAGCAAGTGGGCAAACATTACCTTTTAGTAATGTAGGAGAATTAGGTAAAGGTACGGACTGGCAAGATGAACTTTTTAATGATGCCATGTTAATGAATCATAATATTAGTGTATCTGGTGGTGGAGAAAGTTTTAGATACTTTGTAAGTGCATCTAGAACAGAGCAAGATGGTATTATTGCAAAAGATAAGTCTAATTTTATTAGAAACAATATCAAATTAAACTTAGGTATAGATATTAGTGAAAAATTAAATTTCTCTGTAATAGCAAACTATTACACAAGTGCTTCACAAGGTTTTGACGCTTCACTTTTATTTAATGGTTTAAATTATGCACCAACTTTTGGGCTAAATGAAAATGATACAAATAACTTTTTAGGGATAGAGGTTGTAAACCCTTTATCATTATTACAAAATACTTTTGGTGAAAATAATGGTAATGGAATAGAAGGTAATTTTAAGCTAGAATATAAACCAATAGAAGGTTTAAATATCGTTTCACGTGTTGGTTATAAGATTTATAATGAAAAGCAACGCTCATTTACACCTATTCAAGAATATGGTTTAGCTAAAGTATACAATAAAACACAAAGTTCTGTTTATCAATTTAAAGCAACTTCTACAAGAGTAAATTGGGAAACATTTGCAACGTATCAGAAAACATTTTTAGAAAACCATAATACTACTTTTACTGTAGGTACAAGTGTACAGAATGATTTGTTTGATGGTATCTATGCTACAGGATTTGATGTGCCTAATAACTCGTATGAATTTGCGGACATTAGTTTAACCAATAAACAAAGTGAACAAAGAAGTTTAAATACTGGGAATGGAGATATTAGGTTAACCTCTTTCTTTGGTAGAGCTCAGTATGATTATAAAGGTAAATATTTATTTTCTGGATTAGTTAGAAGAGACGGAGCTTCTGTTTTTGCAGAAGATCAAAGAGTAGATAATTTTTGGTCTGTAACTACAGGTTGGAAAATTTCTGATGAAAACTTCTTAAAAGATAATAAAACGATTAACTTTTTAAAATTAAGAGCAAGTTACGGTACTTTAGGAAACTTAGTTGGAGATAATCTATACAGATCTTTATTAGATGGTGAAGGTGAGTATGTTTTTAATGGAAGCTTAGTAGATGGTACTGCACAAGGTGCTTTGTCTAATCCGTCAGCAACTTGGGAAACGGCAGAGAAATTAGACATTGGTTTAGATATGAATCTATTTGATGATAAACTGACAATTGTTGCAGATTATTTTGAAGAAACAAGAAAAGATTTATTAATTGAAGACTTCCCAGTTTCTGGTTTGTTAGGTTCTGGTGCAGCAGGAGGATCAAACCCAACAGTAAACGCAGGTACTTCTAAAAATACAGGTGGAGAATTGGCAATTAATTATAATGCTATTTCTAAAGAAGATTTTTCTTTAAATATTGGATACAATGTTACCTATGTAAAAAACAAAGTAACAGACGTTTTAGACGACGCTATTGTAGAAGGAGGTGATTTTGGAATCGGTAACCTTCCAACATCAAGAATGGAAGTAGGACAACCAATTGGTTATTTCTTAGGCTTACAAACAGACGGAATTTTTCAAACACAAGCAGAAGTAGATGCACATCCTTCTCAAACAGGGCTAGGAGCAAGTGTTACTTCTCCTGGAGATATCAGATATAAAGATACAAATAACGATGGTGTTATAGACTTTGACGACCGTGTGAACATTGGTAATCCGCAAGCAGATTTCTATATGGGATTCAATATTTCTGCAAAATATAAAAATTGGGATTTTACTTCTTATTTATATGCAGAGCTAGGAAAAGACATGGTTAGAAATTTTGAACGTTTTTTACCAAATGTGAATAAGCCTGCTTATTACTTAGATAGATGGACAGGTGCAGGTACAAGTAACTCGGTACCAAGATTAACTAACGATGCTACAAATAACAGACTTTTTTCAGATTTCTTTGTAGAAGATGCTTCTTTCTTACGTATGCAAAACATACAAGTAGGATACACTTTTGCACCAGATTTATTAGAAAAAGTAGGGTTGTCTAAATTAAGATTATATACTTCTATCAATAACTTATTTACGCTCACAGATTACACTGGTTATGATCCTTCTATTAATGACGGAGCAATTGGTGCAGGTATCGATTCTGGTAACTACCCATCTGCTAGACAATTCTTGTTAGGTTTAAATGTTGAATTTTAAAAAATAAAAGATGAGAAATTACAATAAAATAATAAAATTAGGATTCATCTTTATGGCAAGCTTATTTATTTTAAGCGCTTGTTCTGATGACTATTTAAATAATTCTAAAATTTACGCGGAAGATTCTGAATCTTTTTTCAATTCAGAAACAGATTATTACAATGCTTTGGTAGCAGCTTATGATCCTTTACAATCTACATTTAGAAATGTATTAATGGGAGAAATAGCTTCTAACAATACTTTGTGTGGTGGAGAAACAGCTACAGATGTTCCTGGATATCAACAAATAGATGATATGACTCATACTCCTGTTAACGATCAACTTCAAGACCTTTGGAGCCTAATGTATGGTGGTGTTAATAGAGCCGCTTATATAATAGAATTTAAAGATAAAACAGACTTTACAGGTAAAAATGTAATTCTTGGGGAAGCTTATTTCTTAAGAGCGTATTATAATTTTGAATTGGTAAAATGGTTTGGAGATATTCCTATTAAAGCAGACGGTCGTTTTGTTTTGGGTGATGAAAAAACAATACCAAGATCGCCAAAAGCAGATGTATATGCTTTAATTGAAGCAGACTTAGAATATGCAATTGCAAACATGACGTATACAGCGCCTCAAGTTGGTAGAGCAACAAAAGGTTCTGCACAAGCATTATTAGGAAAAGTTTATTTATATCAAGATAAATTTGATGAAGCTGCAAGCATTTTAGAAAATGTAATTAATAACGGAGGATACGTATTAGAGTCTGACTACAACAAAATTTTTGAATTTGACGGAGAAAATGGTACAGGTGCTGTTTTTGAAGTGCAATATACAGATACACAAGGTGCAAGTTTCGATTGTTTACAGTGTAGTGAAGGAAATGTTGCCGTTGGGTATCAGGGGGTAAGAGGTTATGAAGGTAGTTTGTTTACTTCTGGATTTAGTTTTAATGTACCAACACAAGAAGTGGTAGATGAATTTGAAGATGGAGATAACAGAAAAGAGGTTGCTATTTTAGATATTGATGCATGGGCAGCTTCTACAGGTGCAAAATTTACTACAGGTTATGAGCATACAGGTTATTTTAATAGAAAATATCTTCCTAGAAAAAGAAATGAAGAGGCAGCAGGAGATTTAAACTTAACAAACCCTAATAATTATAGAGCTATTCGTTTTGCAGATGTTTTATTAATGGCAGCAGAAGCTTTTAATAGAAAACCGAGTCCAGATGATGCTAAAGCAAAAACATACTTAAATAGGGTTAGAGAAAGAGCTTTTGGTGATGCAGATCATAATATTGTTACAACAGGTTCTAATTTAACAGCTGCAATTTATAAAGAGCGTAGAGTGGAATTAGTAGGAGAAGGTCATCAATTTTTCGACTTGGTAAGAACAGGTAGAGGATCTCAGATATCAGGTTTTACAACGGGTAAAAATGAGGTTTTTCCAATTCCGATTGAAGAAATACAATTTGCACAAGGAAATTGGGAACAAAACGATAAATACTAATAATTATGAAGAAATTAAAAATAATATACAAAGCATTAGTAATACTTTTGATCATTAGTGCTTGTACAGAAGAAGATAGATCTTTAGACTTCTTAGATAATGTAGTACCTCCATCAAATGTTGCAGCTAGTTATAACTTATCTCAAGATAATTCAGGTTTGGTTACTATTTTACCAACAGCAGTTGGGGCTACCTCATTTGATGTGTATTTTGGAGATGCATCGGCAGAAGAAAAGGGTGTTGAAGCTGGTAAAATGGCACAACATACCTATGCGGAAGGTACCTATACAGTAAAAGTGGTAGCTTATAATACTAAAGGAGATACAACAGAAGCAACACAAGAATTAGTAGTTTCTTTTAAAGCTCCAGAAAATTTAGAAGTTACTTTAGAAAATGATATTGCTATTTCTAAACAAGTAAATATTACAGCGAAAGCAGATTATGCTGCCACTTATGATTTTTATTCAGGAGAAGCAGATGTACCACAACCAGCAGCATCAGCTAACATTGGTGATGCTATAAATTATCAATACTCTACAGCAGGTACGTATACTGTAAAAGTGATTGCAAAAGGTGGTGCCATCGAAACAACAGAATACACGAGTGAGTTTGAAGTTACTGCTATTTTAGCACCTTTAAAATCTGCAAGTACACAACCGGCAAGAGATGCTGTAGATGTTATTTCTATTTTTAGTGATAAATATACAGATGTTGCGGGTACAGATTTTAATCCAAACTGGAGCCAATCAACTATTTATACTCCTTTTGAATTAAATGGAGATGCAATGATTCAGTATAGTAATTTAAACTATCAAGGAATTCAAATAGGTTCAATGCAAGATGTTTCTACTATGGAGTTTCTTCATTTAGATGTTTGGACAGCAGATGCTACGGAATTAGATACCTATTTAATTAGTGTTGGCAGTGGAGAGAAAATGGTAAAAACTGCATTAACAAAAGATGCTTGGACTACGATTAACATTCCTATTTCAGCATTTACAGATCAGGGATTAACCTTAAATGATATTCACCAATTCAAGTTAGAAGGTTCTGGTACTGTTTTTATAGACAATCTTTATTTTTACAAAGTGAGTTCAACTCCTGTTTCTGGTGTAACACCATTAACTTTTGAAGTGGATTACGAATTAAGTTCTTTTGATGGTGGTGCAGCTGCTGTAGTAGCAAATCCAGATACAAATGGTAATAGTTCTTCTTCAGTTTTAGAACTTGTAAAAAATGCAGGTCAACCTTGGGCTGGTTCTAAAGTTACAATTTCATCAACATTTGATGTTTCTAATGCAGTAATAACCGCAAAAGTTTGGTCTCCAAGAGCAGGTTTAAATTTATTATTAAAGTTTGAAGACGCTACACCATGGCCAAATACGGTAGCTTCAGAAGAAATTACAGCTACAACAACTACAGCGAATGCTTGGGAAGAATTAACGTTTGATTTTTCAGGAATAAGCACAACTGTAGATTTTAGTAATCTAGTTTTAATAATGGATAATGGTACAGAAGGAGATGGATCTGCTAATTATACTATTTATTTAGATGATATTTCTACAAGTCCTGTTTTAGATTTTGAACCAGAATTTATATTAAGTTCTTTTGATGGTGGAGCAATTTCTGTAATTGCAAATCCAGACACAAACGGAAATGCATCTGCAATGGTTGCACAAGTTGTTAAAAATGCGGGGCAGCCTTGGGCAGGATCTAAAATTACAGTTCCTACACCATTTAGCTTTACAGCTGGAACAAGTGTAAAAGTTAAAGTTTGGTCTCCGAGAGCAGGTTTAAATTTATTATTAAAGTTTGAAGATGCTACCGCATGGCCAAATACAGTTGCTTCCGAAGAAATTACAGCAACTACAACAACAGCTAATGCTTGGGAGGAATTAACATTCGATTTTTCTGGAATTAGTACTTCTGTAGATTTTACAAACTTAGTTTTAATAATGGATAATGGTACAGAAGGAGATGGTTCTGCTAATTATACTATTTATCTAGATGATATATCACAATTTTAAAATAATGATTATGAAAAAACTTAAAAATATTTATATAATCTTATTTTCTTTAATGACAGTACTTTATGGCTGTCAAGAGAATGAGCACGAATTTGGAGAAATTGTTTCACCAACAGACATCGTCATTACTGCAGAAATTGTAGGTGCAGATGTAGACAACCCTTATGGAGACGGAAGCGGTTCTGTAAATTTTACAGCTACTGCTGCCAATGCTTCTTCTTATGTATATTATTTTGACGGAGTTGCAGAAGCAGCACCTTCAGGAATCTTCACAAATAGATTTTCTAAAGTAGGTGTAAACTTGTATACAGTTGTTGTAAAAGCAAATGGTACAGGTGGGATTTCATCAACAAAAACAATAGATGTAGAAGTTTATAGTTCTTTTTCTGATGTTGATGCAGAAAACTTTTTAAGTGGTGCCAATGTTGGTGACAGTAAAAAATGGTATTGGCAAGCAGATGTGGCTGTTCATGTAGGTATGGGACCAGCTACAGATGATTATGGAAATGGAGAGTTTGCTTACGAAGCTTGGTGGAATGGAATTAAAGCATGGGATGATGAAAAATCTTGTATGTATGATAATGAGTTTGTATTTACAAGAACAGCAACCGGACTTACTTTTGAACAAACTGTTGGACCTGCTTTTGTGCCAGGAACGTATGCAGGTGTATTAGGTGTAAATGGAGATCAATGTCATGATGAAACTGTAGTAACAACAATGTTTGGAACTAAAAATGTTTCTTTTGGACCTTCAACATCTAAAGCAGGTACAGAAGGTTCTTATAACAATGTGGAATACAGAGGTACTGAATTTGAAATTTCTGATGGTGGATTTATGGGATGGTATGTAGGTGCTAGTACGTATGATATTATTTCGATTTCTAATGATGAAATGATTGTTAGAATTATAGAAAATTCAAATTCTGGTAGTGGTGCAGCTTGGTATCATAAATTTACATCAACTAAACCTGTAGAAGGAGCAAGTACTCCAGATTATACCTACAATAATTTAGTATGGGAAGATGATTTTAATACAGATGGAGCACCAGATGCAGCAAACTGGACTTACGACCTCGGTGCAGGTGGTTGGGGTAATGGAGAATTACAAACTTATACCAATACAACAGAAAATGCCAAGGTAGAAGGTGGTTCTTTAATTATTACAGCAAAAGCTGATGGTAGTGGAGGTTATACTTCTGCTAGGTTAAAATCTCAAGGATTGTATAAATTTAAATACGGTAGAGTTGAGGTAAAAGCAAAGTTACCAGCTGCGGCAGGTACTTGGCCAGCAATTTGGATGTTGGGTTCTAACTTTCCAACTGTAGGGTGGCCTCTATGTGGTGAAATGGATATTATGGAACAGACAGGTGCAGATAAAAATACGTCTTTAGGTACTTTACATTGGTTAGATAGTGCTAGTTCTACCAACGCAAGTTATGGTGAAACAACTTCTGTTTCTAACGCATCTTCAGAATTCCATTTATATACTTTAGAATGGTCGGAAGAAAAAGTAAAAATATATGTAGATGATGTTCCTTTTTATGAGTTAACAAACAATGCAGATTTACCATTTAATGCAGATTTCTTCTTAATTCTTAATGTAGCAATGGGAGGTTCACTTGGAGGAAGTGTAGACGATGGATTTACAGAAGATACTATGGAAATAGATTATGTAAAAGTATTTCAATAATATTATTGGGTTATTTTTTAATAAGGTCAGTTTTATATGGCTGGCCTTATTTTTCTATATTTTTATAACTACAATACTTTAAAATTTATGTCAAAGTTGATATTTATGAAATATATTTTCTTACCAATTATACTATTAGTTTTTATTTTAAATTCTTGTGATACAAAAACAGATAAAGTATCTATCTTAAAGAATAAGCAAGGAATGAAATTAGTTGTAAATGGAGAAGATTTTATAATTAATGGTATGAATTGGGATTATTTTCCGATTGGTACAAATTTTTCTTACAGTTTATGGGAGCAATCAGATGCGTTTATAAAAACGGCATTAGATGCAGAAATGAATTTATTGAAAGAAATGGGCGTTAATACAATTCGTGTTTATGAAGGTATTCAACCCAAATGGATTACTTATATCTATAAAGAGTATGGTATTTACACTATGTTAAATCATTCTTTTGGTAGATATGGTGTTGCTATAAATGGAAATTGGAAACAAGAAACAGACTACAGTAATGCTAAGGCACAACAAAGCTTGCTAACAGAGGTTAGTGAAATGGCAGAAACATATAAAAATACTCCTGGATTATTATTATTCCTTTTAGGTAATGAAAATAACTTCGGACTTTTTTGGGCAGGATCAGAAACAGAAGATTTTCCTGAAGGAGAGTCTGAAAAAAATGAGATAGGAGAGTTAAGAGGTAGAGCAATGTATAAGTTAATGAATGAAGCTGCCATTAAAATGAAGGAGATAGATAAAAATCACCCGGTTGCTATTTGTAATGGAGATGATTTGTATATAGATATCATTGCAGAAGAATGTACAGACGTAGATATTTATGGAACAAACATGTATCGAGGTAAATCTTTTGGAGATGCTTTTGAAAGAGCTAAAAAAACATTGGATATGCCCATATTATTTACAGAATTTGGAGCTGATGCTTTTAACTCAATAACGCTAAAGGAAGATCAAAAAATGCAAGCCTATTACATGTTAGAAAATTGGAAAGAGATTTATGAAAATGTTTCGGGTTTAGAAAAGGCAGGAAATGCTATTGGGGGGTTTACGTTTCAATTTAGTGATGGCTGGTGGAAACTTGGACAAACAACAAACTTACATATTCATGATAACCAAGCTTCTTGGGCAAATGGAGGATACGCTTTAGATTATATAAAAGGAGCCAATAATATGAGTGAGGAGTGGTTTGGTATTTGTGCAAAAGGACCAACTGATACAAAAGGTTTTTATACGTTAACACCAAGAGCTGCTTATTTTGCTTTACAAAAAGCACACCAATTAAATCCCTATGCAAAAGGGATTACAACAGATTTAATTTCTAAACATTTTAGAAAAATTAAAATTTAATAGCTTTTAGCTAATTAATAACAAAAACGTACAAGGTTAAAAAAGCCTTACAGGATAAATAAATAACAACTTCTTTAATTAAGAATAAGAGGTTAAAAAAATAATTTTGATGACAAAAAAAACTGTTTTTTTAGGAAATAATAAGGCCGAGTTTAAAACACAAGAGGTAAAAGGGGAAATGATCAACTTCGAAAATGAAGTATATTATAAAATTTCGAATAGTAATGAAATGAGACCTTTTTTTATGAGTATTGTTTCAGACTCTAATCATTGGATGTTTATTTCTAGTAATGGAGGTTTATCTGCTGGTAGAAAAAATAGTGAATACTCACTTTTTCCTTATTATACAGATGATAAAATTACAGAATCTGCAGATGTAACTGGTAGTAAATCTATTTTTCAAGTTTCAAAAAACGGAAATATATATTTATGGGAACCTTTTTCTCAAAGACAAATAGGGTTATATAAAACAAAACAAAACTTATATAAAAACAGTTTTGGAAATAAAGTTGTTTTCGAAGAAATTAATGAAGATTTAGGAGTTACTTTTAGATATCAATGGAGTTCTTCTGATAAATTCGGATTTGTAAAAAAATCAACTTTAATAAATAATTCTTCAGATAAAACAGTTGTTACGTTTTTAGATGGTTTACAGAATATTTTACCTTCGGATGTAGAAACAGACTTACAAAATTCTAGAAGTAATTTAGTAGATGCTTATAAAAAGAGCGAACTGCAAGTAGAAGCTGGTTTAGGTATTTATGCATTAAGTGCTATTATTGTTGATAAAGCAGAACCTAGTGAAGCTTTAAAAGCAAATATAGTTTGGTCTTTAGGTGTTAAGAATCCTACGTATTTGTTATCATCATTACAATTAGATAATTTTAGAAGAGGTATAGAATTACAGCAAGAGGTGGCAATTAAAGCCGAAAAAGGAGCTTATTTTATTAGTGCAGAGGTAACTTTAGAAGCAGATGAAACGAAAGAATGGATTTTTATAGCCAATGTGAATCAAACTATTGGAGATATTCAAAGAGTTTCTAAAGCAATAAAGGATGATGAAAATTTATCAGAAATTATTCATAAAGATATAGCATTAGGAACAAAAAAGTTAATTGATTTAACAGGTGCAGCAGATGGTTTGCAAGTATCTAACGATGCTTTGGTAAACACAAGACACTTTGCAAATACACTTTTCAATTTAATGAGAGGTGGTACTTTTGATGATGATTATAAAATTGAAAAAGATGACTTTATAAAATATATTGGTAAGGCAAATAAAAAAGTTTTAAAATTAAAAGAGGCTGTTTTAAATGAGTTACCAGAATTATTTACACTAGATACCATTATAGCTATTGCAGAGAAAGATGAAGATAAAAACTTTAAAAGACTTTGTTTCGAATATTTACCATTAAAATTTAGTAGAAGACATGGAGACCCAAGTAGACCTTGGAATAAGTTTTCTATCAACACAAAAAATGAAATTGACGGTTCTAAAGTTTTAGATTATGAAGGTAATTGGCGTGATATTTTTCAGAACTGGGAAACATTAGCACATTCATATCCAGAGTTTATAGAAAGCATGATTCATAAGTTTTTAAACGCCACAACTTTTGATGGTTACAATCCTTATAGAGTTACAAAAGATGGTTTCGATTGGGAGGTTATTGAAGAGAATGATCCTTGGTCTTATATTGGATATTGGGGAGATCATCAAATTATTTACTTATTAAAATTCTTAGAATTTATAGAGAATCACTATCCAAATCAATTAGAAAAACGTTTTTCTGAAGCTGTTTTTGTATACGCAAATGTGCCTTATAGAATTAAAAAGTATGATGACATTCTAAAAAATCCTAAAGATACTATTGATTTTGATTTTGAAGAGCAAGAAAATATAGAAAAAAGAAGAGAAAGACTAGGTGCTGATGGTGCTTTATTAAGGGATGAAAACTACTTTATTTATAAAGTAAATTTAATTGAAAAATTATTAGCTACAGTTTTAGCAAAAGTTTCTAATTTTATTCCTGAAGGTGGAATTTGGATGAATACACAAAGACCAGAATGGAATGATGCAAACAACGCTTTGGTAGGAAATGGTGTTTCTATGGTAACACTAAATTACTTGAATCGTTTTTTAAACTTCTTTGATAAAGTAGTTTCAAAATCAGATACTGAGCAATTTGAGATTTCATCAGAATTATCAACTTTCTTTAATGAGGTAGTTGCTACGCTTAAAGAAAATAAAAATATTCTTGAAGGAAAAGTATCTGATAAGAATAGAAAAGTTGTTTTAGACGGATTGGGTTCTGCAGCAAGTACTTATAGAAGTACTGTTTATGAGGTTGGTTTTTCTAGTGATAAAACAATGCTATCTAAAGCAGGTCTTTTAGAATTTTTATCAGTTACAAAACAATATTTAGAGCATACTATAAAAGCCAATAAGCGTTCAGATAATTTATACCATTCTTATAATTTAATGACTATTGAAAATGATGCAGAAGTGTCTGTTTCTTATCTATCTGAAATGTTAGAAGGTCAAGTTGCTGTATTAAGTTCTGGGTATTTATCGCCAAAAGAAGCTTTAAAAGTTTTAGACGGAATGAAAGCTAGTGCGCTTTTTAGAGAAGATCAATACAGTTATATTTTATATCCAAATAAAGAATTACCAAGTTTTGATGAGAAAAACGTAATTCCGAAAGCTTCGGTAGACGGTTCTCAATTATTATCAAAATTAATTGCAGATAACAATACACAAATTATCAATAAAGATGTTTTAGGTAACTATCATTTCAATGCCAACTTTAACAATGCAAATAGTTTAAAAGCAACTTTTGAAAGTTTACCAGAAGTATATGCCGATTTAGTAGAAAAAGAAGCTGATTTATTAGCTACTATTTTCGAAGAAGTTTTTAACCACAAGGCATTTACAGGTCGTTCTGGAACTTTCTTTGGTTATGAAGGTTTGGGGTCTATTTATTGGCACATGGTTTCTAAATTATTATTGGCAGTGCAAGAAAATTGTTTATTAGCCATAAAAAATAATGAAGATGAAGCTGTAATTGGTCAGTTATTAGATCATTATTATGAAATTCAGGCAGGAATTGGAGTGCATAAATCTCCTCAATTATATGGTGCCTTTCCTACAGATCCATATTCTCATACACCAGCAGGAAAAGGTGCGCAACAACCAGGAATGACAGGTCAGGTAAAAGAAGATGTGTTAAGTAGAATAGGGGAGTTGGGTGTTTTTGTTAAAGATGGAAAAATCAACTTTAATCCAAGATTATTAAAAGGAAGTGAGTTTGTAGAAACTGCTAAGGTTTTTAAATATAATGCAATTAATAAAGAACCAAAATTTATCAATTTAGAAAAAGGTACTCTTTGTTTTACTTATTGTCAAGTACCAATTATTTATAAAAACACAGGAGGTGAAGGTGTTACAATCTTTTTTACAAATACAGAAACAGTCACATCAGAAAGCTTAATTCTTAATACGACTATTTCAAAAAAGATGTTTGAGAGAACAGGAGAAATAGATCGTATAGAAGTTGCTATTAAAAAATAATTTAAAGAAGTATTTAAAATTATAATGTATTACGCATCTGCAAGGTCTTTTTACTTTGTAGGTGTGTAACATTAGAAAAAAATATAGAAAGAATATGTTTAGTATCAAAAATAGAAGAGAAAATGATAAAGGAGAGAGTACTCAATCTGATTTTCTAAAGATTACTTGGTTACAATTTCTGGTTATGTCTATATTACTTGCGAGCTGCTCACAAAAAAGTGCTTATCAAGATTACGTATCAGATGTGTATCAAACATCTCAAGCTGGAGATAACCTAAAATTAATAGCAAGTGATGTTGCTAAGACAACTTCTTCTGAAGTAAAGAAAGTAAGAATAGAGCTTCTTCCTAATCAAGAATTTCAAAAGTATTACGGTTTTGGAGCTTCATTTACAGAGTCCTCTGCATGGAATTTAGCTACAATTCCGGTTGAATTACGTAAAAATGTTTTGACCAAACTTTTTAGTCCTACAGAAGGTGCAGGATTCACCCTTACACGAACACACATTAATAGCAGTGATTATTCAAACACGCACTATACGTATATTGAAGAGGGAGATGAAGATCTTTCAACATTCAGTATTCAAGAAGATATGAAAGGGTTTTCTGGTGATGAAAATGATCAGGTACGTGGTATTGAATTGATAGATCCAAATTATGATATTATCCCAATGATTTTAGAAGCATCTAGCATTCCTGGTGCAGATTTTAAAATTATTGCTTCGCCTTGGAGTCCTCCATCGTGGATGAAAATAGGAGAAACAGCTAAAATGACTAACGGTACGTTACTTCCTAAATATTATGGTCTGTGGGCTAAATATTTATCAAAATATGTAAGTGCTTATAAAGAAAAAGGGATTACTCTTTGGGGGCTAACACCACAGAATGAACCACTACATGCTCATGATGCAGCATGGGATAGTAATGGGTTTACTCCTGAACAAGGTAGAGATTTTTTAAGAGACCATCTTGGTCCTCAACTTGTAAAAGATGGCCATCTTAAACTTGATGATTTGGATGCTGGATTACGCGTATTGATTTATGATCATAATAAATCTACAATGAATGATTATGTTGCAGCAACCTACCGAGATCCTGAAGCATCTAAATATGCTTGGGGAACTGCTTTTCATTGGTATACAAATTCTGAATTAAAAGAAAATAATTGGTATTCGAATGAATTAGCTGAGTTAGAAAAAACTTGGCCTAATAAAGGGATGATTCATACGGAATCAAGTATAGATATTGATGCTAATGACCCGATTGGGCAATATTGGAGAGCAAGTACAGACTATGCAGGTACTTTTGTTCCTTTCGAGACGTATGCTTACGATATTATTACAGATTTAAATCATGGAACTCAAGGTTACATTGAATGGTGTAGTATTCTTAGCAACAAAGGACAACCAAATCCTTACGACAACTTTAATAGTGCTCCGGTACTTATTAATCCTGTTAGTGATGAGGTAACATACACGCCACTTTATTACTTGCTTAGTCACTTTAGTAAGTTCATTCGCCCTGATGCACATAGAATAGGTGTAAAAGGAGAAGAGGTAGATGGATTGATATACACTGCTGCTAAAAATTCTGATGGTTCAATTGCTGTTGTTATTTTTAACAAAAATGAAGAAATTAAAGAAGTATCAATTGCATTAGAAACAAAGACTTTTACATCGAGAATTGCACCTAGATCTGTTCAAACTATTCATTTACGTAGTAAGTAAAGAAATCAGAAACATAGCATTAGCTAAGTGCTATGTTTCATTAGAAATATTAGATAATAAAGATATTCAAAGTTTCAGCTTTGGAGTATAAATAGCATTTAATCATCAAAAATATGAATTCAATTTTTAAAATATCTTTTGTAATTATTATGTTAATTTTTGGTGTTGGTTGTAATTCTAAAACAGCAATTAAAGATAAGAATCTTACTGCAGAACATATTTTAGGAAATCCTGATTATTTAGCAATTTCCTATGGAGGTTATAGAGGAAAATCAAGAGAAGATAATCAGCCAACAATTCTTCAACTAAAAGAAGATTTAAAGTTGATGCACGCAATGGGGATTCGTATTTTAAGAACCTATAACGTACAACCAAAATTGCCACATGCTGCAAATGTTTTAGAAGCCATTCATCAACTTAAAAAAGAAGATGCCAATTTTGAAATGTATGTAATGTTGGGTGCTTGGATAGATTGTTTAAATGCATGGACAGACAAAGAGCCAAATCATAATCTTGAAAGTCCAGAAAATGAAGGAGAAATAGCAAGAGCTGTAGCCTTGGCAAATAAATACCCAGACATTGTAAAAGTAATAGCTGTTGGTAATGAAGCAATGGTAAAATGGGCGGCAAGTTATTTTGTGCAACCGAATGTGATTTTAAAATGGGTAAATTATCTTCAGAATTTAAAGAAAAAGGGAGAGTTGTCTAAAGATGTTTGGATTACAAGTTCAGACGATTTTTCTTGTTGGGGTGGCGGAGATTCTTTGTATCACACTAAAGATTTAGAAGATTTAATAAAAGCGGTAGATTATATTTCAACACATACATATCCATATCATAATTCTCACCACAATTCAGAATTTTGGAAAGTACCCGATAATGAGTTTCATTTATCAGACAAAGATAAAATTGATGCAGCCATGTTAAGGTCTAAAAAATTTGCCATAAAGCAATATAATGCTGTAAAAAGCTATATGAAAAGTTTGGGAGTAAACAAACCTATTCATATTGGTGAAACAGGTTGGTCAACTATTTCTAACGGATATTATGGTGTAAACGGTTCTAGGGCTAGTGATGAATATAAGCAAGGATTGTATTACAATCATCTTAGAGAATGGACGAATAAAGAAGGTATTTCTTGTTTCTATTTTGAAGCTTTTGATGAACAATGGAAAGATGTGGAAAACCCAAATGGATCGGAAAATCACTTTGGATTGATCAACCTAAAAGGAGAAGCAAAATTCCCAATTTGGAATTTAGTTGACAAAGGTGTTTTTAACGGATTAACAAGAGGAGGAAAGTCAATTACAAAAACATATAATGGAAATAAAGAAGCATTAATGAATGATGTTTTGGTTCCGAATACAGAGTATAATAGATAAAAATAATAAAAATGAAAACAAACTATTTTTTTTACACGCTATTTTTAGTAGTGATGATTAGTTGTAATCAAAAGGATAATAAATTATCTGTAGAGGTTTATGAAACTTCGGAAGCAGGGAATAAGTTAACCCAAATTACAGATTTTGTTCCTGTTGAAAATGCAGCTACCATAACACTTAATCCTAAAAAAACTTTTCAAACAATTACAGGTTTTGGTGGTGCATTTACAGAATCATCTGCTTATTTATTAAATAAATTGAGTCAGAAAAACAGAGATACCATTATTCAGGCTTATTTCTCAGAAGAAGGCGCAAATTACTCATTAACAAGAACACATATGAATTCGTGTGATTTTTCTTTAAGTCAGTATTCATATTCTCCAGTAGCGGATGATGTAAAATTAGAGCATTTTACCATTAAAGATGATATGGATGATTTAATTCCGATGATAAAAGATGCCATGAACGCGTCTAAAGATGGATTTAAAATATTTGCTTCACCTTGGACAGCTGCTCCGTGGATGAAAGACAATAATGAGTGGGTTGGAGGAAAATTACTACCAAAATATTATGATACATGGGCATTATTTTTCTCTAAATACATAGATGCTTACGAGGCTGAAGGGATAGATATTTGGGGGTTTACAGTTGAAAATGAACCACACGGAAATGGGAATAACTGGGAGAGCATGCATTTTACGCCTAAAGAAATGACCGATTTTGTAGAGATTCATTTAGGTCCAAAATTAGAAAAAGATGGGTATGGTGATAAAATTATTTTAGGTTATGACCAAAATAGAGAAGGTTTAAAAGAATGGGTTGATGAAATGTATAGAAGCGAAAGTTCATCAAAATATTTTGACGGAACTGCTATCCATTGGTATGAAAGTACGTATGAAATTTTTCCAGAAGCGTTACAATATGCGCATGATAAAGCACCAGAAAAATACTTAATTGAAACAGAAGGATGTATCGATTCTGAAATACCTGTTTGGCAAGATGATGCTTGGTATTGGAAAAAAGAAGCAACAGATTGGGGATATGACTGGAGAGAGCCAGAGAATAAATATTTACACCCAAAATATGCTCCTGTAAATAGATATGCAAGAGACATTATTGGTTGCCTTAATAATTGGGTAGACGGTTGGGTAGATTGGAATATGGTTTTAGATACAAAAGGTGGTCCAAATTGGTTTGAGAATTGGTGTGTGGCTCCGGTAATTGTAGATCCAGAAAAAGATGAGGTGTATTTTACACCACTTTATTATACGATGGCTCATTTTAGCAAATACATTAGACCAGAAGCAAAAGTTATAGAGCTAGAAAATTCAGATAAAGATTTACAAGTTACAGCAGCACAAAATACTGATGGTTCTATAGCTGTGGTGGTTTTTAATGAAGGAAAAACAAAGAAAAGTTTTAAAATCTCTTTAGGAGAAAAAGAAACCAATATTAATATTGATGCCCAAGCACTGCAAACTATTATGATTGCAACAAATTAAAAAGATAACAATATGTCTACTTATAAAACGTCTTCTAAAGTTCCATTGAGCCAAAAAATAGCCTTTGGAGTTGGAATGCTTGCAAATCAAATGTTTCCAGCTGTAATTGGTATTTTTATAGTCGTTTTGGTAAAAGACTTAGGCTTTCCAGGATGGATGTGGGGAGTTATTTCTTTAGTTCCAAGAATTTTTGATGCTGTCACAGACCCTATTATGGGATATATTTCAGATAACACAAAATCTCGCTGGGGTAGACGAAGACAATATGTGTTTATTGGGGCAATTGTAATGGGAATTTCTTTTATAATTATGTGGCAATTGTTTAGAGAAAACTCGCTTGATTATAATTTTTGGTATTTCTTATTAACCTCATTTGCATTTTATTTAGGTCTTACCATTTTTAGTGTTCCTTATGTAGCTATGGGTTATGAAATGAGTGATGATTTTCATGAGAGAACAAGTATCATGGCAGTTGCACAATGGATTGGTCAATGGGCTTGGGTTATTGCACCTTGGTTCTGGGTTATTATGTATGATCCGGAATGGTATATAACTGCGGACGTTGCTGTAAGAGAATTGGCCGTTTGGGTAGGCGTTATTTTTGCAATTTGTGCAATGATACCAGCAATTTTTATTGAAAGTAAATCTACTGTAAATGAGAATTATGCCTCTTTAACATTAAAAAATATTGGAAAAAGTTTAAAAGAAATAGGAGATAACTTTGTGGAGGCTTTTAAGTCTAAACCTTTTAAGAAATTATGTTTTGCTACCTTTTTTGTTTTTAATGCATTTAATACTGTAGCAAGTTTTACCTTTTTTATTATTGTGTATTATCTTTTTAAAGGAGATGCCGCTGCCGCGGGAATTTGGCCAACGTTATTTGGTAGTATAGGTGCTTTAGTAACTACTTTTTTAGTAATTCCTATTGTGGCTAAAATGTCTAAAATGTTAGGGAAAAAACAAGCTTTTATGGTTTCTCAAGGGATTTCTGTGGTTGGTTATATTATGCTATGGTTTTTATTTATTCCTGGTAAACCTTATATGTTTCTATTTGCATTGCCTTTCTTTTCTTTTGGTATTGGTGGCTTATTTACATTAATGATGTCTATGACTGCAGATGTTATCGATCTAGATGAGTTAAATACAGGTAAACGTAGAGAAGGTGTTTTTGGAGCTATTTATTGGTGGATGGTTAAATTTGGATTTGGAATTGCAGGTGGTTTAAGTGGTGCAATTTTATCTGTAGTAGGGTTTGATTCTGCAGTTAATATTCAGACAGAAGAGGCACTTATTGGATTAAGATTATTCTTTTCAGGTTTTCCTATAGCAGGAACTCTTATTGCAATGTACATCATGAGAAATTATGACCTTTCTGAAAAACGTTCAGGTGAAATTAGAATAGAGTTAGACAAGCGTAAGGGACACTAAAATAGAGAAATTGATGATGTTTAAGTTTCTAGGGATAACAGATAATAGGTTAAGAAAGGAAAATTAAAAGATTAAGAAATAAGATAAGTTACTTTTTAAATTATTTTTTTAAACGCTATGAATATTAATTATTTATAGCGTTTTTTTTGTAGGATCTGTATTGCATAAATAAAGGAGTTTAAGTTGAGGTTTTAATGGTTATTGATGCCAAATTAGGGGGGGTAATAGTTATACTTTTTGTGTAGGATGTTGTATAACAGGTTTTAATCCTTATTTAACTTTAAGAACATAAAGGGGATTCAAATTGCATAAAAGTAATTAAGATCATTGATAAATGAATTGTTTATTTTGTGTATAGTCGAAAGTTATTCGTTTTATTTTGGTTTAGAACAATCTCAAACAAAAATAGAACTCTAATTATGTTTCTTTAGCTATACATTACCAATACAAATAAATATATCTGTTTAATAATTAGTGATTTAAAGTGAAAAATAAAACGTTGTTAAGTACTTATTTCATTGATAAGTAAACTTAAAATTCATAATATTTTTTGGTTGTATGTTTTTTGCTGTAGTGTTTTATGTTAATATAGTATACAATAGGGTTAATATTGTTTTGTAAATTTAAAATACAAACAATTATGAAAAAAATTACTTTACTACTAGCCTTTTTAATTACTTCAATAGGCTTTTCACAACAACAAGAATATCATTTAGATTTTGAAGAAGGTACTCCGTCAGGATTAGCGTCTAATTGGTATACCTTTGATAACGAACCTGCTCCAGCAGAAATAGTAGACAATCCAAATTTAAATGGTGTAAATACTACCGCTTCTAAAGTAATGAAAGTTGTTATGGGACCTGGTAATGCTTTTTATGCAGGTGTTAATAATAAATGGGAAGACTCTAAATTTGGTACTTGGAAAATTGATATGAGTGTTGCAAATAACTTAACCTTAACTATGGATGTACATAAAAATTACGTAGGTACTGTAGGTATTAAAATGGGAACAAATAGTGCAGGAACATCATTTCAAATTACAGACCAAAATGTTGGTAATTCAGTTGTAAATGAATGGCAAACTTTAACATTCGATCTTTCTGGTATAAATCCTAATGGCGATTTATCAAATATTAGTCAAATGGTTGTTTTTGTAGATTGGAGGCAAGATATGGCTGATAGAGCAGAAGGTAATACCATTTATATTGATAATATAAAATTTAATGCAGAAAAATTAACAGATGCACCAGCAGCTCCTGTTGCAGGTACTGCTTCGTTACCATTAGATTTTGAAAGCGAAATAACTTGGTCAGATTTTGATGGAGGAGTTGTATCAACAGAAACAAACCCTTATAACAATGCAGACAATACTTCTGCTAAAGTTGGTAAGATGGTAAAATTTGAAGGTAAAACTTGGGGAGGAAGTGCGTTAACCTTAAGTTCTGCAATGGATTTTGCTAATAATGATACTTTTACAATGAAAGTATATTCACCAAGAGTAGGAGCAAAAGTATTATTAAAAGTAGAAAATTCTGGAGATGCAGGAATTAATTATAGTAAAGAAGTTCTAACAACAATTGCTAATGGATGGGAAACTTTAACTTTTGATTATGCAGCAATAAGTAAAACGGCTTCTTATGAAAAATTAGTTATTATTTTTGACAATGACATAATGGGAGATGGAAGCGCAAATTATACTTTTTATATAGATGATATTACGTTGTCTTCTTCAGGCGTTGTACTACCTACAGTAGCATTACCTCTAGATTTTGAAAGTGCAACAACATGGACCAATTTTGACGGAGGAGTTGTCACCACAGAAACAAACCCTTATAACAATGCAGAGAATTTTTCTGAAAATGTTGGTAAAATGGTGAAAAATGCAGGTCAACCTTGGGGAGGAAGTGTCGTCAAATTAAGTTCAGCAATGGATTTTGCAGCGAATGATACTTTTACAATGAAAGTATATTCTCCAAGAGCAAACGCTAAAGTATTATTAAAAGTAGAAAATTCAGCAAGTCCAGCTACTAGTTTCGAGAAAGAAGTAACCATATCTACAGCAAATGCTTGGGAAACAATTACGTTCGATTATTCAGCAATTCCAAGCGGATCTTATGACAGTGTTGTTTTAATTTTCGATTTAGGAACCATGGGAGATGGAAGTGCAAACAATACCTTTTATATTGATGATGTTGTTTTATTTAATTCTGCAACAGCAGATGTAAAAGATAATGAATTAATAAAAATTTCGATGTTTCCTAACCCTACTACAAGTAGATTAAACATTTCAGCTCAAAACCCTATTAAAAGTGCCGTTATCTATAATTTATTGGGTAAACAAATAATGAATTTGGAAATCAATAAAAATAACGAATCTATTGATGTTTCTAATTTATCCTCTGGAATTTACTTAATTAAGTATTCTATAAATAACGTATTTGCAACAGCAAAATTTATTAAAGAATAATTAATATTTTTATTTAACTTAAAAAGGATACTATTTTAGTATCCTTTTTTTTGTCCATTATATAAAATAATTTATAAAAGTTTAACAAAACGTCTGAATGACTAACTTTTTACATAAAAAAATCCTATATTTTTTATATAATTTAGTTCTAATGAAGATTTGTATTTTTGCTTTTCAATATCATTATAAATAACGATAATTATTTATAATAATATTGAGTAAGTTACCCTCGGCTTTAAAATTATAAATCAATTTAGAATGGATATTGTTATTATTGAAGATGAAGATTTGGCAGCAGCATCTTTAGAAAAGTTATTATTAAAAAGTAATTATCCGATACGTATTAAAAAACGATTAGAAAGTGTTGCACAATCTATAGAATGGTTTAAAAATAACAGTTGCGATTTAATTTTAAGTGATATCCATCTAGGAGATGGAGAAAGTTTTGAGATTTTTGAAAATTTAAAAATTAAAATTCCTATTATTTTTACAACCGCCTTTAATCAATATGCAATACAATCGTTTCAGTTTTTTGCTATCGATTATTTATTAAAACCTTATGATAAAAATAAATTAAATACTGCTTTAGAAAAATACACCAACTACACAGCAAAACCGGTTACTGATTATAGTGATTTAGAAAATTTATTATCTCATTTAAACACTTCTAAAGAAAGTAAAACAAATCAAAAAAGATTTTTGGTTTCTAGAGGAGAAAAATTAATTTCGATTAGCGATAGTGAGATAGCCTATTTTATGGCAGAAAATAAATCACTTTTTTTATTTACTACTAAAGGAGAAAGTTATTTGTATGACGATACTATATTGAATTTAGATTTAAAATTATCTAAAAAGGATTTTTTTAAAATAAATAGAAAATTCATTGTAAGACATAGTGCTATAAAAACAATTATAAAATACAGTCAGAATCGATTAAAAATAGAATTAGAACCTTTTTCTAAAGGCAACGATTTTATTTTAATTAGTTCTAAAAATGTTCGAGAGTTTAAAGAATGGTTAAATAATTAATATGCGATCATCTAAATTTAGTACCCGATTAAAAAAGAATCAGCAATATTTGTATATCAGTTTATTGTTGATCGCTATTTTTTTTGTTGGTAATTCGTTAATCACTCCTAAAATTACATCAGTAACAGAAGAATTAATTCAAGATATAATTCAAGGGAATTTAAAATCTAAAGAGAATATTGTTGCATTCGAATTTAATCAACTGAATAATTCTTTTAAAAATTCACAAAAAATCTTACAAAATTTAGAAAACAACTCTTTCGAGTTTGTAAAGGAGAAATTACTTTTTACTTCAGATTTAGCCTTAGAGCATCACAGTATTCATAATAGTTTTGTGTCTATAATAAGCTCTAATGATGTAAATGAAAATTATTTTTCTAATAAGAAAGATAGCTTGTATCAAAAAGAAATAAAAGCATTACTAAAAGAGATTCAATTTATAAAAAATGACGTTTTAATCGATACAATTCTAACTAAGAATGGTAATGTAATTAATAGAAAAATCTATGCAAAAAAACTGCGAAACAATAAGATTGTTTATACGGGTTACGATGTAGATTTAATTTCGTTATGGAGTTATTTTTCTGAAACTTATAAAGGGGACGGAGGTTATACGGTAGTTGCCAATAAAGACGGTATTTGTATGCTGCATCCCGATACAAAATACATCGGAAAAAAAATAAACATGTATTTTAATACCATTTCTGTTGAACAAATTTTAAAAAGTTCCCTTAAAATTAATGGATATTATGTGCCTGATAATGTCAATTCGTTAAAAGATAAAGCAATATCAGAATTTCTTGGGTTGGAAGTTTTACGTTATTTTGATACCATAATGACCGGAAATTCACCTTTAATAGTAGTTATTAGTTTTCCTATAGATATTCATTTAAAAGAAACCACAAAAAATATACAAGGGTATTTTTCTTGGATTAGTTTTTTAGCTTTTTCTACATTTATGTTAATCTTATTGGTTTCTAGATTACAGTTAAAAAAAGAATATGTAGAGAATATAAAGGTTGTAGAAGAAAAAGAACATTTAATAAATAGCAACGAGAAGTATCAAAAAGAAAATGCTATTCTGCAATTAAATCAACTTAAGAAAAAAATAAATCCACATTTTTTATTCAATAGTTTAAATTCTTTGCATGTTTTAATTGATTTAAATCCAGATTTATCTCAGCAATTTGTATTAAAACTGGCTGATGTATATCGATACCTTTTAGAAGAGCGTGAAGGAAATTTAATTTCTGTGAAAAAGGAAATTACTTTTTTAGAACAGTATGTCTTTTTGCAAGAAATTAGATTTAATAAAAGCTTAAGTGTATCCATCGTTAATAATTGTGATGCTGAAATTTTGGGAAGAAATATTCCGTTTCTGTCTTTAGAAACCTTGGTAGAAAATGCAATAAAACATAATGAAATCACTAAAATAAAGCCTTTAATTATAGAGATTATTATTGATAAAGATTTTATTACTGTAAAAAATAATTTTACACCAAGAAAGCATAAAGCTAAAGATAGCCATCATATTGGGTTGAATTATTTAGAGAATACCTACCAATATTATCAAATTGCTACCTTTAAAACAGGTGTTGTAGACGGTAAATTTGTCTGCACATTGCCTTATATAACCTAAAAATAGTATTTCACTCCGTTTTTTATAGAGTTCACTCTATTCCGTTTTGCTAAGTTGTTGATATCATGCAAATTTGATGTTTTAACACTATTATTTATGAAAACATCCTCTTTTAAAGGTGCTTTATTGGTTCCATTTTTAATGACTTCTCTTTTGATATTTACCTCTTTATCTGGTTTTTCTCAAGATAAAAAGGAAACAGCTAATGACGAAAAAAAAGATTCTATAAAATCTACTGATGATAAAAAACTTTCCTACCAAAAGTTTTTAAAAGAAGGGAATGTTAAAGAAGGATTATTTAATGTATACGCTATAAAAGAAGATTATTATTTCGAAATTCCAGATTCGTTATTGTCTAGAGATTTGTTAATTGTAAATAAGGTATCTAGTGTTCCTTATGCTTTAAACGGACATGGTTTAAATAAAGGAATGACTTTTGAAACCAAGCTTATTCGGTTTTATAAAGATACTATTCTAAACAAGGTTTGGGTTAAAACGGTGAATCCTAGAGTTCAATCTCCAGAAAATGATGCAATTACTTTATCTGTAAAAGATAATTTTGGTGAGTCTATTATAGAAGAGTTTAAAATAGAAGCAATAAATACAGATTCTACATCCGTATTTATTAAAGTAAATAAAATATTTAACGGTAAAGAACAGAGTTTTAGTGATTTGTTAACCAATATAGGTTTGGGCGGTAGTTTAAAAACAAACTTATCTATTTTAGAAACGATTAAATCTTTCCCTAAAAATATTGTTGTAAAATCTTTATTAACGACTTCTGTTAAAGAGGGCGGAAGTGCAGCTTTACCTTTAACAATTGGAGTTACTACTAATATTGTTTTATTGCCAACAGATATAATGAAACCTCGTTTTTCAGACAAACGTATTGGGTATTTTGATAAACCAATGGATTATTTTTCTGATGATCAACAAGAAGTTGAGTCTAGAGGAATGATTACAAGATGGAGATTAGAACCTAAAGAAGAAGATATTGAAAAATATAAGCGAGGAGAATTGGTACAGCCCAAAGAACAAATCATTTACTATTTAGATCCTGCTACGCCAAAACAATGGAGACCTTTTATAGAACAAGGTGTGTATGATTGGAATGTAGCTTTTGAAGCTGCTGGATTTAAAAATGTGCTAAAAGTAAAGTTTCCTTCGGATGAGGACAGGAATTTTGATGCAGATGATGTTCGCTATTCTGTAATAACCTATGCAGCATCAGAAAAACAAAATGCCATGGGACCTTCTGTAGTAGATCCTAGAAGTGGACAAATATTAGAATCAGATATTATTTGGTGGCATAATTTAATGAAAGGATTGCATTCTTGGATTCGTGTACAAACAGGACCAATTGATCCAAAAGCAAGACCTAATAAATTTTCTGAACAACATATGGGAGAGGCAATTCGTTTTGTTTCTTCTCACGAAGTTGGTCATACCTTCGGATTAAAACATAATATGGGCGCATCATTTAGCTACCCAGTAGATTCTTTAAGATCTAAAACGTTTACCGCTAAAATGGGCGGAACAGCTCCTTCTATTATGGATTATGCTCGTTTTAATTATGTAGCGCAACCAGAAGATGAAATTACAGATATCACTCCTAAAATTGGTGTTTATGATAAATATGCAATTGATTGGGGATATCGTTGGATTGAAAATACATCTGCTCATGAAGAACTTCCGGTTTTAAACCAATGGATTCGTAAACATGAAAATGATCCTTTATATTTTTATGGACCGCAACAAGCTCAAGTGATTGACCCGAGATCTCAAAGTGAAGATTTAGGCGATAATGCTGTAAAAGCGAGTGAATACGGATTGAAGAACTTAAAAAGAATATTACCAAATATTTTAGATTGGACAGCGGCAGAAGGACAAGATTATTACAAAGCATCAAAATTATACAAAGCAGTAATAGACCAATGGGGAACTTATAATGGTCATGTAATGGCAAATATTGGTGGTGTTTATGTAAACAATACGGTTTATGGAGATGGCAAAAACACTTTTGAACCAGTATCTGCTAAAAGGCAAAAAGAGGCATTGAGTTATATCATAAAAAATGCTGTTTTACCTCAAAAATGGTTATTTATGCCAAAAATTATCAATAAGGTTTTTGCAGTAAGAGATGCGCCAGATGGAGAACGCTTTTATTCGCCTGTTTCTATGTTACGCATTCATCAAACCAATGCAATTTATGCGCTGATAAAAACAGATAGATTGATGAGAATTACCGAAAATGAAGTTTTATCAAAAGACAGTGAAGAAGTATTTACAGAGCAATATTTATTTGATAAATTATTTGAAGCCATTTTTAAGAAAACAGAAAAAGGAAAGTCTTTAGATATGTTTGATAGAATTACTCAGAAAAATTATGTGGATGTATTAACTGTAGATCGAAATAAATTATTAGAGAAAACGAAAGAAAAAACAATTTCAGAAGATGCCAATACCTTTAAAAATGTACACTTTTCTTACCTACCAAGAGTAGCAGATATAGGTACCAATAAAAGAGCTGCATTAGAAAAAATATTAAAGCTTTTAAAGAAAAAAGAACATAGAGGAGATAGAGCTACTCAGGCACATTATAGTGACTTAATAGCAAGAATTGAATATAATTTGAAAAACTAAATCATGAATAAATTAATATACATATTAATTTTTATTCCGAGTTTACTTTTTGCTCAGCAAGAAAAAGTAATTAACGGAAAAGTTATGGATGCCGCCTTCCAAATGCCTATTGTTGGAGCATCGGTCTACGCGTCATCTGCAATAATAGGAAATGAAACGAATACCAAAGGAGTTATACAAGGTACCATGTTAGGTACTACCACAAATTTTGATGGTGAGTTTTCTTTAAAAGTGGAAGCAGACATTAAATACATTTTGATTTCTTATATCGGCTATGAAACAGAAAAAATAGATATTTCTAATGTAACTTCAAACCTAACAGTTGTTTTAAAGGAAAGTGCAGAAAGTTTAGATGAAATTATTGTTACGGGATATCAAAAAATTGAAAAACGTAAAATAACATCTGCTTACGCAAAAGTAGAAATGACAGATATTAATCAGGCAGGTGTTTCTAGTGTAGATCAAATGTTGGTTGGTCAATTATCGGGTGTTGCCATTCAACCAATAAGTGGTGCTCCAGGAGCTCCTTCAAAAATATCTATTAGAGGAGCCGCTACTTTAAATGGCTCTTCAGATCCATTATGGGTGTTAGATGGTATTCCGTTAGACGGAAATGATATTCCACAAGATTTTAGAGACAAAGACAATATCGATAATTTACAATCGTATCCAATTGCAGGTTTAAATCCAGAAGATATAGAAAGTATTACCGTTTTAAAAGATGCTTCTGCAACTTCTATTTACGGAGCAAGAGCTGCCAATGGGGTAATTGTTATCACCAGTAAAAATGGTAAAAAGGGTGCAATGCGTATCAATGTAAACGCGAATGTATTTGTAACTCAAAAACCAGATTTTAGTAAGTTGAATTTAATGAACTCTTCGGAAAAAGTAGATTTCGAATTACTATTGGCAAGTAGACCAGATTTAAAATATCAACAAGATAGAGGAGGAGTTGCTAGAATTTTAAATAATTATGGCGAGTATAATAATTTTAGAGATAATGGTTTTGCTAGTATTTCTAGTGCCGCTCAAAATGACATCAATAATTTAAAAAACATCAATACTAATTGGGGAGACGAGCTATATCAAATGGCAGTAAACCAACAATATGGTGTTAGTATTTCTGGAGGAACAGAGAATAATGATTACTATTTTTCTACAGGAATTTTTGATGAAACAGGAGCTACTAAAGGTACCGGTCAGAAACGATTTAATATTACGTTAAAAGATAATTTTAATATAAACGATAAATTAAAAGTAGGTGTGGCGTTGTTTGGTAGCCAAACAATAACATCATCTTATATTACTGGTGCAGATGCGTATACAAATCCGTCTAACTATTCTAGAAATGCCAATCCATATTTAGAAATAAAAGATGCAGATGGTAATTATGTTTATGATCCAGATTTGGTAGAAAGATCAGATTTAAATCTAAATTATAATATTTTAGAAGAACGAGAAAACACCAATTATGAGTTAGTAGCGAGTTCATTAAAAGCCATTTTTGACGCAGGTTATAAAGTAAATGAAGAGATTCATTTTAATACACAACTAGGGTTACAGTTAGATTTTGATAAGACGGAAAAATATAGTGGTGAAGAAAGTTACTATACTCGTAAATATGAGCAAAGATCTCAATATGCAGCATCTACAGGTACTTCGTATTATATGCCTAAAGGCGGAATTATTCAGAATTGGAATGCAGATGTTTTTCAATATAACTGGAAAACAACAGCGAATTACAACACTTCTTTTAACGATGTGCATGAATTAGATGTTATGTTGGGTACAGAATTTAGAAGAAATAAGAGAACCCAAATTCATACCAAAGGTTTTGGCTATAATAGCAATACTTTAACTTCTATTGCTATTACAGATGAACGTTCATTAACAAATTCTTTGTTTGATCCTTATCAAAAAACGTATAGTGAAAATGCGTATGCTTCTTTTTTCGGAACAGCTTCTTATACGTATGATCAAAAATATACCGCTTTTACGAGTTTAAGATATGATGGCTCTAACTTATTTGGAGTAAATCCTAAATATAGATACTTACCTATTTGGTCTTTTGCAGGTTCTTGGAATGTGTATAAAGAAGACTTTATGTATGATTTAGATTTTGTAAGCGATTTAAAACTAAGAGCATCGTACGGAGTACAAGGAAATATAGATAAAACAACATCACCTTTTGTAGTTGGAGAATATTATACATCTTCTATTTTACCAGGTGTTAGTGAAGAAACCATTAGAGCTTTAAATGCGCCTAATGCAGATTTAAGATGGGAAAAAACAGTATCATCAAACATTGGTTTGGATCTAGGCTTGTTTAATAATAAAATCTATATATCCGGAGATTATTATGCAAGAAAAAGTACCGATTTAATTGGTTTAAGATCTGTGCCTTTAGAGAGTGGCTATAATTTTATCAATACCAATTGGGCAACTGTAAGTAATAAAGGATTTGAACTTTCTATCAATACCACAAATATTGATACACCTAATTTTAAATGGACAAGTGGATTTAATATTTCTCACAATAAAAGTATTGTTGATAATATAGAAATTAGAGAAGAAGACTTTAAACCTTCCTTAAAAGGATATAGTGTAAATGCCATTTTTGCAATTAAAACAGCAGGTTTAGATAGCAACGGATTGCCTTTGTTTTGGAAAGATGGTAAAAAAGTGTCTGCAGTAGATTTTTATAATTTAGAAGAAGGCACAAATGGAAACCAATTAACAAGAGAAGAACATAGAAACTTATACTCTTATGTAGGCGATGGAACTCCTAAATTTAGCGGAGGATTTAGAAATAGTTTTAAACACAAACAGTTTGATTTACGTGTATTAACTAATTTTAATATTAAGCAAACCGTAAAAGCAGCACCAAGTTACAATCTTGCTTTAGCACAACCAGGAAACAATTACAATACAGATATTTTAAAAGCAGGTACAGGGAATTATCCAGCTTTAATAGGATTAACATCGCCTGGTTTCGATACCGATTTAGTGTACACTTGGTTTAACTCTTCAGATGATGGGCAAACTTATAACGATCTAGATATTTGGGTTAAAGATATTTCTTACATCCGCGTAAGCAGTATTAAACTTAGTTATGCCATACCAAAAGAGAAATTAAAAAAGTTAAAAATATCAAGTTTAAATTTCAATCTAGAAGGACGTAATTTATTTGTTATTGGTACAGATTACAACGGATTCTTTGATCCAGAAACCTATGGAAGTTTGTATGCACAACCGATTCCTAGAATTATTTCAGCAGGATTTAATCTTTCTTTTTAAAAAAGAGTTTATGAAAAAAATAATATACAGCATCTTTATAACCTTAAGTTTTATCTCTTGTGATAAGTACTTAGATATAGAACCAGTAGGACAAGTTATACCTAAATCTGTAGAAGAATATAGAAGTTTTTTAACTTCTGCATATTCAATTACAAAAGAATCTAAAGTATTAACAACGTACAGAACTGATGAATTGGCTTTAAGTGCAGATGCATTGGGTGTAGAACAATATGAGGATCTTTTTATCTGGAATGATGTAAACCCAAGTCTTTTAACAAGTGTTTTTCCGTATGCAAGTTTATACAATACTATTTTTTATACCAATCACGTAATAAATAGTGAAGCAACTATTGAAGGAAATCAATCAGATAAAGAGCAATTGTTAGGAGAAGCGTATGCTTTAAGAGCAATGCAATACTTCGAGTTGATCAATTTATATGCGAAACCTTACAATAAATCAACAGCAAATACTGATGCTGGTGTGCCAATTACTTTAGAATATGATGCCGAAAAAGAGTTTTTAGGACAAACTGTTGAAGATGTGTATGCCTTAATTTTAAGCGATCTTACCATGGCAGAATCTCTAATTAATATCCAAAAACAAGAGGTCGGTTATAACTATAGATTTTCTATGATCGCTGTAAAAGCTTTTAAATCTAGAGTTTATTTATACCAACAAGATTGGCAGAAAGCGATTGATTTGGCAAATGAAGCTTTGGCAATCAATACAGAAATTCAAAATTTAAATATAGACACTTCTATAATGCCATCAGAATATAACGCTGTAGAATCTATTTTGGCATTAGAAACAGTTGCTTCTTTTGATCTGGTTAACAATACAACTATTTCTAAGACTTTAATTGATTCTTATAATCAAACAGCAGATGTCCGTTTTTCGCTTTATTTTAAAGAAAATACAGACGGAAGTTTTAGTTCTAATAAAAGTGCAGAAACTAAATTTAAGGTTTCTTATAGAACAGCAGAATTACATTTAACCATTGCAGAATGTTTGGCAGCATTAAATGAAGATGTTTTGGCAAAAGAGAAGTTAATATCATTTGCAGAAAATAGATATACAACCGATGGTTTTACTGCTTATAAAGCAAACGTAAATTCATTAAATAGTAACGACCTAAAAGCAGAAATCTTAGAAGAACGTAGAAGAGAATTTGCAATTGAAGGTCAAAGGTGGAATGATTTAAGAAGAACTACACAACCTAAATTAACCAAAGTTTTTAACGGAGTTACCTACACATTAGAGAATAATGACGACAGATATGTCATTCCTTTTCCTAATGATGCAACTATTAATAACCCTAATTTATAAATAATAAACCGTTGTAACCTGTTGTTATCTTATAGGTTACAATTTCAATAAAAAGATAAAAACAACCCAATTAAATATTTTAAATTATGAAGAAAATTTTTTCTATCCTTAGTGTTTTTTTAGCCTTAGCTATAACTACTGTTTCATGTTCTAGTGATGATGATGCTCCAATTTTATCGTCTTTGGCAACCATTACAGATTTTACAATTGCTATTGATGGCGTAAATGCTGATGATATTGTTTACGATTTAGGAACTGATATTATTGTAACTGTCCCTTTCGGAACAAATTTAACAGCAGTTGTACCTACTATTACAGTTTCAGAAAATGCAACTATCTCTCCAAATTCAGGTACAGAAATTACTTTTGTAGACGGAGAAGCAAAAACTTTTGTAGTAACTGCAGAAGATGAAGTAACTACTAAAAACTATACTGTAACCGTTAATGTTCGTGGTGAAGTTGGTAGTGGATCTCAATTAGAAACAACAGTTTTTACGGAAGATTATGTTTTTTTTGCAGCAAGCACAACTACTACTTATGAGTATGATGATAATTTTGGATTTGTAAATAAAATCTCTATAGATGAAGGATTCGGAGCTTCTGTTTTTACTTTAGTTTATGATGATAAAAACCAAGTTATTGAAAAAACAAGTGACGCAACAAGTACGGTTTATTCTTATGAAAATGGTCAAATTGTAAAAGGTGAATACAAAGAAGACGATGTGTTAGTTTATACTTATATCTATACCTATAATACATCTGGAAACTTAATTAAAGAAGAAAGAACAAATCATGAAGGTGATGATGCTTTAGTAGATGATATTACTACTTTTGAATATGACGCTAATGGTAATGTTATAAAAACGAACAGAGGAACAGCTCAAACAAATCCTTCTGAAGCAACTTATGACACAAAAAACAATCCTTTTAAAGGAATTTATCCAGCTGCATATGCTGCAATTAATGTTGGTTTTGATGCTGTAAATACAAACAATCCTCTTACTCGTGATACTGCAGATGCTAATGTTTCTTATGTATATAATACAGATGATTATCCTTTAGAATCTTCTTATACTAATAGTGAATTTGGCTTAACGGTACTTAGAACATTTACATATTACGCTAACTAATTAGATCAATTAATTCCCCTTTTTTATTTATTACACAGACACCCTTAATTTTAAGGGTGTTTGTTTTTATAAAACTTATTTTAAAATGAAGAAATCCTTTTTAGTACTCTTTTCTTTTTTGATGTTTGCTTGTAATTCTAATTCTTCAAACGAAGTAATACTTCCTGAAAATGAAGAGATTCCATTAACAAAAGAAGAAGAAATAATTAAAATATATAACGAATCTGTTTTACCTTTATTTAAAGAATATTCAGGTGCAGAAATACCTACACAGTTTAAAATAGATAAAAACGATTTAGGTATAAATGCAGGAGCAGCTTTTGGTTATGTAGAAGTGAGTCAGGGTTTGGTAAACTTAACCAAAGAAGATATTCAATTATTTGCTTTAACACATGAAGTTGCTCATATTGTAACTATAAAACAAGCAAGGCTTTTTGATTTACAAGGAAGTATCCCTAAAGGTACTGTAACAAATGATTATAAAAAAGCAGAATATTTAGCAGACTTAATAGCTATCCATTTAATTAAAACCAAACAGAATAAAGAGTTTAATTTGTTAACCTCTAATTTTCCTTTTTTGCAAGATTTATTGGGTGATACTACTTTTACACATCCTTCTGGAAGTGATCGAATTAATTGCATAAATACTTATTTAGAAAATACATTAGTAACAAGCAATGATATTGCTTTTAAAAATACGTTTCTAAACATATGGCAAATGGAGTAGTGATACCTTGTTAGAAACCAATTATCAAAACTAATTGAAGGCTCGGTAATGGTTTTATAGTCATTTAAGATTATTGTAATAATTAAGATATTTCTTAAATGTAAATATTATGAACGAAAAATGATGCTTTTAAAATTTTTTTAAAAAATAAGATGTTTATTCTTTAGATCATTTATTTTAAAGCTGTGATATAAGTTTTTTAGGGAATATATTAATCCTTTTACAATGCCGACTGATATACCCAATGATCATTTTCCTTTGAAAAAAAGGAATTTTCATGTATCAGATTTAAAGATCCATTTTCGTAAAAATATGCTTTAAATTCAACCGTATTTTCTGTAGATTCTAAAACATCTAGTTTTATCCATTCTACGGATTTTGTCCAAGTTAATATTTCCTTTTTTTCAAGGTTAGAGGGTCTAGTTGTACTATGGTGACTTTTTTGTAGGTAATCAATATTAGCCATAACAAATGCACTATATCTTGAACGCATTAAAATTTCTGGGGTAGCTACAGTATGTATATTTTGATGCGCTTTTTTACAACAATCAACATATAATTTGGATGGATTACACGGACATTTCATTGTTTATTCTTTGCTAATACAATATTTCCTTTTAAGTAGAAGGATTTAGTGAATTACTTAATGCAAATATAAAGGTATATCATCTTATTAGTATAGCTTAAATTACTATAAATTGATAGGGCAGCGAAACAATATATTTTTTGTAAAAATGAAATTGTTCGTTTAATTTGATTAACAATTAGACTAACAACTTCATTTTAGTAAACAAACCTATTCTTATTCCAAAATAAACATTTTAGCTACACCCTAAAAGGCACTTCACTATCTTCTTTATCAAAATTTCTTTGAGGTACCAATTTGTTTTCTAACGGCTCGTAGAGTTCAGATTTCATATTACTACCATTGAATTTAGAGGTCCAGTATACCAACTTCTTTAAATTCATATTTCTAAAGTCTTCAGATACTTTTTCCGAAAAATCACAACCACTAATACTTAATACTTCCAACTGTGTTAGTGTTGCTAATTCCACAGGTAAAACCACCTGTTTAAAATTGTTTAGACCTAAAACACGTAGGTTTTTCATATGGGCAATCCAGGTCGGAATTTCTTCTTCTTTATGATGTGCTCTGATAAAAAGTGTTTCTAAATTTAATTCAGAAATCGTTTCAGGATACGTGCTATCATTTTCATCTAAACCTTCTAACCAAAGATGTTTTAAAGAATTCCAACGCGATATTACTTCAATACTTTCATCACTAATATGATCACATTGTATCAGTTTTACAGCTTCAATACTTTCAACGTTTAGGTTGTCTATGGTTTTAACAGCTACACTCTGCATTATTAATTTTTTAAGCTGAGGCAATGTTACCGCAGGAAAAGCATCAAAACCTCTAGCTTCAAATACGTCTAAAAATTCAAGGTTTGGTGTATGTGTTAATAAACGCTCTAAAGCCTCGGTAGTTCCGTTATAACTATCAATTTTTAATACTTTTAAATTTTTATGTTGGTGAGCAGTTAATGCATTGTTATGTTCTGGGTTATTTTTTTTAAACGTAATGGTAAGCGCTTTTAAATTTGCGAAGTTTTTAAGCAAGCTTCCTAATTGACTCACATTACTGGTAAAATCAAACGATTCAATTTTTTCTGGATGTCTAAAGGTTTCAAAATTTAAGACATTATTTACATCAACATTTCTATGTCCAAGATTAAATTTAGCCGCACTAATTACTGCATAAAATTCCTGTAAATTAAGAATTGGTGTGGCTTTAACTTCCACATTAAACACATGAAACTCTTCTGTTCCTGCTTTTATGCCTTTAATTTCAGAAATAGTTAAATTGGTAATATGCTTAGGTAAATGGTCGGTGTTTACAACTAAAGCACTCGCATTTTTAATGGTAAGGTTTTCTAACTGCTCTATTTTTGAAAACACATTAGGAAAAATTCTAACAGCTAATTTTATATCTCTAGTACCTGACTCTTGAAACCTGTATAATTCTACATTTTTAAGATTTGTACATTGCTCAATCCCTTCTAAAAGCCAATCTAGTTTATGCTCTAGTTTGTAATTAAGCGTTGTTAAGTTTTTAAATGCAGCTAACGCTGTTTTATGTGGAATTTCTGGTGCTTCACAATCCACTGTTATCGTCTTTAAATTAGGGAAAAACGAGGCATTGTCTAACACAAAGTTAAGTAGCTTGGGCGAATCTATTTCTATAGATTCTCGCAGACTTACTTCTGTCATTGGTGATATATTAGTTTCGCTATATGTAATTTTTGTTTCTAATTTAGGTCTAGGCGTTTCTTCAAAACATCTTGATTCGTCTCCAAAAAATAAGGTAGCTGATATGGAATCTATCTTAGGTGCATAAAGTTTAAAAAGTTCTAATTTTGGTAAATCTTCAAAACCACTTGGTAAGCTAGCTATGCTTTTAGATAAAATCTGAAACTTTTTTAGTTGCTTTAAATGACTAACATCTTTAGGTAATGCTCTTAATTCACCTAAGCAAAAAAAATCTATACGTTTTAAGGTTGCCGGAAAAACGACCTGAGACATATCTTCAACACCAACATGGTACAGCTTTAATACTTTTAATTTCGTAAGATTTGTAAGCCAATTAAAATCATTTAAATTCAGGTTGTCCTTACATGCTCTATTCCAATAATCACCTTCAATACGTAATTTTTTTAAGGATGTTAGCTGAGACATTGTACTTGGAAACTTTTTTAAACAAGGAGCAACAAGCTTTAATTTTTTTAAATTTGATAAATTACCAAAATCCTCTGGTAGTTGTTCATAATCACCTTCTAGATCTATTTCTTCTAAAGACGTTAATTTTGATATCTCTTTAATAATACTATCATAAGTATTGCCTTTTCCTATTAAATGGATTTCTAAACTTTTTACGCCATTAAATCGTCTTAATATATGAGGATGTTCTAGCAAGCGATCTAAGAAGTCTGTTGAAAGATGAAAAGATCTCATTTCTCTATTCTTTCTCGTCATTAGATCAAATAATTTAAGAAGATCTAAGTCTTTAGATAGCAATCCATATTCTAAAAGAGATATCATTCTATCGTCGTGCCTTCCTGTTTGTGTTATTTTTTTTCGGCTTTTAAAGGCTAGTTGCAAAGCTTCTGGGGCTTGTTTTTTTATGATGTTAGCACACTCTGCTCTATTTTTTTTATCTGTTGTTGCTTTTGCAATCGTAAAAATTTCGTAATAAAAATCTTCTGGAAAGTTTTTACCCTTTTTAATCTCTTCATAATATTCATCCATTTTATAATAGGTGAATTCAGGGATTTCTGTTGGTCTTGTCATAGTAATCGTTAATTTTTAGGGTATAAATTTCTTTTGGAAATAGGGTTTTTAGATTGCGGTTCGCTCTAATTTTTTTTTTAGCTACCCCCTAAAAGGTACTTCACTATCTATATCATCAAAATTACGTTGAGATACTAATTTGTTCTCTAATGGCTCATAGATTTCAGACTTCATATTGCTACCATTAAATTTAGACGTCCAATACACCAATTTTTGTAGGTTAAGGGTTCTAAAGTCTTCGGCTACTTTTTCAGAAAAATCACAACCACTAATACTTAATACTTCAAGTTGTATTAATGTTGATAATTCTACTGGTAAAACAACTTGTTTAAAATTGTTTATTCCTAATACGCGTAAGTTTTTAAGATTGGCAATCCAAGTCGGAATTTTTTCATATTTATGATGTGCACTGATAAAAAGCGTTTCTAAATTTAATTCAGAAATCGATTCTGGATATGTGCCTCCATTTTCATCTAAGCTTTCTAACCAAAGGTGTTTTAGAGAACTCCAATGCGATATTGCTTCAATACTTTCATCGTTAATATGATCACAATGTATCAGTTTTACCGCTTCAATAGTTTCAACGTTTAGATTGTCTATGGTTTTAAGCGCGACACTCTGCATTAATAATTTTTTAAGCTGAGGCAAATTTACAGCTGGAAAAGCATCAAAACCTTTGGCTTCAAATATCCCTAAGAATTCAAGGTTTGGTGTGTGTGTTAATAACCGCTCTAAGGCTTCGGTAGTTCCGTTATAATCATCAATTCTTAACACTTTTAAATTGTTGTGTTTAAAGGCCGTTAATCCATTATTATGTTCTGAATTGGCCTTCTTAAATGTAATGGTAAGTTCCTTTAAGTTTATGAAGTTTTTAAGTAAGCTATCTAATTGACTCACATCACTGGTAAAATCAAACGATTCAATTTTTTCTGGATGTCTAAAGTTTTCAAAATCTAACACATTATTGACATCATTATTTCTATGTCCAAGATTAAATTTAGCCGCACTAATTACTGCATAAAATTCCTGTAAATTAAGAATTGGTGTGGCTTTAATTTCCAGATTAAACACATCAAAAGGTTCTGTTCCTGCTTTTATGCCTTTAATTTCAGAAATAGTTAAATTAGTAATATGCTTAGGTAAATGGTCAGTGTCTACAACTAAAGCACTAGCATTTTTAATCGTCAGGTTTTCTAACTGTGCTATTTTTGAAAACACATTAGGAAAAATTCTAACAGCTAATTTTATATCTCTAGTACCTGACTCTTGAAACCTGTATAATTCTACATTTTTAAGATTTGTACATTGCTCAATCCCTTCTAAAAGCCAATCTAGTTTATGCTCTAGTTTGTAGTTAAGCGTTGTTAAATTTTTAAATGCTGCTAACGATGTTTTGTGCGGAATTTCTGGTGCTTCACAATCTACAGTTATCGTCTTTAAATTAGGGAAAAACGACGCATTATCTAACACAAAATGAAGTAGTTTGGGTGAATCTATTTCTATAGATTCTCGCAGACTTACTTCTGTCATTGGTGATATATTAGTTTCGCTATATGTAATTTTTGTTTCTAATTTAGGTCTAGGCGTTTCTTCAAAACATCTAGACGCATCGCCAAAAAAGAGGGTAGACGATATGGAATCTATCTTAGGAGCATTAAGTTTAAAAAGTTCTAATTTTGGTAAATCTTCAAAACCATTTGGTAAGCTATCTATGCTTTTAGATAAAACCTGAAACTCTTTTAGTTGCTTTAAATTACTAACATCTTTAGGCAATGCTATTAATTCATCTAAGCCAAAAAATTCTATAATTTTTAAGGATGCTGAAAACTTGACTTGAGATAGATCTTGAACGCCGATAAAACGTAGTTTCAACTCTTTTAATTCAGTAAATTTTGTAATCCAATTAAAATCAGTTAGATTCATATTGGGAGTAGATTTCCCAGTCCAATAAGCGCCTTCAATACGTATTTCTTTTAAGGATGTTAACTGAGACATTGTACTTGGAAACCTTTTTAAACAAGGCGCAACAAGCTTTAGCTTTTTTAAATTTGATAAATTACCAAAATCCACTGGTAGTTGCTCAAACTCTCCCTCGAGATCTATTTCTTCTAACGACGTTAATTTTGATATCTCTTTAATAATACTATCATACTTATTACCTTGATCTTTTAAATGGATTGTCAATTTTTTAACACCGTTAAATCGGCTTAATATATGAGGATGTTCTAACAAGCGATCTAAAAAATGTACCGAAAACCAAAAAAATCCCAGTTCTCTATTCTTTCTCGTCATTAGATCGTGTAATTTAAGAAGTTCTAAGTCTTTAGATAGCAACCCGTATTCTAAAAAGGAAATCATTCTAGCTGCGTTCCTTCCTTTTTGTGTAATTTTTTTTCGGCTTTTAAAGGCTAGTTGCAAAGCTTCTGGGGCTTGTTTTTTTATAATGTTAGCACACTCTGCTCTATTTTTTTTATCTGTTGTTGCTTTTGCAATCGTAAAAATTTCATAATAAAAATCTTCTGGAAAGTTTTTAGACTTTTTAATCTCTTCATAATATTCATCCATTTTATAATAGGTGAATTCAGGGATTTCTGTTGGTTTTGTCATAGTAATCGTTAATTTTTAGGGTATAAATTTCTTTTGGAAACAGGGTTTTTAGATACAGTATGTTGTGCTTTAATTTCTTTAACAGCACAGATTATATTTTTCATCTCTGTTATCAAAATCCTCTTTTAAGATTTTATTTTTAGCTAATGCGTAAAACTTAGACGATTTCATATTGTTTCCATTAAATTTTGAATACCTGTAAATTAAATCCTCTAAATTCAGATTCTTAAATTTATCAGATACTTGTTCTGTAAAATCACACCCTCTGATACTCATTATTTTTAATTGGGTTAATTCGGCTAATTCTTCCGGTAATGGACAATAATAAAACTGTTCTATTCCTAGAACTCGTAAGGATTTCATTCTGCCTATCCATTTAGGTATTTGTCTTTTAGTTAAAAATCCATCAATAAAAAAGGTGTCTAAATTTAAGTCTGCAATGGTCTCTGGGTAGGTTTCAAGATCTTTACTAATGTGTTCTAACCAAAGAAACTTAAGCGTTTTCCAATGCGATGCCGTAACCATAGCATTGTAACCAAAATTGTCACACGATAAAACTTTAAAAAGTTCTATGTTGGGCACTGTTAAGTTTTCTATAGACTGTATATCATCGCTATAAAATAATTTTAGCGTTTTTAGTTTATTTAAAGTAACCTTAGGAAGATCTACAAGGCCTACACAATCGTAAATTTCTAAAAACTCTAGATGAGGCGTATGCTCTAATAATAATTTAATAACACTAGTGTCACCATTAAAATTTTTAATAGTCAAGTTCTTTAAATTATGATGTGTATAAGCGGTTAAACCATTGTTTTGTTCGGCATTATCTACATTAAAATCAATGGTTAGTGTTTGTAAGTTACAAAGTGCTTTTAATGCCTTATCTAAGCCTTTTACATTACTATTAAATATAAAATCTTTAATGCTTTCAGGGTCTTTAAAATTATCAAAATCTAAAGTCTCATTTTTAACACTATTTTCATCGCCTAATTTCATTTTTTTTGCACGTATTACCGAATAAAACTTTTGCAATGCGGTAATAGGTGTATCTATTACTTTTAGATTAGTTACCTCAAAATCTTCAATACCCGGCTCAATTACTTTTATATCTGTAATGGTAAGACTATCTGTCTTTATAGGTAAATAATCTGTATTTAAAACAAGTGCTTTTGCACGGTGTACTTTTAAGGTTTGCAAATGCTCTATTCTAGAAAATGCCTGAGGAAAATTAGCAACATCAGCGTTCGTTATTTCAGCATCAGCTCCATTATATATACCATAAATAAAAACGTCTTCTAGCTTTTTACATTCGTGAATACCCTCTAAAACCCATTCTAAATGATGCGCTAATCTATACTTAAGGTTTTTAAGTTTTTTAAATGCAGAAAGCGTATGTGCACTTCTTCTTTTTGGTGCATCACAATTAATTTCTATCTCTTTTAAATTAGTAAAAGACAAGGCATTATCTAATACAAAACTAAGAAGCTCTGGATGGGTGAAATCAATTCTTTTTAGCTTAGTTACAGGTGTTTCACCATAAGGCATAAACTCTGTATACAAACCTAGTAAACGTTTAATATTTGGTCCAAAAATAAAAGCAGCAGGAACTTTTTTTAATTTAGATAAATGAATAGCTTCTAAAACCTCTAAGGTTTTAAATTCACTAACAGATGCAGGAAAGTGTTCTAGCTCCCTCATACCACTTAGCCTTAATGTTTTTAGTTTTGGTAAGTGACCAAGTGTTTCGGGTAAAGCTGTTAGATTCTCAAACCTAAAAAGCTCTAATTTTTTTAAACTTGCCGGAAGCTCAACATCAGAAAGGTCTTGTACCGCAAAAGAACCTATTTTTAAATGCTTTAAACTGGTAAGTTCTTTAAGCCAAGTAAAGTTAACTATATTAGGGTTAGGCTCGTCATTACCAAAAGGAAAACTTCCTCTAAACTCCAACTTTTTAAGTGTTTTTAGTTTTGTTATTCCTACGGGAACCCATACCAAATTAGGTGCTGCTAGTATAAACTCTTTTAAGTTAACTAAGCGTTCTAGTTCTTCTGGTATGTATTTATAATCAATGTCAAGCTCAAGTTTTTCTAATGAAGTAAGTTGCGTTATGTTGTTTACAACGCTACTAAAACCTTCTTTCTGTCTAGAGGTGCTAATTGTTAATTCTTTAATACCATTAAACTGACTTAAAAGATGTGGTGTTTCTATGAAAAGTTCAATAACTTCTTTACTTCTATATTCAAGCGAAAGCGTTAAACGCTTACAAACAAGTGTGTATAGTTTACAAAGGTCTAAGTCTTCTGAGAGTACGCCGTACTCTAATATAGCAATCAGTTTTTTGTTAAAAGATTGAGAATCTTGTATTGTCGTTATTTTTTTTCGACTCTTAAAGGCGAGTTGTAAAGCTTCTGGTGCCTGTTTTTTTATGATATTGGCACATTCGGTTCTAATCTGCTTGTTTTTAGTAGATTTAGCAAGTACAAAAATCTCATAATAAAAATCTTCAGGATAATTTTTACATCCTTTAATTTTTTCAAAAGATGCTTCATCTTCATAAAAGTTGAAACCAAGTTCGTGTTTAGCAAATATCATGAGGCAGTTTAATTTTGGTTTTACAAACCTATTTTAAAAGTAGATGTAATTTATCACTGTATTCTGTGATATTAATAATACACCTTCATTTTAAAAAGTTAAACCTTTACAAAAAAATATCACTAAATACCGTGAGTAAAAAAAGTTGAAGTACTTTTATCTTGCCACTAATTATAACTCCTTTTTTTGATAAGGTTTATAATCAGCATTTATAATTGATTTAAAGAATTAAAAGATATGATTCCAGTAGAAGACGCTAAAAAATATATAGAAAAATATAAAAAACCAGCAATAGATCGGTTTGAATTTCGTGCATTTTCTGAACCTTATAGAGTTTTAGCTAAAATATTAGGAGGTTTTGATAAAGGTGAAAGAAGAAACTATTATAATGTAAGTGATTTTGTTGCTATTTTTGACGATCCAATTACGATAAATCCTTGGAGAACCGAAGAAGGAATGCGTTTAGGAATACAGTTGTATGGTATTGTTCAAACTCCATATTTAGCCGATATGTGGGACTTTATGGATACGTTACCTTATCAAAGAGGATATGACAGAAAAGCTTTTAGATCTGTAAAAACGCAAGATACATTACGTAATAAGTTACAGTTTTTTACGCAATTTTTACGATTAAGTAGAAGGGGTTTTGGCGGCTTAACATTGCAAGAACAGTTTCAATACAGCACGTATTTTCCAGGTTCAAGTAGTTATTTCTTAGCAACCTTACTGCATAATGGAGATGGGATGTTTGATGAGTTATTAGACGATATTATTCAGGCTGAAGATGAAATTGGTGGTATTAGTATAGATATTATAAAGGCGTTATTACTTTCTGAAAATGAAAAGCATTGGGAAATGGTTGGTAAATTATTGCTAGCAGCCCAACGTCAAGAAGGTTTAAGGCAAACTATTTTAGAATCTTTAGATGAAGCTGGTCTTGGAGCTTTAAAATACATGATTAATATCGTTTTAGAAAACGACCTTACTCGTTTTAGTAGTGTTACTAGAGCAGTAAGTACTTGGTTTGGATTAAATTGGGATACGCCTAAAAAATCGGTAATCAACAGAGTTTTAGAATTGGCACAATCTTTAATTTTAAACTTAAAAGAAGTCGATACACTTCTTAAAAGTAAAGATAATTTAGAGGTTTTAGTCGCTTTATGGTCTATTGCAATTTTAGATGTAGACAAAGCCAATGCCAAAGCGTTAGATCTTGTGTATACATCAGAAGATAGAAATAAAAAGATTTTAGCATTATATTTTATATCTAAAACAGACAGAACAAACGATTCTTTAGTTGCTTATTTCAAAAAAGAAATTGGTAAAGATTATGCTTTAGATCATTGGATGGCAGTAAATTTACCACACAATACTTCATTAGATAATGACACTTTTTCAAAATTATTTGATGTAGCAAAAGCAGCAGAAGAAAAAGGTAAAACTTTCGAAACTAAAATATTCTCTTGGTGGAGTTTTACACCTAACTCTTATTATTTTTATCAGTTTCTTTTAAGCGGATCTACAGAAGAGCAATTAGAATTAATGGCGAACGATTTAGAACTGTTGCCAACAGAATTTAGAGAGAGTTATATTCGTAAAGTTTTCCCTATAGATTACAGTTATTCTTTTTACAATTATCAACAAGATTCTAAGAAAAAAGAACCTTTAAATTTTGATAAAAATTCGTGGAAAAGAGCTTTAGCAAGAAAAGCAATTTATAACAGAAACGAATTGTTAATGGCTACCGGACTTAATTTGTTTAGTAGAATGCATCTTTATGATGAAGATTTAGAAATTGCAGAAGATTTATTAAGAAGAAAACATAAAGATTTACGCACCTCTTTAATTCAGTTATTGGTAAAATTACCAGCAGATCGTTTAAGAAACAGTGCTACAAATTTGGTAACAGCAAAAAGTATAGATCAACGTTTAGGTGGTTTAGAAATGTTAACGCTTTTACACGACGATAATAGACAGTCTAACTTTGTAGAAGAACAAATACGTATATATAACGAACGACCTAGAATTTCTAAAAATGAACAGGTTTATTTAGATAAATTTTCTGACAATGCAGAAGAGTTTAATTATAGTAATGGTTTTGGTGCTATAGATTATGATAACTTAACACCGTTATACATACCACAATCTCGTTTCGAAAAAAAGACCAGTTTCTTCGATAAATTAGGCATTACCACATCCGATTCAGCAGGGTTTAAATTTAAAGAATTTATAGACGCTAATAAGATTGTAAAAGAGGTAAATAAGTTAATAGCAATTGTTACTAAAAACAAACATTTCGAATATCAAGCAGAACTATATAGAGGAGAAATAGCAACCACTTATATAGAAAAAGGGATTCGTAGTATAAAAAAATTAGGTGATGATGCTACTGCAGAAGATCATTTACAGAACCTTCCTTTAGCAAAATTATGGATTGCTTGGTACGAGCAAAGTAAATTGAATGATTTTGAGATGCACGCTGCAATCCGTTATTTAACTCACCATAATAATCCATTTGGAGATTACAAAGAATTAGGCATTTTTGCGAGACAATATTATCCAGATTTAGGCGGATTAAATTTAGATAAAGAAGATAGTTACAACTCAAAATCTGAAGCTTATAATGAAATTTTACAACGTCTATATAAAGTTTATGTAGAAGAAAAAACAATAGCTAATTTTAAGCTAGATGTTATGGAAGATATGATTGCTAATTTTCCAGACAAGCTGAAGCTAGTACAATATCAAACCTCTAATTACCGCTATAATAAAAAAACGTACAATTGGGCAAACATCATTTTACCACTTGTACCAAGTTTAAGTATTAATAATTTAGAACTTCTTACAGAAGAACAAGTTCAAAAATATTGGAGCTTTTATATGTATTTAGTTGCGCAAGATATTGAACATCCTAATACTACTGCAGATGTAAAAGTAATAACAAAACAATTCAGTAGACCAGGAATTGTACCATTCCCAAGTATTGCAGTAACCTTAAGACTTTATAAAAAAGGATTAATTAACGATGATGATTTATGTTTTCAAGCCTTACATTCTCGTGAATTAATGGTCATTATGGACGGTGGTTTTAATTATAGAATGAACTATAAATGGATAGAAAGAGACAGCGTACCTAAACACGTATTAGCACCTTTAAAAACCAATTTATTAGAAACAGAATTAGAACGTGGAGATTTAGAAACCACTGCTACAGGTTACATGAGTGGTATTCATTGTGTAGAGGGTGTAGATTATGTATTTAGAATTTTAGAACGTTTAGGTAAAGATAATTTTGAACGTGGTTATAGTTATTATGGAGAGAGTAAAAAAACTATTTTTAGTGCTATGCTTAAAAAATCTCTATTTAAAGATACTGAAAGTTATGCGGATTTTGCTGCACGTGCAGATGCTTCTAAAGTTACTAAAAAACGTTTGATAGAACTTGCCTGTTATGCAACACAATGGACTGGTGTTATTGGCGAATATTTAGGATTAGAAAAATTAGAAGATGCCGTTTGGTGGTTTCAAGCACACGCTTCAGATCGTATGAATAGCGAACAAGAAACCATTATTTCGCGTTATTCTAACATTCCAAAAAGCGATTTTGCACTTGGTGCCATAGATGTAGATTGGTTTAATAGAGTGTATAAAACCATCGGAAAAACCAATTGGAAATTATTACATGATGCAGCCAAATATATTTCTGACGGAAACGGACATAGACAAGTAAAATTATATTCTAGCGTAATGTTAGGCGAAGTAAAAATTACCGAAACTTTAAAGAAAATTAAAGACAAACGAGATAAAGATTACGTGCGTGCTTTAGGTTTAATTCCGTTAAGTAAAACCATACCAGAAAAAGATTTATTAAAGCGTTACAACTTGTTGCAAGATTTCTTAAAAGAGAGCAAACAATTTGGAGCGCAACGTCAAGAAAGTGAGGCTATTGCTGTAGAAATTGGTTTAGACAATTTATCTCGTAACGCAGGTTATCAAGATCGTGTACGTTTTAGTTGGGCAATGGAAGCAAAGGCTACTCAAAAAATTATGGAGAATTCTAAAATTTCCATAGAAGAAACGGAGGTAGAATTGGTCATTAACAATCTTGGTAAAACAGATATTAAAGTTACAAAAGGAGGGAAGTCATTAAAAAATATTCCTGCCAAATTACGTAAAGACAAACAAGTAATTGCTTTAAAAGAAAGCAAAACATACCTTTCTAGACAATACAGTAGAACTCGTTTATCATTAGAAAATGCAATGGTAAATGAAGATGAATTTACAGCACTAGAAATTCATAATATGATGCAACATCCTATTGTAAAAGTAATGTTGAGTAAATTGGTAATGTATGTTCCAGAAAAAGAAATTTCTGGTTTTTACAATGAAAGTGTTTTAACAGATGCTAGCGGAAAAATGCATCAATTAGAAGAAAACGACCTTTTAGTTATTGCGCACGCCTCTCATTTATACAAAGCTATAGAATGGGATATGTATCAGAAATACTTATTTGCAGAGCGTTTAACACAGCCTTTTAAACAAGTATTTAGAGAGTTGTATTTAATTACAGATGATGAGCGAGAACACAGCAATCGTTCCGAACGTTACCAAGGACATCAAATTCAGCCTAAAAAAACCATAGCACTTTTAAGAAGTCGTGGTTGGACGGTTAGTATGGAAGAAGGTTTGCAAAAAGTATATCACAAAAAAGGTTTTATAGCAACCATGTATGCTATGGCAGATTGGTATTCGCCCTCAGAAGCAGAAGCGCCAACCATAGAAGATATCTGTTTTCATTCTGTAGATACATATCAAAGAATTCCGCTTACCGAGATTCCGTCTGTAATTTTTAGTGAAATTATGCGAGATATAGATCTTGTGGTAAGTGTTGCGCATGTTGGTGGTGTAGATCCAGAAGCAAGTCATAGTACCATGCAAATGCGTGCTGCTTTGGCAGAAGAATCGGCAAGATTATTCAAGCTTAAAAACATTACCGTTAAAGAACGTTTTGTGTTTATTAAAGGAACCTTTGGCGAATACAGTATTCATTTAGGAAGTGGTCAAGTAAGCAAAAACGGATTAGCATTGTCTATAATTCCGGTGCATAGTCAGCACAGAGGACGTATGTTTTTACCATTTGTAGACGACGATCCAAAATCGGCAGAAATTATTTCTAAAATGAAACTTTTATCCGAAGATAATAAAATACAAGATCCAACAATTTTAGCACAGATAAATAGCTAATATAAAAATAATAAGGGCGTTACCTCGCTTAGGCGAGGTCGGGCTTTTGTTGCAAGTCCTCGTGCTAACGCACTGTGGGCTTTCCACGACAATCCCTAACGCAAAAAGCATTTAGCATATTATGGAATTAACGTTACAACTTAAAAGATTAGGCAAAAAGAAAGTAAAAAAAGTACCTTTTACTTTAGAAGAAAATCCTAAAAATTTAGAAGAATTATTAATTGGTTGTGTAAAAAATCAAGTAGAAGCTTTTAATAAAAAACGAACAGAAGTTAATGTAATTGGGTTTTTAAGTCCGGCCGAAATACAAGAAAAAGCAGAAAGTGGTAAAGTAGAATTTGGCGAGTTAGCCAATACAGATTTAGCAAACCTGCAAAAAGCAATCGATAATGTTTTACTCGCTTTTAAAGACGGGTTGTTTGTGGTATTTGTAGATGAAGACGAAATTACAGATTTAAAAGCATCTTTAGAACTAACATCAGAAAGTGTAATTGCTTTTATAAGAATGACGTTTTTAGTAGGTACGTATTGGTAGTTTTTTTAATCAATAAGTATGAAAACAGAAAACATACAAACCCAATTAGCTGTACAAATTTCTAACCATAATAAAACCTGGGGAAATTTATTAGCGAATACAAACTTTGGTAACGAAGCTTCTAGTTATTGGACTGTTACATTGCAACCAACTAACATTTCTGTAGATATTACAACTAATTCTTTCACTTTTAAAAAAGCAGAATTTTTATTTGATGTTAATGTAGGTGTTTCTTCGGGTGATGATATTAGGCTTTTTACAAAACAAGTTTCCGGTAAAGGAGTTTATCAATTTACAAACAAGAAGATGATTGAACTTACAGTGCTTGAAATTGAGGAATAAAGTTTTAAGAAGCTGTTGAAAATTAATTAGAAAACAAAAAATAAATCTATTAAAAATAATGGAAAAACAATTTAATACTAAAACAGGATTTTGTCATATTTTACCTGATAAGATTATTCTAACAAGAGACGGAATTATTGGAAATGTTGCAAACGTGGCGGTAGGAAAAAGCATAACTCGAGTTTTTATCATTTATGGAGGAATTGCTGCTTTCTTACTTTTTTCAGCATTTGATAGTTTTCAAAAAGGTCAAATTTTGATATCGATATTTTCTTTAATAGTTAGTTTATTTCTTCTGTATGGAATCTTTAAAAGCATTAATAATTCTGCAACACCAATAATTGAACGAATAGATATTAAGAGTATCAAATTTAAAAAAGCAATATTCGGAATAACGCGTTCTAGATTTGAAGTCCTTTTTAAAGACGAAAAAGGAAAAATTAAGAAACGTATAATAATGTTACCAGGTTCAATGAAAAATGGCACAAAAGAAACCGAAAAAGCAATAAAAATAATGAAAGAAGAGAATTTATTAAAGCAATAAAAAAATGTGAAACACTAAACTCACATTGTTAATATACTCTTTTATGTAAAAAGTGGTAATATTGAAGGTATCGTATATCTATAAATCTAAACGCTATGTTATAGATTTAGTAACGTTTTCTATTTCTAAGGAAATAATTATAAAAAAAAAGGCATTCTTAATATTAAGAATGCCTTTTTTTTATAATTTTATTTAGAAAACGTCCAGAATAGATAAACCGTTAAATTTTGAAATAGCTGAATACAGTGATAAAAAAAATTAGATGCCTCTGTAGTTTTGTAGTAAATAATAAAAACAAAACATTATGAGCGGTTCAGTAAACGGAAATGAAAATTCAAAAGAAGTAGAAAAAATAATTGAACAAACTGAAAATAGTGATAAAAAAATATATCCTATTTTAAAACCAGGAAATTGGGTTGGTTTAAAAGCAGGTGCTTTAAGCAATACTTTAATTCCTTCCGAAAATGGAGCAGAAGTGGTAATTGCATATGGAATGGATACACCAGATAACTTTGTGTTTTTAACTCAAAAACATTTAGAAACTATGGATGGACAGCAAATTACAAGTGAAGCTTTTGAAAACTTAGGAAACTATGAAGCGGAATTAGAATTTGTTGGATCATTAGATAATAAAGCGGTTGCTACTAACGGAAACGACTTTTCTAGTGAAATAATTCTTTCTAAAGCACATATGTTAAAAGCACATGCTATGTTAGATGCAGAAGAGTTATTAGTATCTATTCCAAGAAGAACATGTATGACCATTATTTCTAGAGATGTAGATGAAGAAACAATGAATAAATTTGCGTACTTACATAACTTTACTTGGGAAGATGATAGCTTTGGAAATGCACCTATTACCAATTCTCTTTTTATTGTAAAAGAAGGAACTATTGTAGGACACATTCCATTATAATTCAATTTAAATAATTACAAAAAAGGCATTCTTATTTTTAAGAATGCCTTTTTTTATGGTTCTAATTCTATTTAATTAAACATCATAAATAATTCCTTAAATCTAGAAATGGCTGAATACGGTGATAAAAAACTTTATATGCTTCTCTAATTTTGTAGTAAATAATAAAAACTAAACATTATTATGAGTGGTACTCTTTACGGAAAAGAAAAATCAGAAAAAGAAATAGAAAAAATAGTTGAAGAGACTAAAAATAGTGATCAGAAAATATATCCTATTTTAAAACCAGGCGATTGGGTTGGTCTTAAAGCTGGGGCGTTAAATTCTAACTTAATAAGATCAGAAGCGGGACCAAAAGTAGTTATTGCGTATGGTATAAATACTCCAGATAATTTTGTATTTCTAACACAAAAGCATTTAGAAACTATGGATCAAAAGCAAATTACAAATGAAGCTTTTAGAAACTTAGGGAATTATGAAACAGAATTTACATATTCAGAAGTACTGCAAAATAAGGTTCTAACCTCTAGTGGAAACGATTTTTCTAGTGAACGTATTCTTTCTGAAGCACATATGTTAAAAGCACACACCATGTTAAAAGCCGACGAATTATTTGTTTCTGTACCAAGGCGCTCTTGTATGATGGTAATTTCGAGAAATGTTGAAGAAGAATTACTTGAAGCTTTTTTAGGCTTACACAAAGACGCTTGGGAAGACGATAGTTATGGAAATGCGCCAATAGCAAATATTCTTTTCACCATGAAAGCAGGTCGAATTACTGGACATATCGCCTTAGATAATATAACAAGAGAGGAATAAAAATAGCTAAATACTATTTCTTTTATCAATTGAAAATTATAAAATCTATCAGATAAACCACTAAATAAACAAATGGCTGAATACAGTGATAAAAAAACGTATGTGCTTGTTTAATTTTGTAGTAAATGTATAAGATGTAGTATTATAAGTCTAACAAATTACTGCCACTTATATTTCTTTTGTTGGTTGTAAATAGCGAACGATACATATTAAAAATAAACTTTAAAAAATAAAAATTGAAAAATCTAGATTGTAGTATCAACTATAGGGTACAGAACTTAATGGTAGATGTTTTTGAGTCTATAAATGCTTCCGATAAAGCAACATTAATGATTAGTGAGCTTTTAGATACAAGAAGCATTTTTGAACTTGTTTTCGAAATTGTTAAAGAATCTGGTTTTTACAGTCAAGATGAAAACTTTAATCTAATAAAAGCTTTAAATATAGATACTGATGAAGCTAATATTAAAGACGCTTTGTATGTGACTTGGGTAACGATGGGCGAAAACTTAAACACAGCAAAAACTCAGGAAGAATTTAATGCTAAGTTTGCTTTGTTTGTACCTATTATTTTAAAACGTATGGAAGCAATTAACCACATTTTTGCATAAATTTTTACATTATTTACGATTCTTAATAATTCCATTTGCCTAATAAATAGCCACGATTTGTATTCAAAAATTACATTATGACATTAGATCTATCGAACCTTCAACGTTATTACAACAATTTAAAAGAAAAAGAAAATTACCCTAAAGCTTATCTCTATGAGCTTTTTGCAGTTGGTAAAACTTCTAGAGATTCAATTATTATTGATGAGGTTTCTAAAACTTTAGAAGCGCACGGTACGCCAGAACTTCTTAGCGCTTTTAACACCCGTAATAAACTGCCTGAAAACGGTGAAAATTCAGCAAATGTTTTAAACGCCTTGCTTAAATACGGACTAAAAGATCCATTGTTTCCTATTGGTAAAATCTACAATGCTTTTCAATTTTCATCACTTTCTATTAGAGAGGAAACGATTGCAGAAACACTAGAAAAGCAACCTGATCTTATTTCGCGTTTAAATGGTATTAGCCACCTAAAAATAGATGATCTGTTTAGTAACGGTTTGCCAAAGGAAATTTGTGATATTACCTCTTTAATGTCTTTAGAAATTAAAGGCAATTACCAAGTATTACCAGGTTCTATAGGGAATTTACAACAGCTAGAAAGTGTTACTTTAAAATTACCAAAACTCGCTTCATTTCCAGAATCGTTTTGGTCTTTAAAAAACATAAAAGAACTAGAATTAAGCGACATAGAAACAGACTTTCAAGAATCGCTTCAGCTAGAAAAACTTATAAAACTAGAAGAATTAGATTTTATTTTAGTCAATTTAAAAGATGCCTCTCAATTACAATTACCAACAAGTTTAAAGGAAATAAGTTTTATTCGTTTAAAACATTTAACTCAACTTCCTGCGCATATTTCTATGCTTAAAAACCTTAAGAAATTCGATTTGTACATGTGTCCTAATTTGAGTGAAATACCTAACGGATTCAATCAATTAGACAATTTATTTGTACTGAAGTTAGATGCCATTCCTTTAATTAAAACCATAGAAGACACTAACATCTTTACCAAAAATTGTGAAAACATCACTTTAGATGATGACTTAGAAATTGTACCAGGAAATTCGCCAATTCTAAATACAGAATTATTAATTAATGATGTCGAAATCTTAAATTACGTGTTATCGCATCCGGAACGTTTTATACATCTAGAAAAACTAAAAATTCAATATATCACAGATTTTTCTGATGTAACGCTCGGATTCGGACAATTAACAACACTTAAAGCTATTGATGTTCATCAAGGAAGCCAAATGGAAACCTTGTTTCAAAATATTGAAAACTGCACACAATTACGCTATTTAAAATTATACGGTGCCAACATAGAAAGCATTCCTGAAGGTTTAAAAGACTTGCAACACCTAGATTATTTATGCTTTAACAGTTGTAGAAGTTTAGTTTTAGAGGCTAAAAATTTACCTTCTAAAATTAACGAATTACATTTATTCGACATTAAGGAATATATTGCTTCAGAAAAATTATTAGAAACAGAACAGGCTTATTTTGGGAATTTAGCGATTGAAGATCCTCTAGTTTTATTTCGAAATTTAATTACAACATCGCTTCATTTTTCTGGTATTAATAAAAGTGAAAACACAGAAGAAGACTTAATACAATATTTGCCAAAACCGGAAGTATTGACCACTCTAAAGGCTTATACTAATACTGGGCATTTTCAAAATATACTTCATTATTGTACCAACTTAATGTATTTACATTTAGATAATAATGAAGCTAGCCTTTTGGCTTTAACACCTAAACCTGCGCCTCAATTAAAATATTTAAAATTAGATTTTTATAAAGCTGAAAACCTAGAGGATATTATTGCTAATATGCCAAATCTAGAAACCTTAGAAATGGCCCATTATGACGTTACACCTAGATTTCCTAAAGTTAAATTGCAACATCTAAAAAAATTAAATGTAAGTTATACGTCTTTTGAAACGCTTGAAACTTTAGAGGCACCTGTTTTAGAATCTCTGTATATCGCATTAAGTTACCAATTTGGAATGGAAGCTTATGCTAAATTAAATCAGTTTAAAGCTTTACAAAAACTAAACCTTATGGGAATTAGTGGCGATGTAAACAGCATTCCTGAAAGTATTACGGAATTAAAGCTTACCGAATTTTTAATAGGTCACAAGTACGACGCTTTACCAGAATACATTCAGCAGATTAAAACTTTAAAAACCTTATCCTTAGGCGGAAATGACTTTGTAGATTTACCAACTTGGATAGCCGATTTACCTCAATTAGAACGCTTAGATATTGATGGTTGCTCATTTGAAAATGCAGTGCCAGAATACTTTACAAAACTAAAGCTGAAAGAACTAAAATATTACCTTTCTGGTTTTCGTGGTTATAACATGAGTCCAGATAAGTATAACAACTTAATAACGCAAGGTTACACCCAATTGAAAAAAGAGTTTAGCAAAGAAGCTATAGCCTAACTTTTGTGGTTATCTGCTATCTAAAACAAAATAGATGAAAATAGAAAAATTAACTAATAATCGTTCGCCTTACCACGAAATGTTGTTTGACAGTTTCTTAATCGAAAATATAAAATCGTACGAAGAACTTATGGAGGTTTATCAAAACTACAAACAAAATCATCCTGACAAGACTATAATCTTAACCCTTGATGATTTAGGTCAAGCCGAATATACTAGTGGTCATGCGTGTGACTATAATTCTTTGCTAGATACTGATGGCTATGATTTATCTGGACTTGATGAAGCTTGTTATGATGAAGACAACGAACATTTGGGGCATCTTTCTACACCATCTGAATATTTCATTATAAAGGAAAACTTTTTGAAACGCACAAAAGGGATTGACTTTAAAACGGTTTGTGAAAAAGATTTAACCATTTCTGAAGACGAAGTTTTAGATTTAGAAAACATTAATGAATCTCCATTAGCCTTTCTAGACCAACAAATTATACTGAAAATTCTTCCCGTTGAAAAGCCATACGAAGGACTTACAGGATTTCCGAATGGATATTTTGATGCTGACTTAAGTCCTTTTGAAAATTACGCGCTATCGAAGTACTTATTTGAAACCTATAATTTTGAACTTTTTGGAATTGGCGCTTCCTTTTTAGGATTTATTAAAAATGAAAAATTAGAAGACAATAAAGTAAAAGCATTGATAGCTGACTTGGCAAAATTGTATAATACAACAGCATCAGAATTTGAAAAATTAGCAGAGATTATTAAAAATAAAAACCATTTATTTTTAAGATACACCGAATAATTTCAGTCATAAAAGAACTAAAAAGCCCAATTATAAATGTATAATTGGGCTTTTTTTATTTACGATGAATACCTGAAATTTACTCAGAAAATTGTTTAATAATTTCAAACAAGGTTAATTTAGTTCTCTTTATACTACCATCATCGTGACGAAAAAGATGTACTTTAGTATTATCATAGCATCCAAAAAACAATAAATCACCTTCAGAATTAGCACCAATAGCTTTACCTAAAGCTAATTTTTCTAAACTCCACTTGTACCCATCTAAATCTTTAAATGTCGGATTCATAAATTCACTTAACGTTTTAACATACGGATTTAATGCGTAAATCTTACTTACTTCCATACTATCTATGTTGGTAAGTTCCATCATTTTTTCAAAATTATATAACTTAAATTCCTCTTCCTCAAATACAACTACCCTTGGTTTTTCCGCAATAAATTCTCTGTAATTTTTTCTAAACATCAGTTTTAGTTCATCTACAGAGGTTATGATTAAATCTTCATTCATATTTTTAACTTTTTAAAGTATTAGTTCTTAATATTTTCTTTTGTTTTAGTATCTACAATTTGTAGTAATGTTGGCATTCGGTATTTACCGTGCATTCGTTTTATGGCGTTACAGATCTCATCTTTATCAGTACCAATAGCAGTTACATACAATGGCTTTTTACTTTCGCCACGAAACACTTCTTTAAATACAGCTGTTTTAGAGACAAACTCAGATTTAGCGATACCAACAACCGGAATTTTAGCTTCTAAAGCTTGGTACAAATAACCACCTAAGCCCAAATGTTTTTCTTCTAAAATTACGTAACCATCAACTATAATTAAGTCTATCTCATCTAAATTCACTTGTTTCAACAAGTTTAAAATACATGGCAATTCTCTTTTGTAAAAAGATCCAGGTTCGTATGGTTCTATACCTTCAATAATATCCGTATAAATTTTTGTTGGTTCGTCGTCTTCCCAATCGTTAAAGCTTACCGCAATTGTTTTAGCTTTTCCGTTGTAATAATAAGTATCAAAAGCGAGTATCATAATTGTTGTGTTTTTTTGTTATTGCATGTATCGTTCTCCTTTAATTTAGGAACGATAAGATCTGCTTTACTAAGTGTGTATTTTATCTTTGGATATGTAAAGTTTAAACTTCTATTTTCTTCACCGCGTTGTTTATAAAATTCTTTTTCTTGCGTTTCATTTGCAAGTTCCATTATTGTATTATCTTCAAAATAAGGAGTATCATTATTGAATTTCACCAAGGTTTTAGAGGTTCTAAAAGTGATGCCCAACCATTTATTGTCTGTTAATTTTAATGCTTCACGGTTTGGGTTCTCTAGTATTATTTTATGAGAATATTTAGCATTCGTTTCAACAGAAAATAAAACAAGAGAATTATGAGTTAGAGTGATATCAAATTCTTCTTCGGTAGATTTATCTTTAATTCTAAGAGTACGAGTGGTTGTATCTGTTAACTTTTCTGGATGCTTATAGCACGAAAACAAACCAATATAAGAGTCCGTTTTTAGATCTAAACTTAAATCTGAATGGTAACCCATTTTTGTGTAATTATCGTCATATATCTCAATAAGACCACAATTAAAAGCTGTTTTTGGTTGATTTTCTTGTTCTAAAATCTTATTTATTTGGTTTAAAATATTAAGATGAGGTACAGTAAAATAATGCGACAGAATTGTAAACTTAGTGATTGTTCTTACTATTGGAATAGCATCCATATACTTAACGATATGATTACCAACGCGTCCTTTTCCTAAAGTTTCAAAGACAATTTCTTTTGATAAAGATTCAAAAAGATTGGTTTCTAAAGGAAGTATCGTTTTATAAAATGGATGGTTATTCATAACGGTTACATTTTCTAATTAATAGATTGGTTTTTTATAATCTCCAGTATTCATACTAAAATGGACTTTACCATAATCGACACGTTTTACTGTTTTGTTTTCTTCGTAATAAGACGTTCTTAAATCAACAAGATTTTCAGTATCCATAGCTTCTAATTGTACTAATTTATCCTCTTGTTTTATATAGGTTTGGTTATTTGTATAAACTGCTTCTAAGTTAGAACAGCGAATTACATAGCCCATTCTAATGGGAATTAAATCGATGTCTAAAACGGATGGTCTAATTTCATGCGTGTATAATCTGTTGGTAGACAACGGAATTAAAAATACAGAATTCGGATACAAAGTCACCGAAAATTCTTTGACTAAAGTAACATCTTTTACAGACGATTTTAATTTAAAAAGTAATCTAGATAAGCCGCTAGATTTACCATAAACCCTATCAAATTTATTGGTTTTAGAAGGACTTAATTTATCAAAATTAGTTGTATCGTAAAACGTACAAAAGGCAATTAGACCTTCTTTTGGCATGTCTTTCGTTTTATCAGAATGCGCTTTTATCTTCGCTTTTACATCTTTTGGATGGTCTTTGTCTTTCTTTTTATTCTCGTAAATTTGAGATAATACGTGGTTTAATTCGGTGTTTTTATCAAAATCGTATTGTACGGCTTCGTTAATTGTATTGACAATATGTGTGTCTGTTGCTCTAAAATTATCTGTTGGTCCGGTTAAATTACTAGAACATCTTAATAGTTTAAAATGAAGTTGCTCTTCGTTTTTATCTGATTCTTTCTTGGTTATTTTACTTAGATAAATTCCTTTTCTTAAAGCGACAGATTGTTTTGTAGATTCTGTTAAATGCTGAAATTGATGTTCTTTTTCTACCTTAGAAAAGTAATTATCTTCTTTAAAAAACTGACGATAAAACACACCAGCATTATGGATATTTATAGGAATTTGTCCTTCATCAATAATTTTATATTTATCAGTATGAATGTCATCATAATTAAAAGAAAATTCTTTAATAATTAAAACATCTTTAGCATTAGTATTTAGTAATTTAATATCACCAATAACATATATTCTAGTTGCTTTTTCTGTGTTTTTAATCTCAGAAAAATGGTTTACAATACGACCATTAAAATTGGTTTTTAAATAATTTAAAGCTTCAGAAGTATCTGCTGAATTAGTTAAATCAATTAAAATATTTTTAGTTTTTGAGAGTACATTTTCTATGTTCATTATTTTTCTATTTGATGTTCGTAATAACTCAATGCTTCCGCTCTCACTAAATCGGTATAATTCCTATTCTCAGAAATCGATTTTAATAAATCGATGTGTTTTTTACGTTCTTCTTCTTTTAAACCATTAATAAACCGATTCAATAAAAGGGTAGCCATAATGGTTCCGTTTTCTGTATTGAACTTTAATAACTCAGCATTATAAATTTTGTAATTTGGCTTGTCTATATGTTCTATAAAATGGATAAAAGAAAAATCTTCATCTAATTCTGGATCTTGACGTTTTAGAAAATCAAAAAGTGTTTGAATTAATTGTTCTTTTTGCAAATCTGTAAAATCACCTACATCAGTTAATTCATCTCCAATAACATCAAAAAATTCACTTATTTCATAATCTTCCATATCGTCATTGACGTTGAAGTTTTTAATTTTTGTGATTGCGTTATCTAAATTCATTTAATCCGTTTTAACTTTTAATCTAAATATGTTTATTCGTCCTTTTTGTAAAAGCTAAAACTATTCAAATCAATTTCGTAGTTTAAAGCTTTCTCGTCGTTAACAGCCGCTTGTTTAATACTTACTTTGTTATTTTTATCATTCCATTCAAAATCTGTAATTCGAGCATAAAATTTGATAGGGATAAAGAATAAAGCTTTAGGATTATTCTTCTGTAATTTTGATGGAAATACACCTGCTTCTTTTAAATTTGGATAAACCGCTGTATCGAAAATAAAAACTTTACAATAATCAGCATCATGCATTCTCCCTGACTCCAAGTATATTGCTAAACGACCATCTAAAGATTGAGAAATATGACTTTCTTGTTCTTTAAACTTTTCAAGACTTCTGTAATTAATTACAATACCTATTAGTAAAGAAATAAGTATTAGAAGAAGTAAGGCTACTTTTTTATTCATATTTAAAGACTTATTTAACGTAGTGTTTTATCTTAAATAACCTTCTCTTATAAAAGAGAATTCAGTATCAATCAGCATTTGTAAATATGCTTCAAAACTATCTGCAATCACTTCAAACTCATTCGGATCGTGAAGAAACCTTACCACTTGTCCTATTTTTCCTTTTTCTGAAGGACTGCTCTGTTATCAGTATTTAGAGCACTAAAAATAATATCACCATCTTTAATTTTTTCATTAAAAATTGAATTCGTATTAGCGCTTTCTTGGTTATTAATAAAGAACCAAGAAAGCGTAAGAATGGCTAAAAGACCAATAAAAATATATTTGATTTTTGCTTTCATTTAAAATGATGACTTATTATTTTATTTTAATACAGGTATAAGGTGAGACCAGTTTAAAGCGGTAGCAAAATCTAAAGCTGTTTTACCTGTTTTAGTTTTTGCTGTTTTATCTGCGCCTAATTCTAATAAAATATCTACCGCAGTTTTGTTTCCTGCAATGGTTTCTGTGTGTAATCTTGTCATTCCATTTTCATTTACAGCAACTACCACATCTAAGTTTTCTGTAAAGAAATCTCTTGCAGGTTTTTCCATAACTTTACTCATTGGGTGCTCAATAAGATTCTCTTTTTTCTCTTCTTGTAAGTGTGCAACCAGAATAGTATTGTAGTCGCCAAAGTTTAATCCCCAAGCATTATCATGGTTTTCTCTGGCTTTATCTGTCATATCAGAACGCAGTGCCTGAATGGTATATCCGCCATAAGTTTTACGATCTATAGACAACATCCAATCTGATATTTCTGATACTTTTCTGGTTACGGTATCGCCTTCAGTAACATTAGTCAATTTATTTGGTGCGTTTTGTAAAATACCTGTAATAAATTCTCCATCAAAATCAATTTCACTAATCCACATGTGTTCTACCAAAGGTTCTTCTTTTCCTTCAATTTTTTGTTGAAAAGGAATTTTTACTAAAGCTAAATCGTGAGCAGGAACAACTCTTTTAGCTTCCCAATAAATTTCGCGCCAAAAGTAGTTAAAGGTAGACTGCGCTTTAAGATAAGCAGCTTTCATTTTTTCGTTTTGTTCTGTGTAAAATATATTATTTTCTTGACTCATAATTTCTTTGTTTTTAATTATTTATTTTTTTAAATTTTAATACCAAATCAAAAGATTTGATGACTTTGTAAATAGCAATAATCTTTAGATTAAAAAGAACAGCTTATTTGCTTTATATTGTATTACCAATTTTATTTTTGCCAGTTATAATCTTTAGGTTTTTCTAAAGCATACGTCTTCATTTTAGAATGACTTATTTTATTACTGACCTTAAAGTTCTTTTTATAAAGGTATTGTGTCATTATTGGGTAATTATTTTTTTCATTAGCATTGGTAAGTCCCAATTCTGTAAATTCAAAAATGTTAAATGTCCAATAATTGTTATTTTCATAATAATCAAGTTTCATCGTAATCGTTTCAAAGATTCCATCCTTATTAAAATCTCTTTCTTCACGATTTCCATCCATCATATCATCATAAGAAATTTTTGAAAATCCTTTGTTTTTATTTTGTATCAGATATATTACACGAACATTTAAAGCAGCTATTCCGTTACCCATATACGGAATTAAAAGTTTTATGTCTTTTAGATTATCTGCATTAAAATCAGTTATTCTAATTGGTTCAAAAATATTTAACGTACTAAAAAACATATCCTCAGAAAGCTTCTGAATTTGAGTTTTACCTCTAAATATTCTTATGGAAGATTCTTGATCTACATCATCTGTATAAGATGTTAATTGAATTGTTAGAGATTCTGTTTCGAAAAAATTATCAATTGTAATTGTATAATTTGCTTGTTGTTCGGTTTCTGTCCAGTTATTAAATTCCTCATAAACAGGTTGAGGCAATTCTTCAAAAGGATATTGACAATAACCCGTTAAATAAATTAAATTGAATATAATTAGTAATGATTGTTTCATGTTATTGTAGCTTCTGTATAAAAAACATCTATTAAGTCTTTAAAAAAATGAATTGTTTTATCTCTAAATGATTTTTTATACGAACAAAGATGAAACTTTAGTGATGTTTTTAGCTAACTGTTTTCAGTGATATTAAAATATCAAAAAGTGTTTTGCTATTTTTTGTTTCTGATAGAATTACCATTGCATAATGGATTCTTCTTTCCAAAAAATGAACCTAAATTCTTCATAATGATTTCCATTTCCAATGGTGTGGTTATCTCTAAGACCTTTATCTAACTGTAGTTTATGAAGCATTCCTGATGCAGAACCTATCCATAATTTGTTTTCATCATCAGAAATAGTAATACTAGTAATTGTAGAACCTAAAAAGTATTTCCAAATGCAATTTCCTTTGGTATCAATGGCTTTAATATATCCGAAAGCATCACCTAAAATATAATATTTAGAAGTTGCTACACCACAATAAACCCTCATTCCGTCATCTATAACGGTATAATCTTCGCTTTCTTCATAAGCTGTTATATTGATATTTGTTAAGTTTGTAGCATCTACACCAATAGTTACACCATTATAAAAGTGACAAGAATTTGTAATTAATTGATGGTCATTTTTAGAGAAAAGACAAAAATCTGGATAAGAAGATTGCGGATCAACTTCTCCAATTTCTTCGCCATTATTATCTAAAATTCTATGGTCGCTGCATTGGTCGCCAACAACAATGTATCTATTATCATTAGAAATAGTAGCATTTTCCATATCTATATCAGATTCCCATTCTTCATCTTCTAAATCAGGAATTGGATGTATCATGTTTTCCGAACCTTTAGAAATAATATAAATTCCTTCGGATGTTGTGAGTAAAACTTTATGTCCGTCGTTAAAAGGAATTAATTCTGAAATCCTTAAATCTTTAGCTTTATCTAAATTAAATGCAGCTATAACAGTACCTTCCCAACCTTGTGTTGTTACAATAGTATTGTTTGATGCAATAGCAAAAACATTATTTTGTTTAGATTTTCCTATTGCATTAATAGAGGTTTTAAGTTCTATAATTGTATCGTTTTTAAGAATATATGCTTGTCTTTTTTGATAAGCAGTACCTATTAAAAACACAATTTTCTGCTCATTTATAAAATGTAACTGCTCTACACTTTGTCCTTTATCTTGTATAAATTTGATGAAAGGCGTGTGTGCAGGCGGAAAATCATCTCTAAATTGAGTAATGGTATTATTTTTATTAGCCTCTTTTAAAAGCTGATAAACAGCATCTGCTAAATACTCTCTTTCGTCTTTAGGTTCTTCTCCTTTCCAATTTTCCCATCCGTTCGTTTCACCAAACTGCACCATTTTATTTACGTCAGAAGCATATTTGCTTCCTAATAAATTCCAAGCTTGTTTGATATCTTTTGTATTCTTGTCTGTGAATTTCATTTGTACTATTTTTTTCTTTTTTGGAGAGAACCTAAAGTTAAAAGAGGTTATTATTTAATTAAAAGCGATAGCTGTTTTATTATTGATACTAAATTTAGCTGCATCTAAAAGAGTAACACAAACTAATATTTCAATCCAAAAATCACCTTCATCTGCTACAATTTTATTTAATTCGTCAATATTGGTAACATCATTATTTTCATCTAAACTAATACCTAAATGCTTTGTAATACTTTTTAATTCTTTTAAAAGATCGTAAGAAGACCCAATCATTGCGCCAGGTACAGGTGCTTTATCAGTATCGAAAAGAACTTCTGGTAATGCTACAGGAATATAAAAACCTTCAGCGTCTGAATGTGTTAAAAGATGGCTAGACATATAAGAATAATGATCTTCTAAAATGGCATCACCTTCTGGCTCTTCTTCCGAAGAAAAAGGAGTTGGTGTCCAATCCCAATTCTCATTATCTTTATGCTCCCAAACGTGGGCTGCAAAACGTCTTAAATGATGTAAAAAACTATAAGGAAAACCTCCAAATTGTAATGGCTCTATTTCCATTTCATTTGGTTCTTGGTAAGTTTCAACACCATTTTTTATTAATATTGTATTTATATTATCAAAAATGACTTTATAAGCCTCGTAACCTTCTGGTTCATTTTCTTTAAAATCTACTAATATTCCACTAGAAATTGTTAATCCCATAACTATTTTGTTTTTTATATTGTTAGACAAAATTAGAGGGAATGTGCTTTTTTTTTATCACTGAAATTAATGATATTATCAAATCATACATTTCATTATTAAGTAAAAAAATAAAGGTTTTATTTTTATAACGATTCTGCGTCAATGCCCATTTTTTCAAACTCATCATAAACACAATCTTTAGCATAACATAAGGTTGCTTTTTTAAGGTTAGGAAATTGTTTGGCATCAACAGTCGTTTCCATATCCCAATCATCTTCACCACCACCAGAAAAAGGGGAGAGGTTCATATAAATATCGTTTCCCCCATCTTGATAAATGTCTGTAATTTCTGTAGCCAAACGTTTAGGAATTGGTAAATCTTTAAAATATTGCACCACTTCTGCTATGGGTTCATAACCTTCTTCATTAATATCTATTTTACGCTCTCTATACCAATCTGCAAATTCATAAATGTCGAATTTAGGTTCTAGTAAGCCTTTCATATACATTAATTCTTCTATTATAGACAGTTTAAAGCCAAAATCTATAAAAGTAATTTCTTCTTCATCTAAAGGTTTAATATTATATTTATCGTCTAGTATACCTTGCCAACGTACATAAGGTTGATAAGCACTTACTTCAATAGCCTTTATAGTTTCTTCTTCATTAACACTAAACCAAGCACAAATAGTATTTAGAACTAAAGCGCCAGAATCATCATCTTTAAAAAGCTGTACACGTTCTTCTTTATTAGTTTTATAATAATTGGTAATCTCTTGATCATTAAAATAAAACGCTCCAGAGAATTTATGCTTAGGACAAAAACTGTAAGTATCAAGTTGTAGTTCTAAAGTTAAAGATTCTATGCATTCACCATTTTTAGAATATGCTAGAAGACCTAAATCATCCCAAGTAAAAATAGTATTGCTTTTTCTTTTAGTTGTTCTGTAATTATCATTTAAACATTCCTTTAAAGTGTTTATAGAAATAGGAAATTGAATAGAAACTGAATTAATTAAAAAACCTGTTGAAGATAAATGTATTGTTGTCATAAGTACGTTTTAAGAATGCCAAAGATAATTACTCGTTTAAAAATGGTACTGCCTGATTTCAGTGATATTTAATTATAAATCTTTTAAATAAAAATATAAATCACCCTTTTCGGGGATAAAAAAATGAAGAGTTACCTATAATTTTGTTGAAAATATATTTTATGGAGGATAAAATTAAAAGTGCTGCTTTTTTAGATTCATTAAAGCGCAACAACGAAAAAATAAGAGACGATCGTGCAAGTGCTATTGCAGAAGACGCACAGTTAATGTATAAACGCGAAACAGAAGATTTAGCGTTATCATTAAAACGATTAAAACGCGAGCAAGAAAACATGTTAGACATGAGTCCGACAGACACAAATAGTTTGGTTTTAGCGTCAGATTTTGATGCAAAAGATTATGTAGCCAAAGACTTAGAAATGTCTGTAAAGATTAGAAATTTAGAAATTAAATTAGAATTAGCCAAAAAGCGTTACACGCATTTATTTGGTGGAATCATAAATGAATTATAATTATGGGAGGAGGAAGATTTAGTAACGACGCTTATAAACGATTAAGAAAAACGAAAGATTATAGTAACAAGTCTAGAGAAGAGATATTTACAGCTAGAAATATAGATGGAGAAATGGATCCTGTAAAGGCAATTGTAAGAGAATCTAGAGATTCTGAAGAACATCCAGAAACGGTATCTATTATTGTAGCATTAGATGTTACCGGAAGTATGGGGTTTGTACCAGAACATATTGTTAAGGAAGCTTTGCCAGATCTTATTGGTTCTTTAATGGAAGCAGGAATAGAAGATCCGCAAGTATTATTTTTAGGGATTGGAGATTTTATTTATGATGCTGCTCCTTTACAAGTTGGTCAGTTCGAGTCTTCAGCAGAATTGTTAGACCGTTGGTTAACGCGCGTTTATTTAGAAAGCGGTGGTGGCGGAAACAACCAAGAAGGGTACAACTTGGCACATTTGTTTGCTGCTCGCCATACTTCGATTGATTGTTGGGAAAAAAGAAAGCAAAAAGGTTTTTTATTCACCATTGGTGATGAACCTGTTTTTCCTACAATTCCAGCAGAAATTATAAAAAGATACACCAGCGCAGAAGAAGCAGAAACAATTACTACGGAAAATATTATTAAGGAAGCTCAAGAAAAATACAATGTATTTCATATGCATTTAGAGCATAATGAATGGTCTAAAAGTGAACACCGAAAAGGAAATTGGAAAACGCTTTTAGGAGATAATTTTTTAGAAATTGCAGATTTTAAAACCGTAGCAAAACGTATTGCAGATGTGGTAATTCAAAATCATAAACCATTTAATGCAGCCACAAATACCAATACTTCTTCTGATGATATAGAAGTAGAAAATATGTTATAAATGACAAAATGTAGTATTGTTATAGATTTAGGTTTTGGTGATGCTGGAAAAGGGTTAACTACCGATTATTTAGCATCACAAAACTCTAAAGAAAGTTTAGTAGTTCGGTTTTCTGGAGGACATCAAATAGGGCATACTGTAAGTACAGAAACACTTACGCATACGTTTAGTAATTTTGGTTCTGGTACGTTATTAGGCGTTCCAACGTATTATTCAGAACATACTACACTTTTTCCGCCTGCTATTTTAGATGAAGGAGTATTCTTACAAAAATACCATCCAAAATTGTATTTTCATCCGCTTGCGATGATTACAACTTTTTATGATATTGCTTTTAATAGAGCGGTAGAAAAGCAACAAAATAATGGTTCTTGTGGTTTGGGTTTTGGAACAACTATTGCTAGAAATAAAGAAGAAGTTTATTTGTATGCAAACGATTTGCAGTTTCATTGGGTTTTAAAGCAACGTTTGATTAGTATAAAAAACTATTACGAAACAAAGTTAAAAACGGAACCAAAAAGCGTTCAGGAATATTACAAAAACGAATTAAAGGACTATAACGAAGCGTATTTTATAGAAAGCTGTTTTTCTATTCAGAAATTTTATAATTTAAACTCTCTTTCTGATTTAGCAACCTCTTTTAAAAATTTTATTTTCGAAGGAAGTCAAGGTGTTTTATTAGATACACAACATGGTTTTCATCCGCATACCACGTGGAGTTACACTACTTCTAAAAATGCAATTCAGCTTATAAAAATTCATTTAGGAGTTGACGCAGAAATAGCTATTTTTTATGTTACACGCTGTTATCAAACAAGACACGGAAACGGACCAATGGCTAACACAGAACCTGTTTCACTTCAAAATAATGAAGATGAAGCAAATGTTACAAACGAATTTCAAGGTGTATTTAGAACACAAGCTTTAGATACACAATTATTAAATTATGCTTTAAGTGCTGATGCAATTCATCATCAGAATTTAAAACTAAAGAAAAATCTAATGGTAACTTGCATCGATCAATTACCTAGTTTTTCTACTAAAAATCTACTTCAAAATTTAGATGTAAAATTCAATATGGTTTACGAAAGTTACGGACGAAAACGAGAATGTATTACACAGATTTTATCAAAATAATTACTGCATATCTATTGCTAAAAATATTCTGTAGTATTTAAAATCATTAGTTTCAGTGATAAAAAAAATATTGATCCAAAGTATCTTAGCAGTATTAAAATATAAGAGAAAATGAACAATAGCATTGCATATTCAGAAGATTTTAAATTATTAAAATGGGATGATTTTAATTTTGAACCTATCAAAATAGAGACACTTCCAATTCTTGAAGATCCTGAACATTACAAGAATTCTTTTACGTTTAGAGACGCGCTTTTAAAAGCTGTAGAAAAAGCGTCTGGAAAAAATTTATTAAACCTCATATTTATTACACCAGATTATGAAACCATTCATAAATTTTATGGTATTGGGTATTTAGAAGACAAAACGCTTTTTACTGTTGAAATAGAGCAGACGCCAATATTTGAAGCATGGTTTACAGTTATTCATGATGAACAACACAAAAGCGCTACAATTTATACCTTTAGTAATAACGGTTATAGCTCGCAACCCGTTTCTAATTTAAAGAATATTACTTTTCAAGAAAACACAGGTGCTTTTATTGCTGAATTTATTCCGAATCAATTTATAGCAGAAAAATTAGCCAAAGAAAAAACAGATTTTATAAGCCCTTTTATTCAGTTAGAATCTAAAATTAATTTAGAAGAAGTAAAACAATCTTTTAATGCTTTAATTTTAGAAAAAGGATTGACAATGCATTCACCAAAAAACAATGAAGACATATATGTTAAGTTTGAAAAAGAAGCGGGTTTTCCTTTTCCAACAATAATTAAAGAGTACTTAACGTTGCATAATGGTATTGATCGATGCGCCATAATGAGTGCCGAAGATATCTATAAAGAGTGGAAACAATGGAAAGATTGTTATGATGATTGGACGCAAGAAGAGTTGTTAGACACATACTCGACAAACAAAGGAAAAGCATTATTAATGTACACCACACCATATTGGATTCCGTTTTTCGATTTACAGAATGGTAATTTTTTAGCCTTCGATTTTGCTCCGAATACAAAAGGTACAGCCGGACAAATTATTCGTTATGGTGCAGATCAAGAAATTGGATATATTGAAGCTGAAGATTTAAATACTTTCTTAAAAAGTTTAATGGGTAACGAAGGCGAAATTGAAGAAAATGAATGGTTTTACATCGAATAAAATCTTCTGAAAAAGAATAAAATATATTAGAATATAATTTGAATAACACTTAGTAAATGTCTACGATATTTAAAGAGAAAATAGTTCCGAAATTAGAGATGTCATCTTTAGAGGCTTCTGAAATAAAAGCAATCCTTCAAGTTTTAAAGTTGATGAATGCTACTGATAACGATGTTTATCTAAAGGCAAAAAACAATACTACTACAGAAGGTGTACATGCAGAATTTACAGAAAAAGTAGCACAACTTATTTACTTTCATCCTACTGTTTTTGCAAACGAAAAAGAAGGATTAGAATTTATTGCATCTTGGTTACCGTTGTTAAAAAACGGATTTTATCCGGATAAAAAAAGTAGTGATAAACTTGTTGAGTTTTTATATTTTAGTCTGAGTTATTTACAAACCGATGCTATTTCTGACGATTTGAAAATGCAAATTTTTAATGTTTTAAAAATGTTGGTAAAAAGTGAATCTAAGGCTTCTCTTTCTGTAGCTCGTTTTTTAGTTCATAGAATTTTTGACATTAGAGATGTATTTAGTTCCGATTTTTTAATTCAGCATTGTATCAAAAATAATATTTTAAATGAAACCTATTCTGTCGTCAATTCAGACAAAACTATAACTACGTTTCCATTTAAAATAGACAACAACTTTATTCAATATTTTTTTGATAATGATTGGCGAAAATTCATTACAAAATTTCATCAAATACTACCTGTAGGCCGTGTTTATGTTAAAGGCGCATACGATTTAATGTTGCCTTGGTTTAGTACAGAATTAGCTGCGTATTACTACAATAATTTACAAATAATATTTGAAGCGCATAAAGCAATTAAAGAGCGCATTATTTATGTAGAAGCAAATAGTTTAGAGTTATTAAACCTAAAAACTACTGAAGGTTTCCACCCGTTAATTGCCGCTTTAGGACCTAAATTATTATGGGATGCAGGCGATGTTTTATTATTCAATAATCGTGATAAAAATATTCCGCAAGAGCAATTAGATGTTTGCTATTTAAGATTTGTAGATTGGTTAAACGCCGATGGCGGAAGCAATTTTTACTCAGAAACTTTTAAAGATTACGGAAAACAAATTTTTACTGAAAATAGGGCAGAAGCACTTCCGTTACAACTTATTCCGTTTTGGTTTGATAAATGTCACCCTAAAACAGGTGTTAAAAATCAGACAGAAACCTTCAATACTATATTTTCAAATTTATTAATTAAAGACAGAAAAGGAAAATTTCCTGTAATGCGTTATGATCACAAAGATTTTCAAATGACGGGTTCATTTTTAATTCAGAATGTTTATCAGAATAAAGACAACTTAAAAGGTTTTCTTGAAGACTTTATAAAAGAAGGCATTAAAAATCCTTTAAATCAGTTTCTAATTCGCACTTTTTATGATGCTCGCGAAGAATTATCAACTTTGTACAATGCAGTTCAGCAAGAAATTTTACAATTGTATTTATTAGAAATTACTTATTCCGCAAGAGATGTTAGCGATGAAATTAGAAAAGAAAATTTACCTTTTATTGTAAAAACACTAGCTATTTTATGTGTAGAACCTGGTAATTTTACGCGTGTAAATGAAATTTGGGCACTAAAAAACATTGATTCTTGCGTTACCGATCCTTGTAACGATTTTGCAAAAGGACATTACGTTAATGAAGATCGTCCTTTAAACTTACATATTATTCAAGCTTGGTTTAATTATTTAGGTGATTTTTATTACAGTTCTAGACAAGAAGCCGTTTGGATTTCAGATGTTTTAAGTACGCAAGGTACCCGAACAGCTAACTATTTTAATACCTTAGAAGAAGATGCGAGTTACTTTTTAGATAGAGCTATAAATAGAATTATCGCTTTTCATAGAAAATGCAAACTCAAAGAAAAGGACAACGGTATGTTAGGTTACATTTCGATGCAAATTGATACGTATTTAACCGATTTTCTAACGACATTAAATAAAAGGAAATTAAATGCAAACACGGTAAAATACCTTACTGATTATAGTAGAAGTGTTATAGCGTGTTTTACATATCAAGAAGAATTATTAGCCGCTATTGATGGTTTTTATCATTTTCACTTTAAAGGAGAACCTCAAACAGAAATGGAAAGTATTGCAGCAGAGTTGCAAACTATTAATGTTGAAATGGAAGTTAAAGAAATTAACCAAAAATATGTAGATGCTGTACTTTATAATCTAGAAAATTATAAGGAAAATGGAAGTTACGATACTAAACTCTTAGAGCCTTTAGATGAAAAAATAGAAGAATTTAAAGTTTGGTTAGCTAATGATAAAACAGGAATTGAAGCTAAACTTATTCAAGCGCTTTATATGACTTTACTTGATACAAATTTAGCACCAAAAACGGAACAAGAAACCTACGGTACACTTTGTAGAAGTTTATTTGTGCATTTGGTAAAAGGAACTAAAATGGCGCCTTCATACGGAATGGGATTAAAAGCGATGGCAAAATCTGGAGCCTATTCAGAAGATTTAACAACGGCTTTATTAGAAGTAGTTGACCATTTAAAAGCTTAGATAATGACACAAGAAATAACACCAAAAATACAAGACCAATTAAATTTATCGGCCTTGATTTTGAAGAAAAATTATAAAAGTGCCGACTTAACAAGTTGGTCTGGTTTCGATTTAGAAAATCAAATGGATGTTAAGCAAGCAAAACGTCTTTTAAGTTTATATGGCATAAAATCTGGTTTGCATTTACGTAATAGTTTGCAACGTTACGAAAACGGAGAAATGGTTTCTAATACATTCGAAAAACTTGCAATAGAATTCCGAATGAGTACTACAAAAGATTTTGATGCAAAATACAATGCCGAAGAAAATCCAAAAACGAAAGGCATTTATAAAATGGTTTGGAAATACCGTTTTAGTCTAAAAAAGCAAAAATTGTTTGGGTATGAAATGGCGTACTATATTTTTCAAATGCGCTTAGGGCACGTATTAGGTTTTATTGATACAAGAGAAATGATTTTACGTTTAGAAGAAGCGAACGAAACTATAAAATCTACCTTTTCTAGTTGGGGAGAATTTCATAGAAATGTATGTTTAGGAGATGAATATGTTTTAGGAACAACAGAACAAGATGTTAGTAAATTTCCTGGTATGGAAACACTTTGGGAATGCTACCAACGCTTATATATAGAACATGCCGATTGGTTTAAAACATGGAAAAAATGAGTTTAACAAGACAAGAAGTTATCACACAAATAGCGCGTGCAGAAGAACTTTATAAAGCAAATCTTTATGCTCCTTTGCAACCTATTATGGCCAATATTCAAGAAAATATTGAAATATTAGGGGAGAGTTATCCTGCAGATACTGCCAGATATTATCGTATGTATATGCTTTATATTGGTGTTTTTGAAGAACTAAATATGCCTGTTTTAGAGTCTTATTTACAGGCTTTAATCAATATAAATGAAGTTTTACCTTCAGATTATGAATACGTTTGTAGTTATTATAAACAATGTAAAGATTGGGTGTATGAAACGGCATTAATGGCACATCCGTATAACGAAACTTTACACATCCATTTTGCTTTAAAGCTGCAAGAAGAAAACCGATTTGAAGAAGCAATTGTTACGTTAAAATATATTTTAGAATGTTATCCTGCGTTAACCGAAGCACGACTTTTACTTTGGGAAGTAGAAACTGCTCGTATAGAGCAATTACGTATTTCTACGGAAGTAATAGATTCTTATGAATTATTAAATTTAGCATCAGATACTCATCGTAAAGAAATTTTAAAAGGCTTACAATTTGATGATAATTTAGAGCAAGCAGATCAAAATTTAGCACGTATTCAAGTGGCCTTATGGGACAATAAATCTTCCGAAAATAAAAAGCAATGGATTGCAGAATGGAGACATTTAGAATTAACAGATATTACTCGTTTTTTATTAGCAGATTATGCTAAATCTTTTATGATGTACGATATGGTGTCACAAATTTTAGCAGCACCACAAAAACCTATATTTCCAGAAGAAAATTACACCAATTTTCAAGAATATCAAAATTATATGAAAGCCTTAGCAAACTCTGGTTGGCAATTGGCACAACATCAATATTTGTTAATAGGAAATTCATCATACTATTATTCAAAAAACAAAAAAACCATAGAAATTTGTGTAGAACGCGGTTTAGCTATAAACCCGAAAAATCCGTTGCTACTAGTTTTAAAAGCGAAGTCTTTTTTCTTTGTAAAAGATTATAACGCTACGGGAGCAGCTTATCATGAGGCCTTTAAAAATGGACTTAGAATGAGTGAATATTTGTTTTATTTACTAGAAGTGAATAGTAGAATAGAAAGTTGGCAAGGTATTTTAGATATTGTAGTACAATTTCACAGAAGAAAAGCACCAACGCTTAAAACCTTATTTTTTCAAGCGCGTGCGCTTATTAAATTAAACAGATTTAATGAAGCTTATAAAGTTATTAATGAAGCACTTCTAGATTTTCCGTTACCACAACATTCGTACGCACCTTGGTTGTATAATTTACGTATGATTATTCATAAAAGAAACCATAATTACACCGCCTTTTTTGAAGATATGCAAGAAGAAATTAACTTTTATAAAATTGGTGATGACGATTATTGTAGTACCATGAATATGTGTATTGAAGCACTTATAGAAAAAGGAGATTGTGAAGAAAGTTATAAATACGCAATCTATAATTATGAGCAAGGAAAATTATCGGCAGACTTATATCCTGTATTTCAATGGATCTGTTTTTACACCTTTTTAAAAAAACCAGACGATTTAAAGAAAGTTACGGAAGCAGATTTAGTACAAAACCCAACTACATTTATAGATTACAGAAATAACGGTTTTATCTTTTGGATGTTAAGAAATACTAAGGATGGATCTGAATCTTTAAAAAAGGCAGCAGAACTTTCTACGAATAAAGGTGCTTATTTAAAATTAGCATTAGTGTGTTTAACAGAAGGGTTTGATAAGCCATCTGCTATAGCACTTTGTGAAACCATTAAAAAAGAAGCTCCGGAAGCTAGAGATTGGAAACTAGATTTTGAGTATTCTAACTTATTAAAAGAAGATAACCAACATGAAGAAGCTTTATTAGCACATCAAAATTTATTACAACGTTATCCGGAAGAATCGTTTTTTAATTTCCCTAAAGATGAGTATAATGTAATGTTAAGAGTCTTTAAGCATTTTTCTAAAGAGTTAAATAATGTAGAGGGATTTACAAAATACAATGCGATGTATCTAAGTAAAGATAATCCGTCTGAAGATGCTTTGTTAGAACAATTAGAAATTGCAACCACAAATTATAAAGAAGATGTATTTTTGCAACATAATTTACTGGAAAGCGTTTCTAAATTAAATATTGAATTTAAAAACGGAGAAATTGAAATGTTAAAAGAATTGAAAACAAAAATTAGAAACATTTATTTCGCTTAAAGGTACTATGTTTACAGAACTTAATGAAGCTACTTATAAAACATCATCTTTTAGTAATACTCCTTTTCTTAGGCGTAATTAATCTCACTTTTGCACAGGCGGTAAATAATACGCCTCGTATAGATTCTCTTACTTTAGAATATCAAAAGAACCTTAATTCTAATCCGCAAGTAGCAAAAAAAGCAGCTACAGAATGGCTTAAAGAAAGTAGAAAATTAAAAATTGATATTCAAGAAGTTAGTGCATTGTATGCTTTAGGTAATTTGGGTAATATTACTGGAGATTATAAGAGTACCATTACGTATACAAATGAAGCAATCTCTTTACTTCATAAATTAAATATAGAAAAAGGTTTAGCAGCTTGTTATAATATTATGGCATCTGCTTATAAAAACTTAGGAGAATACCCGAAAGCTATTGATAACTTTATGCAATGTTTAAGTTTTTCAGAAAAAACAAATGATAAAGTACAAGAGGCAAATGCTTATCAAAATATTGCAACCCTTTATTTGCTTCAAAAAGAATATCAAAAATCTGCAGAAAATTTAGATCGTGCAGCCAATATTTACAGAGAATTAGGTGACAATGATGGCGTTTTAACTACCTTATTTAATTTTGCTAATATTTTAAAAGAAGAAGGAAAGTTTGATAAAGCGCGTAAGCATTATAAAACAATTTTAGACTATAGAGAAAGAGAAGGAAATAAAGCAGTTATTGCTTATGTAAACATTAATCTTTCTCAAATGTTGGTAGAAGAAGAACGTTGTGAAGCTGCTGTAATTGCTTTAAAGAAAACATTAAGGCTTTTAAAAGAGCTAAAATTTTATTCTGATATTGCTATTGTTTTAAACGATTTGGGGTTATGTGAAGCTAAATTAGGTCATAAAAAAGAAGCTATTAATTACTTTAAAGAAGCATTGGCAATTGGAGATGAGCAATCTTTATCCGTTTACAAATCTGATATTTACAAGAATTTAGCACAACTTTATGAAGAAGAAAAAAACTATGAAAAAGCATTAGAGTTTTATCAAAAAGGAGTTGCTACCGTTGCAGAGCAAAAGACATTAGATAAAGAAAAATATGTAGCGAAAATTCAAGAAGGGTATGAAACACAATTAAAAGAAGCTAGAATTCAGCTTTTAGAAAAGGAACAAAAAATAAGTGAAGTTGAGTTACAAAAAGTAGAATTAACTGTTAAAAGACAACGTATTGTTAGAAATGCTTTTATAGCTGGTTTTGTACTTGTAGTAGTCATTTTAATTATACTTAGATTATCTTACGTTAAACGTTTACGCATTCAGAAAGAATTAAATTTACAACAAGAAGAAAATGCAAAACAAAAAATTACAGATATGATGAAGGATCATAAATTATCTGTAATAGAACGTTATCAAGAAGGGCAAGATGAAGAACGTTCTAGATTAGCACGTGAAATTCATGATGGAATTGGAAGTGATTTGGCGGGTATAAAAATAGCTTTTGAACACTTTACAGAAAATAGTAAAGAGGAGTTACAATCTAAAAGAATTGCAAATGCTATAAATAATGCTTGTGTAGATGTGCGTAGTCTTTCTCATCAATTACATCCGCTTTCTTTTTCTAAAATAGGATTTACTAGCTTTTTAACTGATTTTATTGATCAAATAACAAAGAAATCTAAACTAGATATTCAAACCTATTTCTTCCCAGAAGAAGATATAGATAAATTACCAGCAGCACTTTTAGCAGATGCTTATAGAATTGTACAAGAATTATTAAATAACATTCTAAAACATGCAGAAGCAACAAGTGCAGATGTACAATTAACCAAGCATGAAGACCATTTAAATATTGTAATTACAGATAATGGTAAAGGGTTTGTAAAGAATAAAAAACAAGGAATTGGGCTACGTAATATTAAAGAACGTTTACAAAAAATAAATGGAACTTTAGATATAGATAGCAGTTCTAATCATGGAACTTCTATTACAATAGACATTCCAACAACATAAATATTGTGAAAAAAACAAACATTATTATCGCAGACGATCACCTTATGTTTTTAGAAGGCATAAACACCATATTAAGTGATATGGAAGAAATTGGTGAAATACATATAGCAACAGAAGGTAAACAAGTAATTCGATTGTTAAGTCAGTTTGAAGTTGGCTTAATTATTAGTGATATTAGCATGCCAAAAATGGACGGTATTGAGTTACTTACCGAAATAAAGAAAAAGCATAGTAAGGTAAAAATTATTATGTTAAGCATGTTAGATAACCATAGAACGGTACATAAAGTAATACAAAAAGGTGCTGATGGTTTTGTGCCAAAATTTACAAGTAAAGACGAATTGCAAAAAGCGGTACGTACTGTTTTAGGTAACGAACAATATTTTTCTAAATTGATAAAAGAACGTTATATGGAAAGCGTTTTTAAACGTAAAAAATATAAAAATATAGAAATTTCTCCTCGAGAAAAAGAAGTATTAGCGCTTTTATCGGAAGAGTTAACGTCTAAAGAAATTTCTGAAAAATTGTTTATTTCTGTAAATACGGTAGAAACGCATCGAAAAAATATCCTTTTAAAAACAGGCTCTAAAACAACAACCGGAGCTGTAAAATACGCCATAGAATCTGGTTTATTTGATTAATAAAAAAAGAGGCTTTACATATTGTAAAGCCTCTTTTTTATCTAAAAATTGACGGAAAAATCATTATTTAGTTCTAATTCCTTCTTTTTCTATTGTTTCTACAATTTGTCTTAATTCTTTTACATAAGTATTTTTATCACTTTCTTCTGTTAGCAATTCTCCTTTATAAATAAATTTAGAATCTAAATCAAAATAGAGAACATAAAGTCCTGTTTGTGGGTTTTCCCATTTCCCTTTTCCATCATTTACAATTCTCTTGTCGTCTAAATACTGAATCCAAGCACCTTTAGATAAAGAAGACTTGTCCATATAAATTTTTCTATACTCCGTAATTTTAAAATAAGGATTAGAAACTTCTAATTTATCTTCTATATTTTTTTGAATCATTGTTTCTAAAACTTCAAAATTATTGATAGATTCTGATAATAAATATGGTCTTCTTTCCCATTTACTATCTTCTATTACTAACGGAATTATTATAAACCCTTCCGGGTGTTTAGGTGTTTTAATAACTAAGCTAAATTGAAACCCCGTATTTAACTCTTTTATAGTATTGTTTAATCGATCTGTAAAACGTGCTACTACATTCTCTAAAGCTGTTGGAGTTATATTTTTATCAAACTTTAATTCGATAGTTTCTGTAGAGAATTTTACTTCAGAAATTTCATTTTTAAAATCATCAATAACTTCTTGCCTAGTTTCATATTGCTTTAATGCATCTTGGTATAAGTTATCTACCGTCATTACATCTGTAGTAGCATACATTGGTAAAGTATCATTTACTAATATATTTTTAGCATCAAGATGAGTATAGAATTCAATTTCTGGTATTTCTTTATCATAAATAAGAACACCAAATATATTGGGATCCATTGTTGCTGCATTAAAAAAACGATTTAAATCACTAAAAACAAGTTTACCATTATATTCTCTTTGCAAATAGGTTTCTAAATTTAAAGAAGCTTTCTTTTTAGAAATTCCGATATAATTAGAACAACCTACAACGATTAGTATTAAAATTATTAAACAAATTACTGACATAATTGTAATTTTCATATGCTGTTATTTTATAAAATAAATGTAGACGAATCTATTGGTAAAGTACTCACGGAATTCAGTGAGTTTTTAGTTTCACTTAATGATGGTACAAATTTAAGAATCTCTTCTAATATCTTTGAAAGATTACAGAAATGAAAAAAAAGCATCATGAAATTAGAAGAAAAAAAAGCGGTGAAATTAATAGAAGACCAATATTTAGGAGCTTATCAGAAAGAAGTAAATGAGATTCTAGGTAAAGAAATCCCTATTAATATTAATTGGGATACTTTTGAAATATACTTTATTAAATTTGTGCCAAGTATCTGTTTACAACGCCTTACAGATGGTTTAAAAGAAGTTTGTAGAAACGATAAATTAAGAGAAGTTATTGCAGCAAATATAAACGCAATAGAAATATATTGTGTACCTAATGAAGATGCGGAAACTAAAAAAGAATTAAAATTAGGTGGTGGTGTATTTTCTTTAACAGCATGTTGGGGCGGTCATCAAAGTGGTTATTATACAGACTTAGATATTACCGAATATTTAGAAAGTAATTTATAGATGTGCTAATTATTTTTTTATGTTTTAAATAGGATTTATAAATTGAATAAGAAGGCCTTTTAGATGTAGATCTTAAAGGCCTTTTAGATAATTATACTATAGATTTCTTAATTCATTTTTACATCATTAAAAACAACACCTGATAAAATTCCACTAAAATAAGTACCTTGAGACTGTACGTTATTTTCTGAAAAAGATTGATTGTAATTATGGATGATAGCATCATCAAAAACAAAATTAATTACAGGTTCATCTTGGTTTTGGTGATAAATTTTTAAACTACCAGACCATTCACCTGGTTTACGAGATAACCATTCTAAAAAGAAAGTACAAATATCATTATTCATTGCTCCAGATATATTTACATCTAAACCTCTGTCTTGTTCTTCGTTTGGATAGAAAGTAGAAGATAAATTATAATCACATTGCGATAGCTTAAATAGCTTTTCTGTATGTTCGTCTTTTTTAATTCTTAACTCTATACGCTGAATTACATTTAATTCTTTCATATTATAATTGTTTTTTTATTTAATACAAAGTTGAAGGAATTAACTTAAATATTTCTAACTGTTTTCAGTGATATTTATAATCAACAATAAGAAGTGTGAATAGAGTGTTGTGCATATGCTTTTTTACAAAACTTAACTTTTAACTGCTATAAAAGCATCACCTTATTTATTACTAAATCTTCTTACATGTAGTTTTGTTTAATCAAAAGAAGTAATTGTTAAACATTTTGTATATTTACACAAAAAATAGAGATGTTCGGAATATTTAAAAAGAAAACAGAAGTACAAAAATTACAAAGTAAATATGAAAACCTTATGAAGGAAGCTTATTCTTTGTCTACTTCGGATAGAAAAAAGAGTGATAAAAAGACATGTGAGGCAGAAGAAGTGATGAAACAATTAATAGCTCTTAAGGCATAGATTTTATAAAGATATGAAAGAAGATAAAAAACCAGACAATGTAGTTTTTAATACAGAAACTCAAAAGTATGATGCATCGCTGAAACCATATGCAACTTCTGTTGGTGCTCCGGTAATAACAACTTCTGATAGTATTGCTTGGAAAAATAGAAGTATTAATAAGGTGAATCATAAAATGAAGTCGAAGTATTTAGAGTTAAAAGCTGAATATGAAGATATGATGAAGGAGTATGAGTATAATAAAATGATTTTTGATGCGGAATTTACTTTTGAACCTATTCTTGGAGAAATATATCATTTGTACAAAAGAGATAACGAAGAAACTTTTTTGTCAATTATAGCTCCAAATGAATGTCGTTTTAATTCTTTAGGTAGTTTTTATTTAAGTGCGGATCAAATTTGGAAAAAGGTATAAGATGAAATTAGAAACAAAACAATTTACAGAAAGAGAATTAGATCGTATTATAGAGATGGCTTGGGAAGATAGAACTCCTTTTGAAGCTATTGAATTTCAATTCGGATTACCAGAAAAGCAAGTAATACTTGTAATGCGAGGTAATTTAAAAGAATCAAGTTTTAAACGTTGGCGTAAACGAGTGCATAGTGGTGTAAGTCAAAAACACTTAAAAAAACGCAATCCAAGTATTACACGTTTTAAGTGTTCTCGTCAAAAAGAAATTTCGGGTAATAGAATTAGTAAACGTTAATAAGAGGGAGATAACAAGGTTATTACTTTCCATATTTTATAAGGATAAAAATAAAATAATATCTAAAAAAAACTCGTGTTTACATCGAGGTCATTTATTTAAATTACTATTGAAAAAACAAACTATAAATATTGTTTGGTTAAAACGAGATATTCGTTCACAAGATCACGAACCTTTGCATAAAGCAGAGAAATCAGGTGTTCCGTACAAAATAATTTATGTGTTTGAACCTTCAATTATTGAATATCCAGATACCAGTCCAAGACATTTAAAGTTTATTTATAATTCTATTAAAGCTTTAAACAATACCCTTAAACCTTTTAACAGAAATGTAAGTGTTTTTTATGCGGAAGCGATGGAGGTATATCATCATTTGAATGAAGAATTCAATATACAAAATGTTTTTAGTTATCAAGAAAGTGGAATTCAAATAACTTGGCAACGTGATAAAACAGTTAGCTCTTTCTTTAATCAAAATAAAATAGTTTGGCAAGAATTTCAGCGTGACGGTATTTTACGAGGTATTAAAAATAGAGATAATTGGAATAAGCAATGGCATATCACCATGCATACTCCGGTAATTCAAAATAGGTATTCAATTTCTAAAGAAGCAGCGCTGAAACATCCTTTTTTGTTACCTGAAGCATTGGAAAAAGCATGGAAAGAATATCCAAAACAATTTCAACCTGCAGGAGAACGAAATGCTTGGCATTATTTAAAATCGTTTGCAGCAGAAAGAGGCAAAAATTACCAAAAGCATATTTCAAAACCAACAGAAAGTAGGGTCTCTTGTAGTAGATTATCACCATATCTTGCTTGGGGAAATATTACAATAAAGCAAGCTTTTCAGTTTGTAGGTACGCATCCTAATGGAACAAAAAACGATAAAGCATTTTCTGCAATGTTAACACGTTTGCACTGGCATTGTCATTTTATTCAAAAGTTTGAGGTAGCATGCAGTTATGAAACGGCATGTATAAATAAAGGTTATGAATTATTAGCACATCAAAAGAATGAAACCTTTATTAAAGCATGGAAAACAGGAATGACAGGTGTGCCTTTAGTTGATGCTTGTATGCGTGCCGTTGAACAAACAGGATGGATTAATTTTAGAATGCGAGCAATGGTAGTTTCATTTTTAACACTCAATTTAGACCAAGATTGGCGAGATGGAGCCTACCATTTGGCAAGGCAATTTTTAGATTATGACCCAGGGATACATTATCCGCAGTTTCAAATGCAAGCAGGCACTACAGGTATTAATACAATACGTTTATATAATCCTGTAAAGAATTCTCAAGAGCACGACCCTGAGGGAGTCTTTATAAAAAAATGGATTCCAGAATTAAGAAATGTTCCAGTAGCATACATTCACGAACCTTGGAAAATGACAATCATGGAGCAAACGTTTTGTGGAGTTATAATTGGTGAAAATTATCCATTACCCATTGTTAATTTGCAAGAAAGTGCGCAATTAGCTCGAGATAAAATATGGGGACATAAAAAGCATCCTGCAGTAGAAAAAGAAAAGAATCGCATTTTAAATATGCACGTAAATAGAAAATAATGATTTACAATAAACAAGATATAGAAGGATTTGACCGTGTTACTAAATTAAAAATCATTAATTCGGTTACAGGTATAAAGCCAGCAAACCTTATAGGTACTATAAATAATAAAGGCCAAAGTAATTTAGCTATTTTTAGTTCTATAGTTCATTTAGGTAGTAGTCCTGCATTGTTAGGTTTTATTACAAGACCACAAACAGCAGAAGTAGGGCATACGTATGCTAATATTAAAGAGAATAAAGTCTATACAATCAATCATATCCATCAAGGTTTTATAAAAAATGCGCATTATACATCAGCAAAGTTTGATACAAACACGTCTGAATTTAAACGCTGTAATCTTACTGAAGAATATATGGAAGATTTTAAGGCGCCATTTGTAAAAGAAAGTAACTTTAAAATAGGAATGCGCTTTGTAGAAGCTATTGATATAAAACATAACGGCACCAAATTAATTATAGGAGAAATAGAACAGTTAATTTTTCCAGATGATGCTATCGTAGATGGTGATATTGATTTAGAAGCTACCGAAAGTATTGGTATTTCTGGCTTAAATAGTTATTATTCCCTAAAAAAGATAGCAAAGCATCCTTATGTAAGAATAGATGAAGTTCCTGAATTATAAGAATGAAAAAACAACATCTTCCTGAAAAAATATGTATCGTTTGTGAACGACCATTTACATGGCGTAAAAAATGGGAAAAGAATTGGGAAGCTGTAAAGTATTGTAGTGAACGTTGTAGAAGAAATAAATGAAAACAATCAATTTAATATTTCCGCATCAATTATTTGAAGAATCTCCAATTTTTCAAGTAGATGCACCTGTCTATTTAATAGAAGAATATTTATTTTTTAAGGAGTATTCTTTTCATAAACAGAAAATAGCATTTCATAGAGCTACCATGAAACGGTATGCTGATTTTCTTCAGAAAGAAAAAAATATTGATGTACATTATATTGAAGCAATAACATATACTTCCGATATTAGAGAATTGATTCCTGCTTTAAAGCAAAAAGGAATTGAGCATATTAACTATATAGACCCAACAGATAATTGGCTTTATAAAAGAATAGAAAAAGTGTGCTTAGAACATAATATAACTTCTACAATTTATGATTCTCCTCTGTTTTTAAACTCAAAAGAAGAGTTGCAAGTTTTCTTTAGAAAGGATAAAAAGAAATACCATCAAACAACTTTTTATACCGATCAAAGGAAAAAACGAAATATTCTTTTAGAACCCGATGGAAAACCAACAGGAGGAAAATGGACTTTTGATACCGAAAACCGAAAGAAATATCCAGCTAAAAAAACACCACCGTCAATTCAGTTTCCTAATGTTGATGCATATTTTAAAGAAGCACAGCAGTATGTGAATACTCATTTTTCAAAGAATTTAGGGGATTTAACAAATTACGCTTTATATCCAACTGATTTTAAAACGAGTAAAAATTGGTTACATCAGTTTTTTGAACAGCGCTTTATTGAGTTTGGGGTGTATGAAGATGCTATTGTTGCTGAAAATTCAATATTAAATCATAGCGTGTTAACACCAATGCTTAATGTTGGTTTAATAACGCCTAAATATATAGTTGATGCTTGTTTGTTATTTGCAGAAGAAAATAATATTCCTATTAATTCTACAGAAGGGTTTATAAGGCAAATTATCGGATGGCGAGAATTTATAAGAGGTATTTACGAAGCGAGAGGAAGTGAAGAAAGGACTACCAATTTTTGGAAATTTACAAAGAAGATTCCGAAATCGTTTTACGACGGAACTACAGGTATAGCTCCAATTGATCAGACGATTAAAAAAGTATTAAAAACAGGATATTGTAATCATATAGAACGTTTAATGGTGTTAGGTAATTTTATGATGTTAAGTGAATTTGATCCAGATGAGGTATACAAATGGTTTATGGAATTATTTATAGATGCTTATGATTGGGTAATGGTGACTAATATTTACGGAATGAGTCAGTTTGCAGATGGAGGTTTAATAGCTACGAAGCCTTATATAAGTGGTAGTAATTATCTTATGAAAATGAGTAATTATAAAAAGGGAGAATGGCAAGCAACTTGGGATGGTCTTTTTTGGCGTTTTATGAATACACATCGTGATTTCTTTTTGTCGAACCCAAGATTAGGGATGTTAGTGCGTATGTTTGATAAAATGCCTTTAGAAAAACAAGAATTACATATTAAAAATGCTGAGAGGTATCTTTTAAAACTTTAAAAAAGTCATATAGAGAAAGGAAAAAATATTGCTTACAATAGTAATAGTTATATTGGTATAGGTTTATTTTTTTTAAGGAATGCTAAATAAATATACTCAATAATTTAATTTTAAAAAAAATATGGAACAATTAGTTATTTTTGATAGTAATACAAATCGTAATGCTGATAATTGGAAGATTATTAATGATGCCGTAATGGGGGGTAAGTCGTCTGGATTATTTTCTTTAAAAGAAAATGGTAATTGTGTTTTTAGTGGAACTGTGTCTTTAGAAAATAATGGCGGATTTTCTTTGTTGAGGAATCGTTTTGATAAAATAGTACCGAACAAATATTCTAAAGTTATTATTAGAGTTAAAGGAGACGGAAAAAGATATCAATTTAGAATAAGAAGTAAAGTAACAGATGATCATGTTTATATCGCTTTTTTTGAAACGTCTAATGAATGGGAAGAAATTGAAATATTGTTATCAGATATGTATCCTACCTTTAGAGGTAATAAATTACAAAAACCAAATTATAGTAAAGAGAGTCTAGAAGAATTAGCTTTTTTAATTGGTAATAAAAAGGCTGAAGGTTTTAAGTTAGAAATAGAGGCTGTTATTTTAGAATAATAACAGCCTTATTTTTTATCGTTTTGTTGAGGTTCAATTATATTTTAAACGATACAATACCGCAATCCATTTCAAATATTTGACCAGAAAAAGAAGCTGCATTGTCAGATAATAAGAATTCAGCGGTTGCAGCTACTTCCTTGGGATTTAAAAATCTTTTTAAAGGATGTCTTTCTGTTATTTTTTCAATCATTTTATCATTTCTTAATAATTTAGAAGACAATTCTGTATCTGTTATGGTTGGTGCAATTGCATTAACTCTAATTGTTGGAGCCAATTCAGCACCTAATGATTTAACCAAACCTTCTACCGCAGATTTAGAGGTTGCAATACTTGCGTGAAATGGCATTCCTAACTTAGAGGCAACAGTGCTAAATAATAATATGGATGGATTAATTCCTTTTTTTAATTGTGGTAAATATTTTTGAATCGCTTTTACGGCTCCTAAAACATTAATTTCAAAATCGTCTCTAAAATCACTTAATTTTAATCTAGAGATAGGTTTTAAATTAATACTACCAGGGCAATAAACAAGACTGTCAACATTAGCCAAATCTGGTAATTCGTCAGTAAGTATATCGCAATTAAAATGTGTTAAATTAGGGTGTTCATCTTCGAGTTTTGTTCTACTTATATTTATAACCTTGTTTTTATCCAAAAGTGAATTTACTATTTCGTGGCCAATACCTTTGCTTCCGCCTATTATTAATATATTTTTCATTATTTCTTTTTTTAAATAAATACGTATAAATTATTCTTGTATTACAACAAAAATACATAATTTTGTTTAATACTTTTTATTAAAAGTTAAACAAAATAAAGATATGAAGAAAGAAGATCATAAAATATATATCATTGGTGCGGGTATTAGTGGTTTAATAGCAGCTACTGTACTTGAACAAAATGGGTATTCTCCTACGATCATAGAAGTTACAGATAGTGTTGGAGGAAGGGTGAAAACAGATTTGATAGATGGTTATCAATTAGATCATGGTTTTCAAGTCTTACTTACAGCGTATCCTGCAGCTCAAAAATATCTTGATTTTAAATCTTTAGAATTACAATATTTTTTACCAGGTGCCACTATTTTTAAAAACGGAACGCAAACCACTTTAGGAGATCCTTTTAGAGATATATCGTTACTTTTTTCAACTTTATTTTCTGGTATAGGCAATTTTTCTGATAAAATTAAAATATTAAAACTGAATAAGAAGCTGAAGCAAAAAACGATGTCAGAAATATTTTCTTGCAAAGAGCAATCTACATGGTCATATTTAGAAGAGTTTGGTTTTTCTTTTAGGATGATAAATGATTTCTTTACCCCATTTTTTAGCGGGATTTTTCTTGAAAACAAATTAGAGACATCTAGTAGAATGTTCGAATTTGTCTATAAAATGTTTCAGGAAGGTTATGCTGCTTTACCCAAAAAGGGTATTGGAGAAATTCCTAATCAATTATATAGAAACTTAAAGAGAACTACTTTTAAGTTTGATACTAAAGTAGTTTCAATAAAAGAAAGGAAAATAACTTTGGATAATAATACAATATTAGAAAGTAATTTTACAATATTGGCTACAGAAGCGCATGGTTTAATTCCTAATATGAAACATCAAAAAATGGCATGGAGCTCTTGCGATACATTCTATTTTGAAATCGAAACTCGAACTATTAAAAAACCTTTAATCGGTCTTATTCCTAAAAAAGGCACTTTGATAAATAACATTTTTTATCATACAAGTTTAAAAACAACTAAGCATTCAAATAAAGAATTACTTTCTGTTACTGTGGTTGACAATCAAAATTTATCAAAGAAGGTACTTCTTGAGCGTGTACAAATAGAATTAAAGAAATATTGCAATATTGATGTTGTAAGATTTATAAATCAATATAGTATACCTTTTGCTTTACCAAAATTAAGCAATTTAAAATACGAAATGGCACCATCAGAAACAAGATTAACGCGAGGAGTTTTTTTGGCCGGAGACACATTATTAAACGGTTCGTTAAATGCAGCTATCATTTCCGGAGAAAAAGCTGCACTAGGAGTTATAGAAACGATATCAAACATGCCTTAATATTTATATCTGTGATAATTTTATTAACCACGTTTAATCTTTTAACTACAATATTTAGACTTAAATGTTATCAACTTTATATCTAAATTGAAGTATCCCTGTTTGATCACTTGCTGAATCTTAATCTATTATAATCAATCTATTAAGGTTTTTGATGGAGTTCAAAAAAGACTGATTTAAAATATAATAATAATTAAATATATAGCAATTGCAAAGAAAATTTCTTTTGATTTTATAGTTGATTATTTGGTTTTAACGTTTTCGTTTTTAATAAAATTATGGTCATAAAGCCTAATGGAAGTACAATTAATAGCCAACCGGTAATGCCGCAAATCAATTCAAAAAATAAACGCTTTATGGTATCTAAAAAAGAGACATTAAAAGCTGTTTTAATTTCTTCTACTGTTAATAAAGTATGATTGGTATTCATAATGCTTTCACCAATATGTATAAACGGTAAGAATAACATAAACTGTAATGGAGTTGCTATAAAGTTTACTGCAATCATAATTGGTAAATTCAATTTAAATTTAATTGAAACATATGTGAGTATTATAGTTGTTATACCATAAAAAGGAATAATAGTAATAAGAAGACTAATGATAATTGCTTTTAATATCGATTTCCAATGCAACCCTTGTTGAAAAGGTGCTTTAATTTTTTGAAAGATCTTTTTAAAATTTAATTGCATTGTAAAAATTTTAGTATTGTTTTATTATATAGACTTAATTATTTAGATTACTTACACTTTTTAGTTAAAAAAAAACCAAGATAAAATACGATATCTTGGTTTTAATTATAATTAATAATACGATCTTCTTAGGAAGTTATTAATAATTTGCTTCAACAGTTACTTCCACAGTTTTAGAAATGTTTGTTGAAGGTTTTCCTTTTTCAAAAGCCACTTCATAATCTGCCAATGTAATATTGAATTTAGAAGTAAGATTAATTTTACCTTCAGCTATTGTAAATTTTACATTTTCAGTTATTGGTTTACTAACACCGTTAATAGTTAAGTTGCCTTTTACTTTGGCAGTATAAGTACCATTTTTACTAAACTTTATAGCTTCAACATTAACTACTTTTCCTATTAATTTTGCTTTAGGATTTGCTTTTGTATTTAAAAATTTTTTACTGTTAAAATGTTTTTGCATTAAAGATTTTTCAAATTCAAAACTTTGCATTGGTACAGAAAATACAATATCACCAGTACTTGGATCTATGGTGCTTACGGCTTTATAATTATTGGCTTCAATATCTTCTGCTGGTGTTGTAGAGAAAAATTTCATGTGGGTATTAGCACTTACTTGTTTTTGAGCAAATGCAGTTAAAGAAATGGCTATTACTGCGACGATTGTTAAAAATGATTTTTTCATGTTATTAGAATTTAATTTTAATTATTATTTGTTTGAATTATTTTGTAGTTACTCTTAATTTATTTTGTGATAACATCACACTTTTCAAGTATCACGTTTTCGTACATATCTAAATCAGCATCAAATGCTGCTCCAGATCGTATTACACCTTTTACGGTGATTTTGTCACCAATTTTAATGTTTAAAGTATGTGAGTTAGTTTCTGCTGTGAATGTGCAACTTACACCTGCTTTATCTGAGTCAGATTTTAATAGAATAACTTTTTGTTTATTGAAGTCTTCAGAAATTTTAGCAACAATACCTTTAATTTCAAGCACTTTAGAGTTGCCTTCTTCGTCTAAGTATTTATTGTTTGCTTTTTGTGAATCTGTTAGATATTCATTTACAATTTCACTTGCATTATAGCTGAAATCTGTAGTAGTGTTTTGAACATCTCTGTGAGGTTGAAAGAATAGTACTGCAGCTATTATACCTGCAATTACAATTCCTAGACCTAAGGCGATAATTATTTTTTTCTTAATACTCATTTTATATCCTATTTTTTGGGTTACAATAGAATAGACTCTGAGTTTTAATTTACTGACAAAAAAAAATTAAAAATTATTGTTTTTTTATTTTTTCGAGGATTTTAGATTTCCTATCTGCTGAGAGTTGAACCTTGTTATGAGGCTGTTTTTGGTTATATAACTTAACTACAGCTTGGTCTAAAAATTTTGATTGTTCTTCATAAGCTTTGCATGTTTTGCAGATAGATTTGTGCAATTTTAATTTCGTTTTTTCTATTACCGATAATTTAGAAAACGTTTTTTTATCTATTAACTCAACTGTCTTTTTACAAGAGTTGGTTAATTTATTCAATATTCTGGGTATTGTATTCTTCATTTAATTATCTCTTTATCAAGCCCAATTAGTTTCTAAACACTCTTTTAGCAAAAGTTTGGCTCTGTGTATTATCTGCCAATAATTAGACACAGTTACACCCAAATCCTGACAAATTTCATCGGTCTTTTTACCCGTTAAATATTTTGAAGTGATGGCAACATTCCACTTTTTCGGTAAACCACTAATGCAATTTGCAAAAACTCCATTAAAATTTTCATTATCTAATAAATGTTCCTCATTATCCCAAATTGGGTCTACTTTTCTATCTTTCCAACTATTGGTTTCATCAAATAAGTCATCGGATAATTGAAAACCTTCTTTTTCAGAAATTTTAAATTCATGCTTTTTAATTTTAGCATTTTTTCGATAAAAGTCTATAATTTTGTTATTTAAAATAGTAAATAACCATGTTTTAGGTTGGCTATTTCCTTTAAAACTATCTATTTTATGATAAGCAGACATAAAGGTGTCTTGCACTAAATCTTCAGCAATTTCTTTTACAGAAGTTTTATATAATGCCCAAGAATACAATGTGTCACTATATTCATTAACCCAATTTTCAAAAATAATTTTAGGTTTTTCTGTTTCAACTTCCATTAAAATATTGGTTAGTACTATTTATAAATCAAATATACTATTTTAAATTTATAGGTAAAGGTATCTAATTTTCAGCTAAATAAAATTAGTATGGTTTACAAAGTAAAATGCTATAAATATATCTACATTTTAAAATTGGTCTAACGGAAAGTAATTTCATTCTGTTAGTTAAGTAATGAAACCATATTTAAGATATATGGCAAACAAAATCCTACTAAAGGAAGCTAAAAGATAACAAATCTATTTCCCGATACAAAAGTTCCCGAAAATATGCCCTAAAATATCTTTATCAACATCATATTCACCGGTAATATTGCCAAGGTGACGCAAACACTCTCTAATATCGATAGAAAACAAATCAGTAGAAATTTCTAGATCGATACCTTCTTGCACAGAAGAAATTGCGATTAAAGCATTGTTCAGCGCCTCAAAATGTCGCGAATTTGTAACAATCGTTTCATTGTTACTTAAAGCACCAATATTAACCAAAGAAGTTAGTTCGTTTTTTAGTTCTTCAATTCCGGTTTTGTTTTTAGCAGAAAGTAGAATTAAATTATCAATTTCAGACTGTAAAATAGAAGAATCGCTACAAGATAAAGTATCAACTTTATTAGCAATCACTAATAAGCGCTTGTTAGGGAAGCGTGTTTTTATAGTTTCTATTTCTTCTAAAAACTCTTCACTAGCATACGCGTATTTATTTGAGTCAATTAAGAAAATAATCAATTGGGCATTCTCTGCTTTCTCGTACGCTTTTTTAATCCCGATACTTTCTACAACATCTTCCGTTTCTCTAATTCCTGCAGTATCAATAAACCTAAAAGCAACACCATCAATAATCATTTCATCTTCAATAGCATCACGTGTTGTACCAGCAATATCAGAAACAATGGCTTTTTCTTCGTTTAAAAGTGTATTTAATAAAGTAGATTTTCCTACGTTTGGTTCTCCAATAATAGCAACCGGAATTCCGTTTTTCATGGCGTTTCCAAAAGAAAAGCTATCAATTAAACGCTTTAGAACAAAAGTGATTTTAGCAACCAATTCTTTAAACTTCGTTCTATCAGCAAATTCTACATCTTCACCAGAAAAATCGAGTTCTAACTCAATTAAAGCAGCAAAATCTAACAACTGAACACGCAAGTCTTTCAATTCATTTGTAATTCCTCCTCGCATTTGTTGAATTGCCATTTGATGGCTAGCAGCAGAGTTAGAGGCAATAACATCGGCAACAGCTTCTGCCTGACTTAAATCCATCTTACCGTTTAAAAAAGCACGCATGGTAAATTCACCGTTATCAGCCATTCTACAACCATTCTGTAAAAATAACTGAATAATTTCTTGCTGAATAAAGCTAGAACCATGACAAGAGATTTCAACTACATTCTCTCCTGTATAAGAATTAGGATTCTTAAAAACAGATACTAAAACTTCATCAATAAGGATTTCGTTTTGTACAATATGCCCTAAATGAATGGTATGTGTTTTCTGGTTTTTCAGTGTTTTACCTTTTTTAATCGATCTAAAAAAAGAATCAACAATAGTAATGGCATTTTCGCCAGAAAGTCTAATCACAGAAATTGCACCAACACCAGCAGGAGTTGCCAAAGCAATAATAGTATCGTTTTTAATCATATTGCAAAAATACACAAGATTTTACAGAAAAATAAAAAGCTCAACACAAAATGTGCTAAGCTTTTTAAGTAATTGGGGGAATAAAGTTTATAGGTTTAAGATTGCTCTTTATCAACAATATTCTTGATGTCTAACCTTTGATTTGGTAATATCTCTAATGTTCTCATAGGGAACGGGATACTAATATTTTCTTTATCAAAAGCTTGCTTAATTTTTATAATAGCGTCGCTCTTGGCTTTTAGTTTTTCTAATGCATTTGTAGAATCTATCCAAAATCTACATAAAAAATTAATAGAACTGTCTCCAAATTCAGTGAAGTAAAATTCTACATTTTTACCCAATTCATTCTGACTAAAATTAGAGCCAATCACTTCTTTTGTTAAAGCTTGCACTTTTTCTAAATCCGCACCATATTCTACACCACATTCTATAGAAATTCTCATTTTGGTAGTTAAAGAATAGTTTTTAAAAGGGCTTTCTAAAATAGTTTTATTGGGTATAACAACCATATTATTATCTGCCTCTTTAATAACAAAGTAATTTAAATTAATATCTATTACTTCGCCAGAATAGCCATTGGTCTCTACCCAGTTACCAATATTTAAGTTTTGCCTAAAGGATAAAACAACACCAGAAATGGTGTTAGACAATGTACCTTGCAATGCCAAACCAATTACAATACCAGACACACCAGCAGCAGAAATAATGGCTTTTAGGGTGTCATCAAATTTTAATACGGTCATTGCCAAATATAGACCTACTAAAATAGTTAGGGCAGAGGCAAATCTAGAAACTAAATCTCTAACAGATTTTTGTCTTATTTTTTTTCCTATCGTTTTGTTTACAATAGAATTCATTCCTCTTGAAGCAAAATAGGCTACAAATAGTACAACTACTGCAATAGCAATATTGGGAATATTTTTGATAAAGACATCTTTCCAGATCTCTAGTTTTTCAGTTATTTTATCCATTTTTTAATTAAGTGATGAAATTATTTTGAAGTAATGTAAGCTAATTTTATTATTCTACAAAACTACTGTCCAATACGTCACTCGTGTTTTTAGACCATGCATTCAGCATCCAAGAAGATTTTTCTAGCTCTCTAATGTATGCTCCAATTAAATCTGCCGTACCTTCATCTTCGACCTCATTGGCTTTCTTTATTACTTTAGAAAGTTGTGTTAAAATTATATTTTGATCGTTTTTTAAAATGTTTACCATTTCAACATCAGTTAATAATGGACTAGATTCTTTAACGTTAGAAACTTCTATGTAATCAGACAATTTACTAATTGGGTGGTATTTTAAGGTGACTATTCTTTCTGCAATATCATCAATTTTAAGTTTTGTATCATTATACATGTCTTCAAATTGATTGTGTAATTCAAAAAAGTTTTTACCTAAAACATTCCAATGAAAATTTCTTAATTTCTGATAATACACTTGGTAATCTGCCAACAGTACATTTAATTCTGATACTACTGGTAATGCTTTGTCTTTGTCAATATTTAAGTAATTCATAATATATGTTTTTAAGTTCCATACAAAATTACAATCAATGCATAGTTTGTCTTTGCTCAAATAGAATACATATTAACTCAAATACTTTTTTATAAAATAACAACTCAAAATATGTAACAAAACAAACTTTTTTAAGTCTAATAAGTACACAACTAAAACTTTATATATAAAAATGAAAGAAGATAAACAGCTATTAGTACTTACACATTTAAGTCAATTATTAGATTTTGTAACCGGCATTGGAGGCTTTATAGTTCCTTTAATTTTATGGATCACAAAAAAGGATGAAATCTTTGGAATGGATGCACACGGAAAAGCAATTCTTAATTTTAGAATCTCTATGTTTATTTATATCTTAATTTGTATTCCCTTAATTTTTCTTTTCGGATTAGGAATTTTAGGGTTCATTGTAATCGGGATTTTCTATTTAATTTTTCCAATTATAAATGCCATAAAAGTAAATAATAATGAAGCTCCAAATTATCCTTTGAGCATTACATTTATAAAATAGAAAAAGAAGAAATTTGCTTATTAAAATCGTCCATTTTTAGGACGATTTTTTTTGTTGTAAATATGATTCCTAAGTTGGGCGTTCCCTAAAAAGGTCAGGCTTTACACTATATCTTTTTGTAAAAACAAAAAGGATGCCGCTCCAATCCTTAACGCAAACAAATTATAGACTATAAGAAAAATTGATAGTTGTCTTTTTAATAGTTGTTTTTATTTTTATGGATTTTAAAGTCAATTAGTTAAGTGTTATTCGTTTAAGTTTTAATTTAACTTTATTTTTATTAGTTTATAGTCGTTTTTTATCACAATAATTACATTGTAAACGACAATACGATCAATAAAAACACCATTTAAATCACAAAATAAGAAGTAACTATTTGAGTAAAAGTTTAAAAATATATAAGATTAAATGTTCTTTATAATATCTTCATATTCGTAAAAAAAGAGCTCGAATTTAGGCATGGTTTCCATGTAAAATTCAAAACAATCTCTCCAAGAATTTTTATTATAAACGCTAAATTTTCCTTCAAAAGGAACATAAATTCTATGAATTATTTTACCACTTTCTAGCTCAAATTCATCGTTAAAAATCACCTCTGGTAATTCAGTTTCTAGCAACGTTTTTAAAGATAACATTTGGTCATAATACAGCAGGTTTACCAATTCATCTGGGTGCTCAATGTCTAAACAAACCATAGCTTGTTTTCTTTCGGCAACAAATTTAAAAGAGAAACCTTTAATTTTAGTGTTGTATAATAACCATTTTCTAGGGAAAGATTTCCCAAAACTAGTCCAAAAATCTTTTCGTAAAAGTGCTGATTCTTCTTTAGAGAACATTTGTTATTTTTTATTCTGTGTAAATATGTGGACCTTTTCTGTGCTAAACCCAGTAGAAAACCAGGTTCTATAATATAAAAGATCTGTATTAAAATTAGTAGCAATAAGATTGGCAATTGCTTCTAATTTGGTGTTGTTAAAATCAGAATTCGATTTATCAATGTTTAAAACAATTCCAAAATTATGCTCTTTGGGTACATTATCATCCCATTCGTTTAAGACTCCAACTTTATAAGGTTTGTTTATATGATAATCAATTCCGTTACAATTAATTTCTGCGCTTTCTGTTTCATCTTCGGAAATAAAAGTCATTTTAGGTAATGATAAAACCGAACTAAATTGCTCACAAAACTCTTTTAAACTCACATCTACAAAAGCAGAAAAATGTTCAATTTTAGAAATATTATCTATATCCATATCTAGTGTTTATCCGTGTATTTTAGCTGTATTACCACGTTCTTTCATTAATTCTGCTTCAAAAGCTAATAAGGCATTCCATTTTTCGTTAACAATCTCTTTGTCTTGGTATTGACGTGCAAACTGTAAAAAAGTAGTATAATGTCCTGCTTCAGAAATCATTAAGTTATTGTAGAATTTAGACAATTCTTCATCTTCCATATTTTCAGAAAAGACTTTAAAACGCTCGCAACTTCTTGCTTCAATTAGGGCAGCAACTAACAAACGCTGAATTAAAGCATCGGTTCTGTCTCCTGTCTTTTTAAAGAATTTTTGCAATCGGATAGCATAATCATTCTTTTGCTCACGTCCCAAAACCATTCCGCGTTTTACCATTAATAAATGCACCATTTTAAAGTGTTGCATTTCTTCAATAGCAATATTGCTCATTTCCTTTACCAACTCTGTCTCTTCAGAATAATTAATAATAATAGAAACGGCATTGGAAGCTGCTTTTTGCTCTAAAAATGCATGGTCTGTAAGTATTTGCTGTAAATTGTCTTTGGCTATTTCTGCCCAAGAAGTTTCGGTTTCAAATTGTAATCCTAACATACTTTTATATTTTTTTGTAATCTAAAGCTCAAATAAGCTAGAGATTTAATTTTTTAGCATTTACAAAGGTTTTCTATCTACTTTAAAAATAGGGCAAGCATTTGTATTATAATTAGGTAATACGGTTGCTATAATAACCTGTTTTACAAAATAGTGTACCTTCAAAAAAAATTGAACGTCAAAAATAGTGCAATTTTCATTAAAAAGTACCTTACATTTTTTATTTACTTGTGGTGTGCTATGTTTAAAAATATTCGTTTTGTAAATGTATTTCGTTAGAAATCAATAAAAGTTGTCTTCAAACAAAAGAATTATAGAGGAGATAGGTAAAAAGCTGCTTTTAATTTAAGTTAATTTGTTATATTTTTTTTCAGTTATTAAACTTACTATAGTCATATCTAACGCTGTAGAGAGTTATTAGATTAATAAATAGGTTTAGGTTGCATTCAACCAGACTTTTTATATGTTTTTAACTAAATGCTATCCAATTAACTACTTAGCTTTAATGCTTTAACTTCAAAATTAATTATTGCATCTATTTTTAAAGGTTTTTGAATCTATATATTCGTTTTTAAAGCCATTAGTTCATATACATCTATGTTGAATAATAAGTTTAAATTTTTGAGAAAACGTAGCCTTATTTGTAATTTTATAAACTTTATGTAAAAAAGAGATATATAGTTTCATTTATCTGTAGAATAATGTAAAATTTAGATATTATAAAAAACTGCTTATTTTATTTTTATGATAGGCAAACATTCTTATTTTTACATTTAATAGAACGATTGATATATGATAGAATTAGCAGGTATAATTATTTTAGGAATATTAGCACAATGGGTAGCATGGAAATTTAAAATCCCAGCAATATTACCTTTAATTTTAATTGGTTTACTAGTAGGACCAATTGCTGCAGAGTTTTTGAGTGAAGATGGAACAAAGTGGATAGAGCCAGTCTGGAATGGGAAAAAAGGTCTTTTTCCTGGAGATAGTTTGTACTACTTTGTGTCTTTAGCTATTAGTATTATCCTTTTTGAAGGTGGCTTAACCTTAAAAAGAAGTGAAATTAAAAATGTAGGACCCGTAATTACAAAACTAATAACAATAGGTTCTACCATTACTTTTTTTGGAGCAGGAATGGTAGCGCATTATGTTTTTGATTTAAGCTGGGAACTTTCTTTTCTATTTTCGGGTTTAATTATTGTTACAGGACCTACTGTAATTACGCCAATTTTAAGAAACATTCCTCTAAAAAAAGATATTTCTACGGTTTTAAAGTGGGAAGGAATTTTAATAGATCCAATAGGTGCTTTAGTGGCGGTATTGGTTTTTGAGTTTATTAGTGTAGGTGGTGGAAGTGGTTTTACTAAAACAGCCTTATTAGAGTTTGGTAAAATATTACTTTTCGGAACCACTTTTGGGTTTACGTTTGCACATGCTTTAGCGTATGCTATCAATAAAAAAATGATACCGCATTACTTATTAAATGTAGTCTCTTTATCTACCGTTTTACTGGTGTTTATAGAGTCGGAAGTTTTTGCACATGAATCTGGTTTATTGGCAGTTGTGGTGATGGGAATGGTTTTAGGAAACGGAAAATTAAGCAACTTAAAAGAATTGCTTTATTTTAAAGAATCTTTAAGTGTTTTGTTAATTTCCATCCTATTTATTTTATTGGCTGCAAATATTAACATGGAAGATTTACTCTTGTTATATACCTGGAAAACAGTAACTCTTTTTGCTGCTGTTGTCTTTGTAATAAGACCTTTAGCTGTTTTTGTAAGTACTAGAAATTCTAAATTAAAATTCAATGAAAAACTATTTATCAGTTGGGTAGGACCTCGTGGAATTGTAGCGGCAGGTATTGCTTCTTTATTTGGGAGTAAGCTATTAAAACAAGGTGTAGAAGGAGCGGAGTATATTACGCCTTTGGTTTTTATGATTGTTTTAGGTACTGTTTTATTTAATGCCACTACAGCAAGGTTGTTTGCAAAAATGGTGGGTGTTTTTCTAAAAAGATCTGATGCTATTTTAATTATTGGAGCCTCTAGTCCTGCAAGGTTAATTGCAAAATATTTAAAAGACAATGACAAAAGGGTTATTTTGATAGACTCTAATAAAAACTTTATTCAAAAATCATTAAAGGCAGGTTTAGAAGCTATTGAAATAGATATTTACAACCAAGACTTAACGGATAACATTGAGTTAAATGATGTAGGTTATCTTATTGCTATGACGGGTAGTGAAGCGGTAAACAAATATGCTATAGAAAGTTTTTCTAATAATTTTGGAGAACAAGGTTCATATCGATTGGCAACTTCCGAAGAAATAAAAAATCCAAATTTAAGTATAGAGCAACAACAAATATTATTCAATCCAAAAGGTGATTATATTAATTTAAGTGAAGCTTTTAGAGAGAATCCTAAAATTTATGAAGTAGAAATTAATACAGAAGAAGAATACAAAACAATGGTTTCTAGGTTGTTTAATGAATTTAAATCGGTGCTTTTATTTATCAGAAAAGATGATAAATTATACCTAATCCCTGAATTTGAAAAAACAGAATTAACCAAAGAGGGTTGTACTTTAATTTACTTAGGTAAAAATGTGTAATAATTTAGTGAAAACAATTTGCTTAACTATAAACACTAATTAAATGAAAGCTCACAATTTTTTTCAGAGCTTGTCGAAGGATTTTATTTTAATTCTTAATTCTATAAGTATTAAAGTTTTTGTTTAAGTAGTTGTTTGTAAGTGTTAATATATTAGCATTTTATTGTTTTTTTTTAAATTTAATAAAGATATTTACTTAGCTAAAAATGCTAAACCAATATACTCACGATGCCCTCTTGAGTCTGTCGAAGGGTGCAGTTTAAGACGCTTAAAACCGCCCAGTTTTCACTTATTAGAATACTATTTAATAAACACAAAAACTCAAACAATATAACTATCTTCAATCTCTTTAGTATCTTTTATTATTTCAGAAGTATATTTTTACAACTCTAAAATTTTAAGAGCATTTCTAGTCTTTCGTTTCCTTTCTTTTAAATGATGATCAAAAAACAGGTTGTTATTATTACATTTATAAGTAACAATAATCGAAGTATTGTTACATGTCTAACTCAAAAGCCTGACGTAGTTTGTCTATAAGAGGGTTTATTTCTTTCATCTTATTATATTTCTCTTGCGGAGTGTAGGCAAACTTCTTTTCTATGGTTTCGTTTAAGCGAACATCAAGACTGATACCATAATTGTTAAGTTTTTTTCTTAAGAAATTTATCAATTCAGATCTTCCTTTCTTAAATTGCTCTTCCATTAACTTATTAGGTACCGAAAAAGATATTTTATAGTTTTTACCTAATTGTGGTGCGTCTGTTCCTACAATAGAAGCCATACTACGCTCTCCTTTTTGAATTAACAGCGCAACATACTCTTTCCATAGAGTCTGTAAAGCTTCTTCTGTAAAAAAGTCTTTTGGATGGTTGTCGAAATTTTCTTCTACAACCGCTTTCTTTTCTACCTTTTTTTCGTGAATACTTTTTAAGGATAACGAAGATGCACGTCTACCAACAGATTTTAATATTGGTTTTATTCTAGGTTTAGGTGGTTCAACCTTTGGAGCTTGTGCAATAACAGGTTTTTCAGTTTTTTTCTCAACCAGTTTTGCAGCCTCTTTTACAGCAGGAGAAAGTGCCTGAAAAAATGTAGCGGGAATTATGTAGTTAGCTGGTTTTTTTTTTTTTTCTCCATCAAAAGTGATAGAGGCAATTTGCATAATGGTTAATTCTACCAGCAGTCGCTGATTTTTACTTGCTCTATAATTCAAATCACACTGATTTGCTTTTTCTATAGATTGCATTAAAAACGGAATGCTTGCCTTGGTGGCTTGTTCTAAGTATTTCTTTTTAGCAGCATCACCAACTTCTAACAATTCTAAAGTAGCTTTGTCTTTAGCAACTAGTAAATCTCTAAAATGACTTGCCAATCCGTTTATAAAATGATGTCCTTCAAAACCCTTTGCTAAAATAGTATTAAAAGCATTTAATACTTGTGGTATTTTGTTGGTTAACATTAAATCTGTCATATTAAAATACGTTTCGTAGTCTAATACATTCAGGTTTTCGGTAACAGCTTCACGAGTTAAATTGTTTCCTGAAAAACTAACAACTCTATCAAAAATAGACAAAGCATCACGCATTGCGCCATCCGCTTTTTGAGCGATAATATGCAAAGCATCATCTTCTGCCGTAATATTTTCTTTTTCACAAATTACTTTTAGGTAATTTTTAGCGTCTAAAACACCAATTCTTTTAAAATCGAAAATCTGACAACGAGATAAAATTGTCGGTATAATTTTATGCTTTTCTGTAGTTGCTAAAATAAAAATAGCATGTGCAGGTGGTTCTTCTAACGTCTTTAAAAAAGCATTAAAAGCTGCCTGAGATAACATGTGTACCTCATCTATAATATATACTTTATATTTACCGGTTTGTGGCGGAATACGAACTTGGTCTGTTAAACTTCTAATATCATCAACAGAGTTGTTAGAAGCAGCATCCAGCTCAAAAATATTAAAAGCAAAATCTTCATCTGCAGAAACTTCTGCATCTTGTTGATTAATGTTTTTAGCCAATATTCTAGCACAAGAAGTTTTACCAACTCCACGTGGACCTGTAAACAACAAGGCTTGCGCCAGATGATTGTTTTTTATAGCCTTTTCTAACGTGTTTGTAATGGCTTGTTGCCCAACAACATCCGCAAAAACTTGTGGACGATATTTACGCGCAGAAACTATAAAATGCTCCATGTATAATAGATTGTATATTGTTAAAGTCTTTTTAAGTGTTCTTATAAATCAAAAATAAATTTTGATTAAAAAAGGCATTATAAGTTTAAAAAATTAGTAAACTTTCTGCTTCGCTTAACGAGACCGGTTTATTTTGTGACTAAATTATTCAACAAAAATAGGGGTATCAGGTATTTTTTACAAGATATTTTCTTAATAAAAACCTAAAGTTGTAAACAACGTGTAAAATATGTATATTTATAACGACTACTTAGGTAAGTTAAAATTAAATTTGATTCCCAAATAATGGGATTGAATGTTTCTAAGGATATCTTAAAGATATAACCCTTGGGATTTTTTTAATTAAAAGTTCGGAAAATTGTACTAAAGATCAACCAACTGTCTTTTGTGCAATTTTCTTTTTAACCCTAATCCGTAAGTAAAATGAATATTTTAAAGCCTGTTACCTTTCTAAGTTTATCAATATTATTAATTTCTTGTTTCGGTTTTACTGATAAAAAAGAAACTCAAACTGAAACCAAAGCAAGTTATACTGCTAAAGAAAATACCAAAGTCGCCTATTTTGCAAGTGGCTGTTTTTGGTGTGTAGAAGCTATTTTTGAAAGTGTAAGTGGAGTAGAAGAAGCTGTTTCTGGTTATGCTGGCGGACATACGTTAGACCCAACATATAAAAGTATTGGAACCGGTAAAACAGGACATTCAGAAACTGTAGCCGTGTATTACAACCCCGAAAAAGTTTCTTTTGAAACGTTAGTTACCGTGTTTTTTGGTTCTCAAGATCCAACAACAAAAAATGGACAGCATCCAGATTACGGAACACAATATAGGTCTATTGCTTTTTATGAAACGGCAGCAGAAAAGGCAATTATAGAAAAAATGATTGAAAAATTAAATGCAGAAGTGTACAATGGTAAAATAGCAACCGAAGTTACCAAGCTTAAAAAATTCTACAAAGCAGAAGAATACCACCAAGATTTTGAACATAGAAATCCGAATCAAGGGTATATAAAAGCGGTTTCTATACCAAGATTAAATAAATTTAAAAAAAGGTTTCCAGCGTTGTTGAAGACAAATAAACATTAAAGAATAGGTTTTATATATTGAAAAAAGCAACTCATTGAGTTGCTTTTTTTTTGTTTTTAGCTGTTATACTTTAAATATAATGATTCAAGAACTAAAGTAAATGAGAAGAAAATATTATATAGTTATTTAATAATAATTAATTTCATCTTCAGTTACAATTTAATATTAGTTCCAAACTTCTTTTAGAAGCTATTAAAACAGGCTTTTGCTATCGCTAAATCGGGATTAACTTATAATAATTATTATAGAAGTGTTTTAGTGAAAAATTAATGAGTTTTTCTTGTTTTTTACCACAGTACTTTGTTCGCTGTAGTTTTTTCAATTCAGATTATTAATTAAGATTCAAGTAAAATGAAAAAAAACATATTTTATAAAATTATTGTTATAGAATTAATTTCAATTGGTCTTTTTCTTTTCTTTTATTTCGCTAAATAAATTTAATATAAACCATAAAAATGTTCTTACAAAAGTCACTATTATAGACATTCTTAAAAACTCTTTTAAACTTAATTTAAATTCATAACCAATATATGTGAGTAATGAAATCCAAAAAAGAACTAATATTCCAACAAAAAAAACAATTCTATCATAAAACAATTCAGAATTATTTTCCTTTCCGGCTAATAAGTAAAAAAATATAAAAACTGATAAAATATTAAGTATGACCCAACAAATTGAAATTGCTAATGAAACTCCGACAGTTATAAAAATTCCCTCTTCAAGAATATTATGTTTAAAAATATATAATTGTAAAAACTTAAAAATAATATTCCTAAAAATATGATTAGTGAGTTTTTTTGTATCGGTTCAATTTCAAATATTTCTTTTATCATAGAGTTAATTCTGAGTATGAGTGAGCAATTGCAGCTAACGGTCTCGGCGATTAGTAGTTGCGTGGTTTAGCACTAAACTTTGCAAGTACACACCAAACTGAAAATCCGTGAGGATTTTCAGAAGTAGGCGAGAACAAGCAATTGCTTATTATAGCCATTGTTGTAGCAAGTTTTTTAATTTTTTAAGTCATCAGAGAAATGTCCCTTATGTTTCCCTTTTGAAAATTTGTCTTTGTTAAATTCATTTGATTTTCCTTTCGGGATAGTCAAACTTTTCCATTCGTTTCCTTTAATCATTTTTCCTATGTAAACAATCTGCCCGATATGATAAGGATAATGAGCAAATTGTCGATTTATAGCTTCCAAAATTGAGTGTTCCTGATTTCTGATATAAACTTTTGTTTCAAAATTATCTTCGTTCACAGAGTCTAACGCATCGAACAGACATTTCCATCCGTCATTCCATTTTTCAAGCAATTCATTTTTAGTTTTTATCACCGATTCAAATTCCAAATCTCTTTTCCGCCATTCTTTTTCTCCGTCAGAGGTCAAAAAATCGTTCCAGCGAGATTTCATATTTCCCCAAAGGTGGTTTACGATTATTGCAATTGAGTTTGAGTCTTCGTTAAACTGCCAAAAAAGGTATTTTTCCTCTAATTGGTCAAATGTTTTTTCTCCGACAGATTTGTAATATTCAAATTGCTTTTTAACACTATTTATATATTCGGTTTTCATTCAGCGTTTCTTTTTTTCAAATTGGCTACGTTGATGTATAAGAATAGTAGCGGATTTTCATTCACTAACTTTCCGGATTAACAAAGACCTTTTTTATATTTTCAATACTTTGGTTTTAGCGACTAAATCGCTATTATTTTTATCCATTGTTGGCAATAGTATTTTATAATCAAATGTCAAAGACAATAACAAGAAGGGCAATACCATATTAAAATAACTAATATCAAAACTTGAATCAAATAGAGTTGTCTTAAATCCACTATAATAAATTGATGTAAAGAATGCTATTGATACAGGTAGTAATAGAAAAATAACGATCAAATATATTATTGATTTTATGTTTTTTGCTCGAAAAGAATATATCATTGGCGCTATGATTAAAATAAGACTTAATATGCTAGGTAATTGTCTGTTTTGAAGTTCAAAAGGATTATGTTTATAAAAGTGTTCCAAACTGCTAACTTTGTTAAAACAGATATATGAAAATAATATAATGGTAGCTAAAGATACTGCTATAAAAGTTATCTTTTTTTGTACGGAAAATCTGTAAAAGTGCTTGAAAAATAATATTGAAATTGGGATAATAGCAGTAATTCTGGTCATTACCAAGGATGTCAATAAAAATGATTCTAATAGTGTGTTGTTTTTTATGTTTCTAAAAATTCTATCTTGCATAACAACAACAACAGCTAAAATTATAATAAAATTAGACATCAAATCACTTTTAACATATATTTCCCAAAGGTATGAAGGTGAGCCTATTACAAGTAATAAACATAATAGCCTTTCCTTATAAGTGTTAAATACTTTCGATATAATATAAATAAATAATAAAAATGCAAAGGATTGTAAAAATCCAATATTACCTAAAAAATAGAATGGAATTCCAATGAAAAGAAGGGTAGGTAAATTTGAAGTTCTTCCATTCAAATGGTCTACTGCAGAATAAGGATACTCACCATTTAAAAGAGCTTTTACACCAACTTCCATTGCTGACCATCTGTCCACCATAAGCGAATTACCATCTACATTAATGTTTATATAAATTGTAAAAACAAAGAAGAGTATAGAAGTAATATAAAACAAAGGTTTATAATAATTCTTTAAATTTAATCGAATGTATACAATACTAATTATTGATATCAATAATGTATAAATAAAGGCTACAACGTAGCCATTTAAAACATCTATTCTGCTAGCATATTTAACTACAAAAAGAGTATTTATAAAAATAAAAATTAAATATGTAAATGATAATCTTTGCTTCATATTATTGACAACGTGGTTGTGTATGATTTCGTTGCGTTGGTTTAGCAGTAAAGTTACTAAATAATTACAGACCAAGAAAGTCTGCGAGGAATTTCGCAAGTAAGCAAATAGCCAGCAATAAAGTTTATACGGTGTTTGGTAAAGTAATTTTTAGAATTCAGATTTTATTATTTTAACTATAAATTCTCCTTTTGTGTTTATTAACCCTTTTTCACTAATTCCTTTAGAATCATAGTTTATTGCAAAAGCTTTTCCATTTATTAAGTTTATTATTTTGGCAAACTGTTTACTTACAATTTCCTTTTTAGAATTTATAATTACTGTTTTTCTATTAGACCTTAATACTGCAATCGTTTTTTGTTCATTAACTAAAGAAATTAAATTTGATTTAGTAGCTTTTACTTCAATTTCTTTATCAAATGAATTGATAATTTTACCATTTATGTCAATTAATTTGACATCTGAAGAATAATAACTGTCTTTCACTAAAGCAAAGCCTTTATAAAAATCAGTTACATCATCATATTTTGCAGGAATAATTAATTCTCCATTACTATCAATATAGCCTTTTTTCCTTTCTTTATTTGTAACAATAGCTCTGTTAGAATGAAAATCACCAGGTTTTTGGGTATATTTAAAAGAGATTTTTTCATTATTTTTTGAGTCAATAAATCCCCATAAATAATAGTTTCCTGATAATTTACAAACTGCAACTAATCCATTAGAAAAATTTGAAGATTTGTCATATTCTGGTGTAATTACAATTTTATTAGATTTATTTAAAAAGCCTATTTTTTTAGTTTTTCGATTCTTAATTTGTTTTAATCCATCATAAAACATTTCAACGTTCTTACTGCTCATTGCTTCAAAGACTTTCATACTTGAAGACAATTCATTTAAACCTAATTGTTTATTTATTTCCTTTTGGTTGTAATCACATATTATGTTTCCTTTTAAGTCAATAAATACTTCTTTATCGTCATTCGTAATTGCCCAAGTATTATCAGTAATGAAAGGTTTTATTTCTTTAAATTTATACTCGGTAATTGGATTTTTGTTAAAATCAATTAATCTATATAGTTTCGTATTATTGTCAAAATCATAAGTAACACCTTCATAAAAACTGAAGGTTGTTAAATTCTTATCGTATTTTTTAAATGTGATCTTTTCAGCTGTAACGTTTCCAAGAGTATCAACTAATGCAAACCCATCATTTTTTAATATTCCAAAAGATACTCCATTATAGTTTTTCCCAAAATCATTTGCTACAACTTCTTTTTGAGAATAAACAGAATTGACTAATAATAAAAAAGTAATTGTAATAGTTCCTATTTTCATTTTTTTTTATTTTACCTAACGTGTTTTTGTATGGAAATTTGCGTTTTAAGTCGACGGCTATTTTCCGAAGGAAAATAGGAGTTGACAAAAATGCAAAAACCTTTGATTAAGCCAAATATAGCAATTTTTTATACAAGGTGTTGGGCAATGTTATTGATATTTAACTACTGTTTTATGGCTTCTCAAATTTTTTAAAAATGATTTTATTGTATTTCTACTTACTTCAATATTTCCTTTATCTAAATTTTCACAGAAGTCTATTGTTTCATCTGGATTATTTCCAACTTTGTGGTAATTAGTTCCCAGAATTATCCAAAAAGATTTTTCTTCTCTCATTCTTCTTTGTACTCCAAATTCTTTTAAATTTATAATTTCGTTGTTAATTTCCGCATAACCATTTACCATTTCATTATGGCTAACGATTATTCCATTATCTAATATTCCAACAGAGTTTTCTTTTCCTCCAATATCGGAGGTTATATTAAAAGGTTCTAAACTTTCAGATTTTATTAATATAAATTCATTTTGTAATGTTGGATTAAACGAAATCCACATGTCAGATATATTTAACTCCCAATTGTAGCCAGTTGTTGTCCAATTTCCATTTTTTAATTTAGTGAAGTGTTTTATATAGTCATCTCCTCCCGAAAATCTAAACCACATATTTTCCAGCATTCCAGAATTGCTTAAATTAAATAAAAGTCTATTTTGACTTTTTTTATCACTAATTTTATGTATTCCAGAATTTAATGTTGGAAAAGATTTTGCTAGAATTTCATTAAAAGGGTATAAACTCATTTTAAAGCAATTATCCCATTCCGAAAATATCTCCTTTTCATTTTTAGAGTTTCTGAAATTTTTAGTTAATTTCTCAGCTTCTTCTATAAATGACTTTATTTGTACATTCAAAATATTTAAATCATAATCAATGTTTAAAATTTTCTTAATATCTTCTATTAATTTAATTAAATCATTTTCATTTAATATTTTAAGTCCTAAACGGTTTAAGTTAAGAAATCCTATTTTATCGAAGCTTATATCTGGAAATAATAAAGGAATTGTACAATCTTTCTCTAAGGCTACCCAAGAAGCTCCAATTTCATTTATACATACTTCACTTTTTTTGTAGTTCTCAGAGATAAAGAGTAATGAAATAGAAGCTGAATTAATTTCAGTTTTTAATCTATCTGGAATATATTCTCCGCTTTTCACATCATAGCCTTTTATACTTGTACAAAAAATTCTATTGTATTCAATGTTCAAGCCTAGTTGCAAAATTTTTTCTACAAAAAGTCTTACTATTTTTATATCCTTAGATGAATGGCTTATAAAGATTTTCTTTTTCATATTTAATATTGCCCAACGTTGTTGTATATTGAAAGTTGCGTTTAAAGTGAACGGCTATTTTCCGAAGGAAAATGGATGTTTACAAAAATGCGACTAGTTTTGTAAAGCACTAATTTAGCAATTTTTACTATACGGTGTTGGCATTAGTTTTTTTTACTTTCAGAATATTTACTTTCAATTTCATTTTTCCAATTTTCAAAGTTAATTTTATTCATTCCTTTATTTAAAATCAGATTAGAATTCTTTTTCAGTTTCGTAACTATTGACTTGTGATTTGGTTTTTCTTTGGTAAAGTTCCATTCAGTTTTTAATCTGCCATATTCCCAAAAATTATATTCATCTTTTATTGAATTTTGTAATTTATTAAGATCGTAATTATTCATGCGTTTTCCATTTATTCTTGGGTCAAAGAGAATAATTCCATAAACACAAGGAAATCCTTTTTCATTTCTCCAATTGTAACCAACAATTACTGTAAATCCATTAATTTTTCCAATTAAATAATCTTTTTTGTGTTTAAAACCAATTTTCATTAATTCCGTAAAAGGATATTTTTTTAATTCATTTACTCTCTTTTTTGGGCCAAAAAAAACATCATAAATATAATAAAGTGTTCCTAAAAATATAGAAACTCCAAATATTAAGTAAGTAATATTTATAATTCCATTTATATTAAATTTTCCTGATATTATAAACGAAAAAAGAAACACCAATAACATTGATGAAAATGAAATTATTGCTTTTCTGTAATATTCAAATATTTTCATTTTTTAATTAATGCCAACGTGTTTGTATATGGTTTGTTGCGTGGTTTAGCACGTAATTTAGCAAATAAAAACCGAATAGAAAGTGAAGTGCACCCAAATGTTTAGACAAATTTATAATTAATTTTGATAATAATTAGCTCGATATTCAATCGGGCTCATTCCCTTTAAATTTTGTTTAATTCTCTCATTATTATAATATTTTATATACACTTTAATCTCTTTTTTTAATTGAGATATCGACTTGTATTTATTTATATAAAACAATTCAGATTTTAGAATACCGAAGAAATTTTCTATCACAGCGTTATCTAAACAATTTCCTTTAGGAGACATACTCTGAGTAATTCCTTTTTCTGTTAATAATCTTCGATACTGTTTCATTTGATACTGCCATCCTTGATCTGAATGTAATATTAAATTTGTTTGATCTGGTATTTTCTTAAAAGACTTTTTCAGCATAATAGCTACTTGTTTAAAATCAGGTTTTTCAGATAATTGATAATTTATTATTTCTCTATTAAAGAGATCAATTATTGGAGATAGATATAGTTTTTTTCCTAAAACTTTAAATTCTGTAATATCGGTAGCCCATTTTTTATTTGGCCTAATAGCTTTAAAATTTCGTTGTAATATATTAGGAGCTGTTTCGCCTATTTGCCCTTTATAAGACTTGTATCTTTTAGCTCTGACTAAACTTTTTAAACCTAATTCACGCATTAACTTGAGTACTGTTTTATGATTTATTAGAGTTCCTGTTTTGTTGATTTCTAAAGAGATTCTTCTATAACCATATCTTCCTTTGTGACGATGATATATTTGATGAATCAATAGTTTTATCTCTTTATATTTATCAACTATAAGACTTCTTTTATGATGATAATAATAACTACTTCTTGCCATGTTCATATGATATAATAAAATATCTAAATCATACTTATGCCTTAATTCTGTTATGGCTTTTGCTTTTTGTTTTGCTCTTGTTGAATTAAGGCCTGTAACTTTTTTAGCAAGTCCAGTTCTGCACGTAATGATTCATTTTCTAATAAAAGTTCCTCTTCTCTTGTTAAAGGTTTATTAGACTTTTTTTTAGCCCTCTTAAATTGCATAGATTTTGGTTTACCTCTAGGTTTAATGTTTAAGCCTATAATACCCTCTTTTTTATAATTACGTTGCCACTTCATAATTACAGATTTTGTAGGAATATTAAATTCTAAACAAGCTTGACTGAAAGATAATGAATCTTTGTCAATAGCTTTTAAAACTTTAAGTTTAAAAGGAATGCTATACACTTTTGTTTTTCTTGGTAATAGTGCTTTTTTACCATATTTTTCATAAAATCGAATCCAATCATGAAGGGTTGTATGATGACAACCATATAACTTAGACACATCTTCAACTGTTTGGTTATTTTTTAAAACTTGCTTTACACATCGAAGTTTAAATGCGTAATCATACTTGACTTTTCTTCCCATAATAATACCCTCAAATAGTGTCTAACTTTTTGGGAGCAGTTCAAAATCCGCGAGGATTTTCGTAAGTAGGCGAGAACCAAGCAATAAATTATATACGGTGTTGCCCACAGTTTTTATTCCTCAATTGATGTTTCCCAACCATCATAATCTCCATTTAATTCAGATGCTTTTTGCCATAATTCCAATGTATATTCATCTATTTCGTCATAACCAACTTTGTCAATTCGTGATATTTGAATAACAAACTTATATTCGTTCGGTTGTTCTGTTTTTCCTTTATTTTTTGTCTTAAAACCTAAATCATTTGTAAATTTCTCAAATTGGTCAATTTCATTTTGAGTTTTAAAATAAACCCAATGAAAAACCTCTCTTTCTTTCGTTAGTTTGTCTCCACCTTTTTCTAATTGTTCGAGAACTCTTCTGTTTTGGATTATTTGCATTTGTCTTGGCAAAGGATATAGAAAGTCAAAATATCCGTTCCATTCTTTATCTTCATTATGTCCAAAGTCAAATTTGTGATTCGGAAATTGGGTCATTGCAGATGAGACTTCTTTTTCCATTAAAATCGTGTTTTCTCCAAAAAAATACAAATCTCGAAATCCATTAGAAGTCAATCGACCAGCAAAAGTGTAATTCAGATTTTTTTTGTCAAATCCGCTTATTATTACGTCTTCAATTTTCGATAATTCATCCGCATCTTCGTTACTCGACAATCCATTATCTTTCGGATTAGGCATTTTGATTGAAACATAAACTACAATTTCTTGTCCTTTTATTGGCGCAACATTCATTAAATTCAAATCGGTTGCAATTGAACTTAATTTGTCATTTACATTCGAAAAGTAAAATGTCCAATCAGGTTGATATTCATTTTTCGGTTCAGATTGTCCGAAGATTTTACTTAAAAATCCCATAAATAAAATAAAGGTTAATATGTTTCGATGATGTTTTTTCAAATTGTGGGCAACGTGTTAGTCTATGGAAAGTTGCGTGTTTGTGTGCGAGGATTTTCCGAAGGAAAATCAAATGTAGCAAACGTGCAACGACCTTTGTTTAAGCACAAAACCAGCAATTTTTTATATACTGTGTTGTGCATAGTTTTTTATTTCTCCGGTACAAATTTAAATGGTAAAAGGAATTTCACTTTAACTTTTTTATTTTTAGTTAATTCAGCAGGTTTCCAGTCAGGTAACTTTGAAATTACATCATAGCAAGATTTGTCAATATGATTTTTAAATCCTTCTATAATTTCAATATCAACAACTTTTCCTAATGTGTCAACAACAAATGTCGCTTTAACTTTTCCCTCAACTTTTTCAATAAACCCTTGTTTAAAAGCAAAGTTATTTTGAATAAATATTGTTAGAGAATCTAGTCCGCCAGGAAATTCAGGCATTTTCTTTAAACTCATAAAATTTATTTGCTCATCATTTTCGTCTAAAAGTTGGTATTCCAAGTTCAGCGAATTTTGCGATTCCACTTTTTTAAATTCCGATTGAGTGATTTCATTTTCAGAATCAGAATTGTTTTCCGTTTCTGTTTTTTCCGAATTCTTACAAGAAATCAGAAGTAAAATGGTCAATATAATTCCTATTTTTCTATTCAATTCGTCAGTTTTCTCAAATTATGCACAACGGTTACGTATATGAAATGTTGCGTGTTTGTGTGCGAGGATTTTCCGAAGGAAAATCAGAAGCTAGCAAACAAAGCAACTAACATTGGTTAAGCACAAAATAGCAATTTTTTATATACAATGTTGTATGCAGTGTTTTTTATTCATTCAGTTTTATAAAAATCAGAGTCGCACAAATAATTAACAAAAACCAAAATAAATAACCATAAGCTCTTATTTTTTGTGCTTGTCGATATTTTTTTTCAAAACCATATTTTTCAAATCGTTCCATTTCAGATTCCGTAAAATGGTCTTCTCTCCATCTCGGTTTTGTCGTAAAAAAAGGTAAAATGAAAAAAGAAAACATTTCCTCATTTGTTAGAGGTTTGTCTTTTCGGTCATTTTGAAATTTCTTATATTTTAAGTAATCAGATTCAATTTCAGTTTTTTGTTCCTTTGTCAAATTCCGAGAATTAAATTCAGATTCTGCTTTTTTAATTTCAGTTTTGTCAGTTCCGTTTTTTATGATGTCAAATAATTCGACATTTGAATATCTATAAATCTTTTTGTCAATCATAAAGGTGCTGTTCACATTGCATACAACTTGTTTATATACTTACTTTAACTCCTCATATCTTCCTTTATTAGGGAAATATGCTCAATTATTTAAGTTTTTTGTTTGAAATTCTTTCATAGCAAATAAGGGAAGAATTTTTCATGATAAAAGTACAATTTATATGGTGTTTATATAGATTAACTTATTAACAGTAATTTGTTAATTATCAACCTTAAAAAGACTTCATTTTTGTCATTTCGGTTTTAAGAGAAGTCGCATAACAGTATTACCAAAAACCAGAGCAACTTTATGGGACTCCTCTCGAAAAGTGCTCTAATTGTGAGGGTTTGTACCATTAAAACCAAAAAAGATACATCAGAGTATAAACGGTATAGTGCCCTTTGTATTTAATCAAAATAGTCCACGAATTAGATGACTTCTATAATTTCGACCTTTTAGAGAAATCACTTATAGGAACATCATTTATAAAATTTAACTAATGAGATTTCACGTAAAGCTATCTTAAGTTTAATAGAGTCATAGAAATATTTATTTCTTTTAACAAAAAAAGCCTCACATTTCTGTGAGGCTTTATAGTAAATATTTTGAGAGAAAAATTTATTTCCCTTCTGCAACAGGAATTGCAATTCCTAAGTTTTTTAAGACTAATTCTGTAATATCAAATTTAGTATCAATGTAAGCAAATTCGTTACCAGTCATGGTTAAAATTTGAGTGTACCCTTCAGCTTTAGCTACAGTAGCAATAGCATTACTTAATTTTTTATATAAAGGTCTCATTAATTCGTCTTGCTTTAATTGCATTAATTGGTTTCCGTTTTGCTGGTATTTTTTAATATCAGCTTCCATTTCTGCTAATTCTTTGTATTCAGCTTGTTTTGCTAATTCTCCAAGCGTTTTTTCATTCTTTTTAAAAGCTTCTATTTTAGCTTTATAAGTTTCTACTTTTATGGTAAAAGAAGAATCTAATTTTGCTCCGTAATTTTGAGATCTTTCTGATACAATTTTTGTTTCAGGCATTAGGTTAATAATATATTCACTATCTACTGTACCTACTTTAGATTGTGCAATAGAAATAGAACTAATTAAAGCAAAGGCAATACATATAATTTTTGATTTCATGTTATTTTGATTTTTTTGTGCAACAAAGATATAAAAGCGAATGAATTACAAAAGTTTTTACGGTTTTGATATGTTAATTTTATCAGAAATTTTAGCAATAATAGTGTTTATGTCTGTTTGATAATCAAACCACAAGGTTGTTTTATCTCTTTTAAACCAAGTGCCTTGTCGTTTTGCAAACCTTCGGGTATTTTTCTTAATTTCTGAAATGGCAAATTCTTTGGTAAAATCACCATCAAAATAAGAGAACAATTCTCTATAGCCAACCGTTTGTAATGCGTTTAGACTTTTATGTGGATATAAGTTTTTAGCTTCTTCTAGCAAGCCGTTTTCTATCATGATATCTACGCGCATATTAATACGATTATAAATAATTTCTCTGTCTGCGTCTAAACCTATTTTAATGGAAGTAAAATTTCTAGGTGCTTTGGGCTTGTTTTTAAAAGTGGAGTAGGGAATGCCAGAACCAATACAAACTTCTAAGGCTCTCATCACCCGTTTAGGGTTTTGTAATTCAATTACATTGTAAGTTTCTGGGTCTAATTCTTTTAATTGTTCTTGCAATACTGCTACACCTTCTTTTTCTAATTTAAGAGTTAAGGCTTCTCTTATTTTAGAATCTACTTCAGGGAAATAATCCAATCCTTTTAAAACGGCATCTACATACAAACCAGAACCACCAACCATAATCTGAATTGGGTTTTCTTTAAAAAGGTCGTTTAATTTTGCAAGGGCGTCTCTTTCAAAAGAGCCTACATTATAATCTTCAAAAATACTTCTGTTTTGTATAAAGTGATGTTCTGCAGCTGCCAATTCATCTGCATCTGGTACTGCTGTACCAATGGTCATTTCTTTATAAAACTGTCTAGAATCGCAAGAAATTATAGCACTTTTAAAATGATTTGCTAATTGAATGCTTAAGGCTGTTTTACCAATTGCAGTAGGACCAACAATGGTAATTAAATAATTATTAGAAGTCATTTAGTTTAATTTACTACTACAGTTATAACAAAATTGAGCACCATCTTTATGGTTTTCTTTTGAGCAATTTGGGCAAGCTTGTGTATTTGTATCTACGCTATTATTTGCGCTTTTTGTCATTTCTGCTGTAACAATTCCTGTAGGAATGGCTATAATACCGTATCCTAATATCATAATAATACTTGCAAGAAACTGACCAAAAGGCGTGTGTGGAGCAATGTCTCCATAACCTACAGTTGTTAAGGTAACTATTGCCCAATAAACACTTGTGGGTATGCTTGTAAATCCGTTTTCGGGACCTTCTATCATGTACATAATTGTACCTAAAATAACACATAGTATCACTACAAAATATAAGAAGACCGAAATTTTGGTTCTACTCATTTTTAAAGCGATTAATAATCTGTTAGAAGCACCAACATATCTCGCTAGTTTTAATATTCTAAATACTCTTAACAGTCGTAAAGCTCTTAAAGCCGCTAAATGATGAGAGCCCACTAAAAATAATGAAAGGTATTTTGGAATGGTAGAAAGTAGGTCTATAATACCATAGAAACTAAAGATATACTTAAAAGGTTTATTTATGGAGATAATTCTTAATATATATTCAATTGAAAAAAGGATGGTAATAACCCACTCAGCTATGTTTAAAAAAGTGTGATACCTTGTGTCGAAGCTTTCAATACTTTCTAGCATCACTAATAAAATACTAGCAAGAATGGCTATTAATAAGACAACATCAAATAATTTACCAGCTTTTGTGTCGGCTTCATAAATAATTTCATGAATACGGTGTTTCCAAGAAGTGTTTTTATCGTTATTCTTCAAATTTTATATAGATTTCTTTTACAATACTACACTTATTTTAATAATGTAGTATTTTTTCAACTGTTTTCTCTCTGTTTACAAAGGATTTCAAAAATAATTAAAATAAAACATCTTTTGTTAAAAGCGTGACAATCTTTTCGTCCTATATATTTAGAAACTTCTTTGAAGATTTCAAAATTTACAAGCAACATCTATTTAAGGGAGTGGATTTATACCAATTTGGTTGATTGTTATAGACATGCAAGTAGCATTTAAGGCCCTTAGAAAGCCTATTTAAATGCACTTGCCTTAAATGAAAATGAATGGATTTTTTTAAGAAGCCAAAAATTAAAAACTAAATTAATAAGTGCTATATAAGAGTTAGGTCCTTTAACAGAAATTAACATAAAAAATATATAAATTCGCGAAAATTTTAAAAATATGAAGAACAAATTACTACTATTTTTTGTGATAACAGGCTGTTTACATTCTTACGGTCAGCAGTTAAAAGGGATTGTTTTAAATCCGCTAAATGAACCTTTAGAAAACGTTTATATAATCAACCAAGATTCTAATTTACATACACATACAAATGAAGCTGGAAGTTTTATTCTTGAAAAAACAACTGTAAATAATATATTACAGATAAGTATTTTAGGTTTTGGTACAAAGACATTAAAAGTAACTGAACAAGATTTAAAAAACGGAATTACCATAAACCTAGAAACAAAAATTTTTCAATTAGAAGAATTGGTATTGCGTAAAGAAATAAATGCGTTACAAACCTTAACAAATATAGATGTACAAGTAAATCCAGTAAATAATTCTCAAGAAATTTTAAGAAAAGTTCCTGGTTTATTTATAGGTCAGCATGCTGGAGGAGGAAAAGCAGAACAAATATTTTTAAGAGGTTTTGATATAGATCACGGAACAGATATTGCGCTTTCTATAGACGGCATGCCAATAAACATGGTTTCTCATGCACACGGACAAGGATATTCTGATTTGCATTTTGTAATACCAGAAACCATACAAAAAATAGATTTTGGAAAAGGACCTTATTATGCAAATCAAGGAGATTTTAATACTGCTGGTTATGTAAATTTTGATACAAAAACAGCTATTGATAAAAGTATGATATCTGTTGGTTATGGAGATTTTAATTCTTTAAGAACCGTTGGTATGTTTAATTTATTAGAAAACTCTAAAAACAACGATGCGTATGTTGCTGTAGAATATATAGAGTTTGATGGTGCTTATGAATCTCCGCAAAACTTTAATAGATTAAATCTTTTTGCAAAATACAATACGTTTTTAAACGGAAGAGATAAGTTAACACTAACAGCTTCTCACTTTACAAGTTCTTGGGATGCTTCTGGTCAAGTACCCGTTAGAGCTGTAGAAAGCGGATTGATAAATCGTTTTGGTTCTATTGATGATACAGAAGGTGGTTCTACTTCTAGATCTAATTTAAATGCGCAATTACAAAAGACATTAGATAATGGTGCTATTTTAGAAGCAAACACATTTTATTCTAAATATGATTTTGAACTGTATTCTAACTTTACTTTCTTTTTAGAGGATGCTGTAAACGGAGATCAAATTAAACAATTTGAGGATAGAAGTATCTACGGAATGAATGCCAAGATCATTAGTACTAAAGAGTATGGAAATGTAGAGGCGAAGTTTACAAAAGGGATGGGTTTGCGTTACGATTTAATTTCTGATAACGAATTATCGCACACAAAAAACAGAAGCGAATTGTTAAATAACATTCAATTAGGAGATGTAAAACAAAGCAATTTATATGCGTTTTTTAACTCAGAATTTGAGATTGGAAAATTTAAAATAGCACCTTCTGTTCGTTTAGATTATTTTAAGTTTTTATACAATGATGCTTTAAGTACAACGTATGAAACATTGAGTAAAACAAAAGCAATTGTAAATCCTAAATTGAACTTTTTATACACGCAGAATGATAATTTACAATGGTTTTTAAAATCAGGAATTGGTTTTCATTCTAACGATGCAAGAGTTGTTTTACAAGAAAATGCAGATAAAGTTTTGCCAAGAGCATACGGAGCAGACCTAGGAAATATCTGGAAACCTACTAAAAATTTAGTGGTAAATACGGCTGCTTGGTATTTGTTTTCTGAAGAAGAATTTGTGTATGTTGGTGATGCTGGTATTGTTGAACCATCTGGAGAATCTGAGCGTTTTGGATTGGATGTAGGAATCCGTTACCAATTAACAGATCATATTTATTTTGATACAGATGCAACAGTTACACATGCAAGAAGTTTAGAAGCAGAAGACGGAGAAGATTACATTCCGTTAGCACCAAGTTTTACAATGGCAGGTGGTTTGTCTTTTACTGATTTAGGGAAGTTTTCTGGTGGATTGCGTTACCGTTATTTAGCCGATAGAGCAGCAAATGAGGATAACACTATTACTGCAGAAGGATATGTAGTAAGTGATTTTAACATTAATTATAAAGTGAATCAAGATGTTACTTTTGGTGTTGCTTTAGAAAATATTTTTGATGTTGAGTGGAATGAAACTCAGTTTGCAACAGAAAGCAGGTTACAAAATGAAACAGATGCTGTAGAAGAAATTCATTTTACACCAGGAACACCGTTTTTTGCCAAAGCAACCATAACGTATACGTTTTAATTGAAAGAAATTTATAAAGGTTTTTTCTTGTATTTATAAGAGAAACTAGTACTTCCGCGAAAGCGAAAATTAATAAGTTAATTTTTAGTTTGATGAAATGTCTATTACAGCAATGTGATAGACATTTTTTGTTGTTTGTAATAAATACTAATTATGTTGTTTATTTAGTTGTTTAACGCCCAGATTAATGCTTTTTCTTTGGTAGCTCTAAAAATGGTATTGTGTTGCTCGTTTGGTTCGTCTGAATATTTCCAAATTAAGTTCTTATCAGGTTGTTTTAATTTGTTGTTTAATGTTTTAGTATGTTTAGAAATATCAACAGCATCAGAACCAGCAAACCATAGTTTTTTTTTGTTATTATAATTGTCTTTAGATAAGTTCTCAAAATTATTCACCAAGTAGCTTTCATTAAACCATAAAGAAGGATCTATTGCTATATAGTCATCAAACATGTTGTTGTCTAAAAGGAAGGTCTCAACCACAAATAATCCTGCTAAAGATTCACCAATAATAGCTTTTTTAGTAGCTGTTCTATATTTTTTATCAATTGCTGTAAATAATTCATTTTTAATAAAATTTCTAAAGTTGTTTGCACCACCAGCATTTGGTATATAACTTAAATCATATTCAATATTTGTGGGGCCACATAAATCTCTTCCACGTTTGGTGTTTTCTATTCCTACTAAAATATAAGGAGGTATTTTGTTTGCTTTAATTAATTTAGCTAATGTATTTGCTACATGCGGAAAATCTTCTTTAATTCCGCCGTCAGGCATATACAAAACAGGTAAGCTATCTAATGTTTGGTTGTAATTTGGTGGCGTCCAAATATTAATGATTCGGTCTTCATTTACAAATTTAGAAGCAATCGTTAAACTATCATGTTTAGGAACTGTATCATTGTAAACAATACCTTTTTTACATCCGATTGTAATTGTTACAAGTAAAAAGTAGAAGATTATATTTCTCATTTATAGGATTTTTTTATGGGGTGAAGGTGTTTTTAGGTGTAAAACGATTCTTTAGCTAATATAGTTTTTTTTATAACAAATATTGTAACAGCTATTTATCAGTGTGTTATGATATTTAAAAGTGTCATCTTTTCAATAGCACTTACCTCTTAAAAATAAATTGAGAATTATGCAAATTTAATTGTTTAAAAAAAAACTTAAATATTGCTAAAATCGTTTATTTTATAGGATAATTTTTAATTATTCAATAATAAAGATTTCTTATTTTATTGATATTGTAATTTTATAGATTTTCGTTATTTTTGATTTATTACTAATATTAATTTTTTTTCTTATGAAGTATAACCTATTATTCAGTTTTTTATTCGTTTTTTTATCAAGTATTATGTATTCTCAAAATTCTAATTCAGACATCAAAATAGGAGATGTTTTTGTTGTTGGAGAGGTGAGTAATAATAATTATGAGCATATAGATTTTCCTAGAGCAAACTTTATTATAAAAAAAGGTGGGCTTGCAAATTACAAAAATGTAAAAGGAGAAAAAGTTCAAATTAAATCAATCAAAGAGAAAAAAAATGGAAATCTAGTAGCAACAATTGAGTTAGCTTCTAAAAAGAAATTTTTTAATAGTCATAAATACGTTAAAGTAAATATTAATGAAGCAATTTTAAAAAAAGAGCTATTAAGAAATTAATAGTATTCTTTTTTCTTTAGTTTGGGCTTTCTATTTAGGAAGCCTTTTTTTTTGTTTAAGATTTAAAAAAAGAAGTCTAGAAGTAGGTAAATACATGCTCTTTATTTAATTCTACTTATTATATTTTTTTAGTGATTAAATTTATTATTGTCAGTTCGAGCTTAGTCGAGAACTATTAGACTATTAAATAGGTATCTACTGAGTTCAACCAGACATATCAGTTATTTTTAAACTAAATTCTATGCAGTTAATTATATTCCTTCTAAAGAATTCATTTAATAGGAGGGATGCTTTAGTTTATACGTTATTAGGCTTTCTTTTTTTGATAATATTTTCGCCTCGTTTTTATAACTTTATACCTAAAATCATCAAAGAATAAGCTTGCTAATAAAAACAGTGCAGCTAGAATTAAAGTGTTTAATTTTAAATCTAATTTAGAATAGAAAAACCCACCTATTAATCCGCCTGCAAAAAAGAATAGAATAATGTAAACACGAAGTTTGATATTAGATTTCAGTAATTTTTTTTGTGGTGCCAATTTAGGAAAACATAATAAAGAAAGATCAATTCCTAAGTCTGTAAATAAACCAGTTAAATGTGTCGTTCTTACTACTGCATTAGAAATTTTTGTTACAAACGAGTTTTGTAACCCCATAGCAAAAAGTAACAAACAGGTAATAAGGTTTGCGTATTCTAATTCCATAAAATTACTAACAAGCCCTATAGAAATTAAAACAAGGCATTCAATAACTGTTGGCAATACAAATACATTTAGTTTTTTGTTCTCATTGTATCTTTCTATTAGAAAGCTAGATAAAAAAGAACCAAATAAAAACGAAAAAATATAGAGGAAGTAAATCGTTCCTTTCCAAAAATCAAAATTAGCTACGTCATATATAAACAATGCAAAATGACCTGTAACATTTGTAGTTAATTGTTTGAAAGCTAAAAAACCACTCACATTTACAAAACCAGCTACAAAAGAAAGTATGGTTGCAATTCTTAAATTATGTTTTAAAGTTCTGCTTTTACCTTGATGTCTAAACATTTGTTTTCGTTTATCCTGTACTCATAAAAGACTTGTAATATTAATACATATTCGGATGTATTAAAAATCTATAAAGTTCAGAATTATAAAGTAGTGGGCAAAGTTAGTTTTTTTAGATGATTATACTTTTAAATGTCCTTTAATTTATTGAATAAGGTTATTTAAAGGTAGTAAAATTTATCAAGCTGTATTTCTTTTAGTTTGATAATATTATTGACTTTCAGTAGATTAGATACGGAGTAAAGTTCAGTATGAAAAAAATATTTTTAATCAATAAAATTGTAAAAAAAATGATGATTATAATAAACCTAAGAAGCTACTGCTCCTAAAGTATACAGTTGCTCTAAATTAGGAGATGCACTACCACCTGCAGGTTCTAAAGTAATACCAAATGCTTCAGATTCGTTGGCATTTTCTATGGTAAATATTTTATTTGTATCTGCCATAAAAGTGTCTATTGTACCTAAACTTGTAGGCGTTAAAGGACTTAATTTTAAAGACCAAACTTGGTATACCTTTCCTTTTGGAGGTGTTGGTAATCCTTTAGCATCTAAGTAAATACTCTTTGTTTTTTTATCCCAATATACCTTTGCATAAGATGTTGGAGATACTTTTTGACCCGCCAGAGGCACAGAAACAATGTCTTTATCTCTAAAGATATCAATTAATTTTTCTGCTTCTGCTAAGCTGTTAGAAGCTTTGTCTATTTGTTCTTCTAATTGTTGTTTTTCTGTAGCAACCTGATCTTTAAGTTGCTTGTTTTGTGTAAGTGTCCAGATAAGTACACTTCCTATTAATAAAGAAGCAGCCCAACCACTATATTGTAACCAATTTGTTTTCGGTTTTGTAATAGAGATTACTTTTGTTTCTTCAACTTTTAATTGATTTTTTATTTCTGAAAATGAATATGGAGCATCTTTTTTAGCAGCGGCTGTTAATTTTGCAATTGCTTTTTCTATGGATACAACTTCGGCCAATACTTCTGGATATTCTTTAATTTTAGCATGCACTTCCTCGTTTTCCTTTTCAGAAAGCGAGCCTGCAACATACAGTTCTAAAATTCCAGATGTTATGTATTCTTTTATATTCATTATTTAAACTCCAAGCATGGTGCGTAATTCGCCTATGCAATTTCTATTTCTTGTTTTTATGGTGCCAATTGGCATTTCTAATTCTTCAGAGGCTTCTTTTTGTGTAAACCCTTTAAAATATAATAATTCAATTACTGCTTTACATTTGTCTCCTAATTTGGTAACAAATTCTTTTAAGCCAATTGTATCAGTAGCAGTATCTAAACTATCACTGGTTTCTAATATATCTACGAAAAAATCTGAGTTATGGTTTTGTTTAGACTGTTTAAATTTTTTAGAACGTGTATAATCGATAGCTGCATTTCTTGCTATGTTTAGTATCCACGTAAAAAAACGGCCTTTTTTTGCAGAATAAGAATCTGCTTTATTCCAGGCTTTTATAAAGACATCTTGCGTTATTTCTTGTGCAACATCATCATTTTTAACAATGTTATTTACAACACCAGAAATACTATCACAATACATATTGTATAGTTTTTCATAGGCTTTAACGTCCTTTTTTTGAAATTGTAAAATTAATAGCTCTAAATCCATAAAATGTATCAGCCGCTAATCTATTAAATAAAATTGATATGCAGTCATTTTAAGATAGCAATCATAAAAATAATTTGATTGTCTCGATTACTACTCTTAATTAAAAGTATTTTTGAATGTTTATGACAGATATAAAATAAATTAGTTCTTTTCTAAAATTATATAACCACTCTCAGAAATAATAATTTGTTTGTAAAACTCCTTTAAAGTATAATATTCTGCTACAGAAAAGATTTTTTTTGAGATTTGCATTCTTGTTAAAACAGTAATTGTATTTCCTTTTTTTACTGTTTTAAGTATGAATCTACCACCTTTATTAGGTAGTGATATTGCTTTGTCTTTAGGTAAATTTACAATGGTGTAATTTTCTGGAATTGTTAAGCTTAAGTAAAAATTATTCAGTCTAGCATACCCAAAATCTACAGGGTAATTTCTTTCTTTTAATTTAAAAGGATTTTGTTTTATTCTATTAAATAGAAACGGATTTATTCTTATTTTGTTACCTAAGACTTCATCCATTTCTAATCGGATCGTAAATTTTTCTTGTAATTTTTTATCTAAGTTTTCTAAATTGTCTCTTTCATATTCATCAACTTCTAGGTTTGGATATTTAGCTTCAAAATTTTCTAAATAACTATCTTCATTAGTTAACGACATTTTTTTTCTTTGCTCTGTTGCTAAAAGACCGTTTCTTATCATCATTAAAGATCCAGTAAATACGCCTTCTTCATCTAACGTAAGACTAGAGTTTATGTTTAGGGATGATCTGTATTTTGGCTTTAAAGTTACCCAAGAGCTTTCTTCTTTAAAGTTGATTATTCTAGCTTCTCCATTTAATACTCTATACGGAACTTCTCCAAAAGGAATAAATTTGTCTGTTGCGTCTAAAAAATAAGATGTACCATCTATAACAGCTTGAACAATTACATAATTATAGTCATAAATAACTGGAAATATTTTTGTAGGAATTCCGTTTTCTCTTGTAGATAAAACGACTAAATTGGCATCTATATCCGCCGCTTTTAAACTGTTGTATAACGAAATGTTTATTTCACCAACATCACCAGATTTTTGCTGAAAAGCTTCTTTTACTTTTGCATCTTCATTGGTCCAATACTTTTCATTCCAAGTGTAATGATTCTGAATAAAAGTGTAAATTTTTTGCGCTCTATCTAAACTGTTTTCAGTTTCTAAAATAGCTTCAGAAATATTTTTTCTAAAAAAAGTTTTTTTTGAGGTCTGATTATTAAAAAAACGATCTTTTAAGCTTTTATCGGCTTGTTTCCAAGTAGTCGTTAAGTTGTCTACAACACCTCTATAACTAGTAATCGATTTTATATCAAAAGAAATTTTAGAGATGTAATTTTTTTTGCTCAACATATAATCTTCTTCTTTAAAAGCAGGAATATCATTCATCCCATAAGAATATGTTGCACATCCTCCTTCACCTATACCATCAACATAGACACATTTTTTATCCATCGAAGGTTCGTCTTTATCTAATTGTAAATAGCCTGTTTTTTTTATATTATATTGATAATTCCCTAAGATAGATGCATCAAATTCACTTTTTATTTTTGGTATGTCAGATTGAAACTCCCAATCGTTAATGCTTAAATACGGAGATAAAATACTGTAGGTGTATTCTATAACGGAGCCTTCTTTTATATTAGGTAGCGTAAAGTTTTTAACCGTCCAGGTATCTCGTTCTTTAGTAGTAAAGATATCCTTATCATCAAGATATGTGCTGCTCATAGTACCGTTTTCGGTAATATTATAAGTAACTGCACTAATGTCTTTAACTTTCTGTTTTTCGTATAAGTTAATTGTAATATCGGCTAAATTAAAAGAAGCCTTATCTAAAATCTTAATTCGATAGTAGTAATCTGTTCTAGGAATTTCATCATTATCTCTATCTGGATATCTATTTGCGTGTTCGTATAAAACAACAGCGGTTGCCGTAGAGTCTTTATCGTAAATTGTCATTTGTAATTCTTCTAGAGTGGTTTTACCCATTTTAGTAGTTTTACTTTTTTGCGCAATAATTAAAGTGGATGAGAGTAGGAGTAATAGGGTTAAAGATTTCATTTACAGTCTAATAATTTTCTGTACTTTATTTTTGTTGATGTAATTTTTGATAATATTTTTTGCTTGAATCTTGTTTTCAATAGGAGTTAAGATCGTTTTTAAAATATCTATCTTACTTTCTTGATTGCTTAAGTTTGTGTAACCACAACCATATACCTCGTTCTTTTCTATTAAAATTACGGCATTTTCTTCTACTTCTCTCCCTTTTTCAATGATAATAAAATCTTCATTATTAAAATCTTGAGTAATAAATTTCGGATTCTTCTTAAAATTAAATTTAGGAGTTAAAGCATCTAATTCGATAGCATATTTTAAACGGGTAAAAAGTTCATTTCCTGTTTTGTCAAAAGAAATAGATTGTGCTCTTTCCTGAATTTTAACTGCTCTTTTGGTTACCTTTAGAAAGAGGTTATTTACTTCCGATTTAATATTCTTTCCTTTTCCAATAAATACAACTCTACCTTCTTTATCATGAATGTAAAAAACTCCTTGTACAGTTGGTATTTCCTCTATTAAACTTCTTAATTTTTGCTTTTGATGTCTTCTGTCAAAATACTTTATAGAACTTTGTATAATACTTTTATTCGTGTCTTTTTCTAAGAGTAATTTAAACAATTGCACGGTTGCCAAAGCATCTCCAGAAGCTCTATGTCTGTCTGTAATTGGTATTCCTAAAGATTTGGTAAGTTTCCCTAAGCTGTAAGAAGGTTGGTCTAAAATTAATTTCTGACTTAATTCTACAGTACACAAGGTATTTCTATTAAAGTCGTACCCTAATCGATCAAATTCGGTACTTAAAATTCTGTAATCGAAAGTGGTATTATGAGCAACTAAAATACAATCTGATGTAATTTCTATAATCCGTTTGGCAACTTCATAGAATTTAGGTGCATTTTTAAGCATTTTATTATTAATGCCCGTAAGTTTTACCACAAATTCTTGAATGGGCTTTTCCGGATTTACTAAGCTAATGAATTGGTCTACTGTTGTGTGGCCGTCAAATTTATATATAGCAATTTCTGTGATGCCTTCTTCATTAAATTTTCCTCCTGTGGTTTCAATATCTAAAATTGCGTACAAAGTCTTTTTCTTTTATGATAAAATTAAGCATTATAATTTCTTTGACCAAATATAGAACTACCAACTCTTACCATATTACTTCCATTTTCTATAGCAAGTATATAATCTCCACTCATTCCCATTGATAAAGTTTTTAGTGATGGGTATTGAGTTTTAAGTTCGTTAAAAAAGGTATTTAGTGATGAAAATTCTTCTTGTAACTGTTTCTTATTGTCTGTAAATGTGGCCATTCCCATAAAACCGGTAATTTTTATGTTCTTTAATTCTACGAATGCTTCTGATGCTAAAATTTTATTTATTTCATCAAAAGACAAACCAAATTTGGTGTCTTCTTTGGCTATTTTTACTTGTAATAAACAGTTGATAACTTTATCATGTTTTTTTGCTTGCTTGTTGATTTCCTTTAAAGTAGAGAATTTATCAACTCCATGAATCAAATCTACAAAATGTGCCATGTACTTTACCTTATTACTTTGTAAATGACCAATCATATGCCACTGAATGTCTTTTGGTAAAGCATCATATTTATCCACCATTTCCTGAATTTTATTCTCACCAAAAATACGCTGACCAGCAGCATATGCTTCTTGCAAGTCTTCTAAAGGTTTGGTTTTAGAAACAGCTACTAAAGTTACATTTTCTGGAAGTGATTGTTTTATTTCTAATAGATTTTCTTTAATCATGTTTTCTTTTTTTGTTATTCAGACGAAGATTCTAAATATTAGGTATGGATGAAATTTCACAATCACATAAAAAATAATTTCGAAATGACAGTTGTTGTTATAAAATAACTGTCATTTCGAATGAAATTATTTTTTTAAGAATCTTGTATTAATAATTTTTTCTAATTCTTTAACAAAGCAATAATCTGATTTGCTAATTCAACTCCAATTCTATCTTGTGCTTCTTTGGTTGCAGCGCCAATATGCGGAGTTAAAGAAATTTCTGGATTCATTAATAATTGTACTGCTGGAGTAGGTTCTGTTTCAAAAACATCTAAACCTGCAAATTGTACTTTACCGCTTTCTATAGCTTTTACTAAATCTACTTCGTGTAAAATACCACCTCTAGATGTATTTATTATACCTACACCGTCTTTCATTTTTTCAAATTCTGATGCCGTAATAATATAATCTTCTTGATCTGGTGTGTGTAAAGTAATAAAGTCCGACTCTTTTAAAAGTTCTTCTTTATCTACAGTTTCAATAATAAAGGTAGTTTTTTGTCCGTTAAAAAACTCTAAAGTAATTGGTGCACTTGTAACTTCATCATCAGTTGCTAAAACATTCATTCCAACACCAATAGCAATTTTTGCAACTTCTTGACCAATGCGTCCAAAACCGATAATACCAATTGTTTTTCCTCTTAATTCAATTCCCTCAGAGTAGGCTTTTTTCAATTCTTTAAAACGAGAATCTCCTTCTAAAGGCATTTCTCTATTTGAAGAATGTAAAAAACGAGCCATCCCAAAAAGGTGTGCAAAAACCAATTCTGCCACAGAGCCAGATGAAGCTTTTGGTGTGTTAATTACATGTAAACCGTTGTCTTCTGCATATTCTACATCTATATTATCTAAGCCAACACCACCACGTCCAATTAATTTTAGACTTGGGCAAGCTTCCATTAATTCTTGTCTTACTTGTGTTGCGCTTCTTACTAAAATTGCATCAACATTGTTTTCATTGATATAACTTTCTAACTGATTTTGTGCTACTTTTATGTCTAGTACTTCAAATCCTCCTTTTTCTAAAGCATCTATTCCGCTTTTAGAAATTCCATCGTTTGCTAATATTTTCATTCTAACTATTGGGGTCATTCTTAATGTTGAAATGTGGCAATCTTAACGTAAGATTCCTTCATTTCAATCGGAATGACGATTTTTATTTTATTTTTGAATTCTTTCTAACTCTTGCATCGCATCAACCAAAACTTGTACGCTATATAAAGGTAAGGCGTTGTACATACTTGCTCTATAACCACCAACACTTCTGTGTCCATTTATTCCGCTAATTCCTGCTTCTTTACACATGGTATCAAATTTCTCCTTTAAAGAATCATCTGTTAAAGTAAAAGTAGCATTCATTGTACTTCTGTCTTCTTTGGCTACAATTCCTTTAAACAACGGGTTTCTATCAATTTCAGAGTATAAAAGGGCTGCTTTTTTATTATTTACTTCTTCAATAAATTCAATTCCGCCTAAATCTTTTAACCATTGTAAGGTTAACATAGAAACATAGATTGCAAATACAGAAGGTGTATTAAACATACTATCTTTATCAATATGAATTTGATAGTTTAACATAGAAGGAATATGTCTTTCTACTTTACCTAAAATTTCTTCTTTAATAATGACTAAAGTTGCACCAGCTGGCCCCATATTTTTCTGAGCACCTGCATAAATAAGATCGAATTTTTCGAAATCTAACTGACGAGAAAAAATGTCTGAACTCATATCACAAACCAAAGGAATATTGGTTTCCGGAAAATCTTTCATCTGCGTACCAGCAACGGTATTGTTACTTGTACAGTGAAAATAATCTGCATCTTCTGGTATTGTATATCCTTTAGGAATATAGTTGTAACCTTTGTCTTTAGAAGAACCAACTTCTACAACTTCTCCAAAAGCTTTTGCTTCTTTAATTGCTTTATCTGCCCAAGTACCCGTATTTAAATACGCTGCTTTTTTATCTAACAAATTGTAAGCAACCATTAAAAACTCTAAACTTGCACCACCTTGTAAAAACAAAGCTTTGTAACCTTTATTTTCTAATCCTAACAATTCTAAAGCTAAAGAACGTGCTTTTTCTATTACTTCTACAAAAGGTTTACTTCTGTGAGAAATTTCTATTAATGATAAATTATCATCATTAAAGTTTAAGATTGCTTCTGAAGCTTTTTGCAATACTTCTTGTGGTAAAATACAAGGACCTGCACTGAAATTATGTTTTTTCATACTCTTAAGTTCAATATTTAATGTTTTAGATTCAAAGTTGTAACACTTTGCGAACTTTGCGAAAAACTGAGCGTCTTCGCGATTTAATTTAATATCCCTTTGTAAGGTTTATATTGTTGATAAAAATTCTAATGTATTTACACCATCTGCGTAATCTGTTAATTTAGGATGTTGTGTTTGCCCAAAAGCGATTTCATTTTCTATAAAGTCTTTGGCAACAATACATTGAATTTTATCTTTATCTTGATGTAATTTTATTTTTAAATCTGTTTCATTGTCGTAATATTCATAGAAAATAGTAGCAATAGGAGAGGCATAGCTTTCGTCTTCTTTAATCATTAGAAAACCATTTTCTAACAAATCAAACAAGCTCATTAAATACACCGCTTTGTTATAATCATAATTATTCGCATATTTTGCGTTTTCAATCATGTCTTTTTTAGCATACATTCCTGTAAAAAAAGCATCAAAATTATAGCCTTTAGGCACATATAATTTAGAAACAGATCTGCAACCTAAACCAAAGTATTGAAAAACATCATCCGATAATTTAATAAAATCTTCTTCGGTTTCTTTTCCGGTGATAACTGCCACGGAATTTCTACTTTTTCTAATAATATTTGGTTTATTTTTAAAATAATACTCAAAATATCGTGCTGTATTATCGCTTCCGGTAGCGATTACAGCATCAAAATCTGTCAACTTTTCTTCTGTAAAAGTAATTTTTCCCTTAAAAGTAGGTTCTACATACTCTAAATACTTCGCTAAAAAAGGTAATAAGTGTTTATCACTAGAAGATTGCTTAACCAATACTGAATGCCCAGATATTAATACCGATAAAAAATCATGAAATCCTACCAAAGGTATGTTTCCAGCCATTACAATCGCAACTTTTTTTGATGGTTTTATAGTTGAATCTAAACTTTTGGTAAATGTATTTAAGTTTTTTTCTGTTAGTGATTTATGTAGGCTATTTAAGGAGAATAAAACATTATCTTTTGTAAACCAAGAGTTCTTTTCTTGTGCTAGTTTTATTTGATGTAAAAAGCCATCAAAAAAGATTTCATTATGTTCAATATTATCGATTTTTTTTATTTTATCGATAGAAAACTGACCTAAAAAGGCGCCTAATTTTGCGAAAGCAATAATTCTGTTTTGAATACTATCCATTTATTTTGGTTGTCTATTATTTTGGCTTTATTTTTGCAATTGCAAAGGTACAAAAACAGAACAGAAAATTATGGCAATTATAATAACAGATGAATGTATAAATTGTGGGGCATGTGAACCAGAATGTCCTAACACTGCAATTTACGAAGGAGCAGATGATTGGAAATATTCAGACGGAACAGATTTGAAAGGAAATGCAGTCTTACCAAATGGTAAATCGGTAAATGCCGACGATGTTCAAGAACCAGTTTCTGATGAAATCTATTATATCGTTCCAGATAAGTGTACAGAATGTAAAGGTTTTCATGATGAGCCACAATGTGCTGCAGTATGTCCTGTAGATTGTTGTGTACCAGATGACGACGTTGTAGAAACAGAAGAAGAGTTGTTAGCTAAGCAAAGCTTTATGCATAACGACTAATAAAATATTTTTATAATATTATAAAAGCCCCAAATCAATCAGATTTGGGGCTTTTACTTTATAAATACCTTTATAGTAGTTGTTTAGAAAATATCTCTAGAATAGTAAATCTAGATCAAACGAATAAATATTACCGAAATCATCAGAGAAAAAGATAAATTTTGATTTTTTAGAAAAGAAAGGATCTTTACTAGAAGTAACATCACCATTTTTTCCTTTTATTTTTGTTTTTAATCGAATGAGTTCTTTAAAAATATATTTGTTTTTCGTTTTTGTAATTTCATTTACAGAAATATAATATCTATTATTTTCTTTGTTTTTTACAGAATGCGCTTCAAATATTTTTCCGGATGTTACATGATTAATAATTGGTCTACTGGGACTTTTTCCCCTCTTAAGAGGCTCATACGGAATGTTTGTCCAATTTCCTTTTTTATCTCTTATTCTTAATACAAATTGAGGTTGATTAATTTTATCAACACTATTTTTAGAAGCCACCATCATTTCTCCACTTTCTAAAACTGTCGCATTTAAGTGATCATCTGCGTTATTGTTTCCTTGTTGAATAATGATTGGTTGAGACCATTTATCTAATTTATTTCCGTCATAATGAATTCGTTCGTAGATGGTTTGTGTATTTTGATTAGACCAAATTACAGATAGTTGGTTTTCTAATTTCGCAATTAAAGAAATGTCATCTTTATTTATATTATCAGCAATCGTAAATGGTGTAGACCAATTTTTTCCGTCTAAAGAATGCCAAACCATTATGGTTTCATTCATATCTGCACAAACCCAAAATTCATTTTTAGAATCTTGTGTAATCGTTGCAGTTTCTATAGAATGACAGTTTTTAGGAATAGAAAGCGTCTGTTTCCATTGAATTTTGTATTTCTCTTTTGAATAAGTCATTTTAACAACACTCAAATTACATTCATCCACTAAGACAATATGTACATCATTCTCTTTCTTAAAAACATCAGCTTTACGGGGTAAGTTTGTCAACTGCTTATTAATTACCGTTTGAGGAGACCATCCTGAAATATCTTTTTTTAATAACTTAGGTCCATCTTTATCACCAACAAAGTAACCAATGGCCATGCTCTGTAGCCCATGATTTAGATTGAGATTTATCCGCTGTGGCATCTCCATAATCAACTTTATAAATAGGTGTTACATAAATTTCGGGTACCTTCTTTTTTTCAGAAAATGATTCTTGTTTGCAAATTATCAAACAAAAAAGAAGAGGTAATAGTGATAAAATGTTTTTTAATTTCACCTGATTGTTAATTAGATTTACTGTTTATTAATGAAAAAAAAATAATAGCACCAAATTATTGATGTAAACCTTTGCTTCTTAATAATTCTAATAACATTTCGGGTTCATCAGTCTGAATGATATTAGCTCCATCTTTAATCAATTCTTCAATTATTTTTTCTCCACTTCCATAACGAATTTCAGCATCTTTTTCTCCTAAGGTATTTATCCAAATTCTAGCATTGTTTTCTTTTAACAAATCACCAACTTCTTTGGTATTAAAGCCCGTGTCTATATGTACAACTTCTGGGTTAAACTTTACAACAGCCGAATCTGCCATTTTTAAAGAATATGCTCTAGGCATTAATTGAGCGGATTTATCTAAAATTTTAATGCGTTCTAACTGGTTGTAATCATTATCAAAATAAAATACCTCGTTTTTATTTCCAAATTCATTTACAGCTTTCACTAATCCTTCTACATTGTCCGTTTTCATATCTACATCTACCATTATTTTACCTTTAACTACTTTTAAAAATTCTTCAAAAGTTGGTACAGATTCTTTGCTTATTCTGCCATAAGGTGCTTTTAGTTTAAAAGCTTTAATCTCAGCTAATGTTAAGTCTTCAACTTCACCTGTTCCTGTAGTTGTGCGATCTATAGAGCTATCATGCATTAAAATTAGTTGTCCGTCTTTTGTTGTTTTTACATCAACCTCTATTATATCTACTCCTAATTCAATAGATTTTAATGAAGATTCTATAGAATTTTCAAAATTACCCATGTGTGCACCTCTATGAGCTGCAACCAAGATTGATTTTGATGTTGCATTTTTAAACTCTTTAAGTGTTGTAGTTATATTTGTAGCTTTTACAATTACTTCTGTTGTTTCTTTTTGACGTATATTTTCTTTTGTACAAGACCACCCTATAAAAAAGACGAATAAAATAATTAGTTGTTTTGTGATTTTCATTTTTTGCAATTTTTATCGTTGTTTTAGTTGAGGAGTTATTCTCCTTTTTCTAGATCTTTTTTTAATCTAACAGGTGTTTCAGGAACTTTATTAATCAATGTTTTTTTTCCATCTTTTTTTATAATTTCAAAAGCGTCATAAAGAGTGCCAATAGGTGTGTAGGCTCCATACTTAATGGTGTCTTTAGATACTGTTATGATTTGAAAGAGTTGCGTGTATTCACCTCGTCTTACCATCCATTCTTGATCTTTAGATTCGTACATTTTTGGTCCACTTACAGAAACAGCATAAACAGCACCCGCATCTTCTACTACAGTTAAACCTTTTCCTTCATTTTTAGGAAATCCTCTTGCATATGTATGATCATGACCTTGTAAAACTAAATCCACACCATATTTATCAATTAAAGGTTTTATAGCTTCTCTAAGTTCTTTATTATCACGTCCTTTTGCGGTAGAATAAATAGGGTAGTGGGTTGTGATAATTGTCCATTTTTTTGTATTTGCTTGTAATACAGAGTCTAACCATTGTATTTGAGCTTCTTTTGATTCTTCACTTTCATCAAAACCTTCGCTATCTAAAGAAATTATTTTCATGTCTTGGTAATCTATAGCAAAACAAGTTTCTTTTAAAGCTTCTGTTGGGCCATTTTCTGGCAAGGTAAACTGTGGTCTCCATAACGAAGATAAAACACCATTTCGGTATTCATGATTACCAGGCGTCATCATACTTGGTACCGTTGCATGAATAAAATTACCTGCGTAAAACCATTCTCCCCATTCTAAATTGGCATCTCTATCGTTAATTAAATCTCCAGCATGTAACATAAAATCGACCTGTGGAAATTGACGATATGAATTACGAATGACTCTAGACCATAAAGATTTTACGTTGTTTTGAGCATCCCCAAAATAGATAAAACTAAAAGGCTTTTCATTTCCAACATTTGCTGTTTTATACTGAAACCATTCACTCCAATAACCATTATCTTTACTTCCATTTCCAACACGATAAACATAAATGGTATTTGGTTTTAAATTATGAACTACTGCAGAATGATAGGTCGCTTTTACAAGAGGTTCATTTCTGTTTTGGTTTTCAAATTTTTGTGAGGTTGCATTTATTTTTTCAACATTTCGTAATAAAAATTCGGGTCCATCTGTTGCTAAAGCTATTTCTATAACTCCATTAGACACTTGTTGATCTGTTCTCCAATTTACTGCTAAACTATGCGCTGCATCTGCTGTAAGATTTGCTATAATACGATCTGGTGTACTAGACGGAAATATTAATTTATGTGCAACTATAGAGTCGAATGCAGAATAATGTGTATGTGTACTTTCATTATCATGCGTGTGTTGTGCTTGTAGTAGAGCGCTAAATAATATAGTGATTACTAAAACAATTAAACTTTTTTGTGTTTTCATTATTGAAATTTATATTGAAGTCAAAAATATTTTATCATGAAGTAAAAAGCGATTTCCTTTCAATAAAGAATCGTTAAGGATTCATTATTTTTAGGTTTATTTGTTAAGATAAATTACATATAATTAAACAAGAAATTACATTATAGTAAACTAAAGATTAAAACAATTGCATAGTATTGGATTCTGGAATAATAGCCATACTATGCATTTTGTTTTTGAAAAAATATTTGTACCAAGCAACCATACTTTTATATCAAGAGAGTTGCCTTTATCGCCAAATAAGAAAATTCATTCACATAAAAACTTTGAAATAAATTATGTTACTTCTGGCAAAGGAAGAAGAATAATTGGTGATCATATTTCTAATTTTGAAAAAGGAGACCTCGTACTTATAGGATCTGATTTACCTCATTGTTGGGATTTACAGAATAGTGATCATAACGAATCTCCAACTTGTATTGTGACGCATTTTTCTGAAAATGTTTTTAATTTTGATTTTTTTAAAATCCCAGAATTAAAGCAAGTGGAATTATTATTAAAAGAAGCAAGTAATGGAATTCGTTTTAAAGTTAAAGATGATGTAGAAATACATAAAACTTTAATAGAAATGGTAAAAACGGATGGTTTAGAATACTATATTAAACTGTTGAAATTATTTGAATATCTTATTAAAATAGAAGATAGAGAGCAACTGTCTAATCCTACAAATAAAAAGACTGCTTTTTCTAAAAATGTAGATAAAATAGATAAGGTATACGAATATGTTTTTTTAAATATTAAAGAAGGAATTAATTTGGATGAAGCATCTGCAGTTTTAAATATGGCTCCAAGTTCTTTTTGTCGATTTTTTAAAAAGAAAACAGGACTTACTTTTATGGAATATGTAAAAAATGTAAAAGTTGGTATTGCTACAAAATTGTTGGCTGAAACGGATAAACAAATAGCTGAAATCTGTTATGAAAGTGGCTATAATAATTTAGCTAATTTTAACCTTTATTTTAAAGCAAAAATGGGGAAAACACCATCTAATTATCGTAAATATTTTAGACATTAGAGTTTTTGTTTTAGTATAAAAAAGACTTATTTTATTTACAATAAAAAATGCCTGAGGAAACTCAGGCATTTTAAAATTATTTTTGTATTTAATATTACCAAGGTTTTGTAACATCTTGTACAATCCATGGTTTAGCATAAGGGCTATCATTAGAATCGGTATTGCTATACGGAGTTTCTTCTAAGGAAGCAACTCCAACAGCATTATTTGATGTGTTGTTATTTATTTCATCACTAGGATACACAAACCTTAATGGCATGACATCTTCTCTAGCTAAAGGACCAGCATTTAAAGATGGAAAACCTGTTCTTCTCCAATCTAAATATGCTTCATCACCATTAAACATATTTGCAATCCATTTTTGTTGCATAATTATTTCTAAACTACCATCAAAGGCAACTCCTGAATTGGTTATGTATTCATTATAATTGTCCGCGAGTCCCCACACTTCTAAAGAAGCTTTTATTCCTTCTAAATAATTAGTTTCGGCATCCGATCCCCAACCTCTTACGGCTGCTTCTGCTTTTAAAAACGATATTTCTGCATACGAAAACAACCTTGCTTTTAATAAGTTTCCTCCATCTTCTTTTAGATTAAATACTTCATTCATTCTAGAAACGTAACTATTTGTACCTCCTCTAGAACCTTCAGTATTTAGATTGTATGTATATGGATCGGCATTACTTACAGCTACTGGTAAACCTACGTAAACGCTACTTGTATCAATAAGTGTTTTGCCTGCTTCTATATCTGCTGCATAAGTGTTTGATGAGTAGATTGCATAACCATTTTCTTCTAAGGTATCTTCGTTAATATAACGGATACCGTCTTGTTCTGCAATATCACCACCTCCAGGAATTTCATCTGCTGGTACAACTTTAGTAGGGGTTACAACAGGAGCAAACCAAACGGCAATTCTAGGGTCGTTAAATTCTTTTAATTTGTCTGTAATCGTAGTGCAAGGCTTTACTCTATAAAATTCTGAAGCAGAACCAAATTGCCCGCTTTCTGGCCAAGATTGACTCGTAATACCTCCAATATAGCTAAGAGATAATTCATTATCAATGCTACTTATTAATGGTTTTAAAAGTGTTTTTGTTACACCATCTTGAGAAAAACTTGGTAATTTTTCTGATAAACGCATATAATAACGTAGTGCTAAGGAGTTCGCTAATTTTTGCCATTTAGAAGCATCTCCAGCGTAAAAAACATCTTGAGATGCGTCAACATTTTCAAAATTACTTCCTTCTAAAAGGGTAGACGCTGTTTCTAAATCTGCAATAATGCCTTTGTAAACAGCTTCTTGTGTATCATAAGCTGGTTTTTCTCCGTTTAAAATATTTCCGTGTAAAGCATCTGAATAAGGAATGTCTCCATAATAATCGGTAAGATTACCAAATAACATCGATTTTAGTATTAAAGTTACCCCTTCATGAAAATCTAAACCTAATGCTACAGCTTGGTCATTGGCTACTTTGTTAGTGCGTAGTAAGTTGTAATTAGTAGACCAAATAGATCCTGTAGCCCAATCATATCTGTTGTCAGACCAAGAATCTTTTTGTATAAACTGTGATGCAGCTCCGGTGTCTCCAGCATAACCTCTAGAAGTTGTACTTGTTGCAAGCCCTGTCATTACCGTACTCATTAATAAATTGGGGTCTGCCAAATTAGGCTCAATTCCATTTGGATTCTCATTTATTTCTACCAAATTACTATCGCAAGAAACGATAAGCAAAGTTGGAATCAATAGAAATAAAATTACTATATTTTTTATAAATTTCATATTCTTGATTTTTTATTTTAATTTAAAAACTTGCGTTTAGTTTAAAACCAACAGGAATTGACCATGGTTGAATGTTGTATCGTTCTACACCTTGTGCCATTCCTGATCCTGAACTTTGAAAAGCACTTTCTGGATCTATATTGATGCCTGCTTTTGTCCATAAAATAATATTACGGCTAAATAATGAAAGCGATAAATTGTTCATACCCATTTTTTCTGACACTTCACGAGGAAAAGTATATCCAATAGAAATTTGTCTAAGTTTTAAGTAATCTGCATCAAAAGTTGCTGCTTTAGAATAGCTCCAAGGATAATTGTCTCCATAAGAATGGTATTGTGTACCTTCTCCACCTAGGTTTTCTTGAGTAGCTACAAAATTACCACTGTCATCATAATACCCCATTACTCCAGGTAAAAATACTCCATCATTTAAACCATCATAAGGGAAACCACCATACTCTGCAGTAGGTCCACCAACAAGTGGATAGAATTCTCCGTTTGGTGATAAAAATATATCAGAATTTTCTCTAATGTAAGCAGGTATATCATTGACGTTGCTTAAGTCATGAACTTTATCTAGCCATCTTGAAGTTTGTACATCAGATTCTGAATAACGGTACGTTTGAGAAACAAATTGTCCACCTTTTCTCCAATCAAAATTCATTGATAAATTCCAGTTTTTATACGTGATAGAAGTTTGTAATCCCATTTTAAAATCAGGATTATAATTACCAGTAACAGGAGCCACTCTATTTCCGTCTGCATCAGATAAAGTTCTATCGTCACTATCCCATCCTTCATCATCTAACAAAGGCCATCCGTAGTAAGGCGAATTTTCATCTTCTACACGAACAAATGCTCTATCTACTAGCTGACCAATTTCTTCACCAACCCAAGTATAGGCACCATTTCTTGCTTCAGACCAAAAAGAAACATAATCTGTGCCTGGAGCTAATTCTGTAATAATGGTTTTGTTGGTCGTAAATGTTAAATTCATATTCCAACGTAGATCATCATTTTTAACTAAAACACTTCCTAAGCTTGCCTCAAACCCTTTACTGTTTAAATTACCAGCATTAAATAGTTTACTTGTAGCACCAGAAGAAATTGGTAATGATTTTTGAAAGATTTGGTTTTTGTTATCAGATTCATAATACGTGAAATCCAATGTTATTTTATTTCTAAAAAGTGATAGATCAACACCGTATTCTGTAGATGTATTAATTTCTGGTTTAATTTCATCATTTTTTAAAGCAGCACTTACAGATAATTGTGAAGCAGCTCCCCAGTCTCCAGAATTGCTTAAAACAGAGTATAAATTATAAGCACTTGTATCATTACCTGCTTGTGCCCAACCTACACGCAGCTTAAATAAAGATACATCGTTACCCATATTAAAAATCTTATCTAATAAAATACTTGATGAAACTGAAGGGTACAAAAAGCTATTATTATTTTCAGGTAAAGTGCTAGACCAATCGTTTCTAACACTCGCATCTATAAATACAGTATTTTTAAAACTAATATTACCTAAAGCATACAAACTATTTACACGTTTTTTAGATGAAGAACTACCATAGCTAATATTATCTGAGGCTATATTAGATAATGTAAATAAGTTAGGAACCACTAAACCAGAACCTCCATTTTTAGTTTGCGCAGATGATGAATTATTATTTAAATCTCTTCTGTTACCTCCAGCGGATAAGCTGTAATCAAAATTTTCGTTTAATTTATCTTGATAAGTAAGTAAAAAATCGACATTTGTTTCTACACCATTTATGTTAGATAATCCGTAAGCACCATTAGGTTCATCATTAAAACCGCTAGATATTTTAGTTTCTCTTACTTCATGAGTATCATTATAAGCAAAACGAGTCATTAAAGAAAGTTTGTCTGTAAATTGATAATCGGCTTGAATATTACCCATCAATCTTTTTCTTTTAAACCCATTATTTATTTCATTGGCCAAAAAATAAGGGTTGTTAAATTCAAATTGAGAAGGATCATCCCCAAAATTATAGGGTGCATTTTGGCTAACGCCCTCTACTAACCAATAATCTTTCATGTCAAGAATATCTATATGGCTATTAATATCATATAGTGCTTGTAAAGGGTTTGCACCTCTGTCTGTTGTAGAAGGGCGATTATCTGCACCAGAAATAGTATATTTTATACTTGAGTTAATTTTTAATTTGTCATTAACATCAAAACTACTATTGATACCAAAATTATGTCTATACAAATCAGAATTTGGAATAAAACCTTCATGTTGCATATTGGTATAAGATATTCTATAATTCATTCTGTCTGTACTATTTTCTATAGAAACAGTATTTGTAGAAGTAAATGAATTTTCAAAGAAATTTTTAGCATTGTTGGCACCTCTAGAAATTAATGGTTTTGCTACACCAACTCCCGTAGCTATTTCTTGATCTGAATATGGCCATTGAATAGCACTTAAACCTTTGTCTAATTCAGGACCAACCCAACCAGAAGAAGTTTCGTCTATTTGTGTTGTATTAGGGTTTGGTCTACTACCGTTGGCAAAAAGTGTAGATTTTTCGATAAATTTATAAGGGATTTCGTAGACATTACTAGAACTAAAAGAAATGCCTAAACCTTTATTTTTTTTACCTGATTTTGTAGTAATTAAAATAACACCATTACCACCTCTTGCTCCATATAGTGCAGCAGCACTAGGCCCTTTTAAAACAGATACGTTTGCAATATCATCAGGATTAATATCACTAATACCACCACCATAATCTACCTCTACACCGCCACCAATACTTCCAATGTTGGTAAGTCCACTACTTAAAGGAACACCATCTACAACATATAAAGGTTGGTTATCTGTAGTTAATGAAGAAGCACCACGTAAAATTACACTTACAGTAGAACCAGCACCTCCGGTAGCATTAATTTGCACACCTGCAACTCTACCATTTAATGCGTTTAATGCATTTTCTTGTGTTACAGTTGTCATATCATCTCCAGATACTTCAGCAACGGAATACCCTAATGATTTTTTCTCTCTAGAAATTCCAAGTGCGGTAACAACAATACCATCTAACGCTTCTGAAGATTCTTCTAAGGTAACGTTGATATTTGTTTTACTACCAACATTAACTTCTTGTGTTGCCATACCTAAATATGAAAATACAAGTATTGAATTGTTGTTAGGAACAGTAATATTATAATTACCATCAAAATCGGAAGTTACTCCGGTAGTTGTTCCTTTTAAAACAACAGATACTCCTGGTAAGAGTATTTGATTAGTGTCGCTTATAACTCCTTTAACTTGTTGTTGTGCATATATGTTTGCAGATAACAAGCATATTAAAAAGAAGGTAAAAAGCCTTAAGTTTCTTTTTTTCATACTGTGAATGAATTAATAAAATAGTTGATTTGTTATGTTAATTTCGGACAAACCTATTCTAAAAATTTTGTTAAAACTTAATGTATATTGTTAGTTATAGATTATATTTTGTCTCTTTTTTTTTCTTTGTTATTTTAAGGTTCAGACAAGGTTAATATAATGTTACATCGTAAAAAAGAGCATTAATTGAAGTTTCATTTTTGAATTAAAATGAGCTGTTTTTTTTGATAAAGCAGTTTAAATATCATACAAAACGAATAAGATTTAATCATTTTAATCTTCTTTATTCAACTTAATTTGTAATCAATAATAAGAAGAATGTTTTCTTTTAAAAAAATAAAAGATGAAGAAGGTTATACTATTAAATAAGAATTTTTTATTCTTGATATTACTCTTGTTGAAACTATCTGTTTTTGCACAAGCAGATAGTTTACCTCTAAAAGGTATTTGTGCACATCGTGGAGCGAATAAGACACATCCAGAGAATACAATTGCCGCTTTTAAAGAAGCCATACGTTTAGGAGTTCAAATGATAGAGTTTGATGTACAATTAACACAAGATAATAAACTTGTGATCATGCATGATGCTACTGTAAATAGAACAACAAATGGTTTTGGAAAAGTATCTGAGTTAACTTTAACTGAAATTAGAGAATTAGATGGAGGTAGTTGGAAAGCTGAAAAGTTTAATGGGGAAAAAGTACCAACTCTACAAGAAGTTCTTAGAATAATGCCACAAAACATATGGTTAAATATTCATTTAAAAGGAGACAGAAGGGTAGGTGTAGAAACGGCTAAAATGGTAATGGCAGAAAATAGAGTTCAACAATCTGTAATTGCATGTGGAAAAAAGGCGGCTAAAGGAGTAAATAGCGTAAGTAAAAACATGAAGATTTGTAATATGGAACGTTCAACTTCTCGTGTTTCTTATATCGACCAAACCATCAAAAAAAACTTTGCATTTCTTCAAATAAAAAATAGTAGAGATGATGTAAACATGTTACGCGACCTAAAAAAACTAAAGCAAAATGGTGTTCGTGTAAATTATTTTCATTCAGAAAAAAAAGAGCAAGTGAAAGAATTACTAGATGCTGGGGTAGATTTTATTTTGACTGATAATTTGGCAGAAATGTTAGAAGCTTTTTCCTTAATAAAATAAGTATTTAAATATATAGTAACCTTAAAAAAAAACATTATAATTTATGAAAAAGTATGTAATCATTTTAGGAACCTTTTTTGTTTTTTCTTGTTCTACTAATAAAAAAGAATTTGAGCCTAACAAGACTTCTGTAAAATTGTAGATGAATTTGTGATTAAAAAATAGTTAGATAAAATTATATTTTAAGGCATAAAAGCATACTGTTTTTGTTTAAGTAAATACCCAACGTTCGTTTACGTTGGGTATTTATTTAATAGAGCGTTTTAAAGTAGATTTATACTTAATTATATTGTTCTAAATATTGACGAATTAAAACTTTATTTTTCCAATTAGAAGCGTCATAAGCTTCTTTAGTCATATAAGTAGTTCTTTTTTTATAGGCTTCTTTAATTTCTTCTTTGGTCTTCTTTTTAAAGCTATCAGCATCAAAATCGGTGATATTATTTACAAAGGTTTCTCTGTCTTCACTGACGTTTATTTCTACTTTAACATTAAATTTTACCTTGTTTTTATCTTTGGCATTTTCTATAAATTTTATAGGTCTATCTATGTATGCGTAGTTCGTTTTGGTTTCTTTTATGTAGGAAGTGTATATTTTATCATCTTTATTTTTTTCATAAAAAACAGTTACATGATGTTGGTTTTCAGAAAATTTGATTCCAAATAAAAACTTTAAATTCAAATGTTGTCCACGTTTTCCATCAGCATATTGGTATGCTATTTTTTTGATAAAGAAATCTGCAGGATCAATATACATTTTACCCGAATATTTAGATTTTGATTTGTTAGGAATAAATGAAACAACATAATACTTTTTAGTGCCTAATATTTCATTTTCTTCTAATTGATGTTCATAATATTTCTGATCAAGAAAATTCTTTTGATTAGAAGCTTTAAAAAATACAGTTCTATATTTTATATTTCTAAGTGGATAACTTTGGTTGTAATCACTAAAAGTATTGTCTTTTGATATTGAATCTGTAACTCTAGCTGTTTCCGCCATAGACAATGAGTCTTCTAGTTTAAAAAGTCCAGATTTTACTTTATATGTGTTTTTAGAATTCAAATGTTTTAAAACGACGTTTTGCAGCCTTTCCGTTATGTTTTCTAGGGTTACACCGTTTCCTATATCTATTTTTTTAAACCCCTGAATAGCGGTTACTTCGTAAGAATCTACTTCTTTTTTTCGTTCTTCAGAATAGAATTTTTTATTTAAAACAGTTGCTTTAAATTCTGTACCAAAAGCAGGATTTTTTTCTTGAAGATTATCAGCAAATTGCATTAATTCTTTTTCTGCTAATTTTCTTTTTTTTCTACTTAAAAGTGAACTAGAATTTAACTCGAATTCTAGTTTTTTAAAATCTAAATTTTGATTTTCAATAGCATATACATCTTGTTTTACAGGTGATGAAAGATAGTTTTCTTTCATGTTTTTAGCTGTTTTTATCAATAAGCTATCTAAAGTAACTTTGGTTAAGTTTAGTTGAAATTCATCGAGTAGATTTACGTCTTCTTGTAAGTTTACTACGTAATGATTATTTATTAGTTGCCTTTTTGTAATGGTTTTTGGTTGATAGCCTAAGCAAGAAATAGTAATAATTTTTACGTTATCTAAGTTTAAAGTATAATTACCTAATTCATCTGAAGTCGAACCAGATTTTTTGTCTGTTAAAAGTGCTGCTTTCTCAATTGGATTTGAAGAATTTAGACTGATGATTTTACCTGAAATTGTTTGAGAGTTCATTACTATAATATTTAAAAATAGTAATGAAAAAGAGAGTAGTTTTTTCGTCATAAAATGTTGATTTTTTTATAAATGTATTGTTATTCTTTATTTATAAATAAAAATCATTTTAAGTTTAACAAAGTATTATATTTGCATTCTTAAAACTTTAAGAGAGTTTATTAATTTTAAGTTAAAAAACTTTCTTTTGAAGCAAAAATTATTTAGATGAAAGCCGGAATTGTAGGATTACCAAACGTAGGAAAATCAACTTTATTTAACTGTTTATCAAATGCAAAAGCGCAAAGTGCAAACTTTCCTTTTTGTACCATAGAACCAAATTTAGGAGTTGTAAACGTGCCAGATACACGTTTAGAGAAATTAGAAGAATTAGTTGTTCCAGAAAGAGTTCAGCCTGCTACTGTAGAGATTGTAGATATTGCTGGTTTGGTAAAAGGAGCAAGTAAAGGAGAAGGTTTAGGAAATCAGTTTTTAGCAAATATTCGTGAAACAGATGCTCTTTTACATGTAATTCGTTGTTTTGATAATGATAATATTATACATGTAGATAATTCTATAGATCCTGTTAGAGACAAAGAAACAATAGATATTGAACTGCAATTAAAAGATTTAGAAGCTGTAGAAAAACGTTTAGAGCGTGTAAAGAGAACAGCTAAAACTGGTAATAAAGAAGCGCAAGCAGAATTAGTAGTTTTACTTAAAATTGAAGAAACTTTATTAAAAGGTGTTTCTGTAAGAACTTTAGATTTTACAGAAAAAGAAATGGAATTTGTACAACCATTACAGTTTATCACTTTAAAACCAGTGTTATATGTTTGTAATGTTGATGAAGGTTCTGCCGTTTCTGGAAATGCATATGTAGAAAAAATTAGAGAGGCTGTAAAAGATGAAAATGCAGAAGTTATTGTATTAGCAGTTGGTACAGAAGCAGATATTACAGAATTAGACGATTATGAAGAAAGACAAATGTTTTTAGCAGATATTGGCTTAGAAGAAGCGGGTGTTTCTAGATTGGTTCGTTCTGCATATAAATTGTTAAACTTACAGACTTATTTTACTGCAGGTGTAAAGGAAGTTAGAGCTTGGACAATTCCTATTGGTTCTACAGCGCCTCAAGCTGCAGGAGTGATACATACAGATTTTGAAAAAGGGTTTATTAGAGCAGAAACAATTGCTTATGAAGACTTTGCTACTTATGGTTCTGAAGCGAAAGTAAAAGAAGCTGGTAAGATGAAAGTAGAAGGTAAAGAGTACGTTGTTAAAGACGGTGATATTATGCACTTTAGATTCAACGTGTAATAACAAAACGAAATACAGAACTTGGTTCAAAATTTTACATATATAGAAAATCCAATGAAATTTCATTGGATTTTTTTTGTGATAATTTTAAATAGAAACTTTACAATAACTTCTCCTTTTATAAAATCACTTTATTCTATTTCAAATTTTTTATTATTGTTAGATGCGGATAGAATCCACCTGTTTTTTATATCCAGCAATTAGAATCTATAGCTCTATTTTGGGTTTTCAAAGCATAATTAAAGTTTTTAATTCACTAATTATAGGTCTAATTATTGTTGTTTACATATAATTATGATGTAATTAAAACATATAAAGCAACACTTCTTAACAAGGAATCCACTACATTTAAGTATTGCCAATTTTGGCGATATCAACTGTTATTAATAAGATTTAATTATGTGGTTACGTGTTAGTTGTAATTTGGCTTTTGATATAGATATACCCACTCCTTTTATTTTAAGATTACG